>CALXOO010000007.1 GCA_944390045.1 uncultured Spirochaetales bacterium | reverse complement strand
TTCTGAATTGCCCAAGGGAGATTCTGTCCCATAGGGCCCAAATTCTGCATTCATTCACTTGCTTTAATGCACAAAGCCCGGACCGAAGTCCTGCTCTGTGGTTGTTTGATGGATGCTGCCGATTCTCAAATTGATTTATGCGACGGCTCCTTTCTTTTCTCCGGTCCGGATGGATCAGTCAGGCTGCGGCCGTCTCAGCCTCATCTGCAGATATGAAAAAAGGGCTGTGCATCCATGTGCAGCAGCCCTCCTGGTCCTTGCCGTCAGTCTCAGTTCTTCATGCTGAACGGCTGGCGTGTGTTCTCAAGCACATCCCTCCAGAGGCTTCCCTCGATGTCGACATGGCTCCTCTTTGATACCGCCTGCTTGATCGGAAGGTAGACAAACTGGTTGTTGACGCGGCTGACCAGACAGCGGGTCTTGCCTGCCATCGCCGCATGAACAGCGTGAGCGCCGAGACGTGCGCAGTAGATCGAGTCGTAGCTGTTGGCCGGGGCGCTGCGGATGATGTAGCTCGGGTCGATGTATTTTATTGATGTCGGAATTCCCTCATCCTTGAAGTACTGCTTGATCTTCTCCTTGAGGAAGATGCCGATATCATGGTACTTGATGTTGCCGCTCGCATCCGTCTCACCTGTCGGCGGAGCGAATTCCTGTCCGGCGCCTTCCGCGACGAGGATGACCGCATGGCCTCTCTCCAGTATTCTCCTCTTGAGATGCTCAAGCAGGCCGTTGGGACCCTCAAGGTCAAAGGGGCTTTCCGGGATCAGACAGAAATTCACATCACTCTGGGCAAGAGATGTGTGCGCCGCGATATAGCCGGACTCGCGTCCCATGACCTTGACAAGTCCGATGCCGTTGATTGAGTTCTTGGCCTCCACATGGGCACCCCTGACAGAGGGGACCGCAGAAGTGACTGCCGTGTCAAAGCCGAAGGAAGAGTCGATGAAGCTCAGATCATTGTCAATCGTCTTGGGGACTCCGACCACCGCGATCTTGAGCCCGCGCCTGGCAATCTCCTCACCGATGTCATAGGCTCCGCGCAGTGTTCCGTCTCCTCCGATCGTGATCAGTATGTTGATATTGAGTCTCTCCAGTGAGTCAACGATCTCCTCTACCTGCTTTCCACCTCCGCGGGCTGAGCCGAGGATGGTGCCGCCCTTCTCCTGGATGTCGTCCACCACATCCGGATCAAGAGGGATCAGGGGCCATGAGGAGTTCTCCAGCAGTCCCAGATAGCCATACTGTATTCCGCTTATTCTCCTGACTCCATAGCGGTACCAGAGACATCTGACGACTGCCCTGATGACATTGTTGAGTCCCGGGCAGATTCCTCCGCAGGTGCAGATCGCGGCGTGCACGTGACTGGGATTGAAATAGATCTTCTCCCTTGGTCCGGCGACCTCCATGGTATCCTCGTGGACCGGCTGTCTCTTCCCGTCGACAATCTCGGTCTCTGTCGAGTAGAGCACCTTGTCCTCATCCTTGACGTAGTCGGCCATGCCGTCTCCGCCCTGATGGCTCATTCTGATCGGGGACTGCAGCTTGGCCTCCCCCAGCGTCTCAATGTCGAAATCGTAAAGACGGTCTCCCATTCAGTTTTCCTCCGTGTTTTTCTCCAGCTCCTCAAGGAACCTCCTGTAAGGCTCCTCGACCCTTTCCCTGGCCTCCTCCTGGAAGGTCCTGTAAAGCCTGACAAGGCGTAGTCCGAAGGGAGTGAGCGATGCCCCGTCCCTGCTGGAACCTCCCTTGTGGCGATCAAGCACTTCCCTGCCGATGGCCTCCTCAAGTCGTTTGACCATATTGTAAGCCTTGGTATAGGAAATTGTCATGTCTTTTGCGGCCTTGCGCAAGGATCCCAGCTCATCTGTCTTCTCAAGCAGCCAGAGGACGCCGATGCCCATGAACTTCCGGCCCTCCCCGTCCACCAGGTAGAAGCGGGTCTTCAGCTCCATAGCTCTCCAGCCGCCTTGAACAGCGTGTTGACCAGATCCTCAAGATCCTCCTTCTCAACCGAGCAGTATGCCAGACGGAGAGTCCTGTCCATTATGTTGATCGTTCCTATGCCGTACTTGTCCAGCAGATAGGTCCTGAGCTCCTCGGCACTGTGCCCCTGTGTGTCAAAGGCCATGAAGTAGCCAGAGTTGAAAGGATAGGCCCTGAGCAGCGTCGTGGGCTGCTTCGAAACTGCCTTGTGTATCTCACGGTAGCGCTCGCGCATCTCGTCGCTGGTCCTCTGCTTGTCACTCTGGACATTCACACCGTCGGTATAGGCCTTGAGCAGCATGCTCTGACCGGGACGGTCGCAGTTGGATACCGTGCAGCGGATCGCACCAAGCGTCTTCTTCTCAAGCGCCGCCAGATGCTCCTTCGTGAAACCCTTCGACGCGTATGTCACGAAGCCGATCCTGAAGCCCCAGACCATGTCTTCCTTGGTGGCTGCGTCTCCCTTGATGGCGAAGATGTTCTCATGGGCGCCTGCGAGACGGGCGAAAAGACTCTCGCCTGCTATGTCATCCTCGAAAAAGAGGCCGTAGTAGGCGTCATCGCAGAGCACCAGTACCTTCTTCCCGCTCTCTGCAACCTCGACAATGGCGCGCACGAGCTCCTCCATCTCGCTTTCTGTCGGAGTGTAGCCGGTCGGGTTGTTCGGGAAGTTCAGCAGGAGCCTGACATGATCGCCGGGACTCGCAAGAAGGGCCTCCTTCATGCCCTGTGTGTTGAAGCCTCCGTCCCTGAAGAAGCTGAATGTCCTGATGCCGCAGCCTCTCAGATCGGAGAAAATGAGGTCGTAGTTATCCCAGAAGAGATCCGGAAGCACAAGCTCGTCACCCTCATCGAAGAAGAGCGTCGCCATCAGGCTGATGGTATGGGTCAGTCCTGCTGTCACGATGCAGCCGCTGGTCAGTCTGGAGGCAAGGGATGGATTCTTCCTGATCATCTCCTCCTTCCAGACCGCCCTGAGGGCCTTGTCGCCGCCGCCCGGCGCATAGTTGAAGATCTCGGACGGCTTGAAGACACCCTCCCTGAACATGGACATGATGTCGCTCAGATGCATCGGCTGACCCTTGCTGGTCGCCAGTCCGACTGTCGCGTTGTATGTCTTCGCCTTCTCCTTCGCCTCATCGCTCTGGGCGACTATTCCTTTCGGGAAATACATCCGCCTGCCCACGGCAGAGAGAAAGCCGCCGGCCACGGAGGAGTCAAGGATCTCATTGAGTTCGATTGCAAGCTGGTTCATATAACCTCCAATAATCAGAAGTCGAAGGAAAGCTGTCCGCCGGATGCCGCCCTGCCTTCTTTGCCGCCACGGCCGAGAAGTTCCATGAACTCCTTCTCGTCCACGATTCTCACACCCAGCTCCTCTGCCGTCTTCCGCTTGGATCCGCCGCCGGTTCCGAGCAGGAGATGCGTTGTCTTTCCTGTGATCGACGATACAGTACGAGCCCCTCTTTTTTCAAGCTCCTTCAGCGCCAGCGATCTGGGGTTGAAATGCTCGAAACTTCCCGTCACGGCCCAGACCTGGCCGGCAAAGATCTGCTCAAGACTGTTCTCCTGTTCCTGCTGGGTGAACTGAAGCCCGCAGGCCCTCAGCTGTCCGATCCTGCGCCTCATGTCAGGATCCTGGAGGGCACTGATTATCGCAACGGCGGTCTGCTGTCCTATCTGGGGGATCTTCGTGAAGGCCCCGATATCACTGGCATCACTCGCCGCAAGCAGCTTGTCCATGCTGTCGAAGCCGCCCTTCACAAGTATCTCAGCGCCCTTCTGCCCCACCTCGGGCAGACCGAGGGAGGCCAGGACTGTCGTGAACGGACGCGTTCTTGAATCCTCGACCGCCTTCCTGAATGACTGGATCATCTTCTCTCCGTATCCCTTCTGCCCCAGAAGTCTGTCATAGTCGCAGGTGTAGAGGTCCGGGATGTCTCTGACAAGTCCCATGTCATAGAGCTTCTCTATGGCTTTGGGTCCGATGGAGTCCATGTCCATCTGGTCACGTGCGGTGAAGAAGGACAGGCGGCCCTTGACCTGGTCAGGGCAGTCCCTGTCAGGGCAGAAGAGGTGTGCGCCTCTCTGGACCAGAGTGCTGCCACAGGAAGGACAGACGGGAGGAATCCTGTAAGTGGTGTTTCCCTCAGCATTCTTCTCCAGAACCTCCTCCACGGCAGGGATGACATCACCGCGCTTCACTACGGAGACGGTGTCGCCCACCGCAAGTTCCAGCTCGTCGATATACTCCTGGTTGTGAAGCGTGGCCCTTCTCACAGTGCTTCCGCCCAGAGCCACGGCCTCAAGCTCGGCCACAGGAGTGATCCTGCCGGTTCTTCCGACCTGCACGGTGACTCCCAGCACCTTCGTGACGGCCTGCGGCGATTCGAACTTATATGCTATCGCCCAGCGGGGATGGTGTTCCGTATAGCCCAGCGACTGCCTGACACCCAGCTCGTTGACCTTCGTCACCATGCCGTCTATCTCATACTCGAGATCCTTCCGCCGCCTGGCAGCCTCCTCAAGATAGGCCCCGAGATCAGAGAATGAGAGGGCCGCGGCCTCAAGTCCGGCAGAGGAAAGCAGTTCTTGCGACCTTTCACGGGAGGATGAGAACACTGCCAGATGAGGGTTGATCCTGAAGCCCAGATCCCTGAGAGCGCGCAGTATCGAGAGGTGGTCTCTCGGCGTCTGGGACTCATCTGTCCAGAAGCCCTCATAGACGAAGACGGTAAGCGGTATGGCTGCCGCCTCTATGCTCTTCTGCCGTCTTACGGCTCCAGCTGCCATGTTGCGCGGATTCGCCACTTCAGGATCAGATGCCTTGAGGATCTCGAAGTCCCGCTTCGGAAGATAGACCTCACCGCGTACCGCGATGGAGACATCCTTCGTGAGCCTGAGCGGCACTGCCCTGATCGTCTTTATGTTGTCGCTCACATCGTTGCCGACATATCCGTTGCCGCGGGTCAGGGCACGGACAAAGAGGCCGTCCTCGTAATAGAGGACAATTGAGATCCCGTCTATCTTCTCCTCCTCGACAAAGGACAGCTCGCTTGAGGTGTTCCTCATCGTCTTCTCCATCCAGGAGACGACTTCATCTGCGCTGTATGCCTTGTCCAGGGAGAGGACAGGTATCGTGTGGGCAACTTCCGGAAAGTCTGCCGTCAGGTCGCTTCCGACCCGCAGCGTGGGGCTGCTGGGACTCCTGTACTGAGGATTCTCCTGCTCCAGTCTGACGAGCTCGTCAAAGAGCCCGTCGTATTCAAGATCGCTCATGACGGGCCTGCCGTCAACATAATAGGCCCTCTGGGCCTCCAGCAGCCTGTCGGCAAGCTGTGACATTCTCTCTTTCACGTCCATGGCCTGAAGTATAGCCGGAATGGAGGACAATTACGACGTCCTGAGGAGGAAAGCGGAGCACGCCGCCTGCTGCGGCTCGTCAGGACAGGCTCCTGACATATTCATCCATGCTTCTGGCGACCTTCTTGGCGTAGGCCGTGGCCTCGACGACAGTCCTGGCACCGAGGACGACATCACCTGCGGCGAAGATGCCGGGGTGCGTGGTCTCACCCTTCTCATCGGTCAGCAGCAGGCCGTTCTTGCTTGGCTTGAGCCCCTCGGTAGTGTCGACAAGCTTGCTCTTCGGCCCCTGGGATATGGCGATGAAGGTCGTGTCAGCCCGGAAGGGGACCTCGCCCTCCTCCTCGCCAGTGATGTTTCCGTCAGGACCGACGATTGTACGTACGAAGACGGGCCCGTCACGCTCTATCCTGACCGGACGCATGCAGTACTCGAAGCGGGCGCCCTCGAGCATCGCGTATTCTATCTCGTCACTGGAGGCCTCGCTGACATTTCTCCTGGCGAAAATGGTGACCTCATGATAGCCGGGGAAGCGGAGTATCGTCCGGGCCACGTCCATGGCCGTGTTTCCGGCCCCGATGATGGCCACGCGCTGCCCCACATTGTAGGCCTGGGGATTAACCAGGAAGTCTATCGCGAAATGAACATTTCCCAGACTTTCGCCTGGGATGGAGAGCTTTTTAGGTCTCCAGACGCCTGTTCCGATGAAAATGGCCTTGTATCCGTCACGCAGGAGATCATCTATGACCAGGGCCCCGCCTATTGTCGTGTTGGGCCTGATGCGGATGCCCATGTTCATCAGCTTGGCCTTGTACCGGTCAAGAAGACTCTTGGGGAGACGGAACTCCGGAATGCCGTAGCGCAGTACGCCTCCTATCCTGTCCCTGGAGTCGAAGATGGTCACGTCATAGCCCATCTTCCTCATCTCGATGGCGATCGTTATGCCGGCAGGTCCGGCACCGATGACAGCTATCATATTGCCGTTGTCCGGGGCGCAGTCGATCTCGACAGTGTCCAGACAGGTCTCGCTGATATAGTTCTCGATTGATGAGATGTGGATTCCCTGTCCCTTGCGGGCCAGCACGCAATGCCCCTCACACTGTCTCTGATGGTCGCACACCAGAGAGCAGACGACGGAAAGCGGGTTGTTGTCAAAAAGCAGCTTTCCGGCCTGACGGACCTGATTCTCCCTCAGGAGCCGTATCATCGTCGGAATCTGCGTGGATATGGGGCAGCCGGTCATGCACATCGGCTTCTTGCACTGAAGGCAGCGTTCGGCCTCTTCAATAACATGGATCATCTCTTTTTCTCCTGACTCCCGATTCTAAGCCTCCGCGAAAGGACGATTCAGACCTGAATATGGAAAATGCAATCTAATTTGTGTTAGAATTCCGGCCATGGCAGAACACATGCGCAACAGCCAGAACAAGAGCAACAAGTTCTATGGCACACTGGTCACATGCACGGATGCCGGCGTGCAGCTGGACAGTGTCACGCTGCCCGAGCTCGACAGCCGCTATTTCACTCTGCGCCAGAGTGATTTCGCCCAGGATGCGTGCCTGTCCATCTTCAGTGGATCCATCCCATTGCTGACGGAGGACAGAGTCCTCTATCCGGGGCAGCCCGTGGCGGCCATCTTCGGACCTGATACAGAGTCCGTCCTGCTGGCCTCGAGACAGGTCAGGCTGACAAGCCACCCGCTTGAGGATGGTGACGGAGCACCTGCCGATGTCTTTGACACGCTGACTGTCGGGCAGGAAGAGCCTGCTGAAGAAGGTGAATACAAGACAATCAGGTCCAGGACGAGAATCGAGGCTGAAACCTATGTGTCGGCAAGTGCTCTGGTGTGCGAATGCTGGCAGGAAGGAGAGAAGATCCACATCGAGGTGCCGACACAGTGGCCGGCCCTGATCCGGCGCAATGTGGCCCGTCTGGCAGACTGCCCCCAGACAAATGTCATTGTCCACAACATGCCTTACCAGAGCAGGCATGACGAGTATCTCATCCAGCCGGCCATTCTGGCCTGCATCGGAGTGTGCGCCGCTCTCAAGTGCGGCATACCGGTCGTGCTCAAGAGTCAGGCCTGGTCCGCAGGTCCCGCGCTGGAAGTGGACAGGACGACCAGATGCACGCTCGACGGAAAGCCGGTTTACGAGGAATGCACAGCCACCGCCTGGCTGGGCGCCTATGCGCTGGATGACAATGAGTTCATCAGGCAGATGATGGCAGGCCTCCTGCCGAACTACCGCACAAAGCATTTCAAGGCCTCTGTGACAGTGAAGCGCAGCCCTTCCCTTCCCTCATTCGCCTACTCCTCAGCCGCCTATTCCTATGCACTCTTCTCCACCGAGAGACACTGCACGCTGCTGGCCCAGGCCTTCGAGACCCCGCCGGCGCAGTGGAAGGAATATGTCATGGCCGACAAGCGGCCATTCACTGACTACATGCCCTCTGCCGACCTGTCCCAGCTGGCGCGTCTGGATGACGACATCGTCGAGATGAGCGATTTCAACCGCAAGTGGGCGAGCTACACCACGCAGTGCGACGACTTCAGCATACTCTCATTCAACCGGGGCATAGGGCTTGCAAGCGGCTACTCAATCGCAGGCTTTTCGACAAGCTTCGCCAAGACAAGTCAGGCCCAGGCAAAGATAACGCTGACTGAAAAGCACAATGTGACGCTCCTGACATCATTCCCGGAGAATGATGCGGCCGGAGACATGGCAGAAAAGATCATTGAGCACGAGATGGACCTGGGCGACCATGCCGACGTCATAATTCTGGACAACGACGGGACGATGACGGATTCAGGTCCTGATATCCTTTACCGGCACAGCGGGCACTTCCCGATACAGCTGGCCGCCGCCGCGGCGAAGCTCAACCTGGATGGCAGCACGCCGCCGGTCTCTCTTGTCTTCGACTGCGACGAGAAGCTCATGCCCTGTGAATTCGAACAGCGCGGGGCTGCCGCCGTCATTGTGGAGACCAAGCTCGACAACATCAGCTTCACCCCGATCGCACTGGAAGCCTGGGTTGCGGTGGCAAGCGATTCGAACATAAGCACGAGGCATCTCAACGCCATGATCAGGTCCAGAGTGATCGGCACGCTGAAGGAATGCGGCGCGAGAATCTCTGATGACCCGCTCAGGCCCTTCCGCGTGAACATCGTGAGGAAGGACTGGCAGGCAGGCGGCCTCACAAGCCTGGAGGCTGCCCTCGACGGCCTGACCCGGGCAAGCTACCTGTCTGCGCTGAAGCTCAACCTCTCCAACATAGCGGAGACGCTTCCCAGCGATGAGAAGGGCATAGAGAAGGCCTACAGGGAAGGAGGAGCCGAATGAGAATAGAGTTCACGGTAGACGGAAAGTACTACACGCTGTCGGTCTCAAGCGACAAGCCGCTCAACCTGCTCCTTTCGGATGATCTGGAGATCAAGTCAACATCCTTCGCCTGCAGCGGGAGGATGTGCGGGCTGTGTGTTGTCCTGATGGACGGCAAGGCAGTGCTCTCCTGCCTGGTTCCCGCCTTCGAAGTCAGGGGGAAGACGATCACGACCTTCGACGGTTTTTCCAAGACCAGGGACTACAGGGACATAGAAAAGGCCTACTCCAGCATGCAGAACTACCCCTGCGACCGCTGCCGCGCCGCACGGTCCCTGCTTATTGAGTCCATAGTGAGACGATATGAGGTGACGGGAGGAGACTTCGACAGCGGGGAGGTCCTTGCAGAGGCCGCCCTGATCGACTGCGACTGCATGGACAGCGACGGCTTTCTGAAAGTGGTCAGGGAGAGTATTCTCAACAGGAGGAAGAGGAAGAATGTACGTAGAGCTTAGAAGTCCCAACATCCATGAGCCTGAGAACATCGCGGCATACAACAACACGATACTGAACTACCGCGACACGGACTTCTTCCTCTGGGCCGGCGGCACCGAGATAATGAGCCGCGCCGACTTCTACCCTGCGGTCAGGGGCAACATGGAGATCATCTCGCTGGACAAGATAGAGGAACTCCATCACTTCCTGAGAAACGACCGGTACGCTGAATTCGGGGCCATGGTCAGCATAAACGAGATCGCGCAGGCAGGAAAACTCGTCCTGCCCAGAATTCTTCTGGATACGATCAACAGCACGGCCTGCCGCACCGTCAGGGAGAGGATAACCATAGGAGGCAGCCTGTGCACACAGCGCTTCAAGACATCCCTGGCCTCGACGCTCATGATACTGGATGCCGCGGTGGAACTGCGGTACATGAAGAAGAGGATGCACTCAAAATGGTTCCAGCTGTCCAGGATCTATGACAAGAACGGCGCCCTGTCGATTCCTGAGGGCGCGCTGCTGAGCAAGGTCAGGATCGCGATCCAGCAGTACGACTACCAGTTTTTCCGGACCATGGGATCTCCTGTGAGGGATCCGGAGAATGCGCTGTCCATGGCGCTTGTGGCACGCTTCGAGCAGAACAGTGTCTCCTATGCAAGGATAATCTTCACCCTGCCCAGCCGCGGCTTCTGCTACAACAGGGACCTGGACAACATGATCACCAGCCTTCACCTGCCGGTGAGCATCTCCCGCTACGGCCAGGTCGAGGACTTCGTGCTGGACTTCATCAAGGACAACTTCAAGGACATCCCCCATCTGCAGGAAAGCCGGATCCGCGGCGCCTTCCACGACATGATCAAGGACATGAATGAGAAGGTACTCAGCTACACCGGTGCCATAGAACGCCAGCAACAGGACAGATAGCCTTCGCGGAAAATGCCGGATCCATCAAAAACATTCTGTTTTTTCTCGCAGACTTTTGTGCACATTCTTTACCTATCCGGACTTTCGTTGGAATATTTCTACCTATGGACAAGATAGAACAGGAACTGCGGCAGTACCGCGGCAAATTCTTCACAGGCGAATGGCCCACCATCTACCAGATGTTCTCGATAACAGTCTCCAGGTTTCCGGACAGGGCCTGCTTCACCTGTTTTGAGGGCAAGGACCGCAGGGTCAGCTACACATTCAGCCAGGCTGACAGCCTGGTGCGTGCCGCAGCCGCCCGGCTGGCAGCCCTGGGCGTCAGCAAAGGCGACAAGGTAGCCCTCAACGGCAGGAACTCCATACACTGGGCTGTGGCCTATCTTGCGATCAACTATCTGGGCTGCACGATCGTGCCCATAGACAACCAGATGAAGCCTGACAGAATGTGCACGCTGTGCGCCTTCGCAGATACTGTGGCCCTGGTGGCAGACGCCGACGTGATAGCCAAGATCCCGCAGGACAACAGCTGGCTGGCCTCACTGAAGGGGGTGCTGACGCTTGACGCACCTGATTTCACCGACAGCACAGGATGCGCCGCAGCAGACTGCCAGTCTTCAGATGAGTCGGCTCTGGCCGCAATCCTCTTCACCAGCGGCACGACAGGCAATGAGAAAGGTGCCATGCTGACCAACAGGAACATTGTCAGCGATGTCTATCTCACGAGCGCAGACATGCCGGCAGATGAGAATGACGTCACTTATGCACTGCTTCCCCTGCACCACAGCTACACATGCACCACAGTCATGCTGGAGGCGATCAAGTTCGGAATCGAGTGCATCTTCGGACACGGCATCGTGGTATCCAGGATGCTTGCCGACCTCAAGCGCGGCAAGGTCACTATCTTCATGGGCATCCCGCTGCTGTACAACAAGCTGCTTTCCGCCGTCATGAAGGAAGTAAGGGGAAAGGGCAGACTGACCTACACTGTGGTGAAGAGTGCGATGTTCATAAACGGCTGGTTCAAGAAGCACTTCGACAAAAACCCCCTCAGGGGCTTCTTCAACAGGCAGATACTCTCCAAGATCGGCATGGACCACAACAACTTCCTCATCTGCGGAGCCGGTCCGCTCTCGCCTGAGGTCTTCAAGGCCTACCAGCAGATGGGACTGGACTTCCTCCAGGGCTACGGCCTCACGGAAGCCTCTCCCGTCCTGACGCTCAACCCGATCGACCACTTCAAGGTCGACTCTATAGGAAAGGCACTGCCCCGGATGGACATCATCATCGCAGAACCCAATGAGGAAGGTGTCGGAGAGATCAGGGTCAAGGGGCCGAACATCACATCCGGCTACTACAAGGATGAGGAGAACACGAAGGCCCTCTTCGATGAGAACGGCTATATGAAGACAGGAGACCTGGCAGTCAGGGACTCTGAGGGCTACTTCATTCTCAAGGGCCGCGCCAAGAACATCATCGTCACCGAGGGAGGAAAGAATGTCTACCCGGAGGAGATCGAGGATGCCTTCCAGACCTGCGCCAACATAGAGCAGATCATGGTGCGCGGCTACCAGCAGAAGAAGGACGTGCCCTGCGAGGCCATAGAGGCCGTGATCTACCCCAGCGGGGACTACTACAAGGAAAAGGGCTTCTCCACGGAGGAAATCCGCAAGGACATAGAGGCCACTGTCACCTCCGTGAACAAGAACCTTCTCGGCTACAAGAAGATCGAGAAGATCACGATCCTGGACAGGCCGATGGACATGACGACCACGCAGAAGATCAAGCGGGCGAACGTCAGATGATAAACAGGCGGACATGGTGTCCGCCATTTTTTGTTGTCCAGCCCACTCTTCCTAGTTCTTCAGTTTCGGGTCAAGTGCATCGCGCAGTCCGTCATCCAACAGGTTGAGTGCGAGCACGGTCACTGCGATCGCAAATCTTGGGAAGATGACGAGATGTGGAGCCTGGCGCATGATCTGGCACGCTCAGGAATGCCATATGAGGCCATTGCGTGAAGTCACATCAGGGCCATCCCCGGCCTGCGGTCACAGAGACTGATCAGAGGCCAGGGCTTTCCTGTTTTTGCATCACACTGCCCTTTTGCCTTATAATATTCATCTGTATGAGTGAAGAGATAAAGGAACAGACAGCGGCTGTCAGGAGCGGCTTCGTCCACCTGCACAACCACACCGATTTCTCGCTGCTTGACGGAGCGGCCCAGATTCCCGCCTACATCGGCAAGTGCCGGGAGTATGGAATGGACGCCATAGCCATAACGGACCACGGAAACATGTACGGGGCCCTGAAGTTCTACAAGGCCTGCAAGGCAGCCGGAATCAAGCCCATCATCGGCAGCGAGTTCTACATGAACCCCGCTGACAGGAAGGACCAGAGCCCTTTCAGCGAGGGGAGAAACCATAACTACCACCTCATCCTGCTGGCGATGAATGACCGCGGCTATCACCATCTCATGGAGCTCACCACGCTTGCCAACACGCAGGGTTTCTACTACAAGCCCAGGATCGATGACGAGATACTGGCAAGCCACAGCGAGGACCTGATCTGCCTTTCCGCCTGTCTGGGAGGTGAGATCCTCCAGAATCTGCTGCACGACAACTACCAGGAGGCCAGGAGACGGGCACAGTGGTTCAAGGACCTGTTCAAGGACCGCTACTATATCGAGCTTCAGGATCACGGACTAGAGGAGCAGAAGCGGACCAATCCCCTGCTGATCCAGCTGGCACGCGAGCTCGACATTCCTCTGGTATGCACCAACGACATACACTATATCAACCGGGATGATGCCAATGCACATGATACGCTGCTTTGCATCGGAACAAACGCGAAGAAGACAGATGAGAAGCGCATGCGCTTTCCCAACGACAACTTCTACTTCAAGAGCGAGGCCGAGATGCGCGAGCTCTTCTCATACATACCGGAAGCGATAGAGAACACCCGCGTCATCGCCGACAGATGCAATCTGGAAGTCCAGTTCCCCGGCCCGCTGCTTCCTGACTATGAGATCCCGGAAGGCTTCAGCAATACAGGAGAATACCTCACCCACCTTGCAAACGAGGGCTGTGTGAGACGTTACGGACAGATCACGGATTCCCTGCGCAAGAGGCTGGACTACGAACTTGACATCATCCTGAAGATGAAGTTCGACGGCTACTTCCTCATAGTCCGCGATTACATCTACTGGGCCAAGACTCACGACATCCCGGTCGGCCCGGGACGTGGCTCCGGTGCCGGCAGCCTGGTCGCCTACTGCGTTGACATCACGGACGTGGACCCGATCAAGTACAACCTCCTTTTCGAGAGGTTCCTCAACCCGGAAAGGGTCTCAATGCCTGATTTCGACATCGACTTCTGCTTCGAAAGACGTGGAGAGGTCATACAGTACGTCACCGAACACTACGGGAAGGACCGCGTCGGACAGATCTGTACCTTCGGAACGCTGAAGGCCAAGGCCGTCGTCAAGGATGTTGCCAGGGTTCTGGATATTCCATATGACGAGTCGAACCAGATCTGCAAGTACATCCCGGATGAGCCGAAGATGACAATCGCGAAGGCCATTGACCAGGAGCCCAGTCTGAAGGAGATCATAGACCGCGGAGGAATCTACGCGGAGCTCTTCGACACGGCCCGCAGGCTTGAGGGCGGAGCGAGGCACACCTCGCTGCATGCCGCCGGAGTCGTCATAGGCAAGACCGATCTCATTGACTATGTTCCCATCTCCCTGGACCCGAAGACACGCTCCATCGCCACCCAGTACACGATGGACCAGATAGAGGAATGCGGCCTGGTGAAGATGGACTTCCTAGGGCTGAAGACACTCACACTGATCAAGCACACGGTCGACCTGATTCACAAGAAGGATCCTGATTTCGACATCAGCAGAATTGACGAGGAGGACAAGGCGACCTTCGACATGCTCAAGAGGGGTGAGAGCGAGTGTGTCTTCCAGTTTGAATCAGGAGGAATGCAGAAGGTCCTGAGAGATGCGCAGCCGGAGTCAATCGAGGACCTGGTGGCCTTGAACGCGCTCTACAGACCGGGCCCCATGCAGTACATCGACCGCTTCGTCGCATGCAAGAACGGACTGCAGCCGATAGAGTACGCGGATCCGGAGCTTGAGCCAGTGCTGAAGACAACATACGGAGTAATCGTATACCAGGAGCAGGTCATGCAGGTGGCCCAGATCATAGCAGGATACACGCTGGGACAGGCCGACATCCTCAGGCGAATCATGGGAAAGAAGAAGGTCGAGAAGCTGGCTGAGGAGAAGGTCAAGTTCGTCGAGGGTGCCAGAAAACTGGGAAGGGATCCGAAGCATGCCCAGGAGATCTTCGAGATGCTTGAGCCCTTCGCCCAGTACGGATTCAACAAGTCCCACGCGGTCGCCTACTCCGTCGTCGCCTACCAGACAGCCTACCTCAAGGCCAATTACCCCAGTGAGTTCCTGGCAGCAAACCTGACGAATGAGATGACGAATCCGGACAAGTTCAAGGACTATCTCGCACTTGCGGACAGCATGGGAATCAGGATTCTGCCTCCCTCGATCAATGACTCGGACATGCACTTCAATGTAGTCGGAAACGATATCGTCTATGGTCTTGCCGGCATAAAGAATGTCGGAGAGAACATCACGAAGCTTATTGTCGAGGAGAGGGAGAAGAATGGAAAGTACAAGTCATTCATGGACTTCCTGTCCCGTCAGAGTGACGGAATCGCCAACTCCAGAGTGCTTGAGGCCCTGATCAAGGCCGGCTGTTTCGACTGCCTCGGCGAGGACAGGGCCACGCTGTATGCCAACATCGACGGGGCAATCGCATACGACAAGGGCTGCAGGGAGACAACTGCCTACGGACAGATCTCGCTCTTCGGCGACGAGGTGGATTTAGGCACATACGAGTTCAAGCCGGCCCAGCCCTGGAGCCAGAGGGAGATGCTGGACATGGAGAGGGAACTCATCGGCCGCTATGTGTCCGGGCACCCGCTCGACTCATACAAGGAGGACATAGAGCGCTGTGTCTGGGTCGACATCTCCAGGCCTGAGGAGCTTCCACTGGGCCGTGACCTGTCACTGATCTGCCAGATCAGCTCGCTGAGGGTCATCAAGACCAAGCGGGGCACGAAGATGGCAAGCATGACGCTGACCAACTACCAGGGCTCGATGGAGGCTGTCATCTTCCCGAAGGACTACGAGAGGTACGACGAGAAGCTCGCCGACGACCAGATATACGGGTTCGTGGGACGCTTTGAGGTCAGGAAGGACCGCGGCGACATGCAGTTCGTGATCAGCACGATCTGTGAGCCCAGGGAGCTTCCCAGCGAGGCCATAAGGAAAATCGGGCTGTCAATGGACTCACAGCTACTTGCTGATGCGCAGAGCGGACAGTATCTTGAGGAGGTGGTGACCTTCCTGATCGCCCACGCAGGCAGCCTGCCCGTGTCTGTCTTCATCGATGACAGGCAGAAAGATTATGTGAGGAGCGCCTTCAGCGTGGACTATTACAAGGGCCTGAAGAGGGACCTGATGGCCTTTCCGATCGTAAGGAATGTCTACCTTTCATAAAAGGAGAAAGAAATGACACAGCTAGCGGCCTTCCTGGCACGACTGATCAGCCTCTACTCGTTCTTCATCTGGATCAGGATAATCCTGTCCTGGTTCAACCCCTACCCGCGCCAGGGATCATTCACCTGGTACTTCGCCATGATAGTGGACCCTTACCTCAACCTCTTCCGTTCTAGGAAATTCATAGTGGGCCACTTCGACTTCTCTCCCCTTCTGGCCGTCGGAGTGCTGTCAGTGGCGCAGTCCCTGCTGAACCTCTTTTCTGTCTTCGGGACGATGCGGCTGTCCTGGGCGGTGCAGATGATGCTTTCCGCCTTCTGGACCTATGCGCTGCAGATCTTCCTGATGATACTGATCATCATGCTCATCATCAGGACCGTCGGAGCCTTCACACACTCCCCGGGCCTGTCCCGGATGGGAATGGTGACCGAGAACATCATCAGGAAGGTGCAGGAGCTCTTCTTCCCGCACAGGATCGTCAGGGAGACGACACTGTGTCTCATCGCGACAGCAATAGCAGTCCTGGCCTACTTCGCATTGCGCTACGTCATACAGCTGCTGATCATTCTGGCGGCAAGGATACCATTCTGACGTGTTTGCAAGAGACCTGGACTACTCAATCACCAGGATAAAAGGCATCGGCAAGGTCACGGCGGCAGACTTCGCCGCGCTCGGTGTCGAGAAGGCCTGTGACCTCATAACATTCTTTCCCCGGGCCTATGATGACAGGACCGTGATGAGGACACTGGCAGACATCGGGCCGGAGGGCGGAAGCATCAATACGGTCGTCGCGATCACCGATCACAGTCACTACATGTCCAAGGGACAGAGAGTTCTGAAAATGAGCGCGAGGGACCTGAAAAGCGGACGCATGCTCTATCTGCACTGTTTCGGACGCTCATTCATGGAAAACGCCTATCCGGTCGGGACAAGCTGGTACATAAATGCCAGTGTCACAAAGCTCGGCTCCTCATACAGCGCGTCCTCCTTCACTCTGGCAGAAAGCGAGGAGAAGGCTGGCATCGGAATGATACTGCCCATCTACCCCCTCTCAGGCACCCTGACGCAGAAAACGGTGAGAAAGGCCGTGCAGAGCCTGCTCTCTGTCAGGTTCATTCACTTCGATGACGAGATCCCCGCATCCCTCGTGAGGAAACACGGTCTGATGCCGATGGATGAGGCGGTCAGGCAGCTGCACTTCCCTTCCAGCAACAGCGATCTGGACAGAGCCCGGCTGACTGTCGCCTACACCGAGCTGCTTCATATGGAGATCAGGCTGCTCAGGACCAGAAAGGCAGCGGCCTCACAGGAAGGCCCTGCAGCGGTCAGCCAGCTTGAGAAGCGCCTGATATCCAGCCTAGGCTTCAACCTGACAGCCGACCAGCAGAAGTGTCTGGATGAGATCCGCAGGGATCTGGACCATGGTCACATGAACCGCCTCCTGCAGGGCGATGTGGGTTCAGGAAAGACACTGGTCGCCTGGATCAGCGCACTGCATGAGATCGCGAAAGGCGGACAGGTCGCCTTCATGGCACCCACTGAGCTGCTCGCACGTCAGCATGCGGAAGGAGCGGCCGGGCTGCTGTCCGCTCTGGGCGTAAATGTCGCCTTCCTTACAGGTGACGTGAAGGGAAAGGAACGGGGCTACCTCCTGAAGGCGCTGAAAGACGGCAGCATAGACCTGGCAGTCGGGACTCATGCCCTGTTCTCGAAGGATGTGGCCTTCAGGAAGCTGACGCTGGTGATCATAGACGAACAGCACCGCTTCGGAGTCGAACAGCGCGAGGCGCTGAGCCAGAAGGGACGAAACGTGCACGTGCTGATGATGAGTGCCACGCCGATTCCCAGAACGCTCGCGATGACGGTGTTCGGCAGCATGGACATCTCGACAATATATACGATGCCGGCCGGAAGAAAGCCGGTCGTCACGCACATAGTCGACGAAAAGAACAGGGAGAGGATGTATGCATCCATCGCAGTCGAGTTCTCAAGAGGTCACCAGGCATACTTCGTCTATCCGCGCATAGATGACGAGGGAGAAAGCGATCTCAAGGATGTCACATCCATGTACACCTTCCTGAAGGAGAAATACCCGGATGTGCCGTCGGCCCTGATCCACTCACGTCTGCCAGAGGAAGAGAAGATCAGGATACTGGACGATTTCAGGGCAAAGAAACTGATGTACCTCGTCTCGACATCCGTTGTCGAGGTCGGCATAGACATTCCAGATGCCACCTGCATGGTAATAGAACACGCCGAGCGCTTCGGACTCGCTGCCCTGCACCAGCTGCGCGGCAGGGTCGGAAGAAGCAGCCTGCAGAGCTACTGCTTCCTTGTATACTACGGCCAGCCCACCGGAGATGCGGTGGAGCGGCTCAAGGTCATGAGGGAATCAACCGACGGCTTCAGGATCGCGGAGAAGGATCTCCAGATCCGCGGACCGGGAGAGTTCATCGGAAGCAGGCAGTCAGGCTTCCTGCGCCTCAAGGTGGCCAGCCTGGTCGATGACGTGGAGCTGATGGCCATGGCGAAGGAGGACGCCGAGGCTATCCTGCGTGACGACAGAGGTCTGCTCAGAGAAGAGAACGCGATGCTCCGCATTCTGCTCACCTCTCCGGCCGAAGGCTCCTGACAGTACACACTTGGCCGCTTTTTCACTATTATTTGTCCTGCTATGAGAATTACAGGTGGTCAATATGTCAGACGCGGCATCATCTGTCCTCCGGGCGTCATCCGGCCGGCGATGGACAGGATGAGGGAGTCTCTCTTCTCCATTCTCGGGCCGCTTTACGGACAGTCATTTCTGGATCTTTTCTCCGGCAGCGGCTGCGTGGCGATCGAGGCGGCCAGCCGGGGTGCGAGCCCGATCCATATGGTTGAGGCCGACAGGGGAAAGGAGGAGACGATCAGGAAGAACCTGTCCTTCGTGAAGGAGGACAAGCACCTTTTCATGATGGATGTGGACCGTTATCTTGCCTCCTGTGCCCGCAGGTACGACATCATATATGCGGATCCTCCGTTCAGGATGGAGGGAAAGACAGAGCTGGCACGCAAGGTGTCGAAATATGGTCTGCTGGAGGATGACGGGCTCTTCATCATACATTTCCCCGAAGAGGAGGACAGGTCATGGCCGGAGACAATCGGAGACCTGCACCTTACAGACAGGAGAAAGTACGGACGTTCAATACTCCGCTTCTACAGGAGGGGCGAAAATGCCGATGACGATAGGAAGTGACAACAAGGCAGTGCTGGACTACAGCCTGACCTGCGCCGATGTGGACGGGCACTCGCAGGCGAGGCTGTCCTGCTATGAGAACCTGGTGCAGGAAGCGGCCGCCATGCATGCGACGATGAAAGGTATGGGAATCTATGATCTGCAGCGTGAGAACCGCACCTGGGTCATTGCCCGCTCACGCATGACGGTCAGCCGCTATGTGAGATGGCCCAGCGACCACATAAGGGTCACGACCTGGCCGCAGGAGTCCACCGGATTCAACTGCCCCAGGCACATCGAGGCAGAGGATGCCTCTGGCAGGAGGCTTTTCGAATGTGAGACGAAGTGGGCCGTCATCGACTTCAGGACAGGCCGTCCGATGCGGGCCATGGACATCGGCTCGGTCCTGGGCCTGCCTGCGAAGGAGGAGCAGGGAGAAAGCCGGCTGCCGAATCTCACGCAGGAGGATGCAGAACACCAGAGCGTGCTTCTTCGCAGCTGCCCTGCGGTACATTACCTGGACACTGACCTGAACCGCCATGTGAACAACATGAGCTACATAAGCTGGTGTCTTGATGCCCTGCCCGATTCTTTCAGGGATGAGTACAAGCCAGTACTCGTGGACGTGCGCTGGATCAAGCAGTGCTTCAGGCATGACAATCTGACAGTCATTGTCAGAAGCCGTGAGGCAGACGGACTGAAGCAGGAGGAGCCCAGCCTCTGGTTCGACATAATGCGCACTGAGGACAGCGGGGCCTCTACAAAGGTCTTCGATGCCCTGATACAGTGGAAGCGCCGCAATCTGGTCTGTGACGATCAGTAATGAGGAGGCCTGGTGGAGGGTCTGTTGGGCGTCCCGACTTCCTCTATCAGGCTCTTGAGCTTCTCAGTAAGCTTCTCGACCAGATAGTTCAGCTGGTCGATTTCCTTCTGCTGACGGATTATGACCTCATTCAGCTCCTCCTGCCCCGCCTCCAGGTAGCTTATCTTGACTTCAATTCTCTCAATATCGTTTTCCATAGAATGGAATCCTAGTGCACCTGGTGCATGATTTGCAACAAAAGCTTGCCCAAATCCCCGCAGGTATTATAAGTTTGTTGCAGACCGTTGCAAAAAGAGGAGAAAAAAGCACATTGAAAGGAGAAAGGGTCGCACAGCTTGAACTGCTTCTGAGAAGCCACCCGGAAGGACTGCGCAGGGCTGAGATCGCACGCCGTCTGGGCGTCCACCGCTCCACGATCTCCCGCTATGTCGAGGATCTTTCCAGACACATCGACATCTACGAGGAGAATAATCTGATAAAGATCCGCCAGAAAGATGAGGACGAGAGCATAGCCCTCTCCGTCTACGAGAGCATCGCGTTCAACATGTCGGCGGAAATACTGGCAAGCAATGCTGACATTCAGAATCCGCATCTGGCATCCGGACTGAGGAAGATCGCGATGAACATGCGCTCCTATGCACCGAAGGTGAGCGACAACATCCTGCTCGTCGCCGAGAGGATAGACCAGGAGGTCCAGCGGGGACAGGGACGGGGACGTGTCTACAACAAGGTCCTCGAGGTGCTGATAGATGCCTGGGTCTCAGGCAGGATAGTCAGGCTGACGAAAGACAGCGGGCAGGAGGAGATAGAGCTGGCCCCCTACTTCATCGGTTTCCGGGAGGAGGAGAACCAGGACCGCAGGCCGATCACGGTTACAGGCAGGCTCCGGCACACGAGGGATATCGTCACGCTGGATATCGCCACGATCAGTGAGGCGGTGCTGCTGGACGAGACCTATACGATTCCGGACAACCTGAAAGTGTTCAGGATGCCGGCCTCGCAGGAGACAGGCTACGATGCCGTCGACATGATACCGCTCACCCTCGCACTGCGGGAGAAGTCAGCGCTGAACTCCTTCTCCGGCCTTGTGCACACAGAATTCAGCTTCGGCCAGGACGAAGGCGGCGGGCTCACCTGCTCATTCAGGGCGGAGAACTCAATTGAGCTGATGATGCGCATCTTCCAGTGCGGCTCCTCTGTCACGATACTTGAACCGGAAAGTTACAGGAAAAAATACCTGTCGTACATGCATGACATACTCGCCTCATATGAAGGAGACGGGAAATGAGCACAAGGCCCAATGTCCTTTTCATCTGCACTGACGAATGGCCCGGCGTCCTGCTGGGCTGTCACGGCGACAGCGCAAGCCAGACACCGACAATTGACTTCCTCGCAAGAAACGGACTGGACATGCGCAAGGCATACAGCGAGTGCCCTGTCTGCATACCGGCCCGCCGGAGCCTGATGACCGGGCTCAGCCCGCGCTCACACGGAGACAGAGTCTACAGTGACACGATGAGAATGCCTGAGGCGACCACCATGGCACGGGCTTTCTCGCAGGCCGGCTGGCAGACAATGGCCGTCGGCAAGCTGCATGTCTATCCTCAGCGTGACAGGATCGGTTTCGACGACGTCTCTCTGCTGGAAGAGGGACGCTGCGAGTTCGGCGTCTTCCTGCTGAGACAGTTCTACATCTCCATCCCGGACGAGCTGCTCGAGGCGGCGAGAATCGACGGACTATCAGAGTATGGAACATTCAGCAGAATCGTTCTACCATTGACAAAGCCTGCCATGGCGACGCTGATCATCATGAGCTTCGTCACAGTCTGGAATGACTATATGGGACCGATGATCTACTTCACCAGCGACAGGAACAAGACTATCCAGCTTGGTGTCCAGATGTTCGTCGGACAGTACTCGGCTGAATACGGCCTGATCATGGCAACCAGCGTGCTCGCGCTCGTTCCCGTCCTGGTCGTCTTCCTGGCCTTCCAGCGCTTCTTCGTCGAAGGCATCGCATCAAGCGGACTGAAAGGATGACCTATGAGACGCTTCTATCTGAACGATTGTAAAAAGTACATCGCCTTTTGCCAGCAGGACAGCTCCTGGCAAAACCATCTTCTGGATCTGGCAGACAAGGCCTGCGACAACACCTTCATCTTCACGGACAGGTATGAGATGGAGAGGTGCACCACTCCCGTCCGCTTTGACGGAAAGATCGACTGGAACCACATTCCCTTCGACGATGATGAGTGGTGCTTCGCCTTCAACAGGCACACCTTCCTGCTGAATCTGGCAAAGGCCTTCTGCCTTACCGGAAATGACAAGTACAGGGATGCCTGGATCCGCCTCTTCACGGACTTCTGCGACAACACGGCGCCGGAAGGCGAGAGCCGCAGACTGTGCTGGAGAAGCCTCGAGTGCGGAATCAGGGTCGAGAACTACCTCAGGAGCCTTGAGTTCTTCGAGGACAGCTGTCCGCTGGATGACGAGACGAAGAGACGGCTGCACAAACTGCTCCGCCACCATGTGGAATACCTGCTGGAGGTGCACACCGCCTTCCACAGGCTGTCGAACTGGGGCGTGCTGCAGGATCACGGACTCTTCCTCGCCGCCATGTATCTGGATGATGCGGAAACCGCCGCAGCAGCGCTGGACCGTCTGGCCGAGGAGCTTTCATTCCAGACGATGGATGACGGAATGCACTGGGAACAGAGCACGATGTATCAGGCGGAGGTGCTGCATGCGGCAATGGACTCCGTCCTGATCGCAGACCGCTTCTCCTTCCCCGTACCCCAGGTTCTCAGGGACAAGACCAGGCTCCTGGCCACAGGACTGGCCAGATCGCTCAGGCCGGATGGAAGATGCTATCTCTTCGGAGACAGCGACCTGATAGACATGAGGGACATGGTCCTGGAGGCGGCCGTAATCTTCAGCGATCCCTATCTGGCCTGGATGGGCCGCGGCGGAAACGATCTGGAGTTCTACGCATCATTCCCGCTGGACACACAGCTCCCGGAGGCCCGTCCGGAGAATGACCGCTCATGTTTCTTCAAGGAGAGCGGAAACGCATTGCTCGCGCTTTCTGCTGACACGGAGGTGCGCTTCCACTGCGGCTTCCACGGTTCCGGACACGGACACTTCGACCAGCTTCATTTCGATCTCTTCCACAAGGGAGAAGTCCTGCTGACTGACACTGGACGCTACACATATGTCGACAAGGTGGAGCGCCGGCTCACGAAGGGGACACAGGGACACAACACCATTCTGGTGGACAATGCCGAGATGGCCAGCATGGTGGACAGCTGGGTCGTGCATGACTTCGCCGAACCAATGTTCCACGATGCGAAGGTCAGCGGAAAGGTGAAGTTCGTCAGTGCAAGCCATCTGGGCTACCTCCCGCTCGGAGTAGTCGTCACAAGAAGCATCGTAACGCTCGCCGGCAGATACATCGTCATCTTCGACACAGTCCAGGGAAAGGGCAACCATACTGTCGAGACCCTCTTCCACCTCGATGAGGGCGCAGCGCTTGAAATGGGAAATGATTCTTTCTCCGTGTCCAAAAACGGATCCCGTGCCACAGTGCACCTGCTCACTTCTCAGGAGCTGTCAAACCAGAGTGCGCTGATGTCGAAGCGCTACAACGAGCTGCTCGAGTCTGTCTGCGTGAAGGCTGCATCCAGCTGCATCGGCAAGACGCTCAACGCATACGTGATCACACTTGACGGCGAGGAGTGCACGATCAGGAAGGAGCCTGTCTTCAAGCCGCTTACGGGAAAGGACTTTGACAGCCAGAATGCTGTCGGCCTCACAATCGAGGGCAAAGACGGCAGATGGACAGTATCCTATGCCAACGCGGAGGAGCCTTACGACGGCTCACTGAGCCGCTGCGGCGATGCGGAAGCCTATGCCAGGGTCTTCGTGAAGCACGACGGAGAGGCCGTTGAAGTGCTGAAATACTGAGAGACGGCTTAAGATTTTACTGCAGTCAGGGCAGGGAACTTTCCCCTGCCCTGTTCTTTATCATGGACGGGGTCATCTCAGGTCCTTCCGGTACATCACCATGTCAGTGAGCACCCTGCCGCATTCGATGACCGGATGGTCGTATGCCTTGAAAAAGTCCTTCCTGACCCCACACTCGGTGTAGCCGTTTGCAAGATAGAAGGCTCTTGCCGGAGAGACATCGCCTGTTCCGAGCACGATGCAGTCATGATCCTGTGCCACAAAGGCCTCCACCTCTCTCAGGAGGCGGGACCCGAGCCCCATCCTCCTGCAAGATGCCTCAACGACGATGTTCATGAGCTCATTGCCGACGACAAGCGCCAGGGCAGCAAGCTGCCCGTCAAAGACAAGTGACAGAAGCGTTCCGTCATTCAGGTAGCGGGAGAGCATCGCAATGTCCTCATCCCCTTCCAGCAGGAGCGGGATGAATGCAGTCCTGTCTCCCTCTATGATGCGTGACTCAATCACCGGCATAGAAACAGGCATTGGGCTGCCGGGACGCACACTTATGCTCAAAGGCCAGTCTCGCCTCCATGAAGCCCTCCATATGATAGTCCCTGGCCTTCGCAGGACAGATCTTTATGCAGGCACCGCAGGCTATGCACTTCGAGGCATCTGTCTGCCAGGGATGCTGCGGGTCAATTGCTCCGGTAGTGCAGAACCTGACACAGCTTCCGCATGAGGTGCATCTGTTGCCCCTTCCGTCCGGATGGAAGGGGACACCCCTGAACGAGGAAGGATCACTGTCGTCCCTGCATGGGACCTCAATCTTTCCTGTCCTGTGCCCGGCAAGCTCTGCAGCACGTTCTGCGAAGGCTTCGATCTCGGCCCTGTCAGCACTGTCAGGCCTGTCCTGCGCGACTGTCGAGAAGATGGAATGGCGGCAGATGAAGGCTCCGGCAGCGACGACATAAAAGCCCCTGGCCTCAAGCAGCCCCGTCATCTGCCTCAGGGCATTGTCATAGGCCCGGTTGCCGAAGGTCGCCACGATCACGGCAGGTGTTCCGTCACCTTCCAGCAGGCTTTCTGCCAGAGGCACGCAGAGGGAGGGGATGAAGCCGCCGTAAACCGGCATGGAGAAGACAAGTACATCCTCCTGTGACAGGGAGAGGGCCTTCCTCTCACCTTCTCTCCTCCAGTTGAAGCGCGCACACTCCCCTCTGAAGGCAGAGGATACCATCATCGAGCACATGTTCGTCCCGTTGAATGCAGAGAAGTACACATCGTAGATCATGCTGTCATGATAGCACCACAGGACAGATATTTGACAAGCGTGCCTGCAGACAGAAAAGGGAGGGCAATGCAGCCCTCCCCCTGGCAGAAAACAGTGTGATCAGCCCTTGAGTCCGCTGGAGGCAACGCCCTCAACGAAGTATTTCTGCAGTGCGAGGAACACTGCTATGACGGGAATCATGGTCACGACGGAACCTGCCATGATCAGTCCATACTCAGAAGAGTACTGGCCGATGAAGCTTCTCAGTCCCAGCTGGATCGTCTTCAGGTTGTCCCTGGTCAGGTAGATGTAGGGGCCAAGGAAGTCGTTCCAGGTGTTGACGAAGGTGAAGATCGTCAGCGTGGACAGCGAGGGCTTGGCAAGCGGAAGCATGATCTTGGCATAGATTCCGTACTCAGTCATGCCGTCAATTCTGGCCGCCTCGCACAGCTCTGTCGGAATTCCCTCATAGAACTGCTTCATCATGAACACGCCGAAGGCACTGAAGGCCTGCAGGATGATGATGGCAAGATGGGTGTTGTTCAGTCCCATGCCGCGCAGCATCATGAACTGGGGAACCATGTATGCCTGCCATGGCACCGCGATGGTGGCGATGTAACCGAGGAAGAGCGCGTTCCTGCCCTTGAAGCGGAGCTTTGCGAAGGCGTAGGCCGCAAAAGAGCTGGTGAACAGCTGGAGAAGCGTGACGATGATGGTCAGCTTGACCGTGTTGAGGATGTAGGTCAGCAGCGGGATGCGGGTCCAGATGTCGCTGTAGTTCGCCCACCTCGGCTCTTCAGGAATCCACTGAATCGGGAACGTGAACACATCGCGGTCCTCCTTGAGAGAGGCCGAGAGCATCCACAGGAAGGGAAGCAGCATAATGGCCGCCGTAATGATCAGGAAGACATACAGCAGGACCTTGAGGACTTTCTGTCCGGTTGATTCAATCATCATGGCTCCACCCTCCTCAATCCTTGTCCAGCCTGAACTGGATGATTGTCACGACAAGCACAATCGCGAACAGGACCAGGGCCTCGGCGGAGGCGACGCCCAGCTGCCAGTAGCGGAATGCGCTGTTGTAGATTTCATAGACGAGAACAGTCGTGGCCTCGCTGAGCGCGCCGGATCCGGCACCTGCCAGCATATAGACGATGTCGTAGACCTTGAAGCACTGGATCGTCAGCATGATCAGGATGAAGAAAGTCGTGTTCTTCAGCTGTGGAAGCGTGACATACCAGAACTTCTGCCAGGTGTTTACGCCGTCGATTGAGGCGGCCTCGTACAGTTCACTGTTGATACCCTGCAGACCGGCAAGGTAGATGACCATGTAGTAACCCATGTACTTCCATACGGAGAAGAGCACGATGGTGAACATGGCCCAGTCATTGTCGGCTATCCAGCGCGGCGGGTTATCGACGCCAAGAGCCATGAGGATCTCGTTGACAGGCCCCATGGACGGGTTGAAAAGCATGTTCCACACGGCCGTGATGGCAACGAGGGAGCCGACATAGGGGAAGAAGGATACTGTCCTGAAGAAGTTCCTTCCCCTGATTTTCTGATTGAGTACGATGGCCAGGAAGAGAGACACGACCAGTGTCAGGGGCACTGTTCCTATCGTATAGACGAATGTGTTCCTCAGTGAGGCCAGGAACATCTCATTTGTGAAGATGTACTTGAAATTGTCGAGACCGGCCCAGGTCATCGCCGTGTTGCCGTTCCAGTTGAGGAAGGCAAGTGCGAAGGCGAACACGATCGGCACGAGGGTGAACACCGCGAAGCCGATGAAGTTCGGTGCTATGAACGAATAGGCCACGAGGTTCCTGTTCAGCTCAGCCCTCTTCGCCGCCTGGGATTTCTCGATTCTGATGCTTGTGTCTATGGGAAGGCCACTTGCGGTGAAACCGGTGACCGGCCCGTCCTTTTTTTTCAACATGCAAAACCCCCGGAAAACAGATTCAGCCGCATTTATCATCCTGCGGCTGAATCACTCTCAAACCAGGATCAGTTCGCGAGAACCTGATCAACCCTTCTGCCCATCTCGGCAAGTCCCTCGTCGACGCTCATGTTGCCAGTCATGATCTGGTCATGATACTCGTTCAGGACGACCTCGATCTCGGCACTCTTGTCATGCAGCGGCATCTCGAGGTAGAGCTGTGCGACATTCAGGGCTTCCTTGGACTGCTCATCCTGCGGGAATCCGGGTGTGGATGCGATGATGTTGTTGATCTCATCGTTGGACAGTGCGGGGAAGTTTCCTGTGGAAGCGAGGATGGCAGCGCCTTCCTCACCGCAGACGAACTTCACGAAGTCCCAGGCAGCTTCCTGCTGGTCAGTGCTTGTCGGGATGCCAAGGGCGGTGATTGTGCCGAGTGTGGTTCCGGGCTCGACGCCTTCAGCGTGCGGGTACTTCACGATACCCCAGTTGGTGGCATCATTCTGTCCGCTCTCAGTCGCGGCAATCAGAGTGGCGATGAACCAGGATCCCATGTTCTCCATTGCGACAGACTGGTTATAGAAGACGCCGGAGTAATGGATGTTGCTTGTCTTCAGTGTGGCGTAGTCCTGGACGACACCGTCAGCCTGCTGGGCAAGAGCCATCTCATAGTAGGGCTTGAGGTAGCTGTAGTCGCCGCCGTCAGTGATCTGGTGCTGGCCGTCGAGGATGCCGAAGAGCTGGATCGCGCTCCTCCAGGTGTGGTAGTGGGCGCCATAGACCTTGCTGGCTCCGCTTCCGCTTGTCATCTGGCGGGCAAGAGCATCGTACTCCTCAAACGTCATGTCGTTGTCAGGATAGGGAACACCGGCCGCGTCAAAGAGGTCCTTGTTGTAGAAGATGACCCAGAAGTCGCTTCTGAAGGGCAGCTCATAGAAGCTGTCGCCGACAGAGACCTGCTCGACGATACCGCCGTAGACAGATGTGTCGAGACCATCGCGCTCAGCCAGAGGAGCCAGGTCTGCCAGGAGTCCGGCCTTGACCAGGTTGTTGTAACCGGGGATATCCTTGACCGCCACGACATCGAACTCGCTTCCGCCGCCGGAGAGCTGGATCTGAAGAGCTGTCTGGTAATCAGCGGATCCGAGGTCGATGACCTCGACGTTGACACCGGGATTGGCAGCCTCATAGCCGTTGATCAGTGCATCATAATAGGGAGTTGTGGCGTAATCCCACACAGCCCAGGTAAGTGTTGTTCCATCGCCGCTCGTGGACTCGCTGCCACCATTGGCGAAAACGCTTGTGACCGCCAGAAGGGCGATCATAAGAACAGCTAGCGCTTTTCTCATATTTACCTCCATTAGGTTTGGACTTGTCAGCCAATGACTTCACGCTAAACCCGGATTCCCGCCGGCAACATGTAAAATCGTTTGGAATTGATCGACAATTTTATGCACTTTTCCGCCCTGAATGTAATATCTTAATATCAAATATAAAATCTTCCACAAACCTTGTACTGCGCTGTTTTATGCCCGATAATCCAGAACATGAAGGTTCTACACTCGGTCAGGACTCGCATCATTGTGCTCACTACCGCGCTGATGGCCCTGCTGCTTGTGGTGTACACACTCACCATGTGGGTTGTGGCGACACGCTTTGCTCTCACGAACTACAGCCAGAACACTGCCTTCTCGCTTTCCGTCGTGTCCAATGCCGTGGAGGAAGACCTGGAGAACATAGATTCACTTACGACGCGCGTCTCCATAGACACCGGTCTCAAGAATGTCCTGGCTAATTTCAACGGCCAGAACTGGACCGAGTACTACGTCCAGTTCGAGAGCATGATACAATCAAGCCCGGCCTACCATGTCATCGACAGGTTCATCATCATGGACAGCACGATGGAGCACTTCCTCCAGGTGGGAAACCCCGCCTCAATGGGGCGACCGGTCAGGCAGGACTACATGCTGATGGAACTTGACCACGTGCAGCAGGAGGGAGTCTTCAGCGGAATCTTCACCAGCGCCCTGTCATACAACAGCTATGATGTGATCGCGATCGTCAGGCCCATCGTCGACTACAACACCGGGCGCACGCTCGGCTTCGTATATGCCTCCGTGCTGGTCGACCAGCTGCTGGCGAACCTCTACTCGTACCAGACTCTGAACGACGCATCCATCTTCTTCATCCAGGAAGGAAGGCCTTGGAAGGTGGAGGACGGCTCTCTGATTCCCCTCACTCTGCAGTACGCGACACCGGACAAGACACTCTACATGGACATGGACAATGCCGATATCTGGGAACTGTCAGACGGAGAGTACATCCTCCAGATAGACTCACAGGAAAACGACTTCTCCCTGATACAGTTCTTCGATGCGCCCTCATTCACGGGCTCCGGACAGTTTCCGGCAGAGCCGCTGATCATACTTATCGCCATCATAGTCATCCTGGTGGCCCTGGTGCTCTCACTGTATCTGAACAAGGCGATCTACAAGCCGGTCAAAAGGCTTGCCAGACGAATTGAGAGAATACAGCACAGCGACTTCTCCCAGGACGAGGGGACGAACACCAGGGACGAGTTCGGCATAATCGGGCGCGGAATAAACAAGCTGTCAAGCGAGGTGACAGACCTGATGGACAAGCGGGTCGAAGATGAGAGGAAGAAGCTTGAACTCGAATACAGGATGCTCTCCAGCCAGATCAATCCGCATTTCCTCTACAACACCTTCAACTCGATCAAGTGGATGGCCACCATCCAGGGCGCAGACGGCATAGGAGAGATGGTCACCTCCCTGTCACGGCTGATGAAGAACATCTCGAAGCGCGATGCCAGCACTGTGCCTCTCTCCGACGAGCTGAGTTTCATTGACGACTACCTGGTCATCATGAAATACCGCTACGGGAACACGATCAGCTACTACCGCAGCATCGACCCGGCCTGCAGCGGGCTCATGCTGCCGCGCTTCACGCTGCAGCCTCTGGTGGAGAACGCGATCTTCCACGGCATAGAGCCGCGGGGAACGGGGGCCGTGGCAATCATAGCCAGGTCCTGGGAAGACCATTACACGGTCATGGTGGCAGACAACGGCGTGGGATTCGACAAGAACGTCAGCCAGCCCAAGGGAGACGGAGTGTTCAAGAACATCGGAGTGGATAATATAAGGCAGAGACTCGAGTACACCTACCCCGGACGGGTCTCTTTCTCGATTGACAGTGTGGTGGGCCTTGGTACACGCTGTTTTATCAGGATAGGAAAGGAAGACGAGGTAACGCGTGAGCTATAGTGTGATCATAGCAGATGACGAGCCGCTGGTGCTCATCGGGCTGCAGGACATGATTGACTGGCAGCAGGAGGGATTCGAGATCGTCGGACAGGCGAGAAACGGGGCCCTGCTGTCCCAGGAGATAGAATCAAAACAGCCGGATCTTGTCATCAGCGACATCAAGATGCCGGTCAAGACCGGAATCGAGGTGCTTGAGGACCTTCGCTCCGCCAGGCCCTCCTCCCGCCTCCCGCTCTTCATCTTCCTCACCAGCTTCGAGGAGTTTGACCTGATCAAGAAGGCGATGAGTCTGGAAGCTGTCGACTACATAGTCAAGCTTGAACTGGACAGGGACCAGCTGAAGGAGGCCCTCTCCCGTGCCCGCGGCAAACTGGCCCTCATCAGGGGACTCGGGGAACAGAATGACGGCCACATGCTCAATGAGAGGCAGTTCCTGCAGGAACGCTATTTCATGAGACAGCTTTTCTCGATAGACAGGCATGACCTTGATGCCGCGGCCGTAGGGATAGATCTGGATTACGACGCCTTCTGTGTGGCCTACATCAGCCTTCCGGAGATCATCTCAAGCGACAACAAGAGCAAGACGCTCGGGCTGTTCTACAGCGCATACCGGCTGATGGAGGAGACAGTAGGACGCTATACGAAGTGCTATCTCACCCAGCTGGATCTGGGACACATAGCGGCCATCCTTCCATTCAAGGAAAGCCAGACCGCAGGCTACCGCAGCTACATCAACTCGGCCTTCCGTGCCAGCATGGACGGGATCAGGAACTATTTCTCACTCTCCTGTGAGGTCACCGCCGGACCGCTTGTGCCTGATGTCGACCTGCTGGGAGAGTCCTTCTTCAAGGCCCGCCGCCTTGCAGGCACCTCGGCCCGCGCCGGTGAAGTCGTGTTCTGGGACCACCAGGGCACAGGAGATGCCGGGATCGAGGCGGTTGAGATCGACAGCGAGGGATTCACCAGAGCCTTCGGGGAGCTCAACGCGGAGCTCCTGAGACAGTGCACGGACAGGACAATAGAACTCCTGCGCAGTCCCGGCATGACAAAGGTCCATGCCCTGGACATCGCGGGAAGCATCCTCTACATGGCCGGCAATCTCGTCCCGGATGCCCACAAGTGTCTTGAGGAGATTTTCCCGGCAAGCGAGAACATCTTCTCATACCGTCAGCTCTATCAGGCAATTGACGTTGACGATGTCATCAGCTGGCTTGAGCGCCTATGCCGGGGCTTCGTCAGCATCTTCAACGAGCGCAGGCAGGACTACAGGCTGCAGACCATCCAGAAGGTCCAGACCTATATCCGGGAGAATGCGGACAAGAAACTCAGTCTGGGCACTGTGGCATCCATCTTCGGCTACAGCCAGAACTATCTGTCAAGCCTGTTCAGCAGATATGCCAACATGAGCTTTGTCGATTACGTGAACTCAGTAAAGATCGAAAAGGCTAAGACCATGCTGGCAGATCCGAACACCATGGTCTATGAGGTGGCGATGAGACTCGGCTTCGAGTCTCCGTTCTACTTCTCTAAAGTATTCAAGAAAGTGACGGGCATAAGCCCGACTCAATATCAGAACAACACAAACAGACAAGGAGAAATGTGATGAGAGCGCAGATCACGGAAAAGGAAAGGAGGGCGGCACTCGACGCCGCAGTCGCAATTGTGAGGCGCAATCTGCCTGACTACACCTACAAGTGCCAAGATGCCAACAGTGTCGACGGAATCTACAAACCGATCGACAATGTCGAATGGACTACAGGATTCTGGCCGGGAGAGCTCTGGCTGAGCTATCTCGAGACAGATGACGAGACCTTCGCGCACGCAGCTGGAATCTTCACCGAGAGTTTCCTCGAGAGAATCAGGAAGCACATCATGGTTGATCACCACGACATGGGCTTCCTCTACTCTCCGTCCTGCGTCGCAGCCTGGATGATCAAGAAGGATGCGCACGCAAGGCAGGCGGCAATCATGGCCGCGGACAACCTGATCAGCCGCTTCCATGAGAAGGGCCAGTTCCTCCAGGCCTGGGGAGAGATGGGCGCCAGGGACAATTACCGCTACATCATCGACTGTCTGCTCAACCTGCCGCTGCTCTACTGGGCAAGCGACGAGACCGGAGATCCGAAGTACCGCGACATAGCGCTGCGCCACACGAAGACCTGCATAGCGAACTCATTCAGGGAGGACTGGTCCAGCTATCACACATTCTTCATGGATCCGGAGACCGGAGCTCCGGTGAGAGGCGAGACCTGCCAGGGCTACAGGGCAGACTCCTCCTGGGCACGCGGACAGGCCTGGGGCGTCTACGGACTTGCACTGGCCTACCGGCACACCGGAGAGGAGAAGTATCTCGAGATGTTCGAGCATGTATCAAAGTACTTCATGGACAAGCTCCCCGAGGATTACATCCCCTACTGGGATCTGATCTTCACGAGCGGTGATGAGCCCAGGGACTCCTCGTCATCGGCAATAGTCGCCTGCGGCTTCCTGGAGGCGGCATCCTCCTATACGAAGCTGGGACAGTATGACAAGGCGGAGAAGTACACGATCCTGGCAAAAGAGCTCCTCAAGGCCCTCTATGACACCTGCATGGTCAAACCGGAGGAGACACACATCAACGGCCTGCTCAAGCACGGCACATACAGCAAGAAGAGCCCGTACAACACCTGTACACCCGCAGGCGTTGACGAGTGCGTCAGCTGGGGCGACTACTACTGGATGGAGGCCCTTGTGAGGCTCGGCGGACAGTGGAAGAGCTGGTGGTAAGGAATGGAAAGGCTGCTTGAGAATGTGCTGACCGGTCTGGACAGGACCTCAGTACTTGATTTCGCACAGTACAGCATCTCCAGCAGGGGGCTGTGGGATTCACTCCCCGCCCCGCTGGTTGATGACATTGTGAAAAAGGCACGGGACATTTCGTTCACGAAGGACGACTATATCCCGCTTTCGCTCTTCAGGGACTTCAAGAAAACCGGCAACAGAATGCGCTACGAGGATGTGTACTTCGCCAAGAGGCGGAAGCTCAGCTGCCTGGTCATCGCCCAGTGCGCCCGCCCGGACGAGGACTTCATGCCGGTGATCGAGGAAGGAATCTGGGCCATCCTCAGTGAACCGGCCTGGGTCATTCCGCCGCACAACTCATATGTGCGGGACACAGAGCAGCTGGACACTCCGCTGACAGGACGTCCCATTCTGGATCTCTTCGCCTGCGAGACAGGAGAGATCATGGCCCTTACGGCCTGCTGTCTGTCCGGAAGGCTCAATCCAGTGCTTGAAGAAGACATCTGGCACGCGCTTGAGGAGAGGATCGCCAGACCCTACATCACAGATCATTTCTGGTGGATGGGTGCCAGCGGACCACTCAACAACTGGTCTCCCTGGTGCACTCAGAACGTGCTCATCGCGACTCTGTCAAACAGGAAACTGGACGAGAAGACCCGCATGAAGATAGTCAAGCAGGCCACCACCACGCTGGATTCCTTCATGGAAAGCTACAGCGAGGACGGAGGCTGTGACGAGGGTGCGAGTTACTACCATGCCGCCGCACTGGCCCTCTTCGGTGCGCTCACCCTGCTTGAGAAAGCTTCCGGCCGTGACTTCTCTCCGCTCTTCGGCAGCGCCAAGGTCAGAGGTATGGCAGGCTATATCGAGGATGTGTTCATAGCGGAGGATCTCTACCTCAACTATGCTGACTGCTCGCCGAAGGCCGGCACGCTGACAGTACGGGAATACCTCTTCGCAAAGGCCACAGGCAACGAGGCGATGGCCCATCATGCTGCGCTTGATGTGATGAAGTACGGCTGGCAGGAGGATGACAACTCATACAACCTCTTCTACAAGCTGCTTGCGCTGGCGAACTACCGCGAGGTGATGGAGGAAGCCGGAAGGAACATCCAGCCACAGCGCGCCGGATTCAAGTACTTCAGCAAGACGGAGCTGGCCATATACCGGGAGAAAGATATCACCTTCTCCATCAAGGGAGGCAACAACGCAGAGAGCCACAATCACAATGATGTGGGCTCCATCATCCTGTACAAGGGAACAAGACCGCTGCTTGTGGACATCGGAGTCGAGACCTACACGAAGACGACCTTCTCGAAGGACCGCTATACGCTCAGGCCCATGCAGAGCTCCTACCACAATCTGGTCAACTTCCCGCCCGTGCAGCAGAAGGACGGGAGCCAGTATAAGGCAAGAGTCCTGAGTCTTGATGAGAACGGGGCATCCTTTGACCTGCGAGGCGCCTACCCTGCTCACGAGAGGCTGACTGGATACGTGCGGACAGCGGTCTTCGACAGAGAGGCGAAGACCATAACAGTCACGGAAGATATCGAGAGCACGCTCACCCCTGTGCTTTCCCTGATAAGCCAAGAGGAACCTGTTCCGGGAGACGGGACTGTAAACTGGAAGTCATTCGGGATAGACTTCAGCTGCGGCTTCGCCAGAGCAGAGGTTGAAGTCATCGAGATAACCGATGCCCGGCTCAGAAAGGCCTGGCCGGACAAGCTCTACAGGACGCTCGTGACACTCACTGGCAGTGCCTGTTGGACGATAAGATTCAAGGATTAAGGAGAGACTGGTCAACGACCTGCAGCACGAGGCTGCAGGCATGAGGAGGAGACTCCGGATGCCTGACGTTGACTAGCCCCAGTGATGAGGCTCAAGCCTCTGAACTACGTTGGTCGGGAATATATAGGCACCAGTGGATGTAGCTCTAGTCCACTGCTTCTGCGGTGCATGGTCAAGAGTCCTGTCAGGTAGGGACGGCGCCATGCACGACAAACCCCCTCCAACATGGGCGAAGGGCGACAGGGAGCAAGGCCCCGTGACGGCAGCGGAAAGCCGGCCAAGAAGGCGACGTTTCCGCATCCTCCTCCAGACGCGCATCAGGGGCGTCGGGAGCAGAGGATTGGAACATCCCCCTGAGACTCGCCGGCAAGGAGGCATGACGACATGGTATACGTACTCAACAATGACGGCTCTCCCCTCATGCCATGCACCGAGGCCAAGGCGAGGCATCTGGTCGAGGGTGGGAAGGCGAAGGTGGTGAGGAGGACTCCCTTCATCATACGTCTCACCTTCCTCGTGGAGGGAGAAGTCAACACGGAAGCCGTCACGCTTGGAGTCGATGCCGGCTCCTCGTTGATTGGAGTCAGCGTGACGACGGAAGGCAGGGTGCTCCTCGAGGCCGAGGTTGAGGTCAGGAACGACGTTCCGCAGAGCATGGAGGAGAGGCGGTCAAAGCGGAGGGCAAGGCGGAACCGCAAGACACGTTACCGAGAGGCCCGCCTCGACAACAGGAAACGACCCAAGGGCTGGCTCACTCCTACGATGGAGACGAAGGTCAGGACCCACGAGAACGTCATCGACAAGCTGTGCTCCATCCTGCCCGCCTCGAGGATCGTCATCGAGAGTGCATCCTTCGACATCCAGAAGATCAGGGATCCTGGAATCGAAGGGGAAGAGTACCAGCAGGGGGAGCAGCTGGGCTACGAGAACGTCAAGGCCTATGTGAAGGCCAGAGACGGCTTCAGATGCAGGAGCTGCGGCTCGAGGGACCATCTTGAGGTCCACCACATCAGGCAGAGGAAGGATGGTGGGTCCAACAGCCCTGACAACCTCGTCACGCTGTGCCACGAGTGCCACAAGGCCTGGCATGAGGGGAAGAAGGACAGGGGCACATTGTCGGAGGATCCTGGCTTCAAGGCGGCGACGGAGATGTCAACGATGAGATGGATCCTTCTGGACAGGGTGAGGAAGACACATCCCGACATCCCGGTGAAAGAGACCTACGGCTACGTCACGAACCACGGGAGGAAGAGCCATGGCCTCGAGAAGAGGCACTTCATCGATGCGAGGGTCATAAGCGGAAACGTCACAGCCATGAGCGACGGAGTCCTCTGGCATGTCGTCACGCGAAGGAGTCACAACAGGAAGATCCACAAGGACACTATGCTGAAGAAGGGCGTGAGGAAGGCGAACCAGGCGGCGAGGAAGGTCGCAGGGTTTGGCCTGAACGACAAGGTCATGTACGCAGGGCAGCTGTGCTACATACATGGCAGGAGGAGCTCGGGCTACTTCGACATCCGTCGCCTGGACGGGACAAGGGTCCATGCAGGAATACACTACAGGCACTTGACGCTCGTCGAGCGTGCGAATACGAATCTTATCTACAAGGAGGTTATGGAGGTTTCTCCATCAGGACGAGCCTGATGGTTTCCCCTCCATGAAAATTTTATGAAGATTGAAATCTTGAGAAACGGCGGGGCAGTGGCCTCGGCAGAACAGGCAACGGAGACCTATCTGGTCTTCAAGGAAGAATACCAGGAGGGAGACCAGATCCGCTTCACTCCCGAGCAGGCAGGTTTTGTCACACTGCAGTTCGACGCTGTCCTTGGACGCGCGACTGTCTATTCGAACGGCCAGCCCTTTGTGATGAATATCCCATTCGGGCAGAAGCACGACTGCTACCAGGAGTCTGTTTTCAAGGGCGCACTGCACTTCCTTTGGGCAAGGAAGGCCTATGAGTGGGAGTACAACTGCTACCGCAACCTCTCGCTCAACCCCTACGACTGTCATGAGGACGATTCCATCTTCCCGCATTCCAGGGCGAATATCGAGACACGCGGAGAATCCGTGTTTGCTTCCCGCAATGCGATAGACGGCATTGTGGCAAGCAACTGGCACGGACTGTGGCCCTGGGCAAGCTGGGGCATCAACAGGGATCCTGAGGCGAAGCTCACGCTGGATTTCGGCCGCGCGGTCACAATAGACAGGATCATCATGTACACCCGTGCTGATTTCCCGCATGACGCCTGGTGGACGGAAGGGACCTTCACCTTCTCAGACGGAAGCGAGCTGGTGATGCCGCTTGAGAAGAAAGACGGACCGCAGGAGATAACCTTCCCTGAGAAGACCATCACCTGGCTCGAGCTTGACAGGCTGATCAAGGCAGATGATCCCTCCCCCTTCCCCGCCCTCATCCAGATAGAGGTCTACGGAAGAGAGGCAGAGTGAGGATTCACATGAGAGGCCGGGAAACCGGCCTCTGTCTTTCTGCCGGTGTCAGAAGCATTCCGCTGTTTTCCGCAAGGGCTTTAATCATTAACTTTGTTGCAGGGGGGAGATCAGACACTCAGTGTGTCCGTGAAGCCAGCATGCAGAAAGAGAAGAAAAAGACAGTAAGAAAGAACCAGGAAGTGCTTTTCAGGTTCATATGCAGATTCAACGAATGGGGAGATGACAACAGACGGGGCATACAGATTTTGTGCAGCCCCCGGCCGCCGCAGGGAGAAAGCGCACAAGAGGCCTGCCAATGGGCCATGACGAATGCCAGACGTCCGGAGAAGCCGGAAGACTGCCAGTGGCTGACAATATGTTCGGAAAGTTACAAAAGCGGCTGCGGACAGCCTCTGGTCTTCCCAGTTCCGGTATCTGACCTGAACCAGGTCGGTATTCTGGCAGATGCCCCGGATGCACATCCCAGGGCCTTCAGGCTGGATCTTGAACCACAAAGGAGATTTCTCTTAAGGCCATTCACACCGACTGTGATCATCGGCCTGTCCACGGCTGAGGTGCACATGTCAGCAGGAACCAGAGACTATTATCATTGGAGTTTCCACGGCTGGCAGCAGGATTAGACCGTGGGACAAAAGAGCCCCGGGCATGGAACATGTCTGCAGAGTCGGAGGAATAATCATATCTCCGGCTTCTGGTCTGTCTGTTAAAAATGGCATTCATGACAACATCCTTACGGGATGCTGTCATGAGACATCTCCACTTTTAAATCACAAATCGCTTTCTACTTTTTGTCGTTCCAGCCTTATATCAGCTGTTGTACGCATAGGTGCTGGTCTCACCGTCACGTGTGACCTCAAGAACAGCAGTAGCAGAACTGCCGGCTGAGGAGGAAAGCTCAACCTCGGTTGTGTACAGAGTCAATGAAGTGACTCCGCTGAGAGCCTGGCTGAGATCATATGTGCTCTCTTTCACTGTTGTCTTCTTATATCCATCTGCATTGTACTCTTTGGTTGTACTGGTCCTTAGAGAAATGTCGATCGTGCAAGTCACAACCTCAGTAACGGGAGCGCCTGTCTCGTCAGCAGTAGGCAGTCCGTTGTCATCAAGCACCGGAACAGTCAATGGGAACTCTCTGTATATGCGACTTTTCTCATTTGAGCCGACTTCCCTGACTGCAGTTTCCTGGATTCTATCCCAATCCTCCTGATAAGCCTTTCCAGTCTCTGTGGAAGTGTCATACTCATCTCCATTAATAATTATATCGGGACCGGATGATGACTCGACCTTATCGCCGATCTTGAGCACATCGCCGTTGACCCCGATTGTATATACGCCATCTTTCATGACGTAGACCTTCTCACCCTCTGCGTCATAGGCATTTGTGAAACCTGAATTTGAAGATTCTGAAGGAGCAGAAGAAATATTGGTCAGGTTTTCCAGAATAAGCCCATATCCCTTGGGGGCAACGTTGTCCTCATCCACTGTGGAGACCGTGATGGTGATATCTGTTCTATCAAAGTCCTCAGAGGGTGCGGCCGGGGTGTCGTTGCTGCATGAGACAGCAACAATCATCAGCATTGCTGATAAAATGACAAGTAGTTTTTTCATGCTTTACCACCTTTACTTTTCTTGCGTGCTGCAGGATAAAGGCAGACGTGTTTTCAGAATGTTCCCCTTTTTTCTCAGCACAACAAAAAGGTAAACCTGTTTTTCTGCTGTCAACTTTTGCGTGATTCCAGATTGTTCATATGGATTTCTGCCAGCACCGGATGCCCTGTTTAAGCATGCGGCTGCCCCCTGGCAAACTTCAGCTTGATTATCCATCTGGTATTCTCACATTGGCTGATTCATAAAAGAGAGCCCCGGAGGCGGAAGACCACCCCCGGGGCAGGGAAACATATCTACAGAGTCGGAGGGATAATCATATCTCCGGCTTCTGGTCTGTTAGTTGAAAATGGCCCCAATAACAGCGTCAATCTGACTAGAACCTGGTGCAGCATTGTAGGAGGTATCTCCGACAGTGAGAACATATTTCGTGTCCTTATACGGCTTAGGATCCGGATTCAGATCTGTCGCCTCGTCCGTCTCAATCACATCATAGACATTTACTCTGGCAGTTGTGATTTCATTGTAGGCAGGGGCAATAGTCAGATCTATCTGATATGCCTCAAGATTAGAAATATCGCCATTCTCTTCTGTATCATCAGTTGCTGATGTGGCAGTGCCCTTGACAGTAATGACATACTCGGCAGCAGGCTCACCCTCGACAGAAGACGGTTCGGTGAGGACAAAGACCTTCTCAACTTCCGCTGACGCAACAGTACGCACGACAGAACCATTCAGGTCAATCAGATCCTCAATATACTGCTTGCCGGCTGTCGTGTCTGCTGTATACGTGACGCCATTCACAATCAGGGCTCCCTGATCAACACGCACTGAATCACCGGCATGGAGATATCTGCCATCATTGATTACAAAATACTCTCCATCGATAATTGTATAGACCTTTGCTCCGTCACCATCATATTCATTCTGCCATGAATCTTCTGTGATCTTAGTGGCTTCTCCTGTGGTGATTGTACTGATGACAGCAGAGAATTGCTGCAGGATATCAGAAGTGACTGCTTCCTCAGGAACAGCTGGATTTGAGACAACGAGGTCAGTCTTCTCGGGAATCTCGTTGGCAGGTGCCGGCGTATCATTGGAACAGGATACGGCAAAGATCATCAGAATGAGTGCAAGTATAGTAATCGCTTTCTTCATGTTCTCTTTCCCCCTTCATCAGTAGTAGTACGCATAGGCACTGGTCTCACCGTCATGTGTGACTTCCAGAACATATGTTGACACCATAGGATTGCTTCCATCCTCACTCTGTGACACCTTGTATTCATACATTGTCATGGAAGTAATCCCGTTTGCTGCTTTGCTCAGATCATAAGTTGTCTTTATGGTATCGACTCTCTTAATTTCTCCGTTGGCATATGTTGTGGTGGACAGAGACCAGAGAGAAGAACAATCGACTGTGACCGTGATTTTTTCCGTATCAGCAGTCATCTTCCCCTCGTCATCAAGCACAGGAATATCAAACCCAAGCCTGCGGTATGTGGAATCAGCCTTTCTTGAAGAAACGAGATCAACGAGCCTGTTGTTCATCATGTCATTGAAATCATTGATATAGTCAGCGCCAGTCTTGGATTCTCGCTTATACTGCCGGCCATTGACTGTTATATATTCGCCTCCTTCGTACTCAACCTCATCACCGACCTTGAGCACATCACCGGCGATGCCGACCGTATAGACATCATTCTCCTCAGAGTAGATCCTGTTGCCTTCGGCATCATAACCATTCGTGTAGCTGCTGTATGATCCAACATCAGCAGAGACTCCCACAGCTGTTATCAGGTTTCTATAAACCGCAGCATACTCATCCGGTACGACATTATCCTCATCCACTGAAGGAATCGTGATGGAGATATCTGCTCCATCGAGTCCCGCAGAAGGCGCTGCCGGGGTATCATTGCTGCATGAGACAGCAATGATCAATAACAGCGCAGAAAGAATCACAAGTAGTCTTTTCATCATTCACCTCATTTTTCTTATTGCTGACCGGAAAGCGGATGACCGTTTTCAGCCAGGCTTGAGCAGCACCTGCCCTGCTGTTCCCTGCATCTCCCTGCAGTACAACACTTGCAGGAGAAATCAGGGAACAGACAATGCAGAGACGGCAGATCAGCCGTTATACAAGGAAAACAGAATCAACGATTCCGCTGATGACACTGCCGCCATCCGCCGCATCATATGATGCGCCGCCATAAGTAATCACGTAATTCGTCTTTTCTACGGGGGTGGGATCAGGATCTGCTTCAGCGGCTTCAGGAGTCTCCCAGTATGTATAGATATTGATTGTCACACTCGATACTTCGCCGATCGCAGGAGAGAACCTGACATCAAGCTGTCTGCTGGATGTGGGCTGGTTGCCATCCACATCATATCGCTGTGTTCCTGTTGCGGTGACAGTATAATCAACAGGCTCCGCACCTGTTTCATCCGTGAACTCAAAGACTTTTTCTACAGTGGAAGAAGTTATAGAATTTGTTACTGATCCATAAATATCGATCCACTCATCAAGATACGCTCTTCCAGTACTCGTGCTTGAGCTGTAAACAATGTCATTGACTTTAATAGAGGAGCTGGTAACAGCGCTGACCTTGTCGCCACGGCGGAAAACATCGCCATCCGAAAGTATGTACATCTCTCCATCAGATAAAGTCAGAACTTTCTCCTGGCCACTGTAATAATTGGTCCACTCAGAATTGGCTCTCTCAACAATATTGCTATCCGTCATTCCCGTCAGGACAGGTGTGAAATTCATCAGTTCTTCTAGGTTCAAGCCCTGATCAGGAACAGCAGGCCTGGCAACTGCAATATCCTCATTGTCTAGAACTTCATTTGCAGGTGCCGGCGTATCATTGGAACATGACACAGCAAAGATCATCAGTATGAGTGCAAGTATAGTAATCGCTTTTTTCATTTTCTCCTCCCTGATCAATAGACGTATGCGCTGGTCTCACCATTTCTCGTAATCTCAATGACAGAGGAAGTGAAACTATTGTCTCCGCCTGTCAGGATGCTGGATTCAGTTGTTGACGTGTAAATTGTCACGGAAGTGATGCCGCTGACCGCCTTATCAAGCTCATATACAGTCTTACTGATTTTTTCGGTCTTATATGTGTTCTTGAACGAAGTTGTGGTCTCTACAGAGCTGCCCAGACATCTGACTGTTAGCCTGACATCCTCCTCAACAGGAGTTATTCCATCTTCGCCGAAAGTCTTCTTGCCTTCATCATCAAGAACAGGAAGGCCATTCAACTTTACTCTTCTGTAGACAGACGAATTCTGTGTTGAAGTCACAGATGTCTTGAGCAGATCGTGCATGATGGTATCGTAAGCACTGATATAAGCAGCGCCCTGGTCAGATGTGCTGAGATACTCTGTGCCGTTGACTGTTATATACGACGATGATCCTTCTACATATTCGACTTCATCTCCGGTCTTCAGAACCTCACAGTCCACGCCGATTGTATAGACACCATCCTCATATGAGTAGATTTTATTGCCCTGGTAGTCATATCCGCTTTCAAATGTCTTTTCGTCACTCACTGATGGAGTCAGAGAAGATCCTATTTCCCGCATTATAACTCCGACAATTTCGCTGTATTCATCAGGAAGCGCGCTGTCCTCATCCACTGTGGGAACTGTGATGGTGATGTCTGTTCCATCAAGGCCCGCAGAGGGTGCGACCAGGGTGTCATTGCTGCATGAGACAGCAACGATCATCAGCATTGCTGATAAAATGACAAGTAGTTTTTTCATGCTTTACCACCTTTACTTTTCTTGCGTGCTGCAGGATAAAGGCGGACGTGTTTTCAGAATGTTCCCCTTTTTTCCTCAACACACAACAAAAAAGTAAGCTATTTTTTTTTGTTGTCAACTTTTACGTAATTTCGGAATACTGATTCCGGCAGAGCATGATTAAACCGTTGCTGATGCCTGTATGTCCGGTTTCCGGATTCTGAGGCCATCCTTTTTCAAGAAAGACAAAAAAATTCCTCCCCGGTTTTCTGTCCCGGGGAGGAGTGTCTCAGGCTGTGATTCCGTTAAAGGATCTCACCCATGACCACACCTGTCTTCTCGTAGAATGCCAGGCGCTCCTTTGCATCCGCGGCTGCCTTTGCGAACAGCTCGTCAGCATGCGCAGGGTTGGTCTTGTAGAGCGATGAGTAGCGGACCTCGCCCTTGATGAAGTCGACATAGTCGCTTGTAGCAGGCTTTGTCTCCCATGTGAACTTCTTGCCCTGCTCTGCTTTGGGGTTGAAGCGGTACAGCGGCCAGTAGCCAGCCTCGACAGCCTTCTTGGCCTCGACCTGCGAGTATCTCATGTTGATACCGTGGTTGATGCAGGGTGCGTAGCAGAAGACGATTGAGGGTCCCTTGTAGGCGACAGCCTCCTGGAGGCACTTCTGGGCCTGGAGCCTGTTGTATCCGAGGGCACAGGAAGCGACATACACATAGCCATAGCTCATGCACATGAAGCCCATGTTCTTCTTTCCAAGCTTCTTTCCGGAGTTGGCGAACTTGGCAACAGCGGAAATAGGTGTGGACTTGGAAGCCTGTCCACCGGTGTTGGAGTAGACCTCGGTATCGAGGACGAGGATAGTGACATTCTTGCCGGAGGCGAGAACGTGGTCGACACCGCCGTATCCGATATCGTAAGCCCAGCCGTCACCGCCGATGATCAGGACGTTCTTCTCAGCGAAGTAATCCTGCAGCTCAACGATCTTGTCCAGAAGAGCCTGGCTCTCGGCGTCAGCAGCCTTCTCCTTGGCAAGAACAGCCTGGAGCTCGTTCTGTGCCGTGATGGAAGCCTCTGTCATATCCTCCCACAGGCCATAGCACTTCTCGATGGCAGCCTTCAGCTCGGCAGAGCAGCCCTTTGCCATGAGTGCATCGCACTTCGCCCTCAGCAGGCCCCTGTTGGAGTCGATTGCCAGCCTCATTCCAAGGCCGTACTCGGCGTTGTCCTCGAACAGTGAGTTGCCCCAGGCCGGTCCGCGTCCGTCAGCCCTCTTCGTGTAGGGGATTGTCGGATAGGTGCCGCTGTAGATTGAGGAACATCCTGTGGCGTTGGCGATGACCGCCCTCTCGCCGCAGATCTGGCTGAGCATCTTGACATAAGGTGTCTCACCGCAGCCGGCGCAGGCGCCGCTGAACTCGAACAGAGGCTGCTTGAACTGCAGGCCCTTGACCGTGTTCATGTTCAGGCCGTCAAGGTTGTCATAGGTGAGAGACTCAAAGAACTCGGCATTCTGGACCTCTCCGTTTGCCCTCTCCTTCTCGACATCGACCATCTCGAGAGCCTTCTCCTTGGCGGGACAGGCCTCGACACAGACTCCGCATCCCTGGCAGTCCTCGGTATAGACCTGGATCTTGAAGAGGAGATCCCTGTCATTCTTCGTGTTGGACTTGATTGCCTTGAATGTGCTGGGAGCCTTCTCCATGTCAGCCGGTGTGATCTGCTTTGCCCTGATGGCAGCATGCGGACAGGACTGGACGCACTGGTTGCACTGGATACACTTTGAGGAATCCCAGTGAGGAACAAAGGCTGCGACGCCTCTCTTCTCCAGCTTGGCTGTTCCGGAAGGAAGTGTTCCGTCAAAGCTCATGCAGGAAACAGGAATGTCATTGCCCTTGAGGTGCATGATGGGCTCGATGTTGTGCTTTGCGAAGTCGGAAGCATCATCCGGGATGAGCTTCTTGGGCTCAAGGCTCTTCGTGATGGTCGCGGGAACCTTGACCTCGACCAGCGCCTCGCTGGCTCCGTCGACGGCGGCCCAGTTCTTGTTGACGACATCCTCGCCCTTCTTGAGGAAGGTCTTCTTGATGTACTTCTTGATCAGGTCAATGGCCTCATCCTCAGGAAGAACACCGCAGATCTTGAAGAAGGCAGCCTGCATGACTGTGTTGATCCTTGTTCCAAGACCGGCCTTCTGGGCAATGGCCAGGGCGTTGATGTTGTAGAAGCGGATCTTCTTGTTGATGATGATCTCCTGATCGTGGCGCGGCAGGTGCTCGAAGACGACATCCGAGGGGATGGCGCTGTTGAGAAGGAAGACTCCGCCCTCCTTCAGGGTGTCGAGCATGGCATAGCGTCCGATATATGCCGGGTTGTGGCAGGCGACAAAGTCAGCATGGTCAATCAGCCATGGCATGTCGAGGTTGCCCTCACCGAACCTGAGGTGGCTGATCGTGATACCGCCGGACTTCTTCGAGTCATATGCGAAGTAGGCCTGGGCGTTCATGTTCGTGTTGTCACCGATGATCTTGATGGAGTTCTTGTTCGCACCGACAGTACCATCGGAACCGAGTCCGTAGAACATGCAGCTCACGACACCCTTCGGAGTGACATCGATGATGTCATTGACAGGGATGGAGCGGTGTGTGACGTCGTCGTTGATTCCGACCGTGAAGCCGTGGAAGGCGTCCTTGCTGGCAAGGAAGTCGAAGACAGCCTTGGCATGGCTGGGTGTGAAGTCCTTTGAAGACAGTCCGTAGCGGCCGCCGATGACCTTGATCGCGCTTCTGCCCTGGGCATTGAGAGCTGCGACGACATCGAGGTAGAGCGGATCGCCGAGGGCGCCGGGCTCCTTTGTCCTGTCCATGACTGCGATTCTCTGGACGGATGCCGGAATTGCGCTGGCGAAGGCCTCTGCAGAGAACGGGCGGTACAGGCGGACCTTGAGGACGCCGACCTTTGCTCCCCTCTCGTTCATGTAGTCGACAACCCAGTCGAATGTGTCGGCTGCGGATCCCATGACGATGACGACATCTGTCGCATCGGGAGCTCCGACATAGTCAAAAAGGTGATACTGTCTGCCTGTGAGTGCGGCGACCTTGTCCATGTACTTCTGGACGATTGAGGGCACTGCATCATAGTACTTGTTTGAAGACTCGCGTCCCTGGAAGTAGACATCCTCGTTCTGGCTTGCGACATGGATCTGCGGAGCCTCAGGCTTCTGGGCCCTTGCCCTGAAGCGGGCGATGTACTTCTCGTCGACGAGAGACTTGATATCCTCGTAGGAGATCTCCTCGACCTTCTGGTACTCGTGGCTGGTCCTGAATCCGTCGAAGAAGTTGAGGAAGGGAACCTGGGCCTCAAGAGTGGACAGATGGGCGACAAGGGCCATGTCCATCGTCTCCTGGATGGAGGAGGCACATGTCATGGCAAAACCGGTCTGGCGGCAGGCCATGACGTCGCTGTGGTCGCCGAAGATAGAAAGCGACTGGGCGGCGATTGAGCGGGCGGAAACGTGGAAGACACAGGGAAGCATCTCGCCGGCGATCTTGTACATGTTCGGGATCATCAGCAGCAGTCCCTGGCTCGCTGTGAAGGTCGTGGTCATGGCACCTGCGACAAGAGCTCCGTGGACAGCGCCTGCGGCACCGGCCTCGCTCTGCATCTCCATGACGTCAACCTGTCTGCCCCAGAGGTTCTCCCTTCCCATGGAAGCCCACTGCTCCGAATACTCGGCCATTGGGGAGGAAGGAGTGATGGGGTAGATGGCAGCTACATCACTGAAGGCATATGCAATATGCGCAGCAGCGGTATTGCCATCAATTGTTACGTACTTTTTTGTAGCCATCTTTTTCTCCATACGCGTTTGGATTTTCAGTTTTCGGCTGAATAGCCATTAGTAATAATACCTCTAGTGGTTTCAGCTTGCAAGATATCGAAGTGGAATGTTGTTCCGAAAACCGTGAAAGAAAGGCTTTTTCCCAATGCCGGACGGGAATTGCAAAAAGCCGGCCTCAGGCAAGGATCCGGTCGTATGCCAGGCGCTCTATGCCCATCATCACGACAGTTCCGCAGTAACTGTATCCACTGCGGGAAAGGGCCTTCTGCATCCTTCCGTTCTCCTTTGCGGTATTCACTCTGATGTTACTCAGTCCGCTGCTGCAGCATACTTCATCTATGAGAGCGAAAAGCATTCCGGACAGCCCCCGGCCAGCGTAGTCCCTGGCAAATGAGATCCTGCGGATGACGATGTATGGATCAGAGGTGTGCCAGGCCCCCTTTATGTGTTTGTAGGCCTCCTCCCCGAATGGATCAAGGCAGACATAAGCGGCAATACGTCCGCCGTCGATGAGCTTGAAGCCGGTGCCAAGGGAAATGTCACTCACGACATCCTGCAGCGCAGGGTATCTGTCACTCCACTGGACAAAGCCCTGTTCCTGCTGGAAGGCCCTGCCCTCACTGAGCACGGCCATGCATGTGTCCGCATCACAATCCTGTGCCCTGACAAGTTCAAAGCGGCGAGTCTCTTCCATGGCGCACAGTCTAGCACAGGACAGCGTTCCGGGTTAAGATCGTCTGGTGACAGCGGAGGTTAATCATGCTTGATGAGACAATAATGAAACGCAGAAGCTACAGGAATTTCGATGACAGACCTGTCGGAAAAGAAGTGGAGGACAGACTGCTGACCATGACGCTGAGGGCGCCAAGCGGAGGTAATATGCAGCTCTGGTCAATGATCAGGGTTCAGGATCCGCACAAGAAAGCCCTGCTTGCAAGAACCTGCGACGGGCAGGATTTCATAGCGAAGGCACCTCTTGTCTACATTTTCCTTTCTGACACTCACAAGTTCCTGGAGTATTTCAGGTTCAGCGGAAGCGAGGAGAAAAGCGGCATCAGCATGAGAAAGCCAGGTCCCGGCGATTTCCATCTGGGCATGCAGGATGCGATGGCGGCGGCACAGACCTGTGTCCTGGCTGCCGAGTCCCTGGGCCTGCGCTCCTGCTATATCGGCGACATAATAGAGAACTATGAAGAAGTCAGAAAGGCCTTCAGACTGCCGGACTATGCGGCTCCGGCCTGCATGCTTGTCCTCGGCTATCCCAAAAAGGAGATCACGTCCCCTCTCCTGCCGAGGCCGGAGAACGACGACTTCTACTTCGTCGATGAGTATCCTGAGCTGGACAGGGAAAGACTTGACCGCATGTACCGCGCCCAGAATGAGTACAGCAATCCTGAACATGAGAGCGAGACCTATGCGGACCGCTATTACAAGAGGAAGTACTCATCGGATTTCATGAAGGAGATGAACCGCAGCGCACGCGTGTTCCTCGCTCCCTGGCTTGCCGAATAAAAAAACGGGACTGCCAATGGCAATCCCGCCACAAAGGAGAAGGAATTCCGGGGTCAGTAGCCCTGCTGGCACATGGCGTCGGCGACCTTTCTGAATCCCGCTATGTTCGCCCCCTTCACATAGTTTATGTATCCGTCATCCTGCCTGCCGTCCTTGACGCAGGCACTGTGGATCTGGCTCATGATGTGGCGCAGTCTGGAGTCGACCTCCTGACGCGTCCAGTAGAGATGCTGTGCGTTCTGGCTCATCTCAAGTCCGCTGACCGCGACACCGCCGGCGTTGGCCGCCTTGCCCGGTGCAAGCGGAATCTCCTTCTCGAGCAGATAGTCCATGGCCTGGGCCGTCACACCCATGTTCGAAGTCTCGACAACATATCTGCATCCATTCGAGACCAGGGTCCTGGCATCCTCAAGATCCAGCTCATTCTGTATGGCGCAGGGGAAGGCCATGTCGACCGGCACCTCCCAGGGTTTCCTTCCGGGAACGAACTGGCAGTGGAACTTGTCTGCATATGGCTTGACGACATCATTGTTGCTGGCCCTGAGCTGCAGCATGAAGGCGGCTTTCTCAGGCGTGCTGACTCCTTCCTCGTCCAGGATGTAGCCGTCCGGTCCTGAGATGGTGACGACCTTCGCACCAAGTTCTGCGGCCTTGAGCACTGCGCCCCAGGCGACATTTCCAAAGCCGGATACGGCTATGCGCTTGCCAGCAAGCGTGTCACCGGCCTGACGGAGCATCTCATCAGCAAAGTACATTGTACCGAAGCCTGTCGCCTCGGGCCTGACCAGAGAGCCGCCCCAGCCCAGCGTCTTTCCGGTGAGCACTCCGGTGTTCTCACCGACAATTCTCTTGTACTGACCATAGAGGAAGCCTATTTCCCTGGCGCCGACTCCGATATCCCCCGCAGGAACATCAGTATCTGGTCCGATGTATTTATAGAGTTCCGTCATGAAGGAACGGCAGAAGCGGAGAATCTCCGCGTCGCTCCGGCCCCGGGCAGAGAAGTCGCTTCCTCCCTTGCCTCCTCCCATTGGCAGACTGGTCAGGGCATTCTTGAAGATCTGCTCGAAACCGAGGAACTTCAGTCCCCCAAGCGTGACTGATGAGTGGAAACGCAGTCCGCCCTTGTAGGGTCCCAGCGCGTTGTTGAACTGGACACGGTAGCCTTTGTTGACCTGAATCTCGCCGTTGTCATCCTCCCACTCCACCTTGAAGGAGATCACCCTGTCAGGCTCAGTGATGCGTTCCAGAATCTTGTTCCTGATATACTGGGGATTGTCGTTGACCACATCGATGACATTGGAGACAACCTCCCTGGCCGCCTGGATGAATTCCTCCTGAGAGGGATTCCTGCGCTCAAGTTCAGCAATGAAAGAATCTACATCGTACACGTCTTCATCTCCTTGCACATCAAGCTTAAGGCCCCTTTTCAGAAGCTGTCAACGAAAACTTGAGCTTTCATAAAAATGAAGATCAAAAACTGCAAATCACTCATATTTATCAGGACAATACAGCGGAAAACCAAAACAAAAGCGCCCAGGATTTCCGGGCGCCGTGAATGCTGCCAGCTGTATGCTACAGAATATCTATCGCGATTCCTGTATAGGTCGCAACCCTGAAATAGGAATCTGATGAGGCCTCTGCGTAGTCCTCAGCCAGCGCACGCTCCACCTGGCCGGATCCGTCGCTCTGGAGCGTGTAGTGCATCGTGGAGTAGTCGACGACAATGTCTATGACCTGGTCAGCTCCCGGATAGAGCTCGAGCGCCGCCTTCATGATGTCGCTGTAGCCTATTCCTCCGACCTTCACTCCTCCTCTCACGATCTCATAGGGCTCCTCAATGAAGACGGGCCCCAGAACCTCTATCTCCCTGTGGGGGCTGTAACTCAGCTTGACGTTGTTATCCCCGATGGCAGAGGCGACGGTGTTCTCGGAAAGGAGGGCATCAAAGCGGAGCACTCCGTTGCCGGGAACAGCCTTCCAGTCGGAGTATGGAGTGTAGTCAGGAGCCGACAGCCAGCCCTCGAAGACATAGCCGCGGGGAATGAGCTTGTCCTCAGGGGTACCCGGGTCGCCGAAATTCCAGGGAGATACGTCCTTCCACAGCTCTCCGTTGACATAGAAAAGGTAGTCATCGACAAGAACCGCGTTCAGCCTGTGCTCCTCAGGTACGACCGTCCAGTCAGTCACCGGAGTGCTGCTGCCCTCAACAGTCCAGCCGCCAAAGGATTTCTCCACAGGATATAAGCTCTCCTCTGGAATGCCGGGATCAGCGTAGTCCCATGGAGCGACGCTCTTCCACAGTTTTCCGTTGACATAGAAATCATAGTTGTCCATGAACACGGCATTGAGGCGCAGGACATCCTCAGGTGTCGCCGACCAGTCTTCAACCAGCTCGGAACTGTCCGGCAGTGCCCATCCGGCAAATGACTTTCCATCTGGAGCCTCAGGAGCTTCCGGCTCTGCGAACTGCGTCACCAGCTGCCTTTCGTACAGGCTGTCACCGACATAGAATTCGATATAGTCAATATCTGTGATGATGGCGTCGAACCTGACCTCACCCTCAGGGAGCTGGGTCCAGTCCGTATACGGCTCGCTTCCGCCTTCCAGGCCCCAACCGCTGAAGATCCTGTCCTGCGGAAGGGACGGCGTCCACGGCTCTCCGAAGTGGCTCTCGTCCTGACTGGCGTAATAGGTGCCGTCAACATAATAATCGGCACGGAATGACTCACATGACGCAAGCAGCACCAGGGCAAGTGCCAATACGATAATAGTGATTTTTCTCATATTATCCCCCTCACTCTTTTAAAGGAATTCTAACTTACCGGAAAAGCAGTTGTAAATGGTCACAGCCATGCCGCTGAACAAATTAACGCAGGGGGAAGAACATGCCTCAGTATGTCAACCAGGACTGTTACTAAACTTTGCTGATCAAAATCTTTGGTTAATTGCCGAGTATTTTAGTCATATTGTCTAATATGTAATTAAATTTATATGCTTGTGGTTTCATCTTAACAAGCAGGGACTGCCAGAATTCCAGCAGCCCCAGGAGAAACAGAATAAAGCATTCTTAATTTGCAGGATATGGTTCCAAGAACGCGTGGAAATGCCGCATCGGGAGAGTGTGCCCAGAAACAATTCTCATATTGGGAATACTTTCCCTGTCCTTGTAAAGCTCAGAAACAGCCGAAATCACATAATCAAGATGCTCTCTTGAAAGCTGACATCTGTTGATTGCGAATCTTACGACATTGCATACTTCAGCCTGCTGCTCTGGCGTCTTGAGATCATATTCCATAGAGTAATCTCCTAGTTCGGAGACTCTAATCCCGTAACGCCTGATCAGTTCAAGACTAAGGCCCTCCCCTGCAAATGAATCATGTCCTCTCTTTCCGTCAAAGAACTTGTCGACATTTATATAAACACCATGTCCTCCAGCAGGAAGTACGACAGGCACACCCGCATTATAGAACCCCTGAGCAAGGTATTCGCACTGTTCAACACGAGACTCCAAATAATCGTAACGTCCGGCCTCATATAAGCCAACAGTCAGAGCCATAATATCGCGCCCGGACATTGCTCCATAAGAATCATTGCCATATGAAGAAATCTGTTTAACTTTAAGGAGAATGCCAACATCTGTTTTGACTGAGCCATCAGGATTAAAATCTGAGAAATTCCTCCAGAAATATCCTCTATCCCTAAATGCACACACACCACCCATATTTGAGTGCCCGTCCTTCTTCAAAGAAGCAGTGAAACCATCACAGTAAGAGAACATCTCTTTGGCAATCTCGAATATACTTTTCTGTGAGTATCCATCTTCATATTTCTTTATAAAGTATGCATTCTCTGCCCACCGAGCAGCATCTAACATGAATGGGATATTGTAAGCATGTGCAATCCGGCTGGTCTCGCGAAGATTTGCCATCGATACAGGCTGTCCACATACCGTATTATTCGTTATTGTTGCATAAACAAGAGGTACGTTCTCTGGTCCAAGCTGGTTGATCAGCGCTTCAAGCTTCCTCGTATCCATATTACCCTTAAATGGATTCGTTTTATATTTTCCGCCTTCAGGGACTTCCCAGAGAAGATCTTTGTCATAGAGATTCCTTGGAATCGATCCCATCTGCTTTATGTTTCCTTCTGTCGTATCGAAGTGCCCATTAGAAGGGATTGTAAAACTCTTTCCTGGATAACGGTCATTCAGAATCTTACTCACTATAGAAAAAAGTAACGACTCTGCACACCTTCCCTGCGGAACTAGGAAAGTATTTGGACGTTCCAGCTGGGCTGCACCACCATTGAAAAGTCCACCTTCATATTCGCAAAGATAAAGTTCATCAAGAAGCTTGTCGATGTCCTCACATCCGGTTCTAATGAGGTCTATTGATTTCTTTTGCGCATCCCCTCGTTCAAACACATCCCGAAATGCGTCAAGAAGAACATAGTATCCTTTGTTTCGACCATATGATTCGTCTCCAAGGAACAATGCGCTCCACTGAAGATCAGTCATACTGGTAGTACCAGAATCAGACAACATGTCGACTGTAAGTAAGCCTGCTGGAAACGCAAATTCATTATAATGGGTTGCCATGAGAGCTTTTTCTCTCTGCTCTACCGTGACTTTCGGTATATTCCTTGTAACATAGGAAACTGATTTGGGTGTTTCTGTTCCAATTGGATACTTCTTAGACATCTTTTTTCCTCCCTTTTTCTATCCAATCTTCATATGATGTCCATCGGCCATGCCGGCCAACGGACAAGAAAAACAATTATTGATTCACAGATATCTTCCAAACAGGAATAGTCCCGTACTCTCTTCCACCAACTTCGAAACCAGAGATATGCCCAGACTCAGCATAATACGAGTATGTAGCACACAGGAAGGTTGCAGGCTGTACAGCCCATCCATATTCCTGCCATTCCTTGATCAGTTCGATTCTCTTGGACTGATCCATCTCACTATCTATTTCATTCTGCAACTCAAGGAAGTGCGGATCTGTGACGTTATAGTATCCAGGGCGTGTATAGTCATACATCTGATCAGTTGCCATTGGATCTGCTGTCAAAGGCAGAGACGCCATTCCCATAGGGATAGTCTCATCAAAGAGTCCGCCATAAAGTGTTCCTGAATCGCACACCAGAATATTGATATCAAGGCCAATTGCTTCAAGATAACTCTCAACCATGACGGCAATATTCTCCCTCTCAGCGGTTGTTGCAAGCGTTAAAGGACCTGACTGCTGCCAACCTGATTTTTTTAGAAGTTCCTTGGCAAGCTCCGGATCATATATAGTTTCCTGTGCATCGTTGAAATAAGGTGATCCAGGAGCTATACATGATTCCAGAGGTACTCCCTGTCCGCTGAAAAGCACATCAATAATTTCCTGCTTATTGATTGCATAATTAATTGCCAGCCTTGCATCAACAGAATCAACAACTCTATTATTCACGCACATCAAGTACATGAGATCCGCTGTTTCTCCTCTTGTAATTTTAATCGTAGGATCAACTGCAAGAACTTGAGTACCCTCATACGTCAACGGTGATGCATATGCGTCAATCTCATGGGCAAGGAAAGAAGTCTCAACATTTGCAGAATCAATGGAACGAACAATAAGAGTATCAAATCCTGGAGATCCAAGCTGATACTCAGCATTGGCTTTGAGTGTAATCGATGAACTCGTCTGCTCTGATACAAAGATGCAGGGGCCAGAGCCTATTGGATTAAGCCAGAAATCGCATGTCGTAATCTCAGACATAGGATAATCTTCAAGAATATGCTTTGGAAGGACTCTGTACTCTCCACCATATGAGACAAACCATGTGTCAAGGTTTGTAGGAGATTTAAATGTAATTTCTAGCGTATAGTCGTCAATTGCACGGACCCCAACAGAATTCTCTGAGACCTCCTTACCTGTCGCATCATCCGTGCCGGCAATCATGTTGAAATCTGCCATGTCCAATAATGCAGAATCAGGATCAGTTGCCATCTGGAATGTCCACACCCAGTCATCCGCTGTTACAGGCTCTCCATCATGCCATTTGGCTCTCTCATCCAGATGGAATGTCACTGTCATATAGTCGTCGGACATCTCCCAGCTCTTTGCCGCACGCGGGCTAGCCTCTCCAAGCTGATTAACATAAACAAGTCCATCATAGATAAGCCCGTTAACAATGGATTCAGTCTTACCTCCACCTCCATTAGTCATCCATGGGCAATGTGTATACCAATTGCCACTTACTCCAAGGGTCCAAGTCCGTTCTTGATCCGATGAAGTTTCAGCGTTTCCGCCAGCCACAACAGAAGAAACCACAACTAACGCGACTAGAAGTATTGCGACTAATTTCTTCATCCTAATTTCCTCCTATTTTTTAATTTTTAAACAAGCAACCTTATGATCCATGCCTACCTCCATAAGCACAGGATCGCAGGACATGCATGTTTCATCTGCAAAAGGACAACGGGTCCGGAATCTGCATCCGGAAGGAATATCTATAGGACTAGGGTTCTCTCCAGCTAAAAGAAGGATATCTTTTTTTCGTCCCACTACAGGCTGAGGAATAGCGGAGAGAAGAATTTTGGTATATGGATGAAGGGGATTCGAAAAAATCTCCTCTTTGCTACCTTCTTCCACAATTCTCCCAAGATACATTACATAAACCCTGTCACACAGGTAGTAGACGGTACTTAAATCATGAGAAATGAAAAGATAAGACATCTTGAAAACATCTTGCAGATCTTTCATCAAGTTAAGGACCTGAGAGCGTACTGATACATCAAGAGCTGATACTGGTTCATCACAAACAACAAATTTCGGATGAAGGATAATCGCTCTTGCGATCGCCACTCTCTGCCGCTGCCCGCCAGAAAGCTGATGCGGATACTTAAACATGTCCGACGGCCTTAATCCTACACGATCAAGAACCTCTTTTGTTATCTCTTCCTTTTCCTTTGCCGTACCTATCTTGAATCTATAAAGGGGGGCAGAGACGATAGTATAAATTGATTGCCTTCCATTAAGAGAGGAATATGGGTCCTGGAAAACGACCTGCATATCCTTTCTTATTTCTCTTAGTTCATCCTTTTTCAGGAAAGTGATGTCTTCACCTTCAAAGAAAATTTTACCTTCTGTTACTCGTTTCAGTTTTAAGACTAGTCTAGCAATTGTAGACTTTCCACAACCAGATTCACCAACAAGTCCGACTGTCTCATTATGACGGACACAGATATCAACACCATCAACAGCACGAACCTGTTTCGCTTGACGAAAGAAGGTCCTGCTAGCATCAAAATATTTCTTCACACCAAATGTCTGAAGCACATATTCTGGACATCCCTTCATAGGTCATCTCCTCTGCTGTAAAGCACACAACGAACATAGCCTTCTCCAGACTTGTATAGATCAGGATGAACATTACAGGCATCACACTTCTCTTTGCATCTCTGTTTAAAGCGGCAACCAGCAGGCATATTAGCCAAAGAAGGAACTGTCCCTTCTATGCTGTATAAACGGTTTTGCTTTTCTCCAATGTGTGGCAGAGAGGCAAGTAAACCCTTCGTATATGGGTGTTTTGGGTTTGTAAACAGTTCTGTGACACTGCTCTTCTCGACAATTTCTCCAGCATACATGACAATAACATCATCTGCCATCTCTGCAACTACACCCATATCGTGCGTGATGAAAATAATGGAAGTTCCATATTCATTCTTCAATTTGCGCATAAGCGAAAGAATCTGTGCTTGTACCGTGACATCAAGGGCCGTCGTAGGCTCATCAGCAATTAATATTTCTGGTTTACAGATCATCGCCATTGCAATCATGACTCGCTGGCGCATACCCCCTGAAAACTCATGCGGATATGCGTTCATACATCTTTCTGCATCATGAATCCCGACCTCTGTCAACATTCTCTTGCACAAATCCAAAGCCTTTTCCTTAGGAACTCTTTCATGTGCATTAACGCTTTCTATTAATTGCCGGCCTATTGTCATTGATGGATTCAGGCTCGTCATTGGCTCCTGAAAAATCATCGATATCTTATCGCCACGGATTTGATCCAGTGTCTTTTCTTCTGCCTGCAGAAGATCAATCCCGCCAAAAAGGATTTCTCCCGATATTACAGTAGAGCTCTCAGGCAAAAGACGGAGAATAGAAGAAACAGAGACACTCTTCCCGCATCCAGATTCACCCACAATACACAGGGTTTCACCTCTGTTTAAATAATATGTCACATTGCTGACAGCGTTGTGTACTTCGCGTCCCGATCTGAATCCAACCGTTAAAGACTTTACTTCAAGTTGCTTCCCCATTATGACCCCCTCATCTCTTCCTCGTGCGAGGATCCATGACATCCCTAATTCCTTCCCCAATCAAGTTGAATGCTACGACTGTAATGAAAAGACAGACGCCTGCAGGAATCCATTGCCAAGGCCTTGTAGCAAGAACTACAAACTGCTCAGCAGCGGCTATGATATTCCCCCATGAGGGCTGCGGAGGCTGTACACCAGCGCCAAGGAAGCTCAGAGATGACTCCGTCAAAATTGCAGCAGATATTCTGAAAGCAAGAGTCATCCAGATCGGAGTCATAACATTAGGCAAAACTTCCTTGCATAAAATTACGAAATCGCTTGTTCCAATAGCCTTTGCTGCATCAATGAACTCTTTATTTCTGACAGATAGTGTGGCTGCATAAACCAGCTTACCTACTCCAGTCCACCCAACAATACCGATAACGACTATAATTACAGCCAATGAAGGATTAAAGACGGCTACTAGGACCAGAACAAGAATCATCGTTGGAAGAGACATGAAGATATCTGCTAAACGCATGATAATCATCTCAGCAGCACCTCTATAATACCCAGCTATCATTCCCAGAGGTACGCCTATAGCTATGCTGATCGAGACAGCGACAGTACCTACGATGATTGATGTTTTTCCACCTTCACATAATCTTGCCAGACAGTCCCTACCAAGAGTATCAGTGCCAAGAATATATTCACTTGATGGCGCATTATTCACATTGGGCGTATCCATGTAGTATGGGTCTAGCTCAAGCATGACAGGTAACAGGAAGATCAATATGATTTCCAGCAAGAGTATAGTCAGCCCGAACATTGCTAGCGGACGTCTGAGAAAGTTATAGAAGAATCCATTCTCGCGGCTTCTTTTTTTCTGTACAGCGGTTTTGTCCATTTTTATACCCCGCTTATTTGTCCATCGTTTTGAAATCTATTCTCGGATCAAGCCACGTATAGAGAATGTCCAGAAGAATATTACACACCAAGACTATTATTGCTATAACCGCTGTTATACCAGTAATAAGATTGTAGTCACGGTTGTTGATGCCCGTGATCATCAGGCTACCAAGACCAGGCCAAGAGAAAATCTTTTCGATTGTCACTGCTCCAGCAATAAGGAAAGGAATACCAGTACTTATCTCTGCCACAACAGGCGTCATGGAATTTCTGAGGACATGTTTTATTGTTACTCGGAATTTTCCGATTCCTTTTGCCTTTGCTGTCTTTATATAATCTTCATTCAACACTTCAAGAACCGCCCCTTTTGTCTGCTTAATGAAATTCCCTATCAAAGAGAGTGCAATCATGCTTGACGGCAGAATAAGGTGCCAAAGAAGATCCCCCAGCGAAGTAAATGTCGTACCCGAATACATACCGAATGCTGGTAACAGACCAAGATTCACAGCGAATACATATATAGCTACAAGCGCAATGAAAAAATTAGGAATTGATGATCCTATAAAAGAGATAAAACTTGATATGCTATCCCAAACCGAATGGGGTTTGCTTGCTGAAACCATTCCAAGAGGAATGCCTATCACCATCGCAATAAGCTGAGCAGAAAGAGTTAGAATCAACGTTGCTGGAAGCCTTCCTAGGATCAAGGCGGATACAGATTGATTAAACGCCGTTGAAGTGCCCATATCTCCTCTAAAGAAGTCTAGGATCCAAATGCCATAGCGATAAACAAGAGGCTTATCTAGACCAAGATATGTTCTATATGCATCCAGCTGTTCCTGAGTCATACCATTTGCCGCACTCAGAAGATCAACCGGGCTTCCTGGTGCAAGGTTTGCCAAAAGAAAGACTAGAAATGTGATACCGATAAAAACTGGTATAGAAATCAATAGACGCTTCAAAATATATTTCGCCATCTAGTTTTTCCCCTTATCAGATATCATTCTGAGAGCTGTCAGAGCTTCAGTCGCAAGAATGGCAGCACCATATGGAAGACATTTATCAGATGAATGAAAAAACCTAGAATGCGTCATTCCACTATCAAGGCCACACCCAATTTCTAGATATGCGCCTTTTACTGCCCCTGCGAGGTATGAGAAATCTTCACTCGCCATGACGGGACCAAACTCAAACATCTGAGCATCCCTTCCCAACACGTCTATTGCACTGTGAATTGCAATGTCCACTGCCTCATCAGAACAAATGAGGGCAGGAACTTTCAGTTCATATTCAGTGTGCGCTCTAGCACCATATGCATCAGCAGCTTTTGTTGCTATCTCGGATATCCACTGCGCAATCTTCTCTGAAACATGAGCACTGAAAAATCGACAGTTGCCTTTGATCTCAGCTCGATCAGGAATAAAATTAACCTCTGGGTCCCCTGCTTGCATAGAGCTTATTGTCAACACGACAGGGTCCTGTGGATCAGTCCTTCTTGATACAATTGTCTGTAAAGCCTGAACAACAGCACAAGCGGCTACAAGTGCATCTTGACCCTTGTCGGGAGATGAACCTGGTGCAGATTTCCCTTGTATAGAAATCGTGAATTCTGCAACTGCTGCACCCATTACGCCTTTTTTAAATCCTATGGCGTTCAGAGGTGTTTCTGCTGCAACATGCATCCCAAAAAACATCAGAACATCTTTGCAAGCGCCCTGCTCCAGAACAAGGCGTCCCCCTTGTCCTATTTCTTCCGCAGGTTGAAAAAGGCATCGTACCGTTCCTGAAAATTCATTACGCCTTTCTGCAAGAATCCTAACAGCACCAAGCAACATCGACAAATTCGCATCATGACCACATGCATGCATGACACCTTCATTCCTGCTCCTTGGACAAGCAGTCTCACTTTCACACACAGGCAAGGCATCTATATCAGAACGAAGACCAACGATGATCCCATTATCAGCTAAGTTACCCTTTATATCGACATGCAGCCCTGTAGGTTCATATTCTTTAACAACAAGTCCCAACCCAGATATTTCCTCTTTAATTCGTCTCGTTGTTCTGAATTCTCTAAGGCTTAACTCAGGATTCTCATGAATCTCATGGTGAATACCTGCAATATATTCCTTGAACGATAATGCCTGTTCAACTATTGTCATGCCGCAGCTCACCTTATCCTACTGGATATCCCACAGAGTAATTACTCGTATGGGATATCCTGATTTCCTAATAATTCATCAATGCTCGGTCTGATTTGTCCAATCCCATATCGCCTGCATTTCCTTAACATCCTTCTCATGACACATTTTGAATAGATCTCCGACATACCACGGGAAGAAGAAATGCACCCAGTTGTGAAGGTTTGTAACGTAATAGCACAACATATCAAGAACCTGTCTGTATTCATCCATCGTCTCGATTTTGTCAAATATGCTCATTACCTTCTGAACATCATCCCAAAGTTCCTCGAAACCACATGTTGCAAGAAAGTTCGCTGAAAGGGGAACAGTATCAAGAAACAAAGCCTTCATCTGATCCAGTGAGAACTGTCCACTCTCACTCAGCCTGATCTGAGAGAAAAGCATGTATGCATTCAGCTGTCTCATGTCGCCCTCTGCAAGAACTTGACATGTATAAGCAGTATCCCAGAGCCCTCCCATATTTGATGGGACAATATTATATTTATACAGTCTAATGACTTCCCTTGATGGTTCGTCCTTTATTGCCTCTGCATGCTTGGTGAGCAGGTCTATGACATTCTTTACATCTTTGTTCATTATTTCCTCCCTTTCTCAATCTTCTTTGACTCTCAATTCGCAATGGATAACCTTTTTGGTCCTCCAAATAGCCTCTTTGACACATTCCCCTGCCTGGATTAGCTTGGGAATGTCCCTTTCAACAACTTTGAATGAGAAATAACCCGGCATCTTCTCGTAAGCTGGTCCCCAGTTGAATGCGATATGACCATTCTTTCCGCCAGCAAGACCATTTGGAATGTTATATGAGAGATGTCCCGTACCAAGTGCTGCCTGATCGATTCTTGTTCCAACCACTTCATTATCACCCTTCATTGGAAGTTCATCTTTCATCTGGCACCATGTATACATGACACCACCAGTGCACATCGCATGTAACTGAACAAATCTGATAGGCATCTGTGAGAGATAGTAGTCGTAAATCCACTTGTTGGATCCGTCTTCATTTGGCATGCATTCAACGCTAATGCCAATTTCAGGCCATGTAGCAATGAAATTCTTACTCATAAATCACTCCTTTTCTAAATTATTTTTCAGTCACTGAAATCTTTTTCTATCTACCTTATAAGGCAGGTTTTTTGGTTAGTCAATAAAAATTTTTTCAGTCTTATGCCAAACAATCGGTTTACAACAATACTGTTTGGATATTAGACTTTGCTAAAGGAGGGTGTTGAAATGACAATGACCAAGACAGACCAGCTGATTCTGGAATCCTACTCGAATATGCTTGACGGATTGGCAAGCTTTCTTGGCCCTGGGTATGAATTCATTCTGCACAGCATGGAAAACGAAAGGAAAGCGGCAATTCGAATTATTAACGGATATTACTCAAATAGAGAGCATGATGTGGAAGTTCCTGTGGAAACACTGGAAAAGCTTATGGAAATAGAAAGCCGGAATGGCGGTCAGAAATTTGAAACTTTCTTTTCCCGTAATTCTCACGGAGCACTGATCAAATCCTCTATCATATCCATTGCAGGAACAAGGAATAAGACTATAGGATTTCTTGAGATCAATTTTTACATGGACACGCCATATTCCGCAATACTGGGGTCATTGAACCCAAAAGAAGCATTATACAGCAAGGACAACACAACAACTGATATCGATAATATGGTCTATTATTCTGTCGAATCTGCTAGGACACAGCTTGCAGCAAAAACGACCATCACAAGTACGAACAAGAATAAAGAAATAATCGGAATACTATATGACAAAGGTGTTTTTAATGTGAAAGATGCTGTTTTAAAAGTCGCAGAAATGCTGGGAATTTCAAAGAATACCGTCTATATGCATCTAAGGAACATCGAAGGCAGCTCTAAAAGTAAGAAAATCAAGACAGAGTAAACACACAAACAAGCTCAAAAAACGACGCATTCTATAGAAATAACACTGAGTCTTCTTATGGGTAAACGCCAAATTCTTTTCATCGTACGTTTATTGTGACTACAGAATTGTCACAATAATGTCCATCTTTCTGTTCTCTACCAGCAAATACATGTAAACCAAATTATAGTTCGATAAGTCACCATTAACAGCGAAAATAGAGTGGCCTATGCTATCATGGATACATGTACAATCTAGACCAGACCTGGATACCCTTCTCATCCCTGATGCTGCGGCACATTTACAATGTGCTCCTGATCTGTTCCGACTATGACCGCTTCATGCTTGAGGAGGACGGCAGAGTCGAGGAAGAACTCTACAAGGAATACATGGAGCTCGGCCTTTCCACCCCGCCTAAGATCACACATACATCAAGCACGCAGGAAGCGCTGCAGCTCATAGGAAGGCTGCCTTTTGACCTGGTGATCACCATGGTGGACTTCCACAGCGGAAAGGTTGAGAGTCTGGCCCAGAAGATCAAGGAGGTCAAGCCCGGCATGCCGGTCATCGTGCTGGCTCCCTCTCCGGACCACAGGAGGATGAAGGCACTGAAGGAGGACGCCTGCTCCGCGATAGACCAGATATTCTACTGGCAGGGGGATGCGACACTGTTCCTCGCGATGGTGAAACTGATCGAGGACTCCCTGAACCTGGAGCATGACACCTCAGTCGCCGATGTTCAGGTCATCATCCTGATAGAGGACTCCATCAGGTTCATCTCCTCCTACCTTCCGGTGATGTACACCTCGCTGATAAAGCAGACTAGGCTGAGCATTCTGGAGGCACTCAATGAATGGGGCAAGACACTGAGGATGAGGGGAAGGCCCAAGATCGTCCTGGCACGCACAGGCGAGGCCGGCATGGAGTTCTACCGCAGATACAAGAAAAATGTCCTCGGAATAATAAGCGACGTGAACTTCCCCTGGCGCGGAGAGAGAGAAGGAAGCGGCCTGCGCCTGGCCAGGGAGATAAGAAGCGGGGACAGAGACATACCGATACTCATCCAGTCGACCGACATGGCGAACGCAGAGGATGCGCGGCAGCTGGGCGCGGACTTTATCTGGAAGCACTCCCCCAGCCTCCTCTCCTCTCTTGAAGAGCATTTCGTGAAGTACTACAACTTCGGCCCCTTCAACTTCATCAACCCCGCAACGGGAGAGATCCTGCTGTCCGCAAGGACGATGAAGGAGGTGCAGAACGCGATCCGCTCGATACCGGCACAGAGCCTGTGGTACCACTCCAGGCGCAATGACTTCTCCCGCTGGCTCAGGGCACAGAGCATGTATCAGCTGGCTGCCATGATCGAGGACATAAACATAACAAGCGAGGACCAGATAGAAGACCTGCGCAACCGCCTCTATAACGCGATCAAGGCATACAGGACACAGAGGACCAGGGGAGCGATCGCCCAGTTCAGTCCGGACAGCTATGATGACACATCCTTCTTCTCCAGAATCGGAAACGGCTCGCTGGGAGGAAAGGGGCGCGGCCTGGCCTTCATCGCGGCGGAAATGCTTGCGAATCATGTTCAGGACGACTTTCCCGGAATATATCTGTCAATTCCGAAGACAGTTGTCGTCTCGACACAGATGTATGATGAATTCCTCTCGATGAATGACTTCGACCTTTCGACACTCACCAGCCTTTCAGACAGTGAAGTGCTCTCGCTCTTCCTCTCGGCACCGCTGCCACAGGAGCTCACGGCCTGTCTCAGGGAATTCCTCAAAGTCGTCGTGCAGCCGCTGTCGGTACGCTCCTCCTCTCTGCTGGAAGACAGTCACAGCGAGCCCTTCGCCGGAGTCTACCAGACCTGCATGATAAGCAACTGCGGAAGTGACGGAAAGCGGCTTGCGGAACTGGAGAACGCGATAAGGACAGTCTGGGCCTCCGTCTTCTTCCAGCGCGCAAGAGAATATCTGAAGATGACAGGCCACATGGTCGAGGAGGAGAAGATGGCCGTCATCCTGCAACAGGTCACAGGGTCCCGCCACGGACGCTGGTACTTTCCGAATGTCTCTGGAGTCGCGCGCTCACTCAACTACTACCCGGTCGGGGGACAGAAGAGCGAGGACGGCGTGGGCATGATCTCTTTCGGTTTCGGAAAGAGTGTCGTTGATGACGGCTCAGCCTTCCGTTTCTGTCCGGCCAAGCCCAAAAAGCCGTCAGACGACCTGAACGGCAATGCATCCGGCCAGGATTCCTTCTACGCGCTTGACATGGAGGCAGAATTCAATCCGGAGAAGAACCTGGACAACCTGGTCCTCCTCCCTGTCTCGGAAGCGGAGAAGTACCCGAAGAGTCTGAAGTACATAGCATCCACACTCGATCCGGTGACCTACACGCTCAGCGAGTCATCCATGGCGGAAGGACAGAAGATCATCACATTCAACGGAATGCTGAAGTACGACATGTTCCCCCTTGCCGCAGTCATAGACCGCATCCTCAAGCTTGGCGCAAAAAGCATGGACACGCCTGTTGAGATAGAAATCGCAGTGAACACCGAACGCAGCGGGGAGAAAAAGCCGGACTTCTCAATCCTGCAGATCAGACCGATTGCCAGCGCATTCACTGAAAGCGATGTGGAGATCACAAAGGAGGACATCAGCAGCTGTCTGGTCTACTCGCGCTCGGTAATGGGAAACGGAGCAGCAGAGGGTATCAGGGACATCATCACGATAAAACCAGAGGCCTTCAAGGCCAGCGAGACAGGCCAGATGGCCAGGGAACTCGCCAGTCTCAATGCCTCATCAGGAGATGCTGACTACGTGCTTATCGTGGCAGGAAGGCTCGGCTCCACAGACCGCTGGCTCGGAATTCCCTGCGCCTGGTCGGACATCTCCCACGCCCGTGTCATAGTGGAAACGGGACTGCCAGACATGCAGGTGGAGCCCAGCCAGGGCACTCATTTCTTCCAGAACATGACCAGCCTGGGCTGCATCTATCTGACAGTCAACCCGGTCTATGGAGAGGGAAAGCTCGATTTCGACGCCCTCTCCAGACTCCCCCTTGTAAATGAAAGTCCTCACTTCCTACACTACAGGGCTGATGAGGACCTCGACATAAGGGCCAACGGCCTTGAGAAAGAGGCTGTCATCGCACTGCACAGAAAGGAAATTGAAGCATGGTACTGAGTTCTTATTTCACTCCGACCAGAGTGACATTCGGAATCGGGGCGGAGGAAGCCGCCGCCACAGAGCTGATCAGAGAGGGCGCCAGGAATGTCCTGATCCACTATGGATCGGACAGAGTCGTCAGAAATGGTCTCATTGAAGGAGTCGAGAGACGCCTGGACGAGGCAGGAATCAGGAGCACCAGGCTGGGAGGAGTGGTTCCCAATCCGCGCCTCTCGCTGGTGAGAGAGGGCATCGGGCTCTGCCACAGGGAAAAGATCGACTTCATACTGGCAGTCGGAGGCGGCTCCGTGATAGACAGCGCCAAGTGCATCGGATACGGAGCTGCATACGACGGAGATGTCTGGGATTTCTACAGCCAGAAAGCCACCCCGAAGGCCAGTCTTCCTGTCGGATGCATACTCACAATGGCGGCAGCCGGAAGCGAGATGAGCGACTCGAGCGTGATCACCAATGAGGACGGATGGCTGAAGAGAGGCTGCAACAGCGATGTATGCAGGCTGCGCTTCGCACTGCTCAATCCTGCCCTTACATACACCCTGCCCTCCTATCAGACAGCCTGCGCAACAGTGGACATCATGATGCACACCATGGAGCGGTACTTCACTGGCGGGAACTCTCTCACACTGACCGATGAACTGGCTTTCAGCCTGCTGAGAAGCGTGAAGGAGGCAGGCATCAGAGCTCTGGAAAAGCCGGATGATTACCAGGCCAGGGCCACGCTGATGTGGGCAAGCTCTCTTTCTCACAACGGTCTTATGGCAGTTGGAAACGACACAAGGGGAGACTGGGCCTGCCACCAGCTGGAGCATGAGCTTTCCGGCATGTTCGACGTGGCTCACGGAGCAGGACTTGCGGCCATCTGGCCGTCCTGGGCCAGATACAACATCGGCACAGACCCGGCAAGGATCGCAAAACTCGGCTACAACGTGTTCAATGTCACGGACAGCGGACAAGCTGACAGAGATGCAGAGCTGACGGTAGAGGCAGTCGAGGCATTCTACAGGAGCATTGGAATGCCTGTGCGCATCAGCGGGCTGGGAGTAAATTTGACAGACGGGGACATTGACCAGCTTGCACTGAAGTGCACCTTCTTCGGAAAGCGCACGATCGGAGCCTTCCGCAAGCTTGACGGAAAGATGATCCGGGATATCTACACGCTGGCCAGGTGACAGAGGTTACGGAGGGGCAGCATCATACTGCCCTTCCTCAGAAGACGAATCCTATCTGCCCCTTTTGAGAAAGCCGTGAACTGATATGATGTGACCTCTTGTCAAGCGGTGTTCTCAAAGATTCTTCATTTCCTTATATCTCCGTATATTAC
>CALXOO010000006.1 GCA_944390045.1 uncultured Spirochaetales bacterium | reverse complement strand
TTCTGGTTCTGCCTTTGGGGGTTCGAATCCCTCCATCCCAGATCTAAAATGGTTCCTTCGTCTAATGGTTAGGACGGGAGATTCTCAGTCTCTAAATAGGGGTTCGATTCCCCTAGGAACTAAATGAGAGCAGCATAGGAACCAAAGCCATGCTGCTTTTTTTATCCCCGACGGAGGAAGGCTATGATCACAGCCAGCAACATTTCCCTTTCCTATGGCACACAGGTCCTTTTCAAGGACGTCAACATCAAGTTCACACCCGGCAACTGCTACGGCATCATCGGTGCCAACGGGGCAGGCAAGTCGACTTTCATGAAGATCCTCTCAGGAGAGATCGAGGCAGATAGCGGTGAGGTAATCATCACTCCGGGAGAGAGAATGGCTGTTCTCAGGCAGGATCACTTCGCGTTCAACAAGTACGGTGTCCTGGAGACAGTCATCATGGGTTATGACAAACTCTATTCCGTCATGAAGGAGCGTGACGAGATCTATGCCAAGGAGGATTTCAGCGAGGAGGACGGACTGAGAGCCGCCGAGCTTGAGACCGAATTTGCCGAGATGGGCGGCTGGGAGGCTGAGAGCGAGGCAGCCCAGATGCTTGACGGACTGGGAATTCCGACCAGCTTCCATGACAAGAGGATGGAAGAGATCGAAGACAACCTCAAGGTCCGTGTCCTGCTGGCCCAGGCCCTTTTTGGAAATCCTGACATCCTGCTGCTGGACGAGCCCACGAACCACCTGGATCTTGAGTCAGTGCACTGGCTTGAGGACTTCCTCTCTGACTTCAACAACACAGTCATCGTCGTCAGCCATGACAGGCACTTCCTCAATACTGTCTGTACCCATATCTGCGACATAGACTACGGCAAGATCCAGCTCTATGTCGGCAACTATGACTTCTGGTACATGTCAAGCCAGCTTGCCGCAAAACAGCTGAAGGACGAGAAGAAGAGGAGGGAGGAGAAGATCGCCGAGCTCAAGGAGTTCATCCAGCGCTTCAGCAGCAACGTCGCAAAGGCCAAGCAGGCAACCAGCCGGAAGAAGCTCATCGAGAAACTGACTCTTGATGACATAAAGCCATCCTCAAGGAGATTCCCCTATGTCGCCTTCAAACCTGAGCGTGAGATCGGAAAGAACTGCCTTGAGATCAAGGATCTGAGCAAGTCAATTGACGGCGAGGTCATCTTCGACAAGCTCAATCTGACAATCAATCCCGGAGACAAGGTTGCCTTCGTCGGCCCGAACCACTATGCCAAGACAGTGCTCTTCCAGATCCTTGCCGGAGAGATGGAGCCGGACAGCGGAAGCTACACCTGGGGTGTCACGACCTCGCTGAGCTACTTCCCCAAGGACAATACGAAGCTCTTTGATACAGATATGTCGATCGCTGACTACCTCCAGCAGTTCAGCAAGGAGGATGACGACACCTTTGTCAGGTCCTTCCTTGGCCGCATGCTCTTCTCCGGAGATGAGGCGCTGAAGGCCTGCCGTGTCCTCTCAGGCGGAGAGAAGGTCAGGGTCGTCCTGGCCAGAATGATGCTTGAGGGCGCGAACTGCATGATCTTCGATGAGCCTACCAGCCATCTTGACCTTGAATCCATCCAGGCGCTGAATGACGGTCTGATCAGCTTTAAGGGCACGCTGCTTTTCAACAGCCACGACCATCAGTTTGTCGATTCCATCGCCAACAGGATCATCGAGTTCACACCGGCCGGACTGATTGACCGCTTCACGAACTTCGAGAGCTACATCAACGACAAGAGCATCGACGAGATCCGTGACCGGGCGTACGCCGGAAAACACACCACGGTGCTTCTGTAATGCTCGCGGCAGTTGACATCGGAAACACAAACATCGTCTTCGCCCTCCATGACGGCAGGTCGTGGAGGCAGAGTTTCCGTGTGTACTGCGACCAGAAGCGGACAGGAGATGAGTACTATGTCATCTTCCGCTCACTGCTTGAGTCAAGTGGTGTTGATCCGGCTGATGTTGACAGGGCCGTGCTCTCATCCGTCGTTCCCAATCTGACACTGTCGGTCCAGAAGAACCTTGTGCGTCTTTTCGGGCACAAGGCACTGGTCGTCACCAGGCAGGTGGAATGCGGTCTGGACAAGTCCTCAATACCTGTCGAGCTGGGCAGCGATCTGCTTTGCAATCTTGCCTATGCGCATCATGTCAATCCCGGCAGGGCTGTCATGACTGTCGATTTCGGAACTGCGCTCACGTTCTCGACTGTTGACGGAGAGGGGAGGGTGATGGGAGTCGCCATAGTTCCGGGCCTGCTTACCAGCGTAAACGCACTCTTCGGCAGCACAGCCCAGCTTCCGCAGGTGGAGCTGAGCATACCATCAAGCTGTCTCGGGCGGAGCAGTGAGGAATCGATCAGGGCTGGAATAATGTACGGTTATGCCGGTCTTGTGGAAAGCATGGTCAGGAATACTGAGCAAGAGCTGGGATGCGGACTGGTCGTGATGGCCACAGGCGGACTCAGCCGGACGATTGCTCCCCTGATTCCAAGGCTTGACAGTCTGGACAAGTTCCATACTCTCAATGGCCTGAGACTGATTGCTGATCTAAATCCCCAGTGAGAAGAGCCCGTCTTTGTAAATCTGCACCCTGCGTCCGTCTCCTGTCAGGGCGCTGACGTTCAGATCCCTGCCTCCGAAGGGCACTTCGAGGCGGGCAAAGCTCGTGTTGAGACCGCACGCATCAAGCTGTGCCTCATCCTCAAGAGTGACAAGTTCAGGGCTGACGCCTCCGAATACCATGCAGCTGGTCCGCATCCTGTCAAGCAGAGGGATGCCGAAGGCAAGGTCGAACCTGGAAGACGGAGTCATGCTGTCGCACAGCACAAGCTCTCCGGCCATTCCTGCCATAGTGTCGATGTTGACATAGGCCTGGGCCAGCTGCGGTGCGTCACAGCTGAATGATGTTATCCTGCCATCCTTCACAGTGATCTCGGCCCCCTGTATGACCCTGTCAAAGAAACGGAACGGATAGCTTGAGACAATTGTCCCGTCAGCATGCCTGTAATCCAGAGGGAAGATGATGTCTTCGGCGGGGAAGGTCGGATAGAAGGTCCTGCCGCCGGGCAGCCTCACGGCACTGCTTCCAATCCTGGCACCCTCTGCAAGCCTGGCCGAGAGCCTGGTCCTTCCAATCTCAAGCTCCACCGATCTGATGTCCAGCTCGTTGAGCTCCCTGCACCGCAGCTCAAGCACCCGGGCCTGAGTCCGGGCGGCCGCGTCTCCATCCTCAATGCCAAGGTAATCCGCCAGATCAAGATAGAGCTGGTCAGTGGTGGCCCCGCTGCCGTAGACGAACTCAGCCCAGCTGGCGGTAGGCACATAGGCCACGGCATAAGGAATTCCGATTCTCCGGTCCAGGAAGACCGGATCGGCAAGAAGCCTGTGCATCTGGAGGTGCACTGCATCCAGCTCATCATCGCTTCTGTATACGGATGGGGTGAACGAAGCCAGGTTGAGCATCACGTTGCCCCTTGCATCCCCGGCACTGTATGAGGGCTCGATCTCATCGACGGATTCGACCTTGCCATTCTCAATATATACAAGAGCCGCACTGACTCCGGTGCTTTCAGCTGCCTCATGGGCAACCCGGTGGGCAAACTCGACAGTCTCGCTGTTGGCATGCACTGTCAGCTTCTCACCTTCCTCCAGCCTGAGCATGGAATGCACAATGAAGTCGGCATAACGGTCTGCAAGGTAGTTCAAGGCGCTTCCTCCCTGGTCAAGAAAAAAGCTCCCGTATCACACAGGAGCTTGGATTGAGCGTCCGACGGGAATCGAACCCGCATCTTCAGCTTGGAAGGCTGGGGTAATAGCCATTATACGACAGACGCGATGACGTTGTGTAAACTAGCACATGATGCGAATGTGTGTCAATCAGATAATGAAAACTTTTTATCTGAATCAAACATCTCATTGCATGACAAGAAATTGTAACAACTTCTCCGCTATTGACTCAGCTCCTGTATTGCTGTTTAATAGTGGAAAATGCATTCAGCGGAGGTTCTGTATGGGACAGCGTGGTGAAATGTTCTCTTCAAAGCTGGTCAGGAAAGACCGTACCTATTTTTTCAACGTGAAGGCGAACATGTATGGAGATCTCTACCTCAATATCGTCGAGAGCAAGCCGACTGAGGGAGGACGTTTCCTCAGACAGTCAGTTCTCGTCTATCAGGAGGACATCGGAGAATTCATCAAGGAAATGCAGAAGAGCCTTGATTATCTTAAGCTGCATGCCAGAAAGGAAGCGGCTTTCCCCAGGCAGGAAGAGGAAGATCTGGACGAGTGAGTCCGATGACCTTTGCCTTTCTGATCTCGCTGTTTGCCGGACTGAGCACGGCGGTGGGAGGTCTCATCCCGCTTTTCGCAAAGAAGACGAATACGGCCTTTCTCTGTTTCTCGCTCGGTCTTTCGGCTGGCGTCATGGTCTACATCAGCTTCATGGAGCTGCTGCCTGAGGCGATCGGGAGCCTGTCCGCCGTCTATGGCCACAGGACAGGCTATCTGATGTCTCTGGGCTTCTTCCTGATCGGCATGGCCGTCATAGCACTGATCGACAAGCTGGTTCCCGAGGATGAGAACCCTCATGAGTTCGGGCACGAAAGCTCAGGAAGCCTGAAGAAAATGGGGCTAATGAGCGCTCTTGCGATCGGTGTGCACAACTTTCCGGAAGGGCTTGCCTCCTTCATGAGCGCCCTGGCTGATCCGGTGAGCGGCATATCCATAGCAGTAGCTATAGCGCTTCACAACATTCCGGAGGGAATGACGGTATCAAGTCCTGTCTACCACAGCACTGGCTCAAGGGGCAGGGCATTCATGATGAGCCTTGCAAGCGGACTTGCAGAGCCGGTGGGTGCCCTTGTGGGCTTTCTCTTCCTCCGCTCAGTGTTCACCCCGTTCACCTTTGCCCTGGTCTATGCCCTGGTCGCGGGAATCATGGTCTATCTGGCCTTTGACGAGCTGCTTCCGACAGCAGAGAACTATGGCCGGCATCACCTTGTGATCTATGCGGTCATAATCGGCATAGTCCTGATGGGGCTGACGCTTGCGCTAATGTAGCTTCTTGAGGAAAGTCAGCCTGTGAAGAGGGCAGGGTCCGTACTTCTTTATCGCTTCATAATGCGTCTTGGTTCCGTATCCCTTGTGTTTCTCAAAGCCGTAAAGAGGATATTTCTCTGCCTCCTGGACCATATATCTGTCCCTGGCGGTCTTGGCCAGGATACTGGCGGCCATGATCTGCGCGATCTTCGCGTCACCTCGGACCACCGTGACCACATTCGCGTTCTCTATCAGCGGAGTGCGGTTGCCGTCGACGTAGTATGTCGAGATCATGTGGCGGGATGAAATATCCTCATAGCAGCGCCTCATCCCGTCGAGAGTCGCCCGGAGAATGTTGATCCTGTCAATTTCATACTGATCGATGAAGACGATGCTGAAATCGACAGCCTCCTGCCTGATCAGTGGCTCGAGCTCAAAGCGGCGTTTCTCGCTGAGCTTCTTGCTGTCATTCAGAAGCGAGGTGTCGAAATCCTCAGGAAGGATGCATGCCGCAACGACAACGGGACCGGCAAGCGGACCGCGTCCGGCCTCATCGCATCCGCATACTAGGCCAGGTAGGCTGAAATCGAAAAGGGAAAGCTGCTCTTCTTCCATAAAAGTCCGCAAAAATGCTATCCTCCCAGAAAGCTCACAGTCAAGAATAGGAGTTGACCTTTGTTTCTCAAATCCCTGGACATCAACGGCTTCAAGAGTTTTGCCGACAAGACCCATATCGACTTCTCTGATGGCATAACCAGCCTTCTGGGCCCGAACGGCTGCGGCAAGAGCAACATCGTCGACTCGATCAAATGGGTTCTGGGTGAGCAGAGCACCAAGACACTCAGAGCCGGAAAAATGGAGGATGTCATCTTCAACGGCACTGACACCAGAAAGCCGCTGCAGTTCGCCGAAGTGGCCCTCACGATTGACAACAGCGAGCACAAGCTTCAGACGGATCTGGCAGAGATCGAGATCAAGCGCCGTGTCTTCCGCTCCGGCGAGAGCGAGTATTACATCAACCGACAGCGCTGTCTGCTGAAGAACATCAGGGAGCTTTTTTTCGATACGGGAATCGGCAAGAGCGCGTACTCGATCCTGGAGCAGGGAAAGATCGACCAGATTCTCTCCTCGAAGCCTGAGGACAGACGCTATATTTTCGAAGAGGCGGCCGGCATCAGCCGTTTCAAGGTGGAATGCAACGAGGCCCAGAAGAAGATCGACAGGACTAACGAGAACATAGCCCAGGTCGAAATCAGGCTGGCAACCGAAAAGAGGACATACAATTCACTCAAGAACCAGGCGGAGAAGGCGATAAACTACAACGAGCTGGTCAAGAAGCAGCTCGACCTTGATGTAACACTCCACTCCATACAGATCCAGACCTTCCAGAAGCTCAAGGACCTGCGCATCCAGCAGAAGGCGAGCAACGAGAAGCAGCTCGAGGCCCTGACATCCAGTCTTGACGGCTTCAAGGCAGACATAGAGGAGGACCAGGCCCTCGTAAGGGAGAAGAACAAGGGTTCATTTGAGCTGCAGACCAGCATCAACCGTGCCGAGGAGACGATCAACAGCCGGAATGAGAGGATAAAGATCCTTGATGACCAGTACCGTGAATACCTGAGGAACAGAGACGAGTTCACTGACAAGCTGTCCAGCTACAACGCCCTCATCGAGAGGGACAGGAGGGAGCTGGAGGAGAATGAGGATTCGATTGCCGAAAAGCAGGACAGACTTGATGAGTCTCTGGGACAGCTCAAGCATGCCAACAGGATGATTGAGGAGGATCTGGCCAAGGTTGACACCGAGAACGGGAGACTGGAGGCTGAGGAGCAGAACATTCTCGACAATGAGAAGCGCATTGAGGAACTCGGCGGACAGCTGAAGAAGGTCATTGAGGATCTTGCGCTTGAACTGGACGAGAAGATGGGACAGGAATATTCCCATCAGAGGCGCAGCGCCTGTGAGAAGGACTTCACACAGCGCCTTGAGTCAATCCTCAGGCGCATTGCGGATAAAGTGAGCTTCTACCGCGACATGCCAGAGGATCTTGATGCCCGGGAGAGGATACTTCAGGATCTGGAGTCTCTCTCAGCCCAGCTTGAGGAGCTCGGAAAGGCTTTCTCCTCATACCGTGGAACTATTCCGCCCTTCATTGACTCGCTTCTTGCTCCGGAAGGTCTTCTCACGCGCAAGCGGAGCATCACGCAGGAAGAGGATGAGTGCAGGCGGAGAATTGAGAAAAGCCGCCTGAACATAGCTGCCTGCCGCCAGAGCATCAGCTCCCTGAGCCAGGAGATCGACTCACTGCGGGAGATGGTCAAATCCATCGAGATCAAGGTCGCCTCCATGCAGGCCTCACTGGACAGTGCGAAGCAGATCGCGCTCAACATAAGAAGAAGCATTGAGGAGAACACTGCAGCGCTGGACGATGCCAGAACCAAGCTGGCTTTCTATGAGCAGAGGATCACAGAGACCTCACAGAACATAAGGCGGGCAGAGGAGGAGAAGGCAGAACTCGCTGAGAGCATTGCCTCCTACAAGGACCAGCTTCAGTCTGTGATGGATGAGATCAGGAGCCTCAACAGCCGTCTGGGCGAGAAGGAGAAGCGCAAGGAAGGCACCATAGAGACCATCCACAATCTCAGGAACGAGATAGAGAAGGCAGACCTGTGGTCCCAGCAGGCGGACGAGCAGATCAAGATGCTCTTCACGAGCTTCTTCAACACTTATTCCAGAAGTCTCAACGAGTATCAGGACAGACTCACCCAGCAGGACCTGCCTGATGAGAGACTGGTCCAGAACGAGCTCGATGAGGTGCGCAAGCAGATCGCCGCACTCGGACCGAACATCAATCACATGGCCGTCGATGACTTCAAGGAGGCCGAGGAGAGGTACAACTTCTACTCCAAGCAGCTGGATGACCTGAACAAGGCCAAGGCCGATCTGGAGAAGGTCCTTGAGGAAATCCAGCAGAAAAGCATCGATATGTTCATGGCGACATATAAGCAGATCAGCGACAATTTCCAGGCCATGTTCAAGCGCCTCTTCAACGGAGGCAGGGCAGAGATCACTCTGGCTGATGAGGAGAATGTGCTCACCAGCGGAATCGACATCTTCGCCCAGCCACCTGGAAAGAAGCTGATCAGCCTTACTCTGCTCTCCGGCGGAGAAAGGAGCATGACAGCCGTCGCGCTTCTTTTCGCGACCTACCTGGTCAAGCCAAGCCCGTTCTGCATCCTCGACGAGATCGACGCGGCCCTTGACGACAAGAACATCGGCTACTTCCTGAACGTGCTTCAGGATTTCAGCCAGACAAGCCAGTTCATCATCATTACCCACAACACGCACACAGTCATGGGCTCACAGTCCCTTCTCGGTGTGACCCAGATGGAGGCCGGTGTCTCGACAACTGTGACTTACAAGCTGGCCAACATCGCAGGAGAGGCGGTCATCCTTGACGAGGAAGACAGACGCGTCGACTTCGATGAGGACGGCAAGAGAAGGGAAAAATCTTGACGAGTGGAGCGGAAAAACTGTATAAAGTATTTCGCTGTGCAGGATGAGGCAGAATGTTTGACAGTCTAAGCACCAAGTTCGGTTCCATCATGAAGACCCTTTCAGGAAAGGGCAAAATCACCGAGAAGAACATCCGTGATGCGGTTGAGGAGATCAAGATCTCCCTGCTGGATGCGGACGTCAACCTCCGTGTAGTCAGAAGATTCATCAATTCCACGCTGGAAGAGGCGCTTGGAGAGAAGGTGCTTCTCTCAGTCGATCCCGGCCAGCAGTTCACGAAGATCGTCTATGACAAGATGGTTGCGCTTCTCGGCGGTGACGGACAGGGACTGAACCTCAAGGGAAAGGATGCCACGAGCATCATCCTGATGATGGGCCTTCAGGGTTCCGGAAAGACCACTACCGCAAGCAAGCTGGCACTCAAGCTGACACGTGAGCAGGGCCGCAAGGTCATGCTGGTAGCGGCGGACCTGGTCCGTCCTGCCGCCATCACCCAGCTCCAGGTGCTCGGAGAGAAGGTCGGCGTACGCGTCTTCACCATCCCCGGAGAGAAGAATCCGGTCAGGGTCGCACGTGAGGCAGTCGCAACGGCACGTCATGAGCTTTATGACACCGTGATCATCGATACCAGCGGACGCATGCATCTGGATGAGTCGCTGATGAAGGAGATCCGTGACATCGCGGATGCGGTCCACCCTGATGAGACTCTCTTCGTCGCAGATGCGATGACCGGACAGAATGCCGTCGCCATAGCGCAGGAGTTCGAGGAGAAGGTCGGCATCAGCGGCGTCATTCTCTCGAAGTTTGACTCAGACACCCGCGGCGGTGCTGCGCTCTCCCTGAAGAGCGTGGTCGGCAAGCCCCTCAAGTTCATCGGAACAGGAGAGAAGCCTGAGGATCTTGAGGTCTTCCATCCTGACCGCATAGCACAGCGCATCCTCGGCATGGGCGATGTCGTCTCTCTTGTCGAGAAGGCACAGCAGATCTATGACGAGGAAGAGGCCGAGAAGCTGGCCCGGAAGATGCAGAAGAACACCTTCGATCTCCAGGACTACCTTGACCAGCTGGAAGGCATGAACAAGATGGGATCAATCGACAAGATCCTCGAGATGATTCCCGGTGCGAAGGGAAACATCAGCGAGGACGACATCGACATGAAGGAGTTTGAAATCCAGAAGGCGATCATCAAGTCGATGACGAAGTTCGAGCGGTCCAACTACCGTGTCATCGGACCAAGCAGGAGGAAGAGGATTGCAAAGGGATCCGGAACCTCTGTGGCCGATGTGAACAGGCTCCTCAAGACCTTCGAAAAGCAGAAGAACATGCTGAGGAAGCTTATGACAAACAAGAAATTACAGGCACAGCTGTCCAGATATTTCAGCTGAGCCTATCATGTAGAATAAGGAGAAACACCGTGGTAAGCATTAGACTTAAGCGCTTTGGCACCAAGAAGAGACCCTATTACCGCATTGTTGTCATGGACAGCAGGAGCGCAAGGGGCAGCGAGACAATCGAGGAGCTTGGAACCTATCATCCGATCGAGGCCGAGGACAGACAGGTCACAATCGACAGTGAGAAGACGAAGGCCTGGATCGTCAAGGGTGCCCAGCCCTCTGCAACAGTCAAGAGGATTCTCAACAAGCAGGGTATTTCCACAGCACGCACCAGCGAGAACTGATCCTACTCTGGGAGCTGGCTATGGAGAAAGAACTGGTTGAATTCCTGGTCAAGAGTCTAGTGGACAGACCGGATGAGGTCAGTGTCAATGTAATCGAGGGCGAGAAGTCCACGATACTTGAACTCCATGTCGCATCGGACGATGTGGGCAAGGTCATAGGCAAGCAGGGACGCATTGCCAAGGCCATCAGGACGATTCTCTCGGCCTGTGCCACCAAGGACGGCAAGAGGGCTGTCCTTGAGATACTTGACTGATAGACTGGCGGGAGTCACTACCCGCCGCTTTTTTTTCTGCAGGATTAATATGGAAGAGAAACTTCTTGCTACGGCATCAATCGGAAGGACACATGGATGGGAGGGCTTTGTGCGCATTCATCCGTACAGCGGTGAGACCAGTCACCTCGAGCGCCTGGAAAGCTGCGTGATAGTGCGGCGTGACTCAAGGCGGCTGGAAGTGTCCGTCAAGGACTTTTCCCATCACGCGGATGCCTTCCTCATGCGTTTTTCTGGCTATGAGAGCAAGGAGAAGGCACAGATACTCTCCGGCGGAATAATGTACATACCACGCAGTCTCGGCCCACAGCTGGAGGAGGGGGAGTACTACATCGCAGATCTCTTCGGACTCACTCTTGTGTGTGCAGGACGTGCGGTTGGAACTGTGGAGAGTGTCGCCGACGGGGCACAGGCTGATTATCTGCTTGTCCGCCGTCCGGATGGAAGCCAGATCATCATCCCCAACATGGAGCCTTTCGTTTCAAAGCCCGATTTCGTGAAGGGTGAGATCGAGCTGCTCAATGCGGAGCTCGCAGACTGATGCACATAGATATCCTGACACTCTTTCCGCCGATGGTGGAAAGCTTTTTCACCTCATCCATCATGTCCCGTGCCGTTGAGAAGGGACTGGTGGACTACAGCATAATAAACTTCCGTGACTTCGCGACAGATCCGCATCACAAGTGCGATGACCTGCCATACGGCGGAGGCGCGGGAATGGTGCTCAAGTGCGATCCTCTCTGCAAGGCCCTGGAAAGCATCGGTGCCAGAGACAAGCGCGTCATCTATCCCAGTCCATCCGGACGCCTCTTCACTCAGTCATATGCCCAGGAGCTTTCAGGAGAAGAGTCGCTTGTCTTCATCTGCGGACATTATGAAGGACTGGACCAGAGGGTGATTGACACCTATGTCGATGATGAGATCAGCATCGGTGACTACGTTCTGTCATCTGGAGAGAGCGCGACTACAGTGATCATTGATGCGGTCTACCGTCTCCTGGACGGTGTCATCGCCAGCGAGAGCCTTGAGGATGAGAGTTTCTCTGATCAGCTGCTTGAGTATCCTCAATATACAAGGCCGGAAAGGTATTGCACAAAATCCGTTCCTGATGTATTGTTGTCAGGTCATCACGAAAGGATTGCTACCTGGCGTGTTTTCCGTAAGCTCGAAAAAACGATGCTGAGCCGACCGGAAGTGCTCTCCCGGGCCTCTCTCGACCTGGAAGTGCGAAGAAGACTAATAGACTTGATAAACGAAATGAAGGGGTAATGTCTATGGACATCATCAGAACCATTGAGGCCAGACAGATCAAGAAGGATGCAGAGAACTTCTCTGTCGGCGACACAGTTAAGGTATTTTTCAAGATTGTTGAGGGTACAACCGAGAGAATCCAGGTCTTCGAGGGCATTGTCATCGCCAAGAACAATGTAGGCATCAGGAGATCCTTCGTTGTCAGGAAGATCAGCTACGGTGTAGGTGTTGAGAGAATCTTCCCGCTGCACTCACCCAGGATTGACCATATCGAGGTTGTCAGGAGAGGACGTGTCAGAAGAGCCAAGCTCTACTATCTGCGTGACAGAGTCGGCAAGGCCGCCAAGGTCAAGGAGCTCATCAAGAAGAAGGCTGACTGAGCGTCAGGCTGAAGTTTTCAAAAGACCGGAAAGTGATCCGGTCTTTTTTATTTACCTTCTGACTTCCGTACTACGGTCATCCCTTTTCATCGTGAGTTTCCTGATACAGCTGTGATGTTCTTTGCGGATGACTTTGAGGATATGCTATTGCTTTCCGGAGCCGGCCGGGACCAGCATCACAAGAAATGCACGTGAGGAGAGTCTGTCACCCGAGCCACTCATAACTGCAATACAGTTGCCAGCGGGCCGCTTTTTTCCCATAATATCCAGCATGAGAAAAAATCAGGCCAAGGGCCAGAACAGGGGCAAGAGGCCCCAGGCACGTGACAGCAGGAAGAAAAAGAGGAGGGATGACGGACGCCTTTCCGGCTTTACGACCCTCTCACAGGTCGTCGGCGCCCCGAAGCGGCATGCCTACCATTCGCACCTGCCTGTACAGGATGCGAAAATCGTGAAGGAGCCATTTGAGACCTGTCCGCTGTGCGGCAGCCGGATAGAGAGCATCGCAAGCTGCCTTACTACGCCTGATGGTGCACATGCCCACTTTGACTGTGTCATCGCACAGATCAAAAAGGACAATCCACTTTCTGAGGGCCAGACTCTGAGCTACTCCGGAAGGGGCAATTTCGCCATCTTCGAGAAGGACGGGGAGGGTAAATGGACTGTCGTGAGGCGTATCAGTTATGAGAGCGGTGAGAACTTCGAGAAGATGAAGACCTTCGTTGAGGGAGTCAAGGTATGACAGATCCGCATGTGGCAATGTTCCCCGGCTCATTTGATCCGCCGACACTGGGGCACATCAATATCATTCAGCGTTCACTGAAGCTCTATGACAGACTTCATGTGGTGGTCGCAGACAATATAAACAAGCGCTGTCTGTTTACCGCACAGGAACGTGTCAATGTGCTGAAGGATATCTTCTGCGGCAGCAGCAATATCATTGTCACGAGTTATGATGGGCTGATGGTCAACTACGCGAGGGAGAACGGCATCGGGGTGATGATCCGTGGGGTCCGGGCTGTCGGCGATTTCGGCTATGAGTTTGAGCTTGCCATGACGAACAAGCAGATGATGGATGAGCTTGAGGTCCTGTTCATGCCGACTGATCCGAATTATTTCATGCTCCGCAGCAGCCAGATCAAGGAGATGGCGGCATTCGGTGCAGATGTTTCCGCTCTGGTCCCGAAACAGGTCGTCGACCTGCTGTCAACCAAGGATCTCAGATTCTGACAATTCTTTAACTTAAAAGAAATTACAAGAAAGTGGAAAATTTTGGCGCAAGCTTGTTGACATCGCTCCGGCTTTCTGCTAAAAATATCGATGTTTGACGGAGAGGTTCCCGAGCGGTCAAAGGGGGCAGACTGTAAATCTGTTGGCTTAGCCTTCGAAGGTCCGAATCCTTCTCTCTCCAGCAATAAGGCCTCCCGGCAGCGGGAGGTTTTCTTTTTCCGGGAGACGCATATGGCCTGGTATGACAGGGGAATCCGCTTCAGCTGCAAGATGTGCAGACACTGCTGTTCCGGTGAGCCGGGCAGTGTCTTTCTGTCAGAAGAGAGTATCACCGCCATTTCCTCTCACCTTGGAATCGGGCGCGGCGAGTTTCTTGAAAAGTACACGAGACTTGTTGACATGGGAACCTATTACCAGATCTCACTGACTGAGGACGGAGACTACAACTGCGTCTTCCTGACAGATGAGGGCTGCTCAATTTACCCGGTCCGCCCGCTCCAGTGCAGGACCTATCCGTTCTGGCCCTATCTGTTAGAGGACAGGGCCATTCTCGAGGCGGAGAAAGCCAGCTGTCCCGGTATAGGCGAAGGAGAGCTGCACAGTGCCGGCGAGATCAGGCAGCAGTGCAGGGCAACTCTTTTGGAAAAACTTTCAACTATTGTGAAGAAATAGAATTGTTTTTTCCTTCTTTAGGCACTATTTTCTATAAATGGGGTTCGGACATTGGCGTTTTCTGACAGGACGATTGAAGAGATAAAGGCAAAGCTCAGCATCGTGGATGTTGTCTCCTCTTATACCCAAGTGATCCAGAGGAACAACAGCCCTTGGATCCGCTGTCCCTTCCATGGGAACGGAAATGAGCGCACTCCGTCCTGCAAGCTGAATCTTGACAGGGGCAGCTTCTACTGCTTCGCCTGCCAGGAACATGGCAGCATGTTCGACTTCGTGATGAAGATGGAACGGGTTACCTTTCCTGAGGCCGTGAGAATGCTGGCCCAGAGAGCCGGGGTCACAATTGAGGATGAGAGCCCTGCCGACATCCGGCGCAAGGAGGTGAAGAACTCACTTTTCGATCTCAACGAGTCAATGGCTGAGACCTTCCACAACTTTCTGCTGTCTAGTCAGGAAGCCCAGGATGCCAGGGACTACCTTGCTCGCCGTAAGATCAGTCAGGATACTATTGAGCGTTTCCGCCTGGGCTATGCTCCCCGTGACCCGAAATGGCTTCACGAGCATCTTCTCCGCCAGGGCTACAGTGACGAATTTCTCCAGGACAGCGGCTTTTTCAGCAGGCGCAGCTATCCTTATCCGCTCTTCTGCAACCGCCTGATGTTTCCTGTGAAGAACTGGCAGGGACGCACGGTCGCCTTCGGTGCCAGAGACCTCTCATTCAGGGATGACAGTCCGAAGTACATCAACACTCCGGAGACAGAAGTATATTCCAAAAAGCACAATCTCTACGGCCTTTTCGAAGCTCTTGATTCGGTCAAGAAGGAGGGAAGGGCCATCGTGTGCGAGGGAAACTTTGACTGCATCAGCCTTCATCAGGCAGGACTGAAGTGTGCAGTCGCGCCCTTCGGTACGGCATTCACCGCCGAGCAGGCCAGTCTGCTTGCGCGCTACTGCAGCCGCATAGAGCTCCTGTTTGACACAGACAAGGCAGGACAGGATGCCACCGCGAAAGCTATAGTCATGCTTCAGGAAAAGGGCATAGAGACTGCAGTGCTCACTCTGGACAGGTACAAGGATGCCTCGGAGTACCTGGAGAAGGAGGGGCCTGAGGCCCTGACAGGGGCGCTTTCTGTCTCCACAGAGGCCTTCCGGTATCTTGTAACCAGAGGATTAAATTTATATAATACCAGAACGCCAAAAGGAAAGTCTGAACTGGTCGGATTTCTGGCACCCTTCATCAACGCGACTGAGAGCAGCGTTGAGAGAGAGGCCTATGTCCGTCAGGTCGGTGAACTTGTTGGTGTGGGTGAGGTGCAGGTTTCCCGGGATCTTGAGAGAATGCCGCGGAATGCCGCGCAGAGGGCTGACCAGCCGGCCACGGCAGGACAGTCTGCGCTTCCGCTTCGTGTTTCCGGCATCAGTCCGGATCTCTACATGATGCTGATGTTCGCAAACCACAGGGATCTGTTTCCGACCTACACAAAGGCCTTCCGCTTCGGGGACCTTAAAGACAAGGAGGCCCAGCTCATCTATTTGGCGCTGGAGAATGTCAGAAGGGACGGAGTCGGTAAGACTGATGAAATCTTCCTCTCCCTCATCGCGGACGAACAGGTCAGGCATGATGTAGCCACCAGTTTCGAATTGCCGGAATTCAGGGTGGACAGGCCTCAGAAGGTCATTGATGAGATACTGGACCGTATCGCGCTGAGGAGGAAGGAGGAGGACAGAAGGCTTATCCAGCTGCAGATAAGACAGGGTGAGGCTGAAGGACTGAGTGACGCTGATCTGAGGGAACTGCTCAATGAGAAGGTGAGCATCGACGCGGAGATCAAGGACTTGTCCGAGAGGCTGCAGGGCATTTAGGAAAGGAACAGAGGATTTGATGACAGAAGAACAGAAGACGCAGATCATCAAGGAACTATCAAGGAAGAGTGTCGACAACGGAGGCTTCGTGCTGAGGCGGGACGTGCTTCTCGCCCTGGGCATCAACGAGGATGAAGTCAATGCATCGACCGACTTCGACGATCTTGTAAACGAGCTTTCTGAGGCGGGCATAGACTGCCACGAGGACGAGACGCAGGCCATAGCCAGTGATGAGGAGAGCGTCGACAGCATGACGGAGGAGGAGCTTGAGGAGGAAAACCTCGAGTACCCCGACATGGAAGACGAGGAAGTCATTGATGAGGACGTGCCCGACTTCGACATTCCTGAGGAAGAGGGAGATGATTCATCTGCTTCCGGCGACGAAGATGAGGATGATGAGGACTATGACGAGGATAACGAGGAAGTCGACAGCGATGCTCCGACACTTTCGTCCTGGACCAATCCGGATGATGAGCACATCGGTAGCGGTGAGCAGTTCGTCGACCTAAACCAGATCAGTGACAGTCATGATCATGAGACCAAGAGCCATACGATCCTCGGAAATGACAAGCTGGAGAGCAGCGGAGATGATCCGATCAGACTCTATATGAAGGAGATCGGCAAGGAGAACCTCCTTGACGCCAGCCAGGAGGTGACGCTGTCAAAGCAGATGGAGGCTGGGGATGAGGTCATCCGCTCCGTGATCCGTGAAAGCGGACTCCTGATCAGTCTCTTCACCAGAATCAGCAATCAGCTTGCGACCAGGGTGGATGAGGAGGATGACTCCATCTCTCCAGAGGAGCTCAAGACACTTCTGAGCCGTCAGAAGCATTACACCGCCTGTTACAGGGAGGCGCTGAAGGACTGCTCCAGACAGCTCAAGGAATACAATGAGCAGATCCAGAGGGCAATCCTGACCGGCGAGGATCTGCTGGGAGACGAGAAGTTCACAAGAAGAAGGGAGGAGCTGATGAAGCTCTATCTCGGAGGCTTTGAGGTTGATCCTGCCCAGATTGAGTTCTTCAGTCAGTCAGGCCGCAAGGAGCTGGCGAAGTTCCTCGGGCTGGATGCGAAGGAAGTCGATGACGAGACCCTGCGGTCTTACATGAAGATCCGTACGCCATACGGAAACCAGATCATTGTCTCACGCGCACACATCGCTGACAAGAACGATTCCTCCATTCTGGACCAGCTTGACGGAACAGGCTCTGAGGAGGAGCAGCCCAGTGAGCCGGGAGCCTTTGAGGCCCTCAAGGTCGACCAGGACTATAAGGACATGATCAGGAGTGCCGGTAACTCAAGTTCTGTCAGGCTTCCCATCTGGTACTATCCGATCATCATCGAGCAGGATGAGATCGACGAACTCACCGGACGCTTCCTCGAGGCTGAAACCCAGATCAAGGAGTGCAACGAGAAGGCACGCTATCTGATCGCGAAGCTCAAGCTCGGCTCAAGCGACACCGCACGCGAGCTCAGGCAGCTGGGCCGTGACCTGGCAACCCGCAGCAAGACACGCCAGATCGAGGAACAGCTCGGGATGACAAGCGACGAGATCAAGGAGGACATCAAGACCCTCCAGATCACGGAGAAACAGCTCAAGCAGATCTGCTATGAGTTCGAGTCCTTTGACGACAGGCCTGACCCGGAGCATCCGGACAAGGTCCTTGTCAGCGGTACAGACAAGATACTGAGCTCCGTGAAGAGGATCCGCGAAGGGCAGAAGATGATGAAGGATGCGAAGGACAGGCTGATCAAGGCCAACCTCCGTCTTGTCGTCTCCATTGCCAAAAAGTATACGAACCGCGGACTCCAGTTCTTCGATCTCGTCCAGGAAGGCAATATCGGTCTGATCAAGGCCGTTGAGAAGTTCGAGTACAGAAAGGGCTTCAAGTTCTCGACCTATGCCACCTGGTGGATACGACAGGCGATCACGCGCTCCATTTCTGATCAGGCCAGAACCATCCGTGTTCCTGTGCACATGATCGAGCAGATCAATAAGGTGGTACGCGAGTCCAGGAACCTGCTGCAGCAGCTTGGCCGCGAGCCGACCGACGAGGAAATCGCCGCAAAGCTTGGCTGGGATGAGAAGAAGGTCAAGGCAGTCAAGAGCGTATCGCGTGAGCCGATCAGCCTTGAGACCCCGGTTGGAGAAGAGGAGGACAGCCTCCTGAGCGACTTCATCGAGGACAAGGAAGTCGAGAACCCGGCGACACAGACAGCCTATGTCCTGCTCAAGGAACAGATCGGAGAGGTCCTCACCACGCTTCCTCCGCGTGAGCAGGAAGTGCTGAGGATGCGCTTCGGCCTTGATGACGGTTACCCGTTGACTCTTGAGGAGGTGGGCTTGTATTTTGATGTCACCCGTGAGAGAATCAGGCAGATTGAAGCCAAGGCCCTGAGGAGACTGCGCCATCCGAAGAGGAGCAGGAAGCTCAAGGATTACGTATAAACATAACGAGGAGTAACGATAAGACATGGCTGAGCACGAATTGCACCAGGTACATTCACTGCTTTTGCAGCTTCAGGACGTACTGAGGGAGAAGTTCCAACTGGAAGAGGAGATCGAGACAATCCCTGCCGCACTTAAGGGCAAGGAGGCGGCACTGGAGGAGGCGAACAGCAAGTATGTCGAGCTGAATGACGCCTTCAACCGGGCCAAGCAGGATGCCACTTCCAACTCCATCCAGTATGACGAGGCCGTACGCCGCCGCACTGAGAGCGAGAAGAAGGTCGAGCTGATCACCCAGCAGAGGGAGTACGAGGCCATCACCAAGGAAATTGATGAGGCCCGCATCGTCGAAAACTCCTACCTCAAGGCCCGCAATGCATCAAATGCCCTTGTCGAGGAGCTTGACGGCAAGCTCAGGGCTCAGGGTGAGGAGTGCGACAGGATCAAGGGCGAGGTGGAGGACGAGAAGGCAAAGATTGACGGAATCCTCCAGAAGAAGAGGGCCAAGATCGCTGAGCTGGATCAGAGAAGCCTGGAGATCAAGGGAGAGGGTGTCAGCGATGACATCTTCCAGAAGTTCTGCAAGATCGTGAAGAACAAGAACGGACTTGGAATCACACCGATCATTCAGGGCCAGGTCTGCTCCGGCTGCCACATGATCCTGCCCATGCAGTTCGTCAATGACGTCAGACAGGGCACAAGTGTGAGCGAATACTGTCCCTACTGCTCCAGAATCCTTTACTATCAGGAGGACGAGGAGACAATCGACCTGTCAGACTTCCAGAACGAGGAGAGCGACGACTTCTTCGCAGACGCGATCAGCGACGACGACTTCGACAACGTCTGACAATCATTTCGCAAAGACTGCGGTCGTACAGGCAATCGCTTCATTAAGTTGAAGAGGAAAGTCCGGGCACCACAAGGCATGATGCTGGATAACGTCCAGGTGCAGCAATGCAACAGAAAGTGCAGCAGAAAACATACCGCCCCCGTTTGGGGGTAAGGGTGAAAAGGCGAGGTAAGAGCTCACCGCACCGCTGGTGACAGACGGTGGCAGTGCAAACCTCATCAGGTGCAAGGTCAAGCAGCAGAGGGTCCCGCCTTGGACAATGCTCTGCGGGTGGACTGCTCGAGCCTGGGAGTAATTCCAGGCCTAGATAGATGATTGCCAAAAACAGAACCCGGCTTATGGACGGCCGCATATTTTTTTTCACAGGGGCGATGCGATGAGATGTAAATCCGTGTTTATCACTGTTCTTGCCGCATTGTTCCTGTTTTTTGTTTCCTGTTCCTCTGACAGTTATTCCAGCATTTATGAGCAAGGTGACTATGAGAGGCTTGCCACAATGTGTGACAGAGCCCTGGCGGAAGGCCTCTCGCAGGATGCGCTGTATTACAAGATGATGGCCTGTTACAGGCTGGGCCGCCAGGAGGAAAGCGTTGATGCAGCCCTGGCCTACAGCCTGATATACTCATCGAAAGAGGATGAGAGGCTTTCAAATGCACTCAGGATCATTCTGCTCTACGATGATGATCCCGTCCTGAGGGTCCAGTCAGGTCACCGGCTCGCTGATTCCGGAAGCGGACGGACAAGCGATCAGATGTATTACTTCAGCGCGCTGATGGACATCGGAGACTATGAGACCGCTGCTGAAGTCTACAATTCCCTGAGGGACAGAATCAGTTCCAGGGATGCCGCACTGCTGTGCATCAGCGCTGGGGCCTCATCAGGTCTCATCGCGTCAAATCTTGAGTCCTGGTATTCGCAGGAAGGTTATTCACAGGAGTTCAGGAACGCAGTCGTAGAGGCAAGCGGAATCTTGCTCCAGCGCTCTGAGGGGCAGCTGGCCCTGCCTCTGGTCTTCCGGATAAGGCAGGGTGAGAGTGACAGTCTCAGCAATCTCATCCTCGGTGACATATATGCCCAGATGGGAGATGAGAAATCCGCGCGGACATATTATGGACTGGCATACCTGGACTATCCATCTGCAGTGAGCGGGAGGCTCATCCAGCTTCAGGCAAATTAATTGTCCGAAGCCTTCACCTCATTCCAGATCTCGTCAAGCTTGTCCAGATTTTCACTGCTGATCTCGATGCCGCGTTCCCTGGCCAGCTCGCTGAGCCTGACGAAGCGTCTCGTGATCTTGCTGTTTGCTTTCTCAAGAGCCTGATCGGGTCTTACTTTTAGCCAGCGCGACAGATTGACAATTGTCAGCAGCACATCGCCCAGCTCTTCCTCGACATGATCCCGGTTTCCTTCTTTCATCGCATCCTTTACTTCATCGAGCTCTTCATAGACCTTGTCAATCACATCATCGACATTGGTCCACTCAAAACCCATCGAGCCAAGCTTCTTTTGGATCTCATAACTCTTCTCCAGTGGAGGCATACCGCTTGAGATATGGCCGAGGACAGCCTTGATTGAGGAGTCTTTATGCGATTCCTCCTGGCTCTTTGCCTGATTCCAGAGGCTGAGTCCCTCTTCGACACTGGCGGCCGTCTCTCTGGAGAATACGTGCGGATGGCGGCGGATCAGTTTCTCGCATACATCATTCACGACATCCACGGCAAGAAAATCCCTCTTGTCTTCATGAATCTGAAGCAGTGAGAAGATATTCAGCAGCACATCTCCCAGTTCTTCCTTGCAGACAGCGGGATCTGCGTCATTGACCCCCTCAAGATACTCATATGCCTCATCAATCAGATTTCCGAGACTTGACTTCTCGGTCTGTGCCCTGTCATAGGGGCAGCCGTTCTCGCTCCTGAGCAGCGAGATGATTTCATATAGGTTCCTGAAGGCTCCCGTCGTGTCCTTGGCGGCCTTGAAATGGTATTCAATCATGATTAGTGATTATAGCGTGAAGAAGGGTGGAATACAATTGGCTGACACTTTTGAGGAATCCGTTGGAAATAAATAACGTAAACTTTTTTTGCTTTTTAGAGATAATCTTGACAGGTGCAAAAGTGAAAGCAAGGTAAAAAATTTACTAAATTTTACTATATACGTTGACAAGCCGGCACCTGTCATTGTTACATGAGGCCATGGCATCGTCGATAAAGGAAATCGCGAGTATCTGCGGAATCTCTCCAGCGACAGTATCCAGGGTGCTTAACCAGGATCTGTCCCTGAGCGTATCTGACAGCGTACGCAGGAAGATAATCGACACGGCCTCCTCACTCGGATACATGACACCGAGACAGAAGAGGAGGGAAAAGGCCATATCCGTCGCGATCGCACTCTCACCCTTCGACAGGGCCGGCTTTGAGGAACGCATTATCAGCCATCTGACAGCCATCGCACCTGCTGGAATCACAATAAGGGCATATGACAGGAGCAGCCACACAAACGGACTTATAGCCATTGGCGAGTTCAGCCGCGACGAGGTAAAGGACTTTGAGGCAATGAGCGATGCCCTCCTTCTGATCAACAATCTCGGAACAAGTTACTCCCATGATTCCATAATGATGGACTACAGTGAGAGCGAGGAGAGGGTAGTGCGCCTGTTTTGCGACAGGGGCCTCAGGCGGGCCGCATATATCGGTGGAACCTTCCTGCGCAGCGGTCATGAGATAGGACGGACCAGGGCAGTCCAGTTCTCAAAACTCCTTGAGAAATACTCCATGTTTGACAGCTCACGCTTTTTTCTCGGAACAATGGATGAGGAATTCGGATACAGCGCGGCGATGAAGCTCGATCCGGAGACGGAGGCTGTGATCTTCAGTGACATTGACTGTGCAAAAGGCGCGCTGAGAGCCTTTGATGAGAGGGGGATCAATCCCCTCGGCGTAACATATGAAAACTTCTTTCCGGAGGATGTCAGGACTCAGTATGCGCTGTGGATCTTCCCTGACGGAATATTCCGCACCGCATTCTCACTCATTCTCGAGAGAATTAAGGGGGAGAGAACACAGAGCTACTGTGTCTACGCTCCCTCGGATCTTGTTGAAACCAATTCCCTTGACAGGGTATAGGAGGATAAAAATGAAAAAAGCATTGTTCGTCCTGCTCATGGCCCTTGTGGCAGTGAGCCTTTTCGCAAACGGAGCTGCTGAGGGCACTGCAGCAAGTGCCGATGGAAACACGGTGATCGACACACTGAGGATCATGTATGTTCCTTCCAGGGAGCCTGCAGAGATCGTGACCGTGACAGAGCCGCTGAAGGACCTGCTCAAGAGTGAGCTTGCAGGCCTTGGCTACACTGTCAACAATGTCGACATCTCCGTTGGAACCAGTTATGAGGCTGTCGGTGTCGCTCTCACAGCAGGCAGTGCCGATGTCTCTGTAGGCATGCCGGCCAACACCTATCTCCTTTATGATCAGGGCTGTGATGTCATCCTCACGGCGACAAGGGACGGACTGTCTGTTGACAGCGACGACCCGAGGGACTGGAACAACAATGAGCCCATCACGGCAAGCACTGAGCAGGCTGTCGGATACAGGGCTCTGATGATCGCAGGACCTTCTGCCAAAGGTCAGGAGCTCAGGGACAAGGTCAACGCAGGACAGGCTCTCACCTGGGATGACCTGAACAGTGCCAACTGGGCCGTCATGGGATCCACAAGCAGCGCAGGCTATGTCTATCCGACAATGTGGCTGATGAACAACTACGACGGAAAGACAATCGCCGATCTTGAGCACACTGTCCAGGTTGATTCCTATCCTTCAGCCTTCGCACGCCTCGCATCCGGCCAGGTCGACATCCTTTGCACCTTTGCTGATGCCAGAAGGGATTATGAAGATGACTGGACATCCACATTCGGACGCACTGCCTCCGTCTGGGAGGAGACAGATGTCATCGGCGTCACACCCATGATCTACAATGATACTGTGTGCGTTTCAAAGTCCAGCCCCGTCATGACAGAGGACTTCGTCTCTGCTCTCCAGCAGGCCTTCATGAATCTCAACAAGACTCAGGAAGGACGCGATGTTATCGCGATCTACAGCCACACCGGATATATGCCGGCAACCAGCGCTGACTATGACAACGAGCGTGTCGCCCAGGAGATCATGAGGTCCCTGAACAACTAGTCACTTAAGCGCAAACTGAAAACACAGGGGCAGGGTACATCGGGACCCTGTCCCTTTTGGAGAAATCAATGATCCAGTTCACAAATGTACAGAAGGTGTATCCAAACGGAACTGTCGGGCTCAGGGATGTGAACCTGACCATCAAGGACGGTGAGTTCGTTGCAATCATCGGCCGCTCGGGAGCCGGCAAGTCGACACTGATCAGGGCAATCAACCGCATGCATCCAATCACCGGGGGAAACCTGAATGTCGATTCTGTCGATGTCGAACGGCTCAGCAGCCGCGAGCTCAGGGCCCTTCGCCGCCGCATCGGAATGATCTTCCAGTCTTTCAATCTTGTCACGAGGACGACAGTGATCCGCAATGTGCTCACGGCATTCGTCCCGGATGAGCCGCTTATGCGCAGGATCTTTGGCGTCTTCAAAAGGGAAGACAAGCTCAAGGCGCTCGAGTGCCTCGACAAGGTCGGCATCCTGGAGAAGGCCTTCACAAGAGTCGACCAGCTTTCCGGAGGACAGCAGCAGCGCGTCGCACTGGCAAGGACACTGGCACAGAACCCTTCTGTTATACTTGCTGATGAGCCTGTGGCCGCACTTGACCCGGTCACTGCACGTGTCGTGATGGATGACTTCAGGAAGATCAACCGCGAAATGGGAATCACAGTGCTCATAAACATACACCATGTCGAGCTCGCGCTTGAGTACTGCGACCGCGTCATTGGCATCAGGGAAGGCCAGATCGTCTTTGACGGTCCCTCAGGTGAGGTGGACCAGGCTGTACTGGACAGCATCTACGGGGCACAGGATGAGAAAGACTGAAAAGATGAACATTTACGACCGGATATTCAGGCCGGTCCAGTACACACTGGAGAACGGAAAGACAGTCAGCCAGAAACGTTCCAGGCTCCCGCTGATTCTCATTGTCCTGCTTGTCTCAACCATAATCGCCGGTGAGGTGACAGGTTTCAGCCTCAGGACCCTGATAAACAGGATCAGCTATTTCTTTGTGATCCTCGGCGACATGATTCCTCCTGACTGGAGCTATATGCCGCGCATCTGGGGACCGCTGATGGACACGATCAAGATGAGCCTGCTTGGTTCATTTATCGGAGCTGTCCTCTGCATCCCTTTCTCCGTGCTCTGCTCATCAAACCTCATCTCGAACAGGCTTGTGACAGGTTTTTTCAAACTGTTCTATTCTGTCGTCAGAACACTGCCGACTCTGGTGATTGCGCTGATTGCGACCTACATCTTCGGACTTGGAACCTTTGCAGGAACTGTCGCAATCGCAGTCTTCACCTTTGCATACTGCGGCAAGATCCTCTATGAGCAGATCGAGACTGTCGACATGGGCAGCTATGAGGCGCTCGAGGCACTGGGCATGGCCAGGATCTCTGCAATCAGGTATTCGGTCTGGCCTCAGGTGCTTCCCGGTTTCATCTCGACAGTGCTCTTCTGCTTTGAAGGAAACGTGAGATATGCGTCTATTCTGGGATATGTCGGTGCCGGCGGACTGGGAATCATCCTGAATGAGCGCATCGGCTGGATGGAATACGCCCGTGTAGGAATGATTCTGCTCTCACTGTTCGTGACAGTAGTGATCATTGAGTACATAAGTTCCTATCTCAGGTCCAAGCTGGTATAAGGGGAGTGTGAAATGAGCGAGAAAAACTATGTCAGCACACTTGAGAAAGCTCCGAGGACCTGGGTGGGGCAGCTTGCAGCCCTGCTGGCCTGTCTGGCGCTTCTGGCCTGGTCCAGCAGTGCGGTGCAGTCGAACTCCACGGGAGGATCCGGCCTTGCCGTTGCAAGGGGTATCATCTCAGGCATTCTGCATCCGACACCGTCTCTCCTCTTCAACCTGGGAACTAACGGTGTACCATATCTGCTTTTCGAGACAATAGCGATTGCCTTTCTCGGAACACTGGTGGGAGCTGTGCTTTCTGTGCCTTTCTCATTCCTCGGCGCAAAGAACATCGTCCCGCGTCCTGTTTCATACCTTGTCAGACTCTGTGTCATGGCCATAAGGACAATACCACCGTTTGTGTATGGACTTATGTTCATCATGGTCACTGGCCCGGGAGCTTTCGCCGGACTTCTTACAATGTCATGCTGTTCCATCGGAATGCTGTCAAAGATGTTCATAGAGTCAATTGAAGAACTGGACAGAGGAATTCTGGAATCCCTTGACGCTGCAGGATGCAACACATTTGACAAGATCAGATACGGAATACTTCCGCAGCTGATGCCTTCGTTCTCTTCGACTCTTATCTACCGCTTTGATATGAATCTCAGGGACGCAAGCGTGCTCGGTCTGGTCGGTGCCGGTGGTATCGGTGCTCCTCTGATGTTTGCGATGAACAGCTACCGCTGGAACGATGTCGGTGCGATTCTTCTGGGACTTATCATTCTGGTCCTCATCGTGGAGTGGTTCTCCTCCAGGCTGAGAAACAGGCTCATGAGGGGAGAGTAGCTTGGATATCTACTACACCAGCGACACCCATTCTTACGTCTATCCGACTGACTATGTCAGCAAGGCCCCGAAAGCCATGGGATATTTGTTGGCAGCCTCTGCCTTTACACCTGGGTCCATTGTGATCGACGGGGGTGACATACTGCAGGGTTCTCCGCTTCTGCGCTATGAGAGCAGTGAGGGAATTGAGGACAGGCTGATCTACAAGGCTTTCAACACAGCCGGTCTGGATGTCTTTGTGCCTGGAAACCACGATTTTGATTTCGGCTATGCCGGTCTGCTTGAGATCAGAAAACATCTGCACGGTCACTTCGTGTGCGCAAACCTGACAGACACAAGAGGGCTGATCAGGCCTGAGCAGCATGTCGTGATCGAGCGTGACGGACTCAGGGTCTTCATCACAGGGGTCGTCACTGACTATGTCAATGTCTGGGACAGGGACAGACTGGACGGTCTTGAGGTCTCACAGGCGCTGGATGCTCTCAGACGTGAATATGAGGCATCCCTCAGTGTGAATGCAGACTTCCGCATATGTGTCTATCACGGAGGATTCGGACCAGTGAACAGCGGGCATCTGACAGAGAATGCGGCTGATGAAATCGCACAGCTCGGTTTTGACGTGCTTCTCACAGCTCATCAGCATCGGATAATCAGACCGCAGATGACAGGAAAAAGTCTTGTCCTCCAGGCAGGAAGCCGGGGTGAGCACTATGCACATATCGTGCTGGAGAAGGGCAGGGCGGCACATGCGGAAATTCTGCCTGCGTCTCTGGCCACGGAAGTCTCGCCTGCCATGAGGGCGCTTTGCCTCGCTGACTCTTCAAAGACTGCCGCACAATCATATCTTGAAAGAATAATTGGAAAGATTGATGGCTGTCTTGATGATCATGGCCGTATCAGCAGCTTTACAGGAGGATCAGCTCTTGCTGACTTCATCAATGATATCCAGCTTGGCCTCAGCGGGGCTGATGTAAGCGCCACAGCACTGGTCAACAACCCGGTCTCTCTTGAGGGAGACGTATCCATGCTCGACATCCTCAGCGCCTACCCGTTCTCCAACACACTGGTCAAGCTCGAGATCAGCGGCTCACAGCTGAAATCAGCAATGGAGCGCAGTGCGGCCTTCTGTGACAGAATTGACGGAACTGTCGTCGAATCCGCTTCATTCTCACCCGGTAAGGATGAGCGCTACAACTGTGATTTCTACAGAGGCGTGTCGTACACCTTTGACCTTTCAAAACCGGCAGGCAGCCGTGTCACACGGCTCATGTTCCATGGAACCGATCTCCTGTGGGAATCTGATACCAGGCTGACAATCGTTCTCAACTCTTACCGTGCCTCTGGAACCGGTGGATATGAGGTGTACGGCAGACTTCCTGTTATGGAGAGTTATGACAGAGAAATCCAGGATGTTCTGATTGATGTCATTGCAGGCTCAAGTCCCGTGGCTGTTCCTGAAAGGACCGATTTCACTGTCGTCTGAATTTACAGTTCCATCCAGATACTGCGGACTCGCCTGACCGATGGCCAAGTGCCAGTAGGGCAGGCGAATCCCTTTTTTCTGCTTTTAACTAGGCCCTAAAATATTATGTCAATAAAACTGAACTAACAATGTTATTATTACTTGATATAGAAAGTATTATTAATAAAACATTACATAAAATGTAATACAAAATAAACATACAACTATAAGTATATATTATTAAATATAGTTGTAATGTTTTATAAATATAAAATAATATTACTTGACATTTTTAGTAAATAAAACATGACGTAAAATATTATTTTATTTATGTAAAGTAATATAGCAATTGTAATATAAAACCTGTCTTTTCGAATGTTATGAAGATTTTACATTATCAGTAAATAAAACTTATCATGCTGAAAAACGGCCATCAGAGGCTTTAGCAAGGGTGCAACAGGGTTTTTCTACTCCTTTCCCAGATCCTTGCAAACTTGGCCATTTTAGAGACTCTAAGATAGTCTAGTTGACAGAATATACATTATATCTAATTTTTTCTGGTGTGGTTTTTCATGACCTCAGGGGGCTTTTTCCATGATTCTGATCTTTCCGCGGGAAACGCTCACCAGTCCGTCATCAGCCAGAGCCGAAAGAATTCTTGTCACGACCTCACGCCTGCAGTTGAGATCCTGGCTGATTGCCTTGTGTGTCACGGTGATCTCTGTTGTTCCGAAGCAGTCTGAAAGATAATTCAGGTAATCCCAGACCCTTGTTCTGAGATCATCTGTGACAATTGAAGAAAGATTGCTGAAAAGCGATGACAACCGGCTTGCCAGCATGTTGTCGATCTCAACCCGCATCTTTGGATACTTTTTCTCATAATCCATGATCGTCTTCTCGTCAAGTGCGAGAATCCGGGTTCTGGCAACTGCGTGGATACAGTAATCCAGAGAGGATGACAGACACAGCCGTGTCGCAGCCATGATGCAGGGTGCTCCAGGTGGAACATAGTAAAGCAGAAGCTGTTCCTCAGATGCCGCAGATTGTGTGTAGACCCTGACTGCACCGGACTTCACGACAAAGACCGAGTCAATTCCTCCCTTTCTGTCCCTGACCGCTTCCCCTTCTCTCAGGTCGACAATCCTTGAGCGGGAACGCACTCTGGCCTTCTCACCGGCCGGGATGAAATTCAGAAAAGGAAGAGCCTGACACATTAGGGAGAAGTCATCTGTGGAAATCATGATGGCAATATAATATCATAATAATATGATGAAGGACATTCTGCAGGAGAATCTTCCGTTCTTTCCGGAGCTTGATGCTTCTGACCAGGATTCTCTGGCCTACTTTAGTTATACGCAGCACTTCAGCCGCAATGAGGTTGTACTTGTTCCCTCTGATCCCTGTGAAAACCTTCTCATACTCCTCTCCGGCCGGGTCAAGAGCCTGCTTGTCCAGGGCCGTTCCAGCCTTCTGCTGTATTATCTGAACCAGGGAGACATCTGCACGCTTGCCTCCAGTCCGCACCTTTTCGGGATGTCGCAGAAAATCACGCTTGTCAGCGACAGCGAGAGTGAGATTCTCAAGGTTCCTGCCACGCTGTACTCACAGCTGTGCAGCAAGTATCCTGACATGACACTTTATCTGAGACGAAACTTCATGGACCGCTTCTCAGACATACTCTTCATCCTGCAGCAGAAGGCATTCTCAAGCCCGAGACAGCTTGTTGCGTCTTATTTGTACGATTTGTCGGTTAATTGTCCTGACAGCGTGATTAATGTGACGCAGGAGACAATAAGCAGAGAAACGTCTGTTGCAAGAAGTCTTGTGTCAAATATACTTGCTCAGTTCGAGCACGAGGATATTCTCAAGGCAAGTCATGGCAAGATAAAGATTTACAACTCTGTTAAATTGCAGAGCATCTGATTTGTCACAATATCACATATTTTAATCGCTTATTTGTCGATTTGTCACAAAATAAAAGATTGCTGACTTCATTTCTTCGTGGTGCAATTTCGGTATCAGAAAACCATAAACACAAGGAGAAATGAATTATGGCTGAAAAGTATCTTGACTGCCTCGGAGAGGCTTGCCCGGTACCACTGGTAAAGACTCAGAACGCTCTCAAGGAAATGGCTGTTGGCGATGTGCTCGTTGTCGGCATTGATCACACCTGCGCTATGAAGAACGTTCCCGACTGGGCCCGTGGACAGGGCTACAACGTCGAGATCGAGGAAGTCGGAGACGGCGAGTGGGAAGTCGTCATCGAGAAGACCTGCTGAGGTGCATGACGGATCAGAAGACTGAACTTCAGAAGCCCACTCTCTATGAGACTCTGTTCAAGAAGGAGTGGTCATACTACACAGGAAGCGCACTTATCGTTGTCTTCGCACTTGCGCTCAGCATGTTCGGAAGCACCTGGGGTGTCTCCGGTGCGCTCGGAATGTGGGGCAACATGTTCCTCGGTCTTTTCGGCATTGATACTGCCGCGACTTTCGGAACAAACACAAGCTCTTACAACTTCTTTGCAAACCAGGCTTCCCTCACAGACATCGGACTCTTGCTGGGTGCACTGATCGCCTGTCTGCTCGCAGCACAGTGGAAGATCAGGAACATCAAGCACTACAAGCAGGCTCTCGCTGCGATCATCGGCGGTCTTGCGATGGGTATCGGTGCAAAGATGGCCGGCGGCTGTAACATCGGAGGACTCTTCTCCCAGCTGCCCCAGTTCTCTCTTGCTGCCTGGCTCTTCCTCCTCTTCGTCTTCCTCGGCGCAACTGTCGGCGGAAAGCTGCTCAAGTTCTTCATGCCCCCGGTGTCCAACAAGAGGCCTAACAGGAAGAGACTGACTGCTGAGCAGAAGGCAAGGAACAAGAGAATCCAGATCATCGTTGCTTGCGTGATCGTCGTCCTGCTTCTCATCATCGCCGCTGTTGTCGCACCCACCTACCCGAAGGCTCCGCTCTTCATGGTCGTTGGAATCGGTCTCGGCTACGTCATGCAGCGTTCAAGGTTCTGCTTCACAGCAGCCTACCGTGATCCCGGTCTCACAGGTGAGACAAAGCTGACAAGGGCTGTCATCGTCGCATTCGCGCTCTCCACAATCCTCTTCTTCGGAAAGCACGCTGCGGCATTCGGTGCTGACCTCTCCGGTCTCACTGCTGACAACATGCCTGGAAACGTCATCAACCTTCAGATGTGTGTCGGTTCCTTCATCTTCGGAATCGGTGCTGTTCTGGCAGGCGGATGTGCTTCCGGAACCTTTGTCAGAATGGGTGAAGGCTATGTCCAGCTCTGGATCTGCTTCCCCTTCTTCTGCCTTGGAAACGCAGTTGCCGGCGCCATCACAAAGGCAACAGCCGGAACCTGGTTCACAGCCGGTTCAAAGGTCTACCTGCCCGCAGTCTTCGGCGGCCTTGTGCCTGCCCTGCTCATCCAGCTGCTGGCCCTTCTGGCCCTCTGGATCCTCGCTGCCTGGTGGGAGAACAAGAAAAGGGCTCAGTTCTAACTGCCCTGTCAAATCATGTCCCCGCCCCTGGTGGGGACATTTTATTTCCTGAGGAGAGAATATGGAAAAGAGAATTGAAGAATATGATGTCGTGGTGATCGGAGGCGGTGCTGGTGGAATGACTGCGGCACTCTATGCTGGCCGTGCAAGACTCAAGACACTCCTGATGGAGAAGTCACTTATCGGCGGACTTGCCACCTATACCAGCGAGATTGAGAACTACCCCGGTTTCCCTGAGGGTATTGACGGAACAGAGCTGATGAAGCTTTTCGACAAGCAGTTCAGGAAGTTCGGTGTCAGTGTCAAGCTTACGGATTGCAAGGGAGTCACCAAGCTCGACAATGGACAGTGGTGTGTTTCGACCTTCCGCACTGATTATCATGCAAAGGCTGTCGTCCTTGCCACCGGAGGCAGAAACAGACTTACAGGAGCTCCAGGAGAGGAGAAATACCTGGACAAGGGAATTAGCTTCTGCGCCACTTGTGATGCCGCACGCTACACAGGAAAGAAAGTGCTGATCATCGGCTCCGGCGATGCCGCGATTGAAGAAGGAATGTTCCTCACCCGCTTCTGTTCAGAAGTCTGGGTCTCAGTCGTCCATGACGAGGGTCATGTTGATGCCAATCAGGTTGCCAGGGAGAAGGCCTTCAAGAATGAGAAGATGCATTTCATCTGGAACACCTCTGTCGATTCCTTTGAGGGAGACGACATGCTCAAGAGGGTCAACCTGAAGAATCTCAAGACCGGTGAGATCATTCCTGTCGATGTTGACGGCTGCTTCCTCTTCATCGGCTATCTGCCAAACACCCAGCTCTTCAAGGACCTCGTCAGGCTTGACGGCCGCGGCTATATTGTCACAAACGAGGAGATGGAGACCAGCCAGCCGGGTATATTCGCGGCAGGAGACGTGAGGGCCAAGGTGCTCCGTCAGGTCGCGACTGCTGTTGGCGACGGAGCCATCGCAGGAAGCATGGCAGAGCGCTACATCAGCGATCTTGAGACAATCCATGAGGATATTCTCAGCAAGCAGAAGGTCCTTGTCTTCTACTACAACGCAAGTGAGGAGAACGACAGGGCCATCCTTCTCAAGCTTGAGACCTATGGAAAGGAGCATGATCTTGAGATCAGGCCTGTCGATATCTACAAGAGTGACAAGGTAATGAGGATCCTTGACGGCCAGCCGCTTTCTGCATCCCTTTACAGGAAGGGAAAGAAGCTCGCCACTGTCTGCCTGAAGGAGAACTTCGACCTCTCCTCAATTGAGGCGGCACTCTGAGTCCTGATCAGCGATCAGCATTGAACCGGACGGATTCCGTCCGGTTCTTCTGTCTGCAAAGGATGCATCCGAATCGTTTGACTGCCTGATATCTGTATTGAAACTCTGCATTGCCGGATCATCTGCCTCCTCATACAGAATACACACCTCTTTCCCCTACTTTTTTTTCCATGATGTTTACACTTTCCTTCCTTTCAGGAGGTACATTATGGATCTGACACTCACTTCAATGCTCTTCAGGCTTGCCCTTTTCATTCTGGTCCAGCACTCTGAACAGGGCCGCTGGCTTCAGGACTCACATTCTCGTGTGTATGGGCTCCTGCATTGTCATGATCACGAACATCTATGTTTTCCAAGTCTATGATACCGTAGATCGCAGCCGTATGGCAGCACAGGTGATCAGCGGAGTCGGATTCCTTGGTGCAAGATCAATCATAGTAACTAAGCGCAACCAGATCCGCGGCTGACGACTGCAGCCGGCCTGTGGGCTTCAGCATGCCTGGGCCTTACAGTAAAGGAAATTGCCGCAAATCTTGAAAGCCTTGACCTGATTTCATCATACGACAAGCTGCAGTTCAGGCATCAACAGAATCATAGGAAAGCGATGACCAGTAAATATTGTTGAAACCGGCGCCAGAGCCGGGAACAAGGTTCACTGCAAGATAAAAGTAAATGGAATATGTCATATCATCATCAGCGTCGGCCTCAGCGTAGTAGCTGTAGTCGGCCTGCGAGAGCGCGTCGTTTTCAGCCGTCAGATAGAATGTTGAGTTCGACCCGCTGTAGCGGTAGAGAGGAATCGTGCCCTGTACTGAATATGTTCCGTCCTCCTGCTGGCTGTAGACATCCATCTCGAAGTGGAAACCGTTGTCAGGGCCTTCAATGCGGCGGATCATGAAGTACCAGCTGGATGAGGAGCTGTCAAGCGGAGAGAATGTGTATGATGCGGCTGTAGAAAGAGAGCGCCCGTCCTGACCCCTGAACGCATAGAGGTTGACAGTGTTGCCGTTCAGGCTTCCCTCCACGTTGTTCAGCCTTCCTGCTGAATCGAAGGATGCAGCCACACCGTTGTAGTAATTGTTGCTGCTTCTGATGTTGCGGTTGAAATAGGAAGTTAATGAATCACGGCCCGGTGCAATGCTGTACATCAGCAGCACTGATGGAGAAACGCTGTCAAGGAAAGACAGGTTCTCGTCACTGTCCCACCTGATTGTAACTCTGAAGCCGGCATCATAGTTTGTCGCGACCCCAGGAACATAGGAGACGCTGGAAACACTCACCGCATCAGAGAACTCATGATAAGAAGGAATGCCGCATGAAGACAGAAAGAGGATGGATACAATGAGAATAATGCACAAGCGTCTCAAGTATTCCATCCTCCTGTACTGTCAAGCAGCAAACGGATCAGTTTCCGAGCACGATGAGTCTAGCATTGGCAAGCTGGGCGTACTCACTTGATGTGAACTCGTCAGCAAGCTGAGCGTAGGTCGCTGAAGCCAGCTCAGTATCACCCTGAGCCTCATAGATCCTTGCCGCGTTGAAAAGTGCCTTGGGACTCTCGGGAGCTTCAGTTCCGTACTCATCCCAGATTCTGTTGTAATATGCAAGCGCTGAATCCTGGTCGCCTGCGTTCTCAGCACTGGCCGCCGCGTTCGCAAGGGCAAGAGAACCGAAATAGGTTCCGCTGCCGTCTGCAGCGACTGTCTCAAAGCAGCTGAGTGCTGAAGCATAGTCACCATTGAGGAAGTAGTACTCACCCAGAATGTAGTTAGTCTTCAGCCCGGCATATTCATTTCCGTCAACAGCGGCCAGAATGGCCTGGGCGTCTGAGACGAGCTGGCTGCCAGCAGTCTCAAAGTCAGCGCTGGTCTCATCAAGAAGCAGCAGGTCATTGTAGTGCTGCTCCAGATCATATACGGCAGTGGCGACCTCTTCCCTGTCATTTCCGGAGACGAAGGACCAGATGCCGAGTGCTGCGACAACGAGCACGACGATGACCAGTACTATGATAAGCAGTCTGTAATTCCTGGAAAGAAAGCCCTCTGTCTTGGCGGCGATCTTCTCCGATGAGGTTAGACTCTTCTTCTTGTCTTTCATTCAATTCCCCCTGAAACCAGATAGGCGGGCAACAAAAGTCTCCCGCCTACCGTATTAAGGTCACCTGTGGACTCAGATCTCTTCGTCCTTGGCCTTCAGCATGTCGGCAAGTGAGTATGTGTCACCATCATCCTTGCTGTCCGCCATGTACTTGGCCATCTCGGACTCCTGATTCCTTCTGATCATCTCCTTGATGGAGAGGGAAAGCTTCTGGGTCTGGGGGTTGATGTCAACGACCATGGCCGTGACCTCGTCACCCACCTTGAAGTTCTCGAGGACCTTGTCGTTGTACTCCTCATCAGGTCCGACAAGGTTGTACTTAGAGATCAGTCCCTCGATGTCACCGGCAACCTTCACGAAGACTCCGAAGTCAGTGACGTTGCTGACAGTTCCCGTGATCAGGGAATACTTGGGATTGCTCTTCCTGAGGTTCTGCCAGGGATTGCCCTCGAGGTTCTTGACTGAAAGTCTGATCCTTCTGTTCTCGGGCTCGACGCGGCTGACCTGTACCTCGATCTCGTCGCCTTCCTTGCAGAACTGGTTCATGTTCTTCAGCTTCTTTGTCCAGGAGACATCGTCCATGTGCAGGAAGCCGTCGATTCCGTCCTCAAGGTTGACAAAGGCACCACTGTTGGTGAGCTTGACGACCTTCCTCTTGAGAACCGTTCCGACAGGATAGCGCTCTGCTATGGTGTCCCAGGGATTGTCCATAAGCTGCTTGAGGCCGAGGGAGACCCGCTTCTTGTCAAGGTCGTAGCCAAGGATCTTTGCCTCGACGACATCGCCGATGTTGACGACTTCCTTGGGATTGGTGATCTTCTTTGTCCAGCTCAGCTCGCTGATGTGGGCAAGACCCTCAATGCCGGGCTCAAGCTCGATGAAGGCACCGAAGTTGGTGATCTTCGTGACAGGCGCCTTGATGACGTCGCCAACCTGATACTTGTCCTCAAAGTTCATCCAGGGATCCGGCTGCATATGCTTCAGGGAGAGATTGATCTTCTGTGTCTCCGGATCAATGTTGATCAGACGCAGCTGGACAACCTGTCCCTTCTTCACGAAATCCTTGGGCTTTGTGACATGACCCCAGCTCATGTCATTGATGTGAAGCAGGCCGTCGAAGCCACCCAGATCAATGAAAGCGCCGAAGCTCGTAAAGCTCTTCACCTCGCCCTGGACAACGTCGCCGATCTGGACTGTCGAGAAGAACTTCTCCTTGTTCTGTGCGATGATCTTCTCAAGATACTCCCTTCTGGAGACGACGCTCTTCATCTTGGGGGATGAATGGAACTTGTCGATGATGAAGTAATCCGTCTTGCCGATAAGGGACTCAGGATCCTCCACCCTGTTGACGTCTGCCTTCGAGAGGGGGCAGAAGCCTTTATAGTCAGCTCCGAGGTCGACCTCGAAGCCACCCTTGATAACCTTGCTGAACTTGCCCAGGACAGGGGTCTTGTTCTCAGCCGCCTCCCTGAGAGCCTCTGTGCGCTCCTTTGCGTCAGCCCTCTTCTTGGAAACGACGATCTGTCCGCCCTTGCCTTCCTTGTTGACAATCACGACATTGACCTTGTCGCCAAGCTTCGGCAGTTCGATAAATTCGTCTACAGGAATCTTGCCCTCGCTCTTGTAGCCTACATCAACAAACACATAGTCGTTATTCAACTGTACAACAGTACCGGTTACGATCTGACCGTCTTCGATGCCCGCAAGTGACTTTAGATACTGCTCCTGCAGGAGGGACTGCATGTCAGTCATCTGAGTTTCATCTTCCACTTCTTTTGCTCCTATCCAAATACTTTAGCAGTGCGCAGGGCGCACAACTGAAACAACTTTCTCACAAACTTCCCTTATGGTCAAGTAAGAAGTGTCTATATAGACAGCATCTTTGGCGATTTTAAGGGCCCCCAGAGCCTTGTTCCTGTCGTTCTCATCACGTTTGCAGATCAGATCGAGAACTTCCTCATAAGTCTGGTTCCCGCCCTGCTGCGCGATGCGCCTTCTGGCCCTGACCTCAGGACTGGCGTCGAAGTAGAACTTGTAGTCGGCGTCAGGAAAGATCTCCGTCGTTGTGTCGCGCCCTTCGGTGACAATGTCCATACCGCTTGCGATGCGTCTGATAAGATCAGTCACCAGGATTCTGAGCTCAGGATCGGAGGAGACTATGCTGGCGTTCATGTCGACATCCTTCGTGTGAAGTCTGTCCTCGACATCCTCTCCGTTCAGGATGATGTCTCCGTCCCTGACAGAAATGTCGACCGATCTTGCCGTCTCAAGACAGGCTGCCCTGTCAGTACAGTCGCCGCCGCGACGGATGTGGGCGTATGTCACAGCCCGGTAGAACGAACCGGTGTTCAGAAAATAGAAGCCCAGCTGTTTCGCCACCATTTTCGCGATAGTGCTCTTCCCGCAGCCGGCAGGGCCGTCAATAGCAATTATCATTTCCCTTCTCCTGTGCCCGTCTTCACTCTTTTCCTGACAGGTCTGGACTCATTGAGGCTGTTGCGTCCGGCAAGCAGGCCCTCGATCTCGCGCCTTGACAGGTTCCTGAAGTCACCGCTCTGGAGGTTTCCGAGCTCTATGCAACCGATTCTGATGCGGGTCAGGCCCTTCACCTCATAGCCGAGATAGCTGAAGATCTTCCTTATCTCACGGTTCCTGCCCTCTGTCAGGACAACCTTGATGTAGTCCTTGCGCCGGGGCACGAAGCTGTAGCTTTTTATCCTGTAAGGCTGGGGGATGTCAATGTAGACACCCTTGAGCGCCTTCTTCAGATCCTCGATCTCACACTTGCGGTCCAGGTGGACAAGATACTCCTTCTCGATTCCGTTTCTCGGATGCGTGACGCGGTTGGCGAAGTCACCGTCATTTGAGAAGAGGATCAGGCCGTTTGACTCCTTGTCCAGCCGTCCGACATTGAAAAGAAGCCTCTGATCCCGGATCGCGATCAGGTCGCGGGCATAGAGAGTCTCCTTTGGATCGTAGTTTGTGCATACATAGCCGCGCGGCTTGTTCAGCGCGATGTAATATATTTTCTCGCTGGCTTCCAGCGTCTCGCCGTCAAGCTGCACTATGTCATCCGGAGTGACCTTGACACCCATCTCCCTGACGGTACGGTTGTTGACCTTCACCCTTCCCTGGGCTATGAGTTCCTCGCAATAGCGCCTTCCTCCCACTCCACACTTGGCCATGAAGGCCTGAAGCCTCATCTCATTCTCCATCTTCTTCCCTGTCTTCCTCGCTCTTGTCGAATCTGAGCTTGTCTATGCTGCTGAGTTTCGGCAGGTCGCTTATCGACTTCAGTCCGAACTCGAACAGGAACTTCCTGCTTGTGCCGTAGAGGCATGGATGTCCCTGGACGTCCTTTCTGCCGACAACTTTGATATATTCCCTCTCCCTGAGCAGACGGACTATCGAGTCCGATGCGACACCGCGTATGTTGTCAATCTCCTTGCGGGTTATCGGCTGGCTGTATGCCACGATGGAAAGTGTCTCCATGGCCGCACGCGTCAGCCTCCTGTCCACCTTCCTGCCGTATGTGCTGCGGAGCATGTCATACAGGTCAGTGCATGGGGCGAACTCCCACGAGCCGTCGGAATTCTCCTTGAGCCTGAGGCCGTGTCCCCTCTCCTCATAAACGTCCGCAATCTCATCCAGAGCCTTCTCGACCTCCCTTTCAGACAGTCCTGTCAGGGAGGCTATGCGTTCCAGCGGAAGCGACTCGTTCTCTATGAAGAGCACGGTCTCAACGAGCCGTGCTCCGGTGCTCATCAATGTGTTTCTTGCCATCAGTCGTCATCGAGGAGGTCTTCCTCGTCTCCTACAAACTCCTCGTCGATGGAAGTCTCGCCCTCTTCCTCCAGCTCCCTGTCTATCTCTTCCTGACGCTCCTTTGTGATGATGCTGAAGTCATCAGGATCATCGAGGTCGTTCTCAACCACCTCATCATAGTCCCTGTCGTACTCCTCGGCAAGGCTGGCAGTCCAGTCCTGGGGCCGGAGGACTATGTAGATCTCCCCGTTCGGCTCATTCTGCTGGAAGACGATGACCTTGTCCTTCGCCATCTCAAGAATGGCCATGAACGAGCAGATGATGTGCAGCGGCTGGTCAAAGTGGACAATGACCTCGCTGATCGTGATCTGGTCCTTTGTCTCGAACAGCTCCATCATGTAGGCACGCTTTTCCTTGACAGAGACTTCCTCAAAGACGTTGAAGAGCTTTGTCGGCGCCTTTTTCTCTATTATGTTCCTGAAGGCGCTGAAAAGATCATCTATCGTACATCCCCTGAAGAGATCCTCATCCTGAAACGGCAGGGCAAAGAAATTCTCGCGCCGGGGAATGTGGAAATTGTCTCCGACTGCGGAACCGGTCAGCAGGTCCGTGTATTTCTTGAACTTCTGGTACTCAAGCAGACGTTCGACCAGCTCCTGTCTCGGGTCCTCGTACTCGTCAGGAAACTCGACCTCCACCGGAAGCAGCATCTTGCTCTTTATGTACAGCAGGTCCGCGGCCATGCGGTAGAAATCAGCCAGATTCTTCAGCCCGCTGTCCTTGTGCTCCTCGATGTAGTCGAGGAACTGTCCTGTGATCTCGGCAATGGGTATGTCGTAGATGTTTATCTCGGACTTCTGGATCTGGTAAAGCAGAAGGTCAAGCGGGCCCTCAAACTCCGGTGTCCTGAAGACCTGCTTTTCCTCCCTGTCAAAAAGGACGTCAAACTGCTCCTCGCCTTCCAACTGTCATCAGCCCTTCTTCTTTTCCTCAGCCTGCGTCTCCTGCACCTTCGGAGGGAACATCTTCGCCCTGAGGTCGGAGACAAGCTTCGAGGTCACCTCTGGATTTGACTCCAGGTATTCAATGGTCTTCTCCCTGCCCTGTCCGATCTTCTCGCCATTGTAGCTGAACCAGGAGCCTGACTTCTCTATCATCTCATACTTCAGTGCGGCATCAAGCACACTTCCGACATAGCTGATGCCCTTTCCGAAGAGGAGATCCAGCTCGCACTTCTTGAAAGGAGGCGCCACCTTGTTCTTGACGATCTTGACCCTGACGCGGTTGCCGTAGAGCTCGTCCTGGTTCTTGCCCAGCGAGTCGATCTTCCTAACATCCATGCGGATGGAAGCATAGAATTTCAGGGCATTTCCACCTGTAGTGGTCTCCGGGTTGCCGAACATGACGCCGATCTTCATTCTCAGCTGGTTGATGAAGATGATCGTCGTGTTGCTCTTTGCGAGTATGCCTGTGAGCTTGCGCAGCGCCTGGCTCATCAGCCGGGCCTGGACACCCATGTGGCTGTCGCCCATGTCGCCGTCAATCTCGGCCTGCGGCGTGAGCGCGGCCACCGAGTCGACGACAATGATGTCAACCGCACCGCTCCTGACCAGGGACTCCGCAATCTCCAGCGCCTGCTCGCCGTTGTCAGGCTGGCTGATCCACAGCTCATTTATGTTCACTCCGAGATTCTTCGCATAGGTCGGATCAAGGGCGTGCTCTGCGTCGATGAAGGCAGCTATCCCGCCCATCTTCTGACTCTCTGCGATCGCATGGAGCGCCAGGGTCGTCTTGCCTGAGCTCTCAGGACCGTAAATCTCTATTATCCTTCCGCGCGGATAGCCTCCGACGCCGAGTGCCTCATCAAGCAGCAGGCTTCCTGACGGAATGACTTCGACGTCCATTGCCGCCTGGGCATCTCCGAGTTTCATCAGCGAGCCCTTTCCGAACTGCTTGTCTATCTGGCTCCTTGCCGCCTCAAGGGCTTCAGCCCTGGCCTTCTGGGCATCATTTGAAAGTGTATCGATCTTTGCCATGCATTATTTCTCCTAGCGAAATATACGGAATAATCCGCTCATCTGTGTAGAAAACATTGTGAATCCAGAATGAAGGTCTCCGGACCGTCATTTGTGTAGCTGACGAGCATGTGTGCTCCGAAGACTCCGGTGCTGACAGTATAGCCCATGCCGCGCAGTATTGAGACAGCCTCTTCATACAGCTTTTCTGCACTGCCGGCATCAAGAGCCGTCTCGAAGCCGGGCCTGTTCCCCTTGTAGACATCAGCGGCCAGCGTGAACTGGCTGACGAGGAGAATGCTGCCTCCAGTCTGAGAGAGGGAAAGGTTCATCTTCCCTCTCTCGTCCTTGAAGATGCGCAGTCTCATCATCTTTTCAAGAAAGGGCCTCAGCATTGAGCTGTCATCCCCGGCCTCGGCACCGAAGTAGACCAGCATGCCGTGTTCAATCGCTCCTGTGGTGACGCCGTCGACATCGACACGTGCATCCCTGCAGACCTGGATCACAGCCTTCATCAGAGCCTCCTCATCTTCCGCTCGAGCGGAAGCTCTCCTGGGCGAGCGTGTTCATCCTCTCCATGAAGGTCAGCTTGTCAACCTCATTGAAGAAGGCGCTGCCGGCTACAGCCATGTCAGCACCGGCTGCCACGACATCCTGTATCGTATCCAGATTGACTCCGCCGTCAACGCTGATGAGATAGCCATAATCCTCACTGCGTCTCATCGCGTCAAGCTCGACTATCTTGTCCAGACAGCTCTGGATCATCCTCTGCCCCCCATATCCCGGATTGACCGTCATGACAAGCACGAGGTCAACAAGGTCAAGCAGGGGTGTGATGGCGGACACAGGTGTGCTGGGTACAATCGAGATGCCGCACTTGGCCCCCTTCTCCTTAATGCGGTTCAGAACTCTGTTCAGATGAATGCAACTTTCCTGATGGATTGTCACATAGTCGCATCCGGCATCAATGAATGCGTCAACCTGGGACTCCGGGCTGGTTATCATGAGGTGGGCGTCAAAGACCAGATCACTGTGCGGTCTGATGTCCATGACAAGCTTCGGACCGAAGGTTATCTCCGGGACGAAGACTCCGTCCATGACGTCAAGATGAAGGATCTGCGCTCCGCTGGCCTCTACCTCTGCCACCGCTGCCCTGACATTGCTGAAGTCGGCTGAGAGGATCGAGGGTGCAATCTGGATTCTCTTTTCACTCATGTCCAGAAAGTATAGCGGAAAGTTCAAAGGATGGAAACAGCGGATCAGCCGACACCAAGATCCGTGTTCTGCACGAGCACCTCGGCCTTCCGGCTTTTCCTGATCTGCGGCACAAGCTCCCTGACAAATCGTCCGGCAAGCTCATCATCCCGCCTCTGGGAAGTCGTGTTCGGACAGAAGAGGTTCACGGAATAATAGTCGAAATACTCCTCTGCAATGCGTACGGACTCTGCGATATCCTCAAGGCTCTGGCCCTCAACTCCCGCAAGCAGGCAGACCCCGTCATAGTAGCGCCTGATGTCGGCAGGCGTCACATCCCGTCCTATTCCCTTCCTCCACCTGATCCTCAGATCCGGATTGAAGGACTCGACCCCGAGGCGGTAGTGAACACGGCAGGGAAAGCGGCCGGCGAAATCCTCCAGTTCGTCACGGTAGATCCAGTGCGCCTCGAACCAGAGGTCATGGATAGCCTTCTTCTCAACCGTTTCTGCAATCAGGCCGACTGTCCTGTCATCGAGTTCCATGGCGGAACCGGAATTGATCACGTCAAGGACCCCGTATTCCCCGCTGACAAGCGAGAGCACTTTTCTGTTCGTCTCAAAGGGAGATGATGACGCGTCAAGATAATAGTCACAGAAGGTGCACCTGGCCCACTTGCAGCCAAGGCCCTGGAGAAGTATGAACTCACGGGGAAAGAAGCCCCCCGTCCGGCTGTAGCGCACAAGCTCAGACACTGCTTTTTCTCCTTATGAGACTGACTGCCCAGTATGCGAGCGGAGTGCCGGCAGCGGCCTCTATGAGCAGCTTTGCGGCATACTGAACGGCAATCATCGACAAAAGTTCGGACGCGGGGACAGTGAACGCGAAGGCCAGGACAACGAAGAGAACCGTGTCGAAAAGGTAGCCGACCATGGACGATCCTATTGTTCTGACCCAGAGCGCCTTGCCTCCCCTCTGTACCCGCCTGATCAGGACAAGGGCCTTTGCGTTGGCCAGCTCTCCCAGCAGGAAAGAGACCAGAGAGGCGGCGACTATGCGCGGGACATAGGTATAGATGGCCACATAGGCCTCCTGTGTCTGCTGCATGTAGTCAGGATATGGAAGGACCGCACCCAGCGAGGTGAAGAGCACCAGCATGATGTTGCACAGGAAGGTCAGCAGGACAACCCTGCGCGCCGTCCTGTAGCCCCACACCTCCGCAAGCACGTCGCCAAGCATGTATGTGAAGGGAAAGGTCAGCGTTCCGGCGTCAAAGAGCGAGAATGGTCCGATCCTGATGATCTTCACTGCCATCAGGTTTGCGATGAGATAGAGACTGACCAGGAGGCTGGAGACCACAACAAGCGCGTTGAAGTCCGCATCCCGGTTTTTTGAAGGGTTTTCCGGTACCTTGTTCATGCAGTGGAATATAGCCGATGGAATTGAAAAAGTGCAAGCAGGCGGATAGAATGAGGCAACATGAGCCGGAAAGACTTCCTGACCTGGCTGCTGCTGGGCACGATTCTGATTGTGATCTACACACTTGTGGGAAACCTTGACCTGTCGATTGCCAACATCGGGCAGTTCATCCTCTCATCCCTCAACACGCTGCTCATCGGCATTGTCTTCGCCTTCATCCTCAACATTCCGGCAGGCTTTTTCGAGAGGCTGCTGAAAAAAAGCGGGATCAAGGTCCTTGCCAGGGGTGCTAGGGCACTGGGAATCCTTCTGGCCATCTGCCTGCTGATCCTTGTGATAATAACAGTGCTCGGCTTCATAATCCCCTCCCTCGTCGAGGCCGTTCGGACACTGAGCAACTCCATCCTCCTCCTTTCAGACAGGCTCCAGGGCAACCTTGTGGGTTCTGAGCCTGGTGTTGAGGCCGCCTTCTACACTCTGCTCAACTGGCTGGACATGTCGCTTGACGAACTGTATTCGCGGCTTGTCGATTTCGCCAGGGAAAACTCCCCGCGCTTCATAACAAGCACCTTCAACACTATACTCGGGACCATCAACAGCTTCGTGACCTTCTTCATCTCCTTCGTCTTCGCGATCTATTTTGTCACGGGCAAGGAGCTGATCGCACGCCACCTCAGATCCCTGTGTTCCATGCTTGGAAAGCCAAAGGTGTCGAACTATCTCGAACATCTTGCCTCAATCAGCTTCAGGGCCTTCCGCCACTTCGTTGTGGCACAGGTGCTTGAGGCCATCATCATCGGCTGTCTGTGCACAGCTGGCATGCTGCTTCTGGCCCTGCCGAACGCGACGATGATAGGAGTCCTGGTCGGTGTCACGGCACTCATCCCGGTATACGGCGCCTTTGTGGGTGCGATCATCGGGGCAATCGTGATCGCAGTGCAGTCTCCGCTTGAGGCCCTGCTCTTCCTCATCTTCCTGATAATCCTCCAGCAGCTTGAGGGAAACCTGATCTATCCGCGAGTCGTCGGAGGATCGCTCGGTCTGCCCACCGTCTACACCTTCACCCTGGTCACTGTCTGCGGCAGCACCTTCGGCCTGGTGGGCATGCTCTTCGCCGTTCCGGTCGGCTCCATCGTCTACACCCTTCTCAAGGAGAGGCGGAGCAGGATAAGGGAGAGACAGGCCGGCATCTGGAGCGGGCAATAGCAAATTCCTTCCAGCTTTGGAAATTAAGAATTGTTTGCAAATCGTCCCCGATAATGTTATTATTGATACAAGACAACTAATGACACGCCGGGCAGGACGCCTTGCCCGGTTTGCTTTTTACCAATCAAACGAACAATATTTGGAGGTTTTCCAAAACACGGTTATGAAAAACAATGCTGCAGTGAGAATACTCAAGGATGATCGCGAGTTCTCCAAGAACGAACTTGCCCAGCTGGGCCTTGACTCCTTCCAGGAGATCGACAAGGCCATGAAGAAACTCGATTATGATGACTGTTCCCAGCTTGTCGATCAGGCAAACGCCATTGTCGAACAGCGCGAGGACAGCATCTGGGCCCGCTATGTCCTGGGCTGCGTGGCCTTTATCAGGCGCCCCCATGAGGACAACATCTTCATGCAGAACCTTCTGATAACCTTCTACGACAACCGCAACTGGACAGTCGTTGAATTCCTGTGCGACAAGATCCTCTCCTTCAACGAGAACCGTCTGGCACTGAGAATCCTTTCAGAGTGCTATGAGGAGACAGGACGTGAAGATGATCACTGGGCCCTGCTCGAGCGTCTGGTCAAGATTGACTTCGATGAGAAGAAGATCACGCGCTCTCTTGGAGACCACTTCCTTGAATCCGGAGACAGGGACAAGGCCCTCCTCTATTATCGCAGGACGCTTACAAGGTCAATATCCTCAAAGGACATTGAGAACATCAAGGCTCTTTGGAACACCCTCCTCGATCTGCAGGGTGAGGACTACGGCTACTTCCTCGGCATCGCGGAGAAGGTCGCGCAGTCCGTTGACAGGCAGCTTGCAGTTGCCCTGCTGTCCGACATCTACCCGCGTTTCAGCGAGGATCCCGCAAAGGGCATCACAATCCTCAAGAAGGCGCTTGAGATCGACCCTGCGAACAGGCAGGCACGCGAGGAGCTGGTCAAGGCCTACAGGAAGAAGTACAGCAAGAGCACAAGACTTGACGAGTGTATCCGCAAATCAGGGCTGAACAACCCGAACGAGGACGTGCACAAGGCCATCGCATTCTTCGAGACGGACATCGGCTTCGACGTCGGCTCCTTCGTCTACCAGCGCTCCCTCGACAGACTTGGACTCATCCAGTCCATAAACGACAAGCAGGTCGTGGTGGCATTCAATAAGACCAGCAAGGTCTCCATGTCTCCCGATATGGCATTCAAGGCTCTTACGCCGCTTGCCAAGAACAACATGCGCGTGCTCAAGACGGCAATTCCTGACAAGCTCGCCGCAAGAATCAGAAAGGATCCCCGCTGGGGTCTCGTGACGATCATGGAGAGCCACAACAACAAGTGCTCAATCAAGGAAATGAAGGACGAGCTGGTGCCTAAAGTTTTCGACCAGAAGTCCTGGGACGCATTCAAGACAGAGGCCAGAAAGATACTTCAGGAGGACCCCTATTTCAGTGCGGTGCTCGGGGAAAGCGACACTTACACTCTGCGTTCCACCCCGATAACCCAGGAAGAGAAGCAGCTTGCCGTCTTCCAGGCTGAGAAGGATTTCTACGCCAAGGTAAAGATCATCAAGGACTTTGTCGCAAAGGATCTGGATGCCGAGAGCGAGGCCTTCAGCGACATGGTCAGGTATTTCAACCAGGAGCTGTCCCGCTATGAGTCCGCCGTCGATGACAGGGTGCTTGCCAGCTATCTGCTTCTTGACCAGCTCAGGAACCAGCAGCACATCGCCACGGCTCTCATTGAGAGCGGAGTCGACTTCCAGACTCTGTACAAGAGGCTTGATGACAAAGTCACCGTCTTTGACAGGATCAACAATGCTGACCTCAAGAGATGCTACCTTGAGTCCGTGATGGCCTGTGACAGGCAGTGGCCTGAGATCTACAGGAAGTGCTTCCCCTACTACACCTACTCCTGGATCCCCAACAGTCTCAAGGCAAACGGAAAGGAGTCGATCTACTACAGCATGCTCAGTGAGAGCGTTCATGCCTACAGGGAGAATATTGATGTCTTCCTCTGGAACTACAGGAATGCTGATGACAGGGAGTGGGCAAAGGCCGGCATCAGCTCCGAAGATCTGCTCCTGACCCTGCTTCTAGTACTTGACCACACGGCCTCGTCCATCGAGCTAAAGAAGGATGTCAGCGAGAACAGGAAGCGCAACGAGCTTGTCACGACTTACCTGTTCAAGGACAAGCTGATCTTCAATGCCATCGACAAGGGAGACAGGGACCTGGCCAGCAAGATCTACTCGATCATCGCCAACGACAGGAACATCGACAAGGGCTATGTGATCGAGGTCAAGCACTTCATCGGAGAGAAGTATCCGGACTTCACCTTCTTCGATGATGTCACCCTGCCCGTCAATGAGGATGAGCTCATACCCATGGGCTTCCTCTGCACCAGGAAAGGTCTGGACGAGAAGATCAGGGAGAAGGAGCACATTGAGCATGTCGAGCTTCAGGAAGTCGCAAGGGAAATCGCCGATGCGAGAGCTCTGGGAGACCTGAGGGAGAACGCAGAGTACCAGTATGGAAAGGACAAGCAGAAGAACCTCAATGCCAGACTGAGGACACTGACTGATGAAATCGAGAAGGCACAGGTCATAACTCCCGAGTCCGTGAATCCCTCGAAGATCAGTTTCGGAACCGAGGTGGTCCTCCACGACAGGCTTGCAGACAGGGACGTGACCTACACCATTCTCGGCCAGTGGGAGAGCGACCCGGAGCGAGGCATTCTCAACTTCAAGACCCCTCTCGGAATGAAGCTCCTGAACAAGGGCGTCGGAGATGAGCTGGACTTCTCCATCAACGGAACAGCCTACAGCTACAAGGTCATCTCAATCCGTGTCGCCGACTTCTGAGCTGAGTGATGAAGTCGACTCGCAGCAGCACATAGCCCAGCACTGTCGACAGCAGCATCACGGCCGCACGGAAGATGAAGTGCATCACGTTCCCGATACTGGAGCCCGCAAGCCATTCCTGCGGGTTCCATTTTATATAACACAGCGCGAGGATGACGGTCAGTGCGTTTGCACCTGTTATCCTGGCAATCCGGCAAAGGAAGGATTTCCAGGGGAAGTCCCCTGCCCTGACAAAGAGCACTGCGGCACCGGCAGTGCTGGAGATAAATGTCGCCAGTGAGAGAGATGAGATACCGCAGCCGCAGCTCATCAGAATAATCATCAGCACCATATCAAGGACAGAAACAAGACTCGTCACAAGCAGGTTCAGCCTGTATTCGCCCCTCGACATGAGCAGCCGCTGCAGCATCGCATAGAATGACATCGGCACCATCGCTGCCAGATACCATCCCAGCACCTGCGCAGTCAGCAGCGTATCAGCTGCGCTGAAGGCCCCCTTCTGAAGCAGGGAGGCGATCATCAGCTGCATCAGCGGCAGCAGTATCAGGGTCGCAGGAAGCAGGAAGGTGTACAGGTATTCAAGCGCGGATGAAAGCCGCACGGCTCTCTCTCTTTCATCAGCAGCGGCTGAAAGCTGTGGGTAGAACACGCTCTGCACAGCTGAGAATACGATGCCGTATGGGGCCTGGTAGAAGATTATGGAGTTTGACAGCGCGCTGAGTCCCCCTGTGCCCAGTGAGCTGGCCAGATACATCGTCACGGACTGTGAGACAATCGCGACCAGCGACGAGAGCGAGCCCGGAATCCAGCGGGAAATGACTGAACGGAAGTCATGACCCGAGAAATCAAGCGTGAGCCGGAAGCGGAAGCCAAGGCGCCTTAGCGGGATGAAGACAGAATAAAACTCGGCAAGCGCACCGGCCACAGCCCCGACAGCCATGCTGTAATGGGCAATATGGTCAGGAAGGACCATGAGTGAGACCAGCAGCACCAGTGAGAACATCAGCGGCGCCAGTGCGGAGGCAAGAAAGCGCCCCCGGGTCTGAAGAACGGACTGGACCAGGATCGAGGAAGAGATGAAGAAAAGGAAGATCGTGAACCAGGGAAGCAGGGATGCAGCAACTGCAGCACTGCGTGCATCCTCCCAGTCTCCAAGAAAGTCCACAGTCTGGCGTCCAAGAAGAACGGAGAACAGCAGCAGGACGATGAAGATGAGAACAAGGAGGCTGAGGATCTGGTTCATCAGCCTCTCTGCCCTCTCGTCATCCTTCCGTCCCTCTGCGAGGAGTGGAAGGTAGGCCTGTCCGAGAGAGCCCTCTGCGAAAAGCTTTCTCAGACTGTTGGCGAGATTGAAGGAAAAGTTCATCGCATCAGCGATAGGCCCGGCACCGAAGTGAACTGACAGTGCCCTGTTCTTCAGAATGCCTAGCACTCTGGAGAAAAAGGTGCAGATCATCATCAGTGCTGTGTTCCGCTCACTTTCTGCCATCAGGCTCTGGGAGCGTAGAATCGCTCCATGTACTCCTTCTTGAATTCACTGAAACGGCCCTCTGCGATGCTCTTCCTGATTCTGACAAGAAGATTGTAGAGGTATGTCAGATTGTGCTCTGTCGCCAGCATTCCTCCGAGCATCTCATTGCATTTGACAAGATGATGCATATAGGCACGGCTGTATTTGCGGCAGCAGGTGCAGCTGCAGCCCTCCTGGACAGGCCTCTCATCAAATTTGTGCACCGCCTTCTTCAGCGTCACCACGCCGTCGTCTGTGAAAAGAGCTCCGTTTCTGGCCATCCTGGTGGCAAGCACGCAGTCGAAGAGGTCAATACCGTTCTCGACGCACTCGAAAATGTAGTCAGGCGAGCCTATTCCCATGACATAGCGTGGCTTCTCATCAGTGATGAACTGACTCGTATAGGCCAGGAAGTCATTGAACTGGCTCTTCTCCTCACCCACCGACAGGCCTCCGATGGCGATTCCCGGAAAGTCCATTTCACTGATCGTCAGAGCGCTTTCCTTTCTGAGGTCCTGATAGAAATTGCCCTGGACAATTCCAAAAAGATTTCCCCGGAATGACTCGCCAAGCTTCTTTCTCTCCTCCAGAGAGCGCTCTGCCCACAGCTTCGTGACCCTCCAGGCCTCCCTGGCATTGCGGTAGTCAATTCCCGGCGGCGTGCAGACATCCAGACACATCGCGATATCGCTTCCGAAAGTCGCCTGGATATCGACGACCTTCTCAGGAGTGAACACATGCCTTGAGCCGTCAATATGGCTCTGGAAGGTTACTCCCGCATCCCTGACCTTTCTCAGTCCGGAAAGGGAGAAGACCTGGAAGCCTCCTGAGTCAGTCAGGATGTTGCCCTCCCATGAGCAGAACCTGTGAAGCCCGCCGAACTGCCCTATTACTTCCATGCCGGGCCGGAGATAGAGATGATAGGTGTTTGCGAGTATCAGCCTGTAACCTATGGCACTGATAGTGTCGTGGTAGATTCCCTTGACTGTGGCATTTGTGCCCACAGGCATGAAGGCCGGTGTCTCGACCCTGCCGTGAGGAAGGTCGATGTAACCGAGTCTGGCACGCGTAACCGTGTCGCGAAGCGTGCATGTGTAGATTCTTTCAGCCATTGATTGCTCCGATTAGTCTGATTAGGAGTGAGAGCGCAAGCACTGTCACGACCGGTATGATAACACTGAATGAGGGAGGCATCATAGCCTGTTCGCACATGATGGAAACCAGCATCTGGACCACATAGTAGACTACGGCAGTGCACAGGGACTGGATCAGGGAAAACAGGAAGACATTCTTCTTGAAGCGGTAGTTCATCAGCAGCGAGATCAGCACCAGCACCAGAATCGGCAGCGGGGAGAAAAGACGTGACAGATACTCTGTGCGGCTGCGGTACCAGCTGTCCAGGTCTATGCTTCTCAGTCTCTCAAGATAGGCCCTTGCATCCCTGCCGTCCATTGTCGTTATGTCCCTTGAGCGGGCAGAGAAAAGCGAGCTTTCCATCGTGACCTCAGGCACATGCCGGCGATCGAAGCTTTGCGCAGTGAGCCCCTGCTCTCCCGCCTCATAGCTCCTGCCGTCATAAAAGACCCAGTGACCGTCCTGTCTGTCCGCATAGGCCGCCTCCAGGCGCATCAGGACAGAACCGTCTTCTGCCCGGGTCACCAGAATTGGATCAAACAGGCGCTCAAGCTCAGGCGAGAAATAGCTTGCGCTGATGATGTAGCTACCGTCCATCTCACTCACCGTGACATCTCCTGAGTCCTGGGTGCTCGTCTGGCCGAAATACTCAACTGAGAGTCTGTCATGCTCGACTGCCGCATCGATCAGGACTGTCTGGCTGAAGACGAAGAAGACCAGGGTGACGATCAGGGAGAGCATGATGACCGGCAGGCAGATCCTGCGGTAGCCAAGTCCCGCGTTGAGGAACATGATCATCTCGTTGTTTCCCTCAAGCTGGGACAGGAAGAAGGTCGTAGCGAAGAGAAATGAGATTGATGCGCACATCATCAGGTATTCGGGAAGTCCAAGTACTGACAGCCACAGGATCTGTGAGAGCGGGACCGCATTGGTGACATAGCTGTTCATCGAGCTGAACATCTCCACGGCGACGACAAGCAGCGTGCAGATGGCCAGTGTGGCCAGGGCAGTCCTGAGGATTGAGAAGACTATGTACCTGTCGATTATCTTCATCCGGCCCTCCCCGTCCTCCAGGCAAGCAGCACAAGCCCCGCAATTAGCATGACCGCATCGGGTATGTACATGAGAAAGCCTGCATTGAATGAGTAGTCGAAGATCTTGAGCTGACTGACAAAAAGTATATACCAGTATGATACTGCGATCAGCAGCGAAAGCCCGAAGCCGACCAGGCGGCCGTGCCTGATCTTTATCAGGGAAAGAGGCAGTGTCATCACTGTCAGCGCCAGACATCCGAGCGAGAGTGCGAACTTCTTGTTGAACTCCGCACTGTAATACTGGTAGTAGAACTGGACCGGCTCATCCTCTCCCAGCGCATCAAGCCGGCTCAGGCTGTTGTCAATGATGTTTGACCAGAGGCTGAGGCTGTCCTCGTCACAGACCTTTCTCAGCGAGGAGGCCAGAGTGTACAGTTCTTCCTCTCTCTGGATGTGGAAGGATCTGACATTTTCATCCCTGATCTGGCGTCTGGACTGCATCAGGGGCCAGAGCTCAGCCGATGAGAGATTCGACGGCGAGCTGTCCGTCAGTGAAGGCAGCTGGCTCGAGAAATCAAGATAGACACTCGCGTCCTCTGCCTCTGCCAGAATTGAGCGCGTGATGTCAGCCTCGGTCAGCATCAGCCGCGCGCTGTCCAGATCCAGGCGGTATACGAAATTAGTGGCATCAACAAGCTCCAGCGTGCCTGACGGAGAGGAGAGCGTCATGTTCGGGTCACCTGAGGTCGTGAACATTGCAATGTCATCGATTCTGTCGCCGGAGACTGCCCCGTTGCGCATCACCACGTCCCCTACACTGTTTGTGGCATCAGCCCTGATTTCGAAGGTCGGCAGCTCCCTCATCACATCAGACAGCATTCTCTGGTAAACGCGGCTTGAGGCCGGCATCAGATAGTCGGAGATATAAAATGTCACAAGCGAGAGGACGAGCGAGCAGATGACCAGCACTCTGTAGACTCTGGACAGGCTGATTCCGCAGCTCCGCAGCGCCATGAGCTCGTTGGCACTGCCCAGGTCGCCAAGGATCATTGAGGAGGCAGAGAGCGTCGCGAAGGGAACCACATACTGCAGAAACTGCGGGATCGCGCAGACTACCAGAACCAGGATGGTCGGGACATCCACGCTCTTGAGCATGACCTGCTGGACCAGCAGCAGGATCTGGTTGATAAAAAATATGAAGAAGAAGAAAAGAAAAGAGACAAGGAAATCCAGAATGAATTCCCTTGTCACATGCCAGGACAGCAAAAGATGGCTTGAATGTCTTACGGACAAGTCTACACTCCCGTGGAGCCGAAACCTCCACTGCCCCGCCCGGTCTCGTCAAGTACATCTGTCCTGACGAAGTCGGCCCTGACGACAGGAGAGAGCACGAGCTGGGCTATCCTGTCGCCGTCATGTACCGTGAAATCCTCAGCAGAGTGATTGATCAGTATCACACCAAGCTCACCCCGGTAGTCGCTGTCGATCGTGCCGGGACTGTTGAGGACTGTTATCGAATGCCGCAGTGCCAGCCCTGAGCGGGGACGCACCTGGATCTCGTAGCCTTCAGGGATCGCGAAGCGCAGTCCTGTAGGAACCAGCGCGGCACGAGAAGGAGCTATGACCAGGTCCTCATCGAGGCGGGCCCTTACATCGGCGCCCGCCGCACCCGCAGTCTCATAGGCGGGAAGCACTGCTCCCGCCTCAAGGCTGGTAGGCACTCTCTCCATCACTTCCTGCCCTTCTTGTCATCAGCGTCGGGCTGTGCATCGATGTAAGAGAGGTTCAGGCGGTCCATCCTGTCGATGTCAATGAGCTTGACGTCGACCTCCTGACCGACCTGGAGCACGTCAGTGACCTGCTTGACACGGGTCCTGGCAAGCTTGGAGATATGGCACAGGCCCTCCTTGCCGGGCAGGATTTCGATGAATGCGCCGAAGTCGACGATTCTCTTGACTGTTCCATGGTAGATCTTGCCGACCTCCGGCTTCTCGATGATGGAAAGTGCAAGCCTCTTCGCCTCCTGGGCACTGGCATTGTTCTTGCCGTAGACAGTGACCTGTCCGTTGTCATCGATGTTGATCTCCGCACCGGTCTGCTGGGCAATTGACTTGATGGTCTTTCCGCCGGTTCCGATTATGGCGCCGATCGCATCCTCAGGGACCTTGAAGGTCAGGATCTTCGGGGCAAGCTCGCTGATCTCGCTCCTGGGTGCCGCAAGAGTATCGGCCATGATTCCCAGAATGTGCATCCTGCCCTCCTTTGCCTGCTGGAGAGCCTTGGACATGATCTCGGGTGTGACGCCGGCGATCTTGATGTCCATCTGGAATGCCGTGATTCCATCCCTGGTTCCGGCGACCTTGAAGTCCATGTCGCCCAGGTGATCCTCCTCACCGAGGATGTCGGAGAGGACAACGTACTTGGAATAGTCTGCGCCCTCAGTGATCAGACCCATGGCGATTCCGGCCACAGGCTTCTTGATCGGGACACCAGCATCCATCAGGGACAGACAGCCACCGCAGACAGAGGCCATTGAACTTGAGCCGTTGGACTCCATGATCTCGCTGACGACGCGGATCGTGTAAGGGAATGATTCCTTGGGCGGAATCACAGCCTCAAGGGCCCTCTGTGCCAGATGTCCGTGTCCGATCTCACGGCGTCCTGTGGTCAGCCTGCCGCACTCGCCCACTGAATAAGGCGGGAAGTTATAGTGAAGCATGAAGTTGCTGAATGTCTTGTCGCCGTCGATCGTATCGAACATCTGCTCGTCAGAGGCGGTTCCAAGTGTCGTGACAGCCAGGGACTGTGTCTCACCGCGGGTGAAGAGCGCCGAACCATGCGTGCAGGGAAGGACGCCGACCTCGCAGGTGATGGGCCTGATCTGTGTGACTGTCCTGCCGTCAGTCCTGACTCCGTCATTGAGAATCGAGGAGCGCAGGATGTTGTACTCGAGATCCTCGAACATCGCAGCGAGCTGGCCGGGTCTCTTCTCGTCCTGGACGATGAGATCGGCAAACTTCTCGCGCACTGTCTCATGTGCCTTCTCAAGGGCCGCATAGCGGTTCATCTTGCCCTTGACGAAGCTGGCCTCCTTCTCGAGCGGCGTGGCGAACTCACGAACTGGCTCCAGCCAGCTGAGATCCTCGCTGATCTCCATGAGAGGCAGCTTCTCCTTGCCGCACAGCTGCCTCATCTTCATCTGTGCCTCACAGATTTTTGTGATGACAGGCTGGGCAGCGTTGATGGCTGCGAGCATCTCGTCCTCACTGACCTCCTTCGCACCGCCCTCGACCATCGTGATTCCGTCATGAGTTCCGGCAACGACGATGTCAAGACTGGCAAGCGGGAGCTGCTGGAATGTAGGATTGATGACGTACTCGCCGTTGATCAGCGCGACACGCACTGCGGCGATGGGTCCATAGAAAGGAATGTCTGAGATAGTGACCGCACAGCTTGCGGCGTTGATCGCGACGATGTCAGGAGTGTGGGACATGTCAGAGGAGACGACTGTCGGTACGATCTGGATTTCGCGTCCGAAGGCCTTGTCGAACAGGGGTCTCATGGGCCTGTCGATCAGACGTGAGACAAGGATCTCCTTGTCCTTTGGCCTGCTCTCGCGCTTCAGGAAGCCTCCGGGAATCTTTCCGGCGGCGTAATACTTCTCGTTGTACTCAACCGATACGGGCACATAGTCGATCGGCTCACTGGGCTGCTCGCCACAGCAGACTGTGGCAATGACTGCACTTCCGGCATAGTGCGCGTAGACGGCACCATTTGCCTGCTTTGCGATTTTTCCGGTCTCAAAGACCAGTTCCGTGTCGCCAATCATGACGGACACACTTGTAACATTTGACATAAACGGTTTCCTTATTCGTTCTTTTTTTGTTCTTTATCAAGCTGACAAGGCCAGACTGCTGTGAGCCTGGCCCTGGATTTATCTCTTACTTTCTGAGACCGAGTTTTGCAATGAGGTCCCTGTACTCGTTGATGTTGCGGTTCTTGATGTATCTGAGAAGCCTTCTTCTCTGTCCGACCATCTTCAGCAGACCGCGTCTGGACGCATGGTCCTTGGGATGCATCTTGAAGTGGCTCTGGAGGTCGTTGATCCTTGCCGTAAGAAGGGCGACCTGGACCGCCACATCACCTGTGTTGGCGCTGTTTCCGCCGTACTGTGAAACGATTTCCTGCTTTGTTTCCTTTGTGATCATTATCTCACTTCTCCTTGTAGAGTATTCTGATTGAATCGGCGCCGGCAAGCCCGACACCGCTGTCCAGGCTCAGTTTAAGCTCCCTTCCCCTGACTTCAAGCAGGCAGTCAGCCTCACTCTTGTCAAGCAGGACCAGTCTGGACCTGTACAGCCCGTCTGCTGGCAGACGCTGCGTGGTGACCGCGCTAGTCACATAGGAGCTGCCCAGAGGGGCGAAGCTGTTCTGCACGAGATCATAGCGATAGCATGATCCGGACAGCCTGTTGGCAAGCTCAACGTCACCGGATGAGATCAGACTCCTGATATGTGTGGAAGAGATTCTGCAGCGGCCCGGATCAAGCACAGGCGGGATTATCACAACCTCGACACTGCATCCGAATCCGGCAAAGGCCCCGGACAACTCATCGGCCGTTATCTGGTCCGAGGGACAGCCACATTTGAAATCCTCCCCGACTATGACGGCTTTTGGACGGCACATCGTACATAGCAAGCGGATGAACTCACGGCCACTCATCTTACTGAAATCTGCAGAAAAGTCAATAACCAGCATATAGTCGATTGAAAAACTTTCCATATATGCTGCCCTGAGCCGCATCGTATCAAGAGGAGCCAGACCCCTGATCTTGGGATTTGTGCCGAATGTGACCGCCGCAGAGCAGACAGCGTGCTCCCTGCTCCAGCCGGCAAGCCGGGTGAATATCTCCCTGTGTCCCAGGTGCACTCCGTCGAAGACGCCGATTGCCAGTGCGGCATCCACATCCTTCAGCAGGAGATTTTCCCTGAGCGTGTCAAAGTTATATATTCTCACGCGAAACCAGACAGACCACCTTGTAGCGGCCATCCTCCTTCCTTTCCACGACACCCAGGAAGCGCTCTTCCGAGTAGAGGCGGAAATAGCTCATACCGGCATCAATGATACTCTCAATGCAGCGCGGCGGAAAGTATCCGTTCGCAATGCTGCCAAGTGCCCAGGGAGCGGCATCGATACGCCCCCTGATGACCAGGGATATATTGGCCTCGCTCTCCTGAAGGGAGGCAGGAATTCCTGTCAGCCTGCTGGAGTCAAAGGGCCCCACCCTGTAGCGATCAAGAGCGGTCAGATGGGCGCAGCTTCCAAGGGAAAGCGCTATGTCCCGGGCAAGGGAGCGGATATATGTTCCCTTGCTGACGCTGGCATCGAAGACAAGATCGGGAGGATCATAGGAGACAAGAGAGAGCCGGCTTATCTCGATCTCACGTTCCGGCATCTCAATCTCCCTTCCCTTTCTCGCCTCTCTGTATGCCCTCTTTCCCCCGACATGAATGGCAGAGTAGACAGGAGGCCGCTGCAGGGTCTTTCCGGTGAAAGAAGGAAGGACAGCCTCGATCTCAGCCAGGGACGGAATTCTTCCTCCGTCCCTGACCACTGCGCCCTCCGGGTCAAGCGTATCCGTCTGGACCCCGAACCTCATCACGGCCCTGTAAGACTTGTCAAAACCGGTGAAGAAGGGATTGAGACGGGTCGCCTCTCCTACAAGTACTATCATCAGACCGCCTGCGAAACGGTCAAGGGTGCCGGTGTGGCCCACCTTCTGTGCCGGGTATGCGGCCTTCACGGCGCGCAGTGACTGGAAGCTGGTGACTCCGGCCTCCTTTGTGGTGCAGATGACGGCAAAGGACATCAGCGGCCAAGCGCCTCATCGATGAGACTGTTGATCCTCTCACCCTCGATGTAGCTCGTGTCACTGACGAACCTGAGCACAGGCGTGTTGCGTGTCTTCAGAATGGCGGCGAGCCTGGCCTGGATGAAGCCTGCAGCGCTGTTGAGCGCCTTCACGCTCCGGTCCAGATCCTTCTCCATGACAGTCGACACATAGACTGTCGCGTATGCGTTGTCGCTCGAGAGCTTGACATCAGTGACGGAGGTGAACCGCGACAGGTGCGGATTCTTGATCACACCTGTCACGATCATCGTCGAGACCGCCTCCATCACACGGCTTTCGAGTCTTCCTGTGGAATAATTGCTCATACGTCCAAATTCAGCTTCCTTGCGACTTCCTGCATCTGCACGAACTCCAGAATGTCACCCTTCTGGATATCCTGGAAATCCTCCAGTCCGATACCACACTCGTAGCCGGCGGCGACTTCCTTCACATCATCCTTGAACCTCTTCAGGCTGGCAATGCGGATATTCTCCTTGTTGATCTGGATCGAGTCACGGACAACACGGACAAAGCAGGTCCTGGTGGCCTTTCCGTCAAGGATGTAGCATCCGGCGACCATTCCGATCTTGGGAACACGGAAGACTTCCCTGACCTCGGCACGGCCGCAGTCGATCTCACGGATCTCAGGAGAGAGCATGCCCTCCATGGCAGCCTTGATGTCATCAACCACATCATAGATGATGTTATACTTCCTGATCTCGACCTTCTCCTGCTCGGCAAGGGCCTGGGCGCGCGGCGTGGGACGCACGTTGAAGCCGATGACCAGGGCATTGCTGGCCGCAGCCAGGGTGATGTCGCTCTCAATGATGGCACCAGCGGAAGCGCGGATGACATTAAGCCTGATCTCGTCAGTGCTGAGCTTCTGGAGCGTTCCCTGCAGCGCCTCGACAGAACCCTGGACATCGCCCTTGATGATGACGTTGAAGTCCTTGATCTCTCCCTCGCGGATCTTCTCATAGAGTGTATCCAGAGTGACCTTGTTGGTGGCACCGCTGTTGCCCAGTCTCTCAAGTTCCTGTCTCTTGGCACCGACGAGCCTGGCCTGCTTCTCATCCTCAGTTACCTGGAAGGGATCTCCGGCAGAAGGAATGTTGGACAGACCAATGATCTCGACCGGCGTGCTGGGTCCGGCCTCCTGGATCTTCTTGCCCTTGTCGTCGAACATGGCGCGCACGCGGCCCGGATAGATTCCCGCCACGTAGTAGTCGCCCTGATGGAGCGTACCCTTCTGCACGATGACAGTCGCCACAGTACCGCGGCCCTGGTCGATCCTGCTCTCGAGCACCTTTCCGACCGCGCGGCAGTTCGCATTGGCCCGGAGCTCAAGCATCTCAGCCTGGAGAAGGATAGTGTCGAGCAGATCGTCGATACCTTCCTTCTTGAGTGCGGAGATCCTGCAGTAGAGCGTCTGTCCGCCCCACTCCTCGGGCACCAGTCCGATGTCTGACAGCTGCTGCATGACGCGCTCCGGGTTGCTGTCCGCAAGATCGCACTTGTTGATCGCAACGATTATTGGGACATTCGCCGCCCTGGCATGGTCAATGGCCTCCCTGGTCTGCGGCATGACGCCGTCATTGGCAGCGACGACCAGGACGACAATGTCAGTCACCTGCGCACCGCGTGCCCTCATCATACTGAATGCCGCATGGCCCGGCGTGTCAAGGAAGACGACATCGCCGCGGCCCGGAACATTGACCTTGTATGCGCCGATGTGCTGTGTGATGCCGCCGAACTCTCCGCCGGCGACGTCGCTTGAGCGGATGGCGTCCAGAAGCTTGGTCTTTCCATGGTCGACATGACCCATGATCGTGACGATCGGAGCGCGTGGGACCATGTCCTCCGGCCGGTCCTCCTCTCCCTCGATGACAGTCTCGTCATACAGTGAGACAAGGTGGACCTCACAGCCGAACTCACTTGCGATGATCTCGGCAGTCTCATGGTCAATCTGCTGGTTGATGGTGACCATCATGCCCATCTTGAAGAGCTTGGAGATGATGTCGCTGGCCTTGAGGTTCATCTTCTTGGCCAGGTCGCTGACCGTGATGTTCTCCATTATGTCAATGGACTTGGGCACGGCGGCGAGCTTGCTCTCCTCCTTCTTCTTCTGCTGATACTGGAAATCCACTTCCTGATCGCGGCGGGTCCTGTAATCGGTTCCCTCCTTGCGCTTTCCGGCAGGCTTCCTGGCACCGCCCTTCTGGTTCAGGTCCATAGAGGCCTCGCCCTGACTTCCCATGGGACGGGCGCCGGGACGGCCGAATGAGGAAGGACGCTGTGAGCCGGGCGCACCGGGACGGCTGAAACCGCCCTCACGGTTGAATGGCCGGCGTGCACCGTCCTGTCCCTGGCCCTGGCCGTTGAAACGCCTGTTCTGCCAGTTGCCCTGCCCCTGACCTCCGTTTCCGTTATAGCGGCCCTGTCCCTGACGGTTATTGGTCGGCCTTCCGCCGACAATTCCGACAACTCTGGGCCTGTTGGAGGCAGGGGTACCTGAAACCATCTGTCCCGGAACAGGAGGAAGGTTTGCATTCTTTATGACGACGGGTCCGTTGAGCACTGTGCTCTTGACTCTCTCTCCGCCGACCAGATTGCGGTTGGCTGCAGGAACAGTCGAGGCCAGTCTGCTTGCCGCCGGCTGGACAAGGGGCCTGGGCTTCGCCGCAGGCTGGGCTGCCGGTCTGGAAACAGGCTGTGAGGGAGCCGCGGCAGTGTTCTCCTGTACCGGAGCTGATGGCGCTGGGGCGGCCGGCTTCTCTGGTTCTGCGGGCCTGTCCTCTTTTACCTTTGCCTTGACCTGTACGATCTTTTTCTTTATTACGACGACCTTTTTCTCCGGCTGTTGCGCGCTGGCCGCCGCGGGCTTCGGCGCCGGAGCCGGTGCCGGTGCCGGGCTGCTCGAGGCCTTCTTGATAACTCTTATCTTCGTCTTCTCTTCGCTCATCAGCTATTCCTCATTCCTCAAATTCAAACTCGGCACCACAGCTGGGACAGACAGTGGTTCCCACCTTGACAGTGGCTCCGCAGCGGGGACAGATAAACTCCTCCTCTGTCTCTTCCTCGACATAGATCAGATCACTGATGGAGGCCTTCTCCTCATCGGTGAGACCGATCTCGGCGAGCTCTTCGTCAGTGAGGTTGAAATACTCCTCTGCCGTATAGATGTCGTGGAAGTTGAGCTTCTTGACAAGCTCGGGATCGAGGTTGAGATCGCTCAGCAGTGTCTCGTTCTCGTCAATGCCGAGCTCCTCGGGAGTGAGCTGGTGCTCCTCAGCAGGGGCAGCCTCCTCATCACTTGAGAAGATGGCCTCAGCCCTTTCCCTGGTTTCCTGTGTCAGATCAAGCTCATCGAACTGCTCCTGCGTCATGACCTCTATCATCCAGTCACAGAGGCTGTTGGCGAGGTTGACATTGCTGCCCTTCGGGCCGATGGCAAGGCCGACATCCTTCTGATTCACAATGGCGATGGCCCTCTTGGTCGTCATGTCCACAAGATAGACCTTCTCGACATGGGCCGGAGTAAGGGCGCTGGCGATGAAGTTGATCGGATTCTCGTCATATGGGATGACATCTATTTTCTCACCCTCGAGCTCGGTGATCACGGCCTGGATCCTGTTGCCCTTGAGTCCCACTGTCGCACCGACCGGATCAATGTCGCGGCTGTTGGCCCTGACTGCGACCTTGGTCCTTATACCGGCCTGCCTGACGGTCCTGACTATCTCAACCTCCCTGTCGTAGATCTCAGGCACCTGGATCGCAAGCAGCTTCTCGACAAGACGCGGGCTTGTTCTGGAGAGGATGATCCTGACATCCTTCTTCTGCTTCCTGCCCTTCTGGTTGATCTGCGGATCACGGACGCTGTCCGCGTTCTCGACCTTCTCAAGATAGCATTTCACCTCCCCGCCGAGCTCATAGATCTCTCTGGGGGACTGGTTCTTCTTGGGAAGGATTCCCTCAACGCCACCTCCGACATTCAGCCTGAAGTCGCCGTTGGGAAGGACCGAATTGACATAGCAGAGGATGATCTCGCCCTCCTTCGCCTTGAACTCCTTGTAAGTCCTGTTGTTCTGCACTTCCTTGAAAGTCTGCTGGGCGCGCTGCTTTGCGCTCTGGACAGAACCGCGGTCAAAGGTGGAAAGATCAAGCGGGATAAGGACCTCGTCACCGATCTCGACATCCTCAGTCAGCTCCTGGGCCTCATCAAGCGGGATCTCTGTCACCTCGTTGTAGTAGTGGTCCTCGTCGACAACAGTCTTCCTTGCGCAGACGGTGAGCTCATCGTCCTCAGAGAAGCTGATCTCAACATTCTGGTCCGTGCCATATTTCCTCTTGTAGGCCGCCTTGACGAACTCCCTGATGGTCTCGAGGACCATGTCATGTGTGTAGTTCTTCTCTTCAATCATCAGCCTTATGGCTTCCTTGAGATCTGTTGCCATTACTTCTTTTCCTCCCAACGGTATGTCAGTTTCGCCTTCTGGATCTCCGCAAGGGGGATCGAAAGCTCGTCATGTTTTTCGTTCCTGTCCACAACGAGCGCAGCTTCCAGGACGAGAGAAGTCCCGTCACAGGACTTTATCACACCCTCGACATTGCTTGAAAGCTCGCTGCTGTACACCTTGATCAGCCGGCCCGTGAAGACCTGCAGCTCATACTCATCCTTTATCGTCCTCTGCAGCCCTGGCGACGAGACCTCAAGCACGAGATCCCTCGTGTTCCACAGCACGCTGTATCGCGGGTAAACAATGTTGTAGACCGCCGCCAGATCGTCTGTGTTTATCTCATGGTCGGCACAGTAGACGACAAGGTGCAGCTGAATCGAGCGGGGACTGTCGCTGCGCGATACGTCCACGACCCTGAAGCCCATCGGAGAAAGTATCTTCTCCATTCCGCAGAAAAGCGGATCATTCTCTATTCCTTTAGCCAGCATTCTCCATCCACAAAAAAAGGAACACCATTGCTGGGTTCCCTTTCCTTAAGAAAATTGAACTGTGCTTAGGATATTGCCAGATGGCGCACAGTGTCAATAAGCAGGCAGTTTTTTCTCTGAGGAAAAAGAATACCTCACTTTCTGCCTGATGAGCGGAGCTCTTCCTGCAGCCTGGTCACGAGGAGCATGGCCTCGAGAGGAGTCGAGCCGGAGACGTCGAAGTCTGCGATCTCGTCAAGAATGCGGTCCTTTTCATCACCTGCCACGGCCGCACTGTCCACGAAAAGGTCAAGCTGGGAAGCTGATGTGTCCATCCCGTAGTCAGCGAAATGACGCTTCTGGAAACTGGCTGCGTCCCTGATGACTGAAGATGGTATTCCCGCCATTCGGGCGACATGCAGGCCGTAACTGCTTTCAGCCACACCCTCCATGATGCGCCGGAGGAAGACGATTCCTCCCCTGTCCTGCCTGACGCTCAGGGTAAGAAGCTGGATGTCGCGCGAATCAAGCATAGTCAGTTCATGGTAGTGCGTCGCGAAAAGCGTGATGCAGCCCAGCTTGCGCAGATACATCATTATGGCATATGCGATGCTCATTCCGTCCTGAGTGCTGGTTCCACGGCCGATCTCATCCATTATGACGAAGCTGTGCCGTCCGGCATTGCGCAGTATGAAACTGGACTCCTGCATCTCCACCAGGAATGACGACTCACCGCGGGCCAGATTGTCGCTTGAGCCCACGCGGCAGAAAATCCTGTCGCACACAGGAATCACCGCCTTGCCCGCCGGCACGAAGCAGCCGGCATGCGCCATCAGTATGATGAGCGCATTCTGCCGCAGGAAGGTGCTCTTTCCTGCCATGTTCGGACCTGTGATCAGTGCGAAACGGCTGGATGCAGTGCTGAAGCCATTGCGGACAAAGGATCCGGAGGGAAGATGCTGTTCAACCACTGGATGCCGGCCATCCTCTATCTCGAGCTCACCATCCTCCACAATTTCAGGTCTCGTGTATCCGTACTGGCTGGATACGGTGGCGAAGCACTGGTAGACATCTAGCCGGCTGAAAAGGCGGCCGATTGATACCAGGTCTGAGGTGAGCGCCGCGGCCCTGGCGACTATCGAATTGTAGATTGCCCTCTCCCTTTCCTCAGCCTCCTGCTGGGACGAGTTTATCTCAGCCTCCAGCCGGGAAAGCTCCTGTGTGGTGAATCGCTCTCCGCCAACCAGCGTCTGACGCCGGATGAAATAGTCAGGAACCTTCGCAAGCTGGCTCTTGGGAACCTCCAGATAGACACCTATTATCCTGTTCGATGAGCATTTCAGCGTCGTTATCCCGCTTTCCGCCCTGACCTTCTCAAGATAGTCGTCAAGCAGCGCTGAACCATGGTCATAAATACCGCGCAGCCGGTCAAGCTCGTCATCAAAACCGGGAAGTATCACATTCCCGCTGTCCCTGTCATTGGTGCACTCCGGATTGATGGCCTTTCCAATCGTATCCGCAAGAGAGACAAGCGCCTCTCCGTCGGCTATCTCGTCATCCATCAGCTCAAGATAGGAGCCGTTGCCGCCGACAAGCGAGAAGAAAGAATAAAGTGACTGGCGGATCGCAACGAGATCACGGACAACAGAACGCTTCATCTCAAGCTTGGAGGCAAGTCTCACCAGATCCGCGGATGAGGACAGCAGCTCCCTTATGCGGCTGCGCTCATCCACGTCATCAACAAGTCTTCCAGTCCAGTCAAGACTGCTCCTGATCCGTGCGGCATCCGCATCGGGATGCAGCAGCCGCTCCTTCAGCGCCCGGCTGCCGGCTGCGGTGCAGGTCTGGTTAAGTGCCGAGAAAAGCGTGTATGCACCAGTACCGTTCTGTATGGATCTGACAATCTCGAGATTCCGGCTGGTGGCATCATCAAGCAGGAGTCTGCCCGAATCATCGACAATGCGGATATTCTCTACCTGTCCCAGTTCGCTGTGGCTCATTTCAGCCGCATAGCGCAGCAGCGCCCCGATGGGCTTGAGCAGCTGGCTTTTCGGCTCAATGCCGAAGACAGAAGGATTGTCGACTCCCAGGACGGACCTGATGCGCCCCAGACCTTCCTTTACAGTGAAATACCAGGCGGGAAGCTTGGTCACTATTGCCCCGCTGGTGTCAAGAACGTTTCTCAGTTCCTTGTCAGTGAAATAAAGATCGTCAGCGACCAGGACCTCGCTGATGCTGGTCGTGGCCATCAGGCTTGAGAGATTGCTGAAACCGGCATCCCGTCCCAGGTCTTTGACAAGGAAGCTTCCTGTGGAGATGTCACAGTAGGCCGTATATGTCTGACCTTTCTGGATGTTGACAGCAAGGATGTAGTTGTCGCTGAAGCTGTCCAGATACTCATCGTCGACGACAGTGCCCGGTGTATAGATCTGGACCACCTCCCGCCTGGCCAGCTCCCTGCCCCCTGAAGACAGCTGGAGCTGCTCGCAGATGGCCACCTTGCGTCCGGCATCCAGCAGCCGCTTGAGATAGCTTTTCGCGGCATGATAGGGAATACCGCACATGGGCTGACCGCTGCGGCGGGTAAGCGTCAGATTCAAAAGACGCGACACCTCAACGGCGTCGCTGTCAAACATTTCATAAAAATCCCCAAGCCGGAAGAAGAGGATTTCATCAGGATGCTTTTCCTTGATCTCCTGATACTGCCTCATCATCGGCGTAAGATCTGTCTTTTCGGCCATGGAACTACAATTTAGTAGATCGATGTCGTGATTGCAAGCACTATCTGGCCGCCGAGGATCTGTCCGTTGTTGAAGCGGAAGCCGCTGGTGTTGTCCCATTCCGCAGTCTTGGCCCAGTAGAGGCCGAGCGGGAAGCCAGGAATCCGCAGCTTGATTCCGAAGCCGGTGGAGAAGTACCAGTGCAGTGCGCTGAAGCTGGTCAGATCCTCAAGATCGTCGACCGTCGCATCACCGGAGATATAGACTTCGGCATTGAGCACGTTGCGCACGAGCGGATAGCTCATGTCGATCTGGTTGTGCCACAGGAAGCTCTTGTACAGCTGGACATCGAAACCGCGGCCGGTATTCATTCCGTCAAGGTAGAGCATCTCATAGCGGGTGGCACCCTCGAAAGGAGAATACCAGTCCCAGCCGTGCTCATAGCTGTTGTTCCAGTACTGCGGAAGCATGACGGAAAGCGATGTCGTTCCGCTGAGGACCAGAGACCTGCTCTCCCCCACATCATTCGTGTATGTGAAGAGAGGGATGTATCCGGCAGCAGAGAACGAGAGTCTGTTGTAGTTGCTCAGTCCTCCCAGAATGCCTCCTGCATAGGTATATGAGCCAGAGAGCATGTAGCCCCTGGTGGTGTCAGTCACAAGATCCCTTCCATCCCAGGTCAGTGAGACCGAGAGGCGGTTGGAGAACTGCCACCTGTCATGATACTTCTTGATCAGCTCCTCATAGGGATCGTAGCTGCTGTCGTAATATGCCCTCGACAGTCCGAGCGAGAGTCCTCCGGAGATTGTAAGGTCACCGGGGATGAAGTTCCAGGTGTATCCGGTGTTGTAGCCGACTGAGAACGAGTAGAACTCATAGCTCATCAGGTCGGTGGAGGCGCTGGTGCGCTTGCCAGCGGCGTCCCAGGCCGCATTCGAGGTGAAGCCCAGCGGGTATGTCACGTTCTCCTTGTCCCTTCCGTCGTAGTACGGTGATCCGGTTCCGCGCTGGAGCACGTTGTCATCATGGTTTCTCTCGAAAGAAAGGGTGACAGCATTGGACCACCTCTGTTTTCCGACCCAGCTGTCGGAGAGCGAGAGGCTGAGTGACTGGGTGTCGGGAGAAAGCGTCGTGTTGATGGCGAAGTCACGTCCGGTGCCGAAGATATTGGTGTCTGACCACTGAAGGAAGCCGGAGACAGGGAAGCCGTCAACTGTTCCGCCGAAGGTCGCACCGAACTGCAGCTGCATCTGGTTGCCCTCCTCCACGGCGATCTCCAAAACGACTCCGTTCTCGCCTTCACCCTGGTAGAGCCCGGTCTGGATGTCTGTGACGAGTCCAGTGTTGAGGATGTTGCGTCCGCTGCGCTGGAGCGCGTCCTGACTGAAGACATCGCCCACATGGAGCTCAAGCTCGCGTTCGAAGACATAGGGCTTTGTCTTTGTCATTCCCGTGATCACGATGCGCTCGATGACGGACTGGCCGCTCTCAGTGATCTGCAGCTCGTAATCTACAGTGTGCGTCTCGGCGTTCCGGGTCGCGACCGGATTGATCATTGTCTGGATGTACCCGTCATTGTAATAGAGGCTGGCAACGGCCTGTATCTGGGCCAGGATATCGCTCTGGTTGTGTACTATTCCGCTCCTGAGATAGATGGCGCTCTGGATCTCCTCATCGCTGAAGACCGTGTTGCCGGTGAAAGTGATGCTGCCGAGCAGCCACTGCTCGCCCTCCTCAACCGTGATGTTCACGTCGACCATGTGGTACTTGTCGCCTTCCTGCGTGACGTCGGCAAGCTCATAACCGCTCACGACAGCGTCGGCATAGCCGTTGTCACGGTAGTAATTCTGCAGAGTGACAAGGTCCTGGTCCATTGTGGAGGCAACGAAATTTCCGCTTCTGAAGAAGCTGCGTTCCTTGCTCGTCATCTCCCGCTTGAGGTCGTTGGCGGCAAAGGCGCTGATGCCGGTGAAGTTAATCGAGCTTATCTTGTACTGAGGCCCCTCCGAGATCTCATAGACAATGCGGACAGTATTGTCTTCCTCATTGATTTCACTGTAGGCCTGGACAGTGGCCTCGGCGAAACCGCGGGAAAGATAATATGTCTGGACCTGTGAGGCATTGGCCCTGAGCAGGCCAGGAGAGAAAAAGTCGCCGGTCTGTATGCTCTGCTGCTCGACAAGCGAGCGGCTGCTGAGCTCGTCGTTGCCGCTGAAGGCTATCTCGCTTACCATTGCGATCTCATGCAGGGTGATGCACACCGTCATTCCTCCGGTGGCCTGATTGAGGATCATCTCCATCGACTCGACATACTCAAGCCAGCTCTGGCTGTACAGACTGTTGTTGATCTCGTTCTCAAGCTCTGTCGTAAAGACCTGGCCCACATATGGGCGCACAACCGCACCAGCGGTGCGCTGCGAAACGTTCTGAAGTCCATTGAAGGTGAATGCCTCGATTGTCCTGCCGTACCACCACTGCCCTTCCAGTGCAGTGCCGGTCTGGCTGCCGGCATCAGATGATGTGGCATCCGCGAAAAGAGGTGCCGCGAGGCACAGCACTACAAGCAGTATCAGCGCGATTATCCGTCTCATTAAAAAACTCCTTGCACCAATATATAGGAAAAGTGCGAAAAAGGCCATAATAAGCAGATTAACTGCACATTTCTCCGTGCCGGCCGTCAGCCCGCC
>CALXOO010000005.1 GCA_944390045.1 uncultured Spirochaetales bacterium | reverse complement strand
TGACTCATGACAGTTGCATTTGCCTTTACAAAGTTGCATTTACTCGGTAAGGGTTGCTTTTACCTTTTCAATCGACCTCAGGCTCTTTTCAATCAAGCATGATCGGAGTTTATGAGTGCTTCCGTATCTGCCGTATCACTGTCGGAGTTGAGATCGAGATCAATACCAATGTCTTCAAGTATTAGGCGCTGCCCTTTTGAGAGTGTGACATACTGGTCCTTGTACCTTCCTTTGTATCGTATCTTCGTAAGACTTCTCATTCTATAGAGCATATCCCTAGGAGATGTCGCATACTTTCTTGTCTCCTTTCTAAAGGTTTCTGTCATGGTGCGCAATTCTGTCCTGAGAATCTGTGAGCAGAACTGAAGGAACAGCCTACCATAGACGGCATCGGTAGAATGTACGCGAAGACGCCTGCCATCGGTGGAACCCTTCATGTCATCGAAGCCGACTTCGATGAAGTTCCTGTCCCTGTATGTGAGAAGAGCCTGCAACGCATCCTTCTCGAAGTCCGTATAGAGGATCCAGTAGCCGAAATTCTCATTTGCTAGGATTTCATCCATATGGTACTTCTCTTTAACGTGGAGTTTTCCTCCTCTTCCTCTAGTAGAAAGTTCAAAATACTCATCATAGAACCTCTGATGGGACTCGATAGGAGACTCGTCCATAAGCTCCTGCTTGCACCTATGGTACTTCCTCATGAAGCTGTCCTTCCTGTCGCTTTCAAGCCTAGGCGAATAGAAGAGATGAGCCCATACTCGTCGTCCTTCTTTGCGCGGATCATATACCGTGTACCAGTAGGTGGCTTCATCATCGGCATCCACATATGGTGAATTCTCATATACTCGTGCCTTCATCTCTTTAATGAGTTTCTTGCTCCAAGAAAGCTTTGATGGCACAGGAATCATGCATTTTACGCCGTTTTCTGCCAGATATGATATGTTTGATTCTGTCCAGAATCCCCTGTCCATGACAAGGCCTTCAGGCTTCGCATCATATGCGATGAGCTCGCTAACTGTATTAACCAGAGTGGACGCATCATTTACCGATCCTCGTATCTCCCTGAAGGCCAGAGGCATATGGGTCTCCTGATCGGCAACCATTGCAAGGTTTACCTGTTTTAGCCAGCGTTCATGATCCCTGTTGTAACCGTACTCCGCGATATCGATGTCGCTGGCATAGGTACTTACACTTGTTATATCGTAGCATATCTTCCTGCTTGATGCTTTCTTCTGAACCCACTTCCTGATGAAGGAGGAACAGTATTCTTCAGTGAGCACCCTCATCAGTTCGCTTATCCTGGGCGATGACAGTTCGGGAAAGCCTCTTTCCTTGAACCATGCCGCCGAGTCGCAAAGAGCTGCGCCCGTGCAATTCCAGTAGTAAGCAAGCTGCAGAATTTTCTCTGCATTCTCCTTTCCTACTGTGGAAGTCAGGATTCTTTTGAGACCTGTTCTCCTGGCAGCTTCATCCAACACGATCCTTTCTCCGCAAAGTACAGTCTCCTTCGCAACAGGAACTTGAGGTTTCTGCTGCTGTGAAATCTTGCCCTGATGCTCGAGAAGGTACTTTGCTCCGAATTCAATCTCTCCGTTCTTTTCCTTGGCTTTGCCTACCGTCACATAGTGATGGATAGTCTTCTGAGACTCCTTGTCGTAAGTAGGATGGTCGATGACGACTCTATATAGATTTCGGGATTTCTCCCATACGTATTTGTATTCTTCTTTCATGCTACATATTGTAGCACTGAAACAAGTACAAGTAAACTCTCCAATCAATTTAATTACAAAGAATTATGAGAATTGAAGGGTGTTCATGCTACAGCTTGCGCGAGATTTTGGGATTTGAATTCAAACTCTGTTGCTGCGAGACCAGCATCCATTGCACTCAACCCAAGCTCATTTTCACTGAATTCAGCCCAAAGTGGCATGTTCATCAGATGGTTTGTCCATCTCCAGTCTGAACCTGGAGCCATTGCTGTAGCAGCAAAAACACCCTGAATACCCAGTTCATCTTTATGCTTTGTCATATCTTCTACTACAGCCTTGAGCAGATCAAATGAGTTGATTTCTTCTGCACTGCTGATGTCAACGGCTTTGTCCGGAAGGGCAAAATAGGCACGCATAATAGCGTCGTTGTATATTATTCCGAAGCCCTCAAGCGCATATGGGATACCAACAACATGACCTTCAGAATCTTTCAATGCTGTTGATTTATCGTTTAGAAGCTTGTAAAACTCTGTATCTTCCAGAGGTGCAAGATCATTTGGATACATGCTCATGCCTACAGGACCATTGATCTGGAAGATATCCGGTGGATCACTTTTTGCAAGCTCACTCTTCAGTGTCTGATCATACTGATTTGAAGCAGCGGTGATCACCTTCAGGGAAATTCCTGTCTCTTCCTCAAACTTAGGAGCAACTGAATCTGTATAGATATCAGCCGCTACTGCCTTGTAATTCAGGTAATAAACCTCTGACTTTTCAGAAGCTCCCCCTGCCCATAGTGCCATTGCTGAGACAATAAGCGTCAAAATCAGGATAACACGTTTCATCATTTCCTCCTTTTTACTATGGAATGATAACCCTATTGTAAAATGCTTTACTAAAACGCTCAACTACAATCTTGAAAAAGTTTCTAAATTAATTGTTCACCGCTTCCAATCTGGTAAAATGTGCCCGTTTCGATTGTACGAATCAGACTCACCAGCAACTCTCTTATGAGACGCATCCATTGAAAATGGCCATAGATCAGCAAATCAGATTCTTCTGCAATTGTGTGATAAATACTCAGATTCCGTGCCCGCACTGGAGGAAAATGGAGAAACTGGGTAAAGTGCATCCAGGTGAAAGCACTTATTGCCTTCAAATGATAGGGTATACGCCATGAAAAGAATTTCATTCATTTTGTCCGTTCTGATTTTGTCAGCAGCCTCATTGTCAGCTTTCGGGGCCGGAGAATCATTCGCCATCGACTATCCTGAAGTCAACACTTCCGGATCGGACTTCCTTTCTGCATATGTTGATGAGGATGAACTTCCTGTAGAGCTGTTCACAGACATGTTCGACGACCTGAGCTGGCCTGCAAGTAAGGTAATCATGGCTTTTTGACTCTGAAACAGACATAGACAAGCTGCTTACACAAGAGGAACAGGACACATTCAGTGCACAGATTGAACAGGAAGAAGGCGACACACGGATCGTCACTATAAGCTACAACGGATATGTCCTGGACGAAGATACCGGATACACATTCTGGGGCGATGCCGTGATGGAGCAGAGAATTGGCCGCGGATCACCAGAGACAGTCAGTTTCAAAGGTGTGCTGAAGCTTGCTGATGATTGCATTTTTGAGGTCGAGGCCAGTCATGATCCGGACTATTACAACCCTATTGTCGTTGTAAATGGCGAACAGCTGGATGTTGGAGAGAATCCGATGTTCTTCGTACCTGGAAAAGGTGTAGACATCTCCTCCCTTTTCAGCAGTGTCGGCCCGCAGAAATTCACATCCTTCAACTGAGGACAGCGGGAGCAAGCAGGCGGCTGGCAGTCAACGATCACCATGCCACCGTTGGCTGTCTTCAGACAACGAAGTCTATGTCTTGTGACGAAGGAATGTCGTAATAGACTATCCTCGTGTCCTCCGGCATGGCGGAAAGCGCCTTGTCCAGCCTGTAGGCACTGATCCTCCTGTCCGCAGCGGGAGAGAAATAATACGTACAGCTCTGAGCACACATAACACAGGTGCAGAGGGTGGACTCATAATCCGGGCCGTCAGCCGAAGAGCGAAGCATGCCGGATGGCACGTTCACAGTGGAGAACAGCTCGAACATTCTTGTGACAGCGTCCACTTCCTTCTCCACCGCCGGGGAGAATTCCTTGGCAAAAGCGAGTCTCACGAAGCGGTCCGGAGACGAGTATCCGCCCGGAAGACCGAAACTACCGCCAGTTCCATGCCCGAAGGGACGTATGGTCTTGCCCAGAATGCTTCTTGACGGCGTGTGAATATTGGACAGCGCGACATAGTTTCTCAGATTCTCAAGATGCCATTTATACCCGGGAGCGTTCGTCATGACACCAATCGAGTTGCGGTACACGCTGATGCCGCCACAGTCAGGTTCCACGATGACTGCCTCACCGGTGATGTCAGACAGAAGATAGTGCACTGACATCGGAGCGCCGAAGACAGGCTCATCCGTGAAATTGATCCTCTCAAGCTTCACGGCAGCCTCAGCCACAGATGAGCACGTGCCCAGAATGTATGGAATGAAGAAGGCCGGATGAAGATCAGTGTTTTCCGGTCCCCTGTTCGTATTGTAGCAGGCGCAGTCCGGATAGTTCTGGAGCGTGGCCATGAGTCCCTGAGAGTTGATTCCGTCAGTGAATATGGAGAAAGAAGGTCCCCTGATCGCGTTTCCGATCAGTCCATATTCCAGCTTCACGGAGGCTCCTTTCCCGGACGGAGACAGCCCAAGCTCATAGCCCGGGGCGATGCAGGTGATCCTGTTCGCATCCAGCGTACCGAACATATCATAAGTACGGCCCAGAAAACGGCAGCCGTCTCCGCTCTCAAACGAGAGTCCTGAACAGGCAAGATCAAAACCGGTCATAGCAACCTCCTGTATCTGGACTACAGCTTATCACGTGATTTCCATTCCCGCCACAGCTTGACTTTCAACCGTTCACAAGAGAAGTTTCTCACATGGAAGACATCAGGATCTCAGAAATTGAAACCCAGTGCATACTGACAAAGTCCAACCTCCCCGCCAGCGACTACTGCGCTAATCCATATGTGGGCTGCACACATGCCTGCAAATACTGCTATGCCTCATTCATGCGGCGCTTTACCGGGCACAGGGAAGACTGGGGAAGGTTTCTTGACGTCAAGTTCTGGTCACCGCTGGAGAATGTTGAGAAATACAGGGGCAGGACGGTGTTCCTGTCTTCAGTGACAGATCCATACAATCCTCAGGAAGCGGTATTCAAACGGACCAGGACACTGCTTGAAGAACTCAGCGGAAGCGGCATCAGGCTGAGCATCTCCACCAAGTCTGATCTCATTGTGAGAGATCTGGACCTGATCAGAAACTTTCCACAGGCCCAGGTAGCTTGGTCCGTGAACACTCTGGATGAGAGCTTCCGCGCTGATATGGACAGTGCGGTCCCGGTTGAACGGAGGCTGGGGGCGATGAAGATCTTCCATGACAGCGGCGTGAGGACGACCTGCTTCATATCTCCGATCTTCCCGGGAATAACCGATGTGAAGGCCATCATCCGGACCGTGAAGGACCAGTGCAACCTGATCTGGCTTGAGAACCTGAACCTCCGCGGCGCTTTCAAATCCGTCATTCTCAGCTATATAAGGGAAAAGAGACCGGAACTGACCCCGCTTTACGAGCGGATATATAACAGAAAAGACATGTCCTGGTGGGAGGAGCTTGACCGTGAGCTGGCAGCATACACCAGCTCTCTCGGGCTGGAATACAGGATAAATGACAACAGTTTCACCCGCCCTTTCAGCGCCCCTCCCGTTGTCGTGAACTTCTTTTATCACGAGAGGATCAGGAAGAACGCGTCAAGTAAGGCCTCAGTCATCCAGGACAACGCTCAGGATATAGTCCCAGCCGAGATCCAGTCCGAGTGAGTATGTCGACAGATCGGCACACTCCTGTCTTGTATGCGTTCCCTCAGCATAAATCAGGCCGAAACAGATGGCGGGAATGCCAAGGGAGAGAGGAATATTGCAGTCCGTTGAGCTCGCGCCGCGGGTCAGCGGCTGTGAGTAGGACGAAAGGACCTTCTCAGCCTTTGACAGCAGCCGGCTGATGTCCACCTCTCCGCCGCAGGGCCTCAGCCCTATGTATTCCGTTCCGATATCGATATTCCTGGCTCTGAAGGATGAGATGATGGACTCAAATGATGACCTCATGCGGTCAAGGCTGCGCGCCTCAACCGCCCGGAACTCGTAAGTGCACTCAGCATTCTGGGCTATGCTGTTCACGCTGGTCCCGCCGCTGACGGTACCCACATTGTATGTTGTCAGGCGGCTGTCAGTCGACTGCCCGTACAGCCTGGTGATGACAGAAGAGAGTATGGCAATCGCATTGCGTGCGCCAAAGTCCTTGTATGAGTGGCCTCCTTCGGTATGGACCGTTATCCTGTAGCGCTCGCTTCCGACGGCCGTAGTGACAATACCATTTCCAAGCACGCTGTCGAATGAGGTGAAGCTGGCAATCCTGTCACCATAATCATCAAAGAGACGGCGCACGCCTTTCAGGTTTCCAAGGCCTTCCTCGCAGGAATTGCAGACGAAGAGGACACCCCTTCCGGTCTCCACACGGTCACGGAAAAACTGCCTGGCATACATGAGCAGGGCAACAAAGTTCGCAGTATCATCACCGACACCGGGACAGTAAAGCCTGTCACCTTCCCGTCTCACCGGCAGATTCTCAAGATCCGGAAAGACGACATCAGTATGTGCGGCGAAGACGTCAAGAGCGCACTGTCCGTCATCATTGTATGGAATGATCACATTCTTCGCAGCGTCTACCCTGCAGCCGCTGATCCCGTTCTCTCTCAGCCAGGTGACTATCGCACTGACACGCGCATCCTCATGACAGGAGGGGGCAGGAATCGTGCAGAACTTTTCCAGAAGCTCCACAGCCTGTGCTGAGTATGTTTTTCCAAAGGCTCCTTTTTCCAGCATGTGCAAATTCTAGTCCCGGCGGAGCGAAGAGGCAATCATGTTGAGCGAGAGAACGCTCAGAAAGATGAAGGCAGACGGGAACACTATCATCCACCAGGCCTGGTAGATCACGTCACGGCCCTCATCAAGTATCGTGCCCCAGCTGGCGGCTTCCGGCCCCATTCCGGCACCGATGAAGCTCAATGCAGCCTCTGCCATGATTGAGGAAGAGAATATGAAGGCGCACTGGACGGCCAGGATGTCCAGCACATGAAGGGACACTGTCCCGAACACGATCTCCCATTTGCCCAGGCCCAGGCTCTTCTTTGCCAGGATGAAGTCCTCCGACTCGACCGCCAGGGCCCGGGCACGTACAAGACGCACACTCTGCGGTATGTTCACCACGACGAGGGCGGCGACCATGCTTGCGACCCCGCCTCCGAAGCGCATCATCAGCAGGATCGCGAGCAGACTGGTTGGAAGGGCCTTGAATGAGTCACACAGGCGGAGAATGACTGTATCCAGCCTCCGGTCCGCGCTTGCGGCCAGTCCCAGAAAGAGCGAGATGACTGCTATAATGGCAGTGGTCAGCAGCCCGACGAGATAGGACAGCCTGCCACCGGCCAGCACGCGGGACAGGAGATCCCGCCCCATTGTGTCAGTGCCGAACAGGTGCCCTGGTCCGGGTGGCAGAAGCCTTTGGGACAGGTCAATGACATCGGGATCCGGACAGAAAAGCGGCGAGAGCAGAAAGAGGAGGAAAAGGCCGGCAAAGACCAGAAGGAAAAACAGGGACCTGCGATTCATAACCGGGTCCTCCCCCTGCCACGGTCACCGGCAAGATCTCCTATGGCGCCGCACACCGCGCTCACCAGCGTTCCAAGCAGCACAAGTGCAACGATAGTCGGGACATCCCTGCGCCCCACAGCCTCGACAGTGAGGGAGCCAAGACCGGGCAGTGCGAATATGTACTCTACTGCGGCGGACGAGGTGAAAAGCCCCGCCAGGGACTGCATGCTGACCGCGGCAAGCTCTCCAAGTATGTTCACACCTTCATGGATGCTCACAATGCGCCACTCTCCAAGACCACGTGAACGCGCAGAAGGAACATAAGCCCTCCTCTCTTCTCGCTCCAGAGCCGAATCCGTAATTCTCATGATGAGTCCGCAGTGTATGAGCGCCAGGGAGAATGAAGGCAGTATGAGGGAACGGATGCAGCGCACCGGATCAGCAGAGAACGGGACATAGCCACCAGATGGCAGAAGTCCCAGTGCGACGGCGAAGACCAGTATGAGAAGCAGAGCCAGGATGAAAGACGGAAGCGACATGCTGCCAGTTGAGACCGTATTGTACAGGAACCTGGAAAGGCGTGAGCGGTCAAGCCGCACGAGAGCTGTCATCGACAGGCTGATTGCCAGCGCGAGAGCAAGTGAGGTCAGAGAAAGGGCCGCCGTCAGCGGAATGCGAGAGGCAATGAGACTGCAGACATCCTGTGAGCCGAAGGCACTGCGCCCGAAGTCCAGGCGCAGGACCCTGCCCAGCCAGTCAAAATAGCCTGGCCACTCATCCTGGATGCCGCTGGAATACGATGTGACGGCATCCCCCATCAGGATCTGGGATCTCTGCCCGGGAATCGCGCTGGCGATCGCATACACGGCAGCTGACACCAGGAAAAGTGTCAGGACCAGCGACAATAGCCTTTTGATGATACTTGCTGCCATTACGGGAGGGAATTATATCGGAAAGCCTTCTCCTTTTGCACCTCTCCAGCTAGAATGGCGCCATGCAGGACCTTCTGTCTGTAGAGAATCTCTCACTCAAACTAGGAGACCGCCGGATTCTGTCCTCCGTCTCCTTCACACTGGAGCGCGGCGACTTCGCAGTGCTGTGCGGCCGCAACGGCGCAGGAAAGAGCCAGCTGCTGAGGGCTCTCAAAGGCCTCATACAGCCTGACAGCGGAAGAATAGTACTGGACGGCGTGGACCTGACAAAGAACAGGCGTGAGAGACTGAAGCGGATGGCGCTGGTCTTCCAGGATGCCCAGCTGCAGTTTGTCGGCGAGACAGTGGAAAAGGATATCGCATTCGGGCCACTGAATCTTGGCTGGAGCAGAGAGGAAGTGGAGTCTGTCCGTGAAGAAGTGATCGCTGTGATGGAACTGGACAAAGTCCGCCGGCAGCGGCCGGCAAGCCTTTCCGGAGGAGAGAAGCGCAGACTGACGATCGCAGGGGTGCTCGCAATGCGTCCGGACATCATTTTTCTCGATGAACCATTCAGCGCACTTGACTACCCTTCAACAAGACTGGTTCTCTCATCGCTGGTGCGTCTTCATCAGGAGGGACATACGATACTCGTGGTGTCGCACGAGGTAGAGAAGTTCCTGCGCCACACGACAAAGGTGCTGATAATGAACAGCGGGCACATGTGCGGGCAGTACCGGCCAGAGGAAAGCCTTGACGAGCTGCGCAGGGCCGATGTGTATGTGCCCTCGCTCCCGCTGGAGGACTTCTCATGGCTGCAGGCATGATCTTCCACACAAGGGACCTTGACCGCTGGATCGACCGCTGCCACCCCCTTTCCAAGCTGGCCCTCCTGCTGGTCTACTGCATAGCCGTGAACATTGCTTCCCCGGTCTATGCGCTTGTACTCTCACTGGCACTTGCCGCCGCCTGCACCGTCCGCCGCATTCCACTTGCCCAGTATGTCCATGACGGTCCTGTATTCGCTGTTCTTGCCGTCTTCATCATGGCCAGCGAGCTCCTGCAGGGATCAGGAATCTTCATCTCAACAGTGGAGACACTGCGTTTCGCCATGTCACTGCTGGCATCCCTCGCATTCATAGACTGCACAAGCATTGATGATCTTGCCTCCGCACTCGGCCGGCTGCTTCACCCGGTCCTGGGCCGTCACGCCTGCTCATTCGCATCGGCAGTGCAGCTGACTCTCTCGATGATTCCGATGATTTTCGACACTGCAATGAACATATCGCAGGCAAGAAAGGCACGGGGAGCATCATTCCTCAGACATCCGGTGCGCAGTACAGGAGAACTAACCGTCTCCCTTGTATCGCAGCTGCTGGACGGAGTATCCGACAGGGCTGATGCCCTGATCGCAAGATCCTATGACCCATACAGGCTGCAGAATGTGCAGGGTCCGGGTGCGGGAGATATTCCCCTGCTCGCCATTCTCGCAGCCATTACAGGAGGCCTGCTTTGGACAAGTGGTCTTTGAGACGGATGCTGAGGGGAAAGGCTGTACCTGAAAAGGACAGCATTGCGATCTGCTCTGCCCTCTCCTCTATTGAGAAAGTTGCCGGAGCAGGAATCCTCTTTCTTTACCACCCTCTTCCTGACGAAGTGGACATAAGGCCACTGTACGGGATCGGGCCCCGCATTGCCCTTCCCTCAATGGAGGGAAACAGTATGCTCTTCCGGCTCTATACCGGAGGGCTCGTGAGAGGGGCATATGGAGTGATGGAGGCCACGGGCGCTGGAGTGGAGCCGGATGAAGACTCTGTGATGGTCATCCCGGCGCTTGCATTCAGGTCTGACGGAGTGAGGCTTGGAAGAGGACTTGGTTGCTACGACCGCTACATGCAGGGCCGCAGGGTGTTCACAATCGGAGTTGTCAGCTCATCCAGGATTCTGGACTTCGATGCCGAAGATCATGATCTCAGAGTTGACATGCTGGTCACAGAGAAGATGTCTGCTGGTCTGCCGGACGGAAGTCCTGACTTTCCATCATGCTCATGAAGCCGGCGGCCCGGCTGGAAGTGAATCTGTGCTCTATCAGACAGGCCCTGAGCTCATCATCATGAACCCAGCTGAGCAGTGAGGAAAGCGCCTTCACATACTCTGTCTGTTTCGTAGGACAGCTGGCAATGAGGAAAACCAGGTGCACGGGCTGAGGGAAGATGTCATCGAAGCGGATTCCGTCCTGACTCAGCCCCAGGGCGATTCTGGTCCGGTCCAGGTGAGGAACCTTGCCATGGGCTATGGCCACGCTGTGACCGATGCCGGTTGACTGCAGTTTCTCACGCTTGATCACTGACTCCAGAAAGGCATGCCTGTCCGCAATCTGGTCGAAGACAGAGCAGTTGCGGACTATCTCGCCGAATGCGGCGAACTTGTCTATCGCCTCCGGCAGGAAAGTGAGGAAGCGGCTGCAGCCGTAATCCATCACCTGCTCTCCAGATACCTGTTCATCGCAGCTGCCGCACGGCGGCCCTGGCCCATAGCCAGGATTACCGTCGCAGCTCCAAGGACGATATCACCGCCTGCGAAGACGCCCTTGATGGAAGTCTCTCCGGTGGCCTCATCAACAATGAAATTGCCTCTGCTGTTGACCTCGATTTCAGGTGTCGTCATCTTGATCAGCGGGTTGGAAGCGTTGCCGATAGCCACGATCACGCAGTCAAATGGAAGCGTGTAGTCGCTGCCCTCGATCTCAACGGGCTTGCGCCTTCCTGACTCATCAGGCTCACCGAGCTCACACTTCCTGATCGTCACCCCGTTGACGCGGCCAGTCTCGTCCGCAGTTATCGCGACCGGCTGGCTCAGCATGAGGAAGTCCACGCCTTCTTCATGGGCATGCTCCACTTCCTCGCGCCTCGCAGGCATCTCTCCGCGTGTCCTGCGGTAGATGACCGTGACATTCTCGGCACCCAGGCGCAGGGCCGTACGGGCCGCATCCATGGCCACGTTTCCGCCTCCGAACACGGCGACTCTCCTGGCGTGATAGAGCGGAGTCTGCGCATCCTTACCATCATAGGCCTTCATGAGATTGCTGCGGGTCAGATACTCATTCGCAGAGAACACACCCACATAATTCTCTCCCGGGATGTTCATGAACTTAGGCAGCCCGGCACCGGTGGCGATGAAGATGGAGTCGAATCCATCCTCCTCCATCAGCTCGTGGATGGTACGTGTGCGTCCGACAAGGTAGTTGGTCTCGATATGGACACCCATCTGGCGCAGCTTGTCGATCTCAGTCTCGACGAGCTTCTTCGGAAGGCGGAACTCAGGAATGCCGTACACCAGCACGCCGCCGGTCTTGTGAAGGGCCTCAAACATCCAGACGTCGTGGCCGGCCCTCCTGAGATCTGCAGCGGCGGCGATTGATGCGGGGCCGCTTCCGACAACGGCGACCTTCTTCCCTGTATCGGGAGCAACAGCCGGAACCGTCGAGACTCCGTTCTCCCTGGCCCAGTCGGCGACAAAGCGCTCGATGCGTCCGATTGCGACCGCCTTGTCAACACTCTTGTGCGCCCTGCCGACTGTACAGTTCTTCTGGCACTGGTTCTCCTGGGGACAGACGCGTCCGCAGATTGAGGGAAGGAGACTGCTCTCCTGAATCACATCCAGTGCCTCGGCAAACTTCCGCTGTGCCACTAGTCCGACAAAACGGGGTATGTCAATTCCGACAGGACACAGATCCACGCAGGGGTGGTTCTTGCAGTTCAGACAGCGCTTTGCCTCAAGCACGGCCTGGTCCTCACCATAGCCGAGGGCGACTTCGTCCATGTTGCGGCACCTTGCCGCCGGATCCTGACTGGGCATCGGACAGACGTCTATGGCCATCCTGTCCTTGACACTGAGCTCTTCGGGGAGGCTTTCCAGCGTCTTTCTGGCCTCCAGATCCAACTCTTCCCTGGTCATGCCCTTCCCTCCTCTATCTGAAGATCAATGTGGCACTTGTGATGATGCTCACGCTCGAAATCCCTGAATGTCGCCTGTCTCTGCAGGAGGTTGTCCCAGTCGACCTGGTGACCGTCGAATTCGGGTCCCTCGACGCAGACGAATTTCATCTTTCCTCCGACGACCACCCTGCAGCCGCCGCACATTCCGGTCCCGTCTATCATAATCGTGTTGAGAGAGACCAGCGTGTGTATTCCGTACTTCTGTGTGGTCTGTGCACAGAACTTCATCATCACTGCGGGACCGATCGCCACCACACAGTCCGGCTTCCAGTCCCGGCACAGCTCGTCAAGCGGAGCCGTGACCAGACCCTTGATTCCCTCCGAGCCGTCATCCGTGACAATGATTGTATCAGGATCAACGCTTCTCATCCGGTCGCGGAAGATCAGCAGGCTGCTGTTCCTGGCACCCATGATGACGCGCACCTCGTTTCCGGCGGCCTTCATCGCCTGTGCGATCGGGAAGGCCGGCGCCACTCCGATTCCGCCTCCGACAACGACCACCCTGCCGTATCTGTGCACATCTGTCGGTCTGCCGAGCGGACCAAGCAGATTCGCGATATAATCACCCTCGCTGAGTCTGGCCAGACGGTGCGTGCTCTCGCCAACGGCCTGGAATATGAGTGTGATGCTTCCCTTGAGCGGATCAGCATCAGCGATTGTAAGCGGAATTCTCTCATTGAAGTCGTCGCCAAGCTGGAGGACGACGAACTGCCCTGCCCTGCGCTCCCGTGCGATGAGCGGAGCAGAGACCTCCATCTCGAACACTTCGGCTGAAAGCTGCCTCTTCATCAGAATAAGGTTCACTTCCTTCCCTCCTGTCGGTTGTTATCCGGCGAAAAAAAGAACGATGTCGCCTGAATAAAGAAAGTGCCCAGAACAAGACTCGAACTTGCACGCCTTGCGGTACTAGCACCTGAAGCTAGCGCGTCTACCAATTCCGCCATCTGGGCCCTTAGACTATCATATAGTCTGTTATATCGCTGCAGTCACACCTTGGAAAGTATGACAAAACAGGAAGCTGATCCCTGTTTCGAGTCGAACAATAGCAAAGACTCCGGCAGATAGTCAAGCACTTTGCATCCAAATTGCGGCATCACTTCCATGAGGCATGCTCCTGCCTCACAGGCCGCTTCGTGTTGGTTTTTTTGGCGATCTGAATTAATCTTGGACTCATGAGTCTAAACGTGCTGTTTCTCGGCGAGATCGTGGGACGGGCCGGCATTGCCGTCCTGAAGCAGGGTCTGAGCCGGGTCAAGGAAAAATACAATGTCGACCTGACAATAGCCAACGCCGAGGGAACGACCAACGGATTCGGGATCGGCATGGCCCATTCCATCCAGCTGTCACGCATGGGCATCGACCTGATCACTGGAGGGGAAAAGTTCTACTACAAGGTTGATTTCGTCGAATTCCTTCCGAAGTGCAGTTTCGCAATACGCCCGGCAAACTACCCGGCCTCAAGCCCCGGCAAGCCATATAAGATACTGGAGATCAAGGGCAGGAAAGTGGCAGTGACGAACCTCATCTCCTGTTCCGGCTTCTCACGCATCACCCCCAACAATCCCTTCGTCCAGTGCGGACATCTGATCAGGAAACTCAAGGAGGAGGCAGACATAGTGCTGGTCCAGTTCCACTGTACCACCACGGCAGAATGTGCCACTATGGGACATTTCCTGGACGGACAGACAGCCTGTGTGGTCGGAACTCACAACAAGGTGCTTACTGCCGATGCAGCCATACTCCCCGGAGGAACCGCATTCATCAGTGACAACGGACGCTGCGGCTCAGACCTATCTGTCGGCGGACTTGCACCGGACAAGGAGATCGAGAAGTTCCTCACGGCCCTTCCGAACCGCAGCTGGGAGGCCTGGGATGACGGTCAGATCCAGGGGCTGCTGGTCAGGATCGACGAGGCCACGGGCCTGGCCGCTTCCGTTGAGACTGTCAGGGAGCACGTCAAGGTCACCAGACCGGAGGCCAGACAATGACAAAGGAAGTGAAGATACTTGAGGTAGGAGACAGCAGGATCACGGCAGGCTGCGACAGAAACGCCTGCGAGGGCTGCAAAAGTTCGACGTTCTGCCGCGGTAAGAACAGCGAGTTCGAAGTGCTCAACCCGCACGGTCTCAGACTTGAAAAGGGAGATGAGGTCCAGATAGCCATGCCGGCAGGCAGGACTGTCTTTGCCTCCGCGATGTCACTTATCTTTCCGCTGCTGTGCTTCTTCGCAGGAATGCTGCTGGCCTACTCCCGCTTCCCGCAGAACGAGATACTGCAGCTGCTCTCAGCCATTGCAGGCCTTGCTGCAGGCTTCGGGATCTCTGCACTGTACTTCCACTTCACGAAGGGCAGATACACACCTACAGTAGAGAAAAAGCTCGGGGAGGAGTGAATGCGCATCCTGGTTCTTCTTGCCATCCTGAGTCTGTGCTCATGCACTGTCTACGACGAGGCCTATGTCGAAGAACAGACGGCCGTGATCGAGCACAGCGACATCGAGATGGGAAGAGCCAGATACATACTCAGCCAGAGCGGCAGGCAGCCAGTAGTCATGGAAAGCGCCCGAATGTCCTACTGGATGGATGACAACAGGATAGAGGCGGAATCGCCCGTATTCAGCCAGAACGGCGAAGACGGAGAGCCAGACATAAGCGGAAGTGCCGGCCGGGCCGTGATAGACACAGACGCAGAGACAATGGTGCTTGAAGGAAGCGTGAGACTCGAAAGCAAGTCGGCCTCTTTGTCGATTGCCTCCGATCACCTTATATTTGACACGGCGAACAGCACGGTCGAGACCGATGGAGCCTTCTCCATCACATTCGACAGCGGTGCAATGCGAGGGGTCGGTCTTTATGCGGATCTGCGCAGCATGCAGGTTGACATCGCCAGCCTTGATGACGGGGAGGTGAGCTATTGAAACGGACAATCACGCTGCTGCTGGCGCTGCTGGCCTGCACTGGGCTCTGGGCGGATGACATAAGCTTCTCCGCACTCTCCTCTTCAGTGAGCCTGCAGGAAGGCCGGCGCTCAGTGACACTCACGGGAGAGGCCGAAGTCACTGTGGACAGTCTCACGATAAGCGCTGACTCCATAACCATTGAGGGCGACGACTATGACAGAATCACCTGTTCAGGCTCAGTGACGGCCGCTGACTCACAGAGAGGTCTGTCAATACGGACTGGAAGCGTTTTCTATGACAGGACTGCCGAGCGCCTGCTGATCTCCACCTGGTGCGAGATCAGCGACAGCGGCAACGAGCTGGTCGCCAGTGCCGGAGCACTCACCTTCGATATGGCCAATGAGGTGCTTGAGCTGGAGATGGATGTCAATCTGGTCAAGAACACATCCAGCGGCATACTCAGCGCAACAGCCCAGAGCGTGGTCTTCGACCGTGATGCCGACACTCTCGTGCTTTCGGGAGGAGCACAGGTTAACTGGAACAGTGACGACTACAGCGCCTCAGTCATCACAATCGATCTGGACAGCGAGAGGATAAGCCTGTCCGGAAGGATCGGAGGAACCGTCCATGGCTGAGATCCTGAAAGTCGAGTCGCTTGTGAAGAAGTACGGAAAGAAGACTGTTGTCGACGGTCTGTCATTCAGCATGGAGAGCGGGCAGATCACGGGTCTGCTCGGCCCCAACGGAGCAGGAAAGACCACCACCTTCTATATGATAGTCGGTTTCATCAAGGCAAACGGCGGCCGGATACTGATCAATGACACAGACATAACCGGCATGCCGATGTACAGGCGCAGCCGCCTGGGCCTGAGCTATCTTCCCCAGGAAAGTTCAATTTTCAGGAAACTCTCCGTTGAGGACAATATCAGGCTGGTGATCCAGACGAGGAAGGACCTGGACAAGGCCCAGAAGAAGGATCTGCTGGAATCGCTGATCGAGGACTTCGGAATCGGAAGGGTCCGCAGGCAGCCCGGCTATACACTCTCCGGCGGAGAGCGCCGCAGGACTGAGATCGCGCGCTCACTAGCGACCAGTCCCAGTTTCCTGCTCCTGGACGAGCCCTTCGCAGGCATAGATCCCAAGGCTGTGTATGAAATCAAGCAGATCGTCAGACGGCTTTCGCAGAAGGGCATCGGAATACTGCTCACCGACCACAATGTGCGCGATGCGCTGTCAATCACGACCTGCGCGCACATAATCAGTGAGGGAAAGATCATCGTATCCGGAACAAGCGAAGAGCTTGTGAGCAACCCGCTGGCAAGGGAAATCTACTTCGGCAACGAATTCGCAGAGGAAGAGAGATGATAGGACAGGGCCTGGTCCTCACACAGAAGCAGACACTGAAGCTCAACACCCAGCTGCTGCAGTCACTGCAGCTGATGACGCTTCCTGTCGCACAGCTCAACGAGAGGATTGAGGCAGAACTGCTGGAGAACCCCACCCTCCAGGCCGTGGAACGGGACGGGGGCACGGTGAGCTGGGAGGACTACACGGCGCGCCAGCTGAGAAGTGAGTCCAGAAGAGATAACTACTCAGACACCTCCGCCTCTTATTCGGATGAGGCGGCTGACAGCTATCAGGGCTGGTTCGAGGGGACTCTGACCCAGGATGAGACCCTGCAGGACCACCTCATGTGGCAGCTGGGCTGCACCGGCTGTGAAGAAAACGTGGCTGACTGCGCCAGGGCGATCATCTCCAGCCTTGACGGAAACGGCTTCTTCAGCCGCCCTCTTGAGGAAGTGCTCAATGCCGGCCAGCTGGCCGTGAAGGACAGGGCACTGGAACTGCTTCACGGCTTCGATCCGGCAGGAATCGCCTGCGAGGATTACAGACAGTCGCTCGTGCTTCAGGCACGTGCCGCGGGACTTGAGGGATCTGAACTGGAAATCTTCATCAGACTCGTCTATGACGAGCTTGACCGGATCAAATCGGGAAAGGATGAGGCCGCAGCAAAGGACCTGGGCATTGAGAAGGATGAGCTGGAAGACTATCTCGTTTTTCTCAGGTCACTGTCGCCCTACCCGGCCTCAGCCTGGGGAAAGGCCGAGGAGCACTACATCGCCCCGGATGTATCCATCAGGGTCGAGGACGGCAGGCTGACCGTGAGGCTGTGCACCTCCTCAATCCCGGTACTCTCTCTGGATGAGGATTACAGGCAGATGGCAGACAGCCTCTCAAAAAGCGGGAGGAAGGAAGACAGAGAGGGCGCAAAGTACCTGAAGGAGAGGCTGCAGAGCGCGAAGGAGCTGATCACCCAGATTGACATGCGCAACACAACGCTGGAAAAGGTCGCGAAAGTCCTTGCGGTGAAGCAGAAGGCCTTCTTTCTGTTCGGACAGGGCAATCTCAGACCGCTGACACTCAGGGACGTGGCCCAGGAAATCGGCGTGCACGAAGCCACTGTCAGCAGGATAACAAGCAATAAATATGTGGATACGGACTGGGGAGTGATACCCATGAAGAGCCTGTTCACCTCCGCAGTCAAAACCACTGACGGAGACGGGATGCTGAGCAAGGACACGGTCAAGGAAATGGTCAGGAAGATCATTCTTGAGAATGACAGCGGAAAGCCACTGTCAGACCAGAAGATCAGCGACATTCTGGCACAGAAGGGAATAAGCTGTGCGAGACGTACGGTGAACAAGTACCGCAAAGAACTCGACATAGACTCCTCGTTTGAGAGAAGAAACTGATCTTTTTCCTTTCCCCCTCCTCCAAGCTATGGTAAAATTCCATTACCGGAAGAGAACATGACGGCTTCCGGAAACGGCTTTTAGAGGAGGTATCTATGAATCTAACAGTCAGGGGCATCAACTATGTTCCAAGTCAGGAGACAAAGGACTTCATCGACAAGAAGCTGAAGAAACTTGGCTTCGCAGATGACTATCTCCACGATCTGGATATCGCAATCAGAAGGGAAACAAAGGGCATCGGCTACCACGTGGACGCAGTGCTGCACTTCAAGTGGAAGAGCGAGAAAATTGTCAGCCAGGACTGCTATGAGCTGTATGAGGGCATCGAGCTGATCGCCGACAAGATCCAGAGCGTCGCGAAAAAGGAGAAGGAAAAGGTAATGAATATCTGACGCCGTCATGGCGCTTGGGGCGGCCGGCTTTCCCGGCCGCCTTATTTTTGCTAATATCCGACACATGAAGGACTTCACGGTACTCGATCTTCTGGATATCGATCTCAAAGAGCACAATCATCTGAGGCTGAGATGCATAGCAGGGCGCAGCGGACTGTCCCGCCAGCTGTCAAGCGCGATGATCAGCCGCCCCGGACTGCCGCTGTCCGGCTACTTCGTGGACTTCAACAACACCAGTCTGCAGCTTTTCGGCAGGGGTGAGCAGAGCTACATCAGGATGCTGGAGGACAGAAATGAGCTGGAGAATGTCGAGAAAATCCTCTCCACCTCCATCCCCTGCTGTGTGTTCACTGACAACGGGAGGCCTTCTTCCGCAATAACCGAGATGGCGGAGCGGCATGCGATGGCCATTCTCACCACGGACCTCGACTCATCAGATTTCTCGAGACGTGCCTACAGCATTCTCGATGAGGTCTTCGCACGCACGGAAACAATACACGGAGTCCTCGTCGAGGTCTTCGGGATCGGCGTCCTGATCACTGGAGATGCCGGAGTCGGCAAGAGCGAGACCGCACTCGAGCTTATCGGAAGGGGACACAGGCTGATCAGCGATGACACTGTGAAGCTCAAGAACATCTCCGACGCATACCTCATAGGCAGCGGGGAGAATCCGATGTTCGCCCATCACATGGAGATCAGGGGACTTGGAATCATAAATGTCTCCAACATGTACGGAGTCGGTGCGATCAGGGAGAAAAAGCAAATCCAGCTCTGCGTGCACCTTGAAAAGTGGGATGACAGCAAGAACTATGACAGGATAGGAGACAGTCTGACAACCGAGATACTCGGAGTGCGCGTGCCCTTCGTCGAGATACCGGTCAAGCCGGGGCGCAATGTTCCCATCCTGATAGAGACTGCAGCACGCAACGAGAGACTGAAGGGACAGGGATTCTACTCGGCACGGGACTTCGACCATGGCGTGATGAGCTGGCTTGAGAGCGAATCCACAAGAGAGAGGTACTACAATACGGAAGTGGAGGACAGCGAGACATGATCCAGCGGACACTGACAGTTGAGAACCGCGCCGGAATACACGCCAGACCGGCCACGGAGATCGTGAAGACAGCCTCCCGCTACAAGTCCGACATCTACTTTTCCAGAGACTCGATGAAGGTCAATGGAAAGTCTGTCATGGGAATCATCACACTTGGTGCGACCTGGAAGACTGAACTGGTATGCACGACAGACGGAGAAGATGAGGAGGAGCTGATGGAAGCAGTCCAGGAACTCTTCAGGAACAGGTTCACAAGATCATGAGCAGAGGCATCACCAGACGCCAGGAGGAAGTGCTTGAGTTCATCGAGGACTACTTCGCGAAGCACAACACAAGCCCTACCCTGCAGGAGATGGCCGGACATTTCGGCATCAGCCAGACTGGCGTGTGGTACCATCTCAAGGCGCTTGAGCGGAAGGACCTCGTGACGGTGCGCAGCAACAGCGCACGCGGAATCTTCCTCACCGGATGGAAGGACCACGTTCCGGGAATAAGTCTCATCGACCTGTATGATGAGGACGAATGGCTGGGCGGCCGGCGCAGGAAGAAAGGAATCTTCAATGCCTCCGCTCTCGCACTCGAGGCAGGACAGGACTACTTCTGTCTGAAAATGAGCAGCCCCAATCTTGTCAATGCCGGCATCAGGGCCGGTGACTACCTGGTGATGAGAAAGGCGCGGAACGCAAGAAACGGGCAGATCGTGATCGCGAGCCCCGAGGGCGACGACAAGCTCCATCTGAGAACCTATCTGCACAGCGGAACAAAGATCATCCTCCAGGCTGAATGCGACAATATGGGCAACATAAGTTGCCAAAGCTGCACTGTCCATGCGATAGTTCACGCAGTTGTGAGGTTCTATGGCTGAGATCAGATTCCTGATGGGTCCCGAGGAGGGAGAGAAGCTCGCCTGGCTTGAAGGAGAGAAACGGAGGCTGGCAGGCCTTCATCCGGACATGGAGGTCGTGAATCTCTTCGCCTTTGACACAGACCCCGCAGCACTGGAGGAGTCACTCTTCTCATCATCTCTCTTCTCCAGTTTCACGCTTGTCGTGCTGAAACACTACGAGGAGCTGAAGAAGGACAGCCCAGTCAACCGCGTGATACTCAAGTATGTGCAGGACAAGGACAGCCCCAACGCGCTGATCGTCCTGTCCAGCCAGACCACCTACAGTCTGCCTGCGGCCCTGTCCAAGGCACTTTCCAGAGACATGGTCATCAGTTTCTGGGAGATGTTCGAGAACAAAAAGCAGGACTGGATCAGGAGCTTCTTCCGGAAGGAAGGCTATCAGATAAGCCAGGATGCCATCCGCTACATTCTGGACATGATTGAGAACAACACCTGGGAGATGAAGAACACCTGCAGCCAGCTGGCCCTGTTCTTCCAGCTTTCCGGAACGAAGGGACAGATAGGACTGGATGAGATATCAAGCTATCTGAGCCACACCAGGGAGGAGGACGGCTTCTCCCTCTTCGCCTGCATCGCCAGGGCGGACCTTGCGAAGTCACTCTCCTGCCTGAAGAAAATCCTGGACAGCGACAGGAACGGTCACATTGGTCTTACAGGCGTGCTTCTCAGGCAGTTCAGGCTGCTGGAGAGCTTCAGCTCAATCAGAAGCGGAGGCGAAGAAGCTGCATTCTCCAATGCCAGCGCATTCTCCTCCTCTGCCGCTCCGGTCAGGGGGATAAAGACACAGCGGGACAAGGCCACATTCAAGACCGCGGCTGACAATTACACGCTGGAAGACACCGGCCGGATCATACGCTACCTGGACGGAATGGACGTGAAAGTGAAAATGGCGGCTGCGGATGAAGTCTCACTGACGCTGGAGCTCATGCTCTACACGATCATAGTGAACAGAGGCCGCGTGACGACTCTCAGGCTAGAGCGTGAGCTGCTTGACAATCCTCTCGGCCACAGTGAGCGGAATTGATGTCTTCCTGGCAAGCTCGCTAGGGCCCATTTCCAGAAGCCCCTCTATTGAACCGCATTCCTTCATGATCATCTCGGCACGCTTCCTGCCGACTCCTTCCACGGACTGCAGGAGGGCAAAGCCGGCATCACGGCTCCTCATCCTCTGGTTCGCGCTGGTTGCGAAGCGGTGGCACTCATCCCTGAGGGCAATGAGAATCCTGAGTGCGGGATCAGCCTTATCGAGCACCAGATTCGGTCTGTCGTCGGGAAACACAATCTCCTCATTACGTTCCGCAAGCCCCACGACAGGAATATAGTCCAGGCCCAGTGCCTCAAGCTCGTCTATCGCGCTGTGGACCTGCCCCTTTCCTCCATCTACCATAATCAGATCCGGCAGGGGACGCTGCTCGTTGAGCAGACGTGAGTAGCGCCGGCTGACGGCCTCCCTCATTGACTGGAAGTCATCAATGCGTCCCTCGAGAGTCTTCATGTTGAAGCGCCGATAATCCTTGACAGAAGGATTACCGTCCCTGAAGACTATGCAGCTGGCTGTCGTGTACTTTCCGGCCAGCTGGGCGATGTCGAAGCCCTCGATGTAAACAGGTCTGTGATCCAGCCCCAGATAGCACGCGAGCTCGTCCAGGGCCTCTCCATTGTCGATCCGGCCCAGTCGCTTGTCCACATCCTCTCCGGCATTGACTTCCGCCATGCGCAGGATGCGATAGTGTCTGCCGTCCTTAGGAAATCCGATGTAAAGCGGAACCCCCAGTTCCTTGCGGAAGTAGCCGGCGATCAGGTCTGAATCTATCTCCTGGTTCACATAGAGCTCTTTCGGAAGATTCTCGCCATCACTGTAATACTGGATCAGGAAGCTCAGCAGGACCTCAGTCTCATCGCCCATCGTCTCCGCCCTGTAAAGGGCCTTGCCTATCACGCGTCCGTCCCTCAGCTGGATGATCGCGACAGTGCAGAGGTTGCCGCGCAGCGCAACCGCGGCATAGTCGCGGCTGTCATCACACAGTGCCGTCTCGACACTCTGTGCCTTGCCGATCGACTCCAGTGCCTGGACCAGGTCCCGCTTCTTCGCCGCTTCCTCAAACCTGAGATCACGGGCAGCCTGCCTCATCTCACTCTGCAGGCGCTGGACAAGCGACACGTCATTTCCGGACAGGAAGTCCTGTATCTCATCCACATAGACCTTGTAATCCTTCTCGCTGATTGCCCCGATGCAGGGCGCCGAGCACTTGTGTATGTGGTAGTACAGACAACTCGTATGGTGCCTCTCCACAGGACCCGAACAGAGGCGGAGCGGGTAATTGTCACGTATCAGGTCCAGATAGGTCTCAAGGGCACCGGTGGCACTGAAGGGTCCGTAATAAGATGATCCGTCATCAATGATCCTGCGCGTCTTGTACACACGCGGGAACCTCTCCTTGGTCACCTTTATCATCGGATAGCTCTTGCCATCCTTCAGAAGTATGTTGTAGTGCGGGTTGTACTTCTTGATCAGGTTGTTCTCAAGGACCAGGGCCTCATACTCGTTTCCGGTGATGATGTAGTCTATATGGTCAATCTTGGCCACCAGGGCGCTGGTCTTGGCATCCCGGTTCGGAAGGAAATAGCTGGAGACACGGCGCCGCAGGTTCTTCGCCTTGCCGACGTAAATTACCTTGTCCTCGCTGTTCTTCATCATGTAAATTCCCGGATTCTCCGGAAGGGCGTGAGCCTGATCCTTTGCACTCATACTCCAAAAGATAGCCTGAAAATGCGTTTTCTGGAACAATACACTTCACAAGCGTCTTTCCCCACTATATTCTTTAACTCATGACAGTGAGACAAATCCGGGTCGGGAGGCTGGGCAGCAGGGCGGACTGCCTTCTCTGCGAAGACCTCAGCGGCATATGTGAGAGCCACAGGGCGCATCCTGCCCTCATAGTGCTTCCGGGAGGAGGCTACAACCACATCTCTCCCAGGGAGGGAGAGCCGGTGGCTCTGCGCTTCCTGTCGCATGCAGTCAACTGTTTCATCCTGCACTATCCGGTAGGCAAGGACATCCGGAAGGAAAGCCCGCTGGAAACGCTCAGCGCCCTGGTTGACGAGATTCACGACAGGGCGGAAGACTATGGCGTGGACAGAACGCGGATGGCCGTGATCGGCTTTTCCGCAGGAGGCCACCTCGCTGCCAGTTACGGCACGATAAGAAAAGGACTCCATCTGTCAGCCATGATACTCGGATACCCTGTCATAACCAGCGGCACATGGGCCCATCAGGCTTCCTTTGACATGCTGTGCCGGACTCAGGAAGAGCGTCAGGAATACTCAATAGAGACGCGTGTGGATCAGTCCACCCTGCCCTCATTCATCTTCACAAGCGCAGACGACAGGACCGTCAGCGTGGAGAACAGCCTGCTCATGGCATCCGCGCTCTCACAAAACGGCGTGCCCTTTGAGCTCCACATCTTCCCTTCCGCCGTGCATGGAAGCTCGGTGGGAACAGGTGAGGTGGGAACACGCAACCCGGACTTCGCGAGATGGTTTCCTCTTGCGCTGGACTGGCTTTTCAAAATATGGAGATACGAGGAATGAGCACCAGAGAGGCACGGCAGGAGAGCATCAGGCTCAGACTGGAAAACTACTATGACCAGCTGGCACAGATAGACAAGCTTGATGAGAAGGAGCAGCAGAAGCTGTACAGGGACATCGAGAAAACTGTAGAGAGGATGAACAGGCGGGAGGAAGACGCACGCTCCTGGGCAAGCTTCCTGCATGACAACGCTGACGAGCTGGAGGCAAGGCGCAAGGATACTGAGAACAGTACGAAAAAGGCCTTCCTTATCCGCCGCGCGCCGGCCAACGGCACGATTGACTACATGGAGCGCAAGGGTGACCACTTCGCCCGGGGAAACAACTTCTACAAACTCTTCCTGATCCTCTTCATAGGGTCCTTCGCAGGAGTGGTGGTGGAACTGATCTGGTGTCTGCTGCGACATGGGTACATCGAGAGCCGCTCAGGGCTGGTATACGGTCCCTTCAACCTGGTCTACGGACTGGGCGCACTCTGCCTGTCCCTGACACTGTACCGCTACAGGAACCGCTCTGCGCTCTACTCCTTCATCGGAGGCTTTGTGACCGGAAGCGTGGTTGAATATGCCTGCTCATTCTTCCAGGAACTCATATTCGGCTCGACAAGCTGGGATTATTCCAACGTACCGCTGAACCTCAACGGCAGGATCTGTCTGCTGTATTCGATTTTCTGGGGCTTTCTCGGCGTATTCTGGGTGAAGTCCCTCTACCCGAGGCTGTCGGTCTGGATCCTCGCCATACCGAACAGCATCGGCAAGGGTCTGGTCTGGGTGCTGCTGATCTTCATGCTCTACAACAGTGCGGTCTCGGCAGTGGCCGTCTACCGCTGGAGCGAGCGCATAGAGGGGAAGGCTCCGTCAAACGGCCTTGAGGTGATGCTCGACGAGAGGTTCCCAGACTCCAGGATGGAGCGGATTTATCCCAATCTGGTATTCGGCTGAGCTGCAGACCCTGTAGCGCAGGAAGATGCCAGGGGACACTGATGGCAGCGGGGACTCTTGCGGCACCAGGTCCGCCCCGTCTCAAGGATGAGCCAGTGAAGGCTTCCAAGCTCCTGTGTGCCGAGTGAACCTTCAAAATAGTCCCTGATCATATCATCGCTGCTGAAAGAGAAGCCGAAACGGCCAAGTATGCGGCGGCTGTAAGCGTCTGTGACAAAGACAGGCCAGTGAAAAGCGTAGAGTAGGATGACATCGGCGGTCTCACGTCCGACACCGCGTATCAGCATAAGTTCATCCCGGATCTGTTCCGTCTCAAGGCAGCGGACCCTGTCCTCATTCTCCAGGAACCAGGCGGTCAGTGACCTGAGACAGGCACCCTTGGCCTTCTGAAAACCGCAGGGACGTATCGCTTCATGCAGCTCTTCATCAGAAAGAGCCGACAGCCATCCGGGAGACAGCTTTCCGCTCAATGACCTGCGCACGGCAAGCACATTCTCCCAGGCGGTATTCTGCACAATGACAGCCTCGACGATCACCTGATAGGGATCATCAGACCACCAGGAAACAGGGCCGTGAACAGAAGAAAGCAGTCTGAGAAATCCGCAGGGGCTCAACGCTTGGCCTCGCTGAAATCAGCAGCTTCCGCCACCCATGACATGAGCTCATCATCTATCTGGTCAGCCGAGGCGATAAGAATATGGTGTGTCCACCTGTCCGGATACGGTTCCGTGGCGACATCTATCCTTGGGCTGTCATTTCTGTAAGCCAGACCGAATGTGACTGTGATGAACTCCCGCGGTCTGTCCTTTGCCTTCCTTGCAGGCAGGAAGGACACGGCAGAGAAAAAACGGGGATTATAGAAGCCTATCTGAGTCCTGCCCACCCTGATCTCCGCCTGCGGACAGATCTCAAGAAGCCTTGTGCGGAAGACCTCATAGAGGGAAAGCGCCTCAGGCTTTCCGGTGAAGAAGGCAGTCTCTGAGGACGTCATTTCAGCTTTTCCAGGAAAATCTCAAGGGCTCTGCCCTCAAGCGGATTTGACTCTCCACGGCTCATCGCACGGATGGCCTCAACCTCATCGGCACTGAAGCTCCTGCCGTTCAGACGGTGATTCTCAAAGGCCTCAGTGGCGATCGGACAGACCTTCCTCACAAGTTCAAGCATGACTTCGGCATACTCCCTGATCTCCCTCTGGGCATGGTGGTCCAGCCTCAGCTGGAGGAAGTGAAAGAGATTGTGCAGGTCTATCTCCCAGTAGAACTCCGTGTAGATGGACAGAGGAAGATTAATCCTCGCAAGTTCTCTGGCAATTCCCAGATCAAGCAGCTCATGGTAGGTGTCGAAGGTGTTCTTTGCATTGCCGGACAGCAGAGCAGAGACTCTGGCGGCGAGTGCTTCATCCACAGGCTCATCCTTCCTGCCCTGCTTGTTGTCCTCGCTCTGGAGTGCGATGGCGTCAGCAGACGGTGCGTACACTTCATCTTTCATTACGGAATAGCGTCCGCTGATCTCGTTCATCCTTGCAGTACGGTGGCGGACCCACTGCCTGGCGACAAAGATCGGAGCCTTGATGTGAAAGGTGAACACGACCTGCTCGAACGGAGAGGTATGGTCATTGCGCATCAGGTAATTGATCAGCCCCTTGTCCTGGCGGTAGGTCTTGGTCCCCTCGCCATAGCTCACTCTGGCGCTCTGGACAATCCTCTGGTCCGATCCGAGATAGTCCACAAGGCGGACAAAGCCCTTGTCGAGAACGGGAAAACTCTTATCGAGGACGGCCTCTGCCTCCTCCACTACACAATGTGCCATATCAGATCTCCTAAATCAAATTCATGCGGCCAAGTGCCAGGGCCGCGGCGGCGACGGCCGCCGTCTCGCTTCTGAGTATTCTATTTCCAAGTCCGGTCCTGATAAAGCCCCTGGAATCGAAAAGCTTCCTTTCCCTGTCAGTCCAGCCTCGTTCTCCGCCGATTGCGATGGCAAGCGGGCTGCCGGAGGGAACAGATGAGAGGGAAGCCGTTGTTCCGGCCACATCAAGGCAGAGCCTGACCTGTGCGTCTTCCACACAGTCTAGCGCCTTTGCCAGACCTGCCGGGAAAAGCACCTCCGGCACTCCTGTATGACCGCTCTGCATGGCGCCGTTGAGCATTATGTCCCGGTACTCTCCGCTCCGGTAGAGTCCGCTCTCAAGATAGCTTCTCTCACCCAGCTCGCTTGTGCAGATCACAAGACGTCCGGCCCCGAGAGAGACAAGCTCCCTGAGGATGCGCTTCATGCAGATCGGGCGGACCGCGGCCAGAATGACATAGAGAGGGAAGAGCGAGGAATCAGGACCTTCCGGAGCAAATGAGAATGAGAGTCCGTCAGGGCCGAAGTCAGTTATAGTGGCCATCCCCCTGTCACCATTGATGATGCCGGCCTTGAAGCTGTCCCCCTCCCTCAGGCGGAGGACATCCCTTATATGTCTGTAACGCTCATCCTTCCCGCCGAAGCGGGTGCAGCCGGAGTCAAAGAGTATGATGTTCACCTGTTGTACATCCTGATGTAATACTTCAGGCGGCCGAAGTTGTCATCATCAAGCATGCCCTGGCTCATCCTCCAGGACCAGTTTGAGGTGCCGCAGGTCGAAGGCACGTTCATCCTTGCGTCACTGCCCAGTCCAAGCACATCCTGGAACGGAATGATGGCATAGCGCGAGCGGGATGAGAGGGCGGCGCGGATAAAGCGGTAGACAATGTCCTCATCCCCTGCCTCGTAGTAGCGGCGGACAATGTCCTTCATCTTGTCGCTCTGTGACAGATACCAGCCGAGTGTGGTGTCATTGTCATGTGTACCCGTATACATGACGCTGTTCTCATCCACGTTGTGGGGAAGATACGCGTTTCCCGCATCAAGCTCTCCGTCCCGCTCATCAACCGAGAATGCGAACTGGAGTATCTTCATGCCGGGCAGGCCGTTGTCGTCCCTGAGCTTCTCGACATCCTCTGTTATTACGCCGAGATCCTCCGCTATGATCGGCAGCTTAGGGCCAAGAGCTCCCCTGAGCGCGTCCAGAAGCTTCTGACCAGGACTGGGAACCCATTTGCCATTCATGGCAGTCTCTTCTCCCGCAGGCACTTCCCAGCATGCGGCAAGGCCGCGGAAGTGGTCTATGCGGACGATATCACACAACTCCAGCGTCTCGCGCACGCGGCTGATCCACCAGGCAAAGCCCGTCTTCTCATGCTCGCTCCAGCGGTACAGCGGGTTGCCCCACAGCTGGCCTGTTGCCGAGAAGGCATCTGGCGGGACACCGGATGAGACTTCCTGGCGGCCATTCTCATCAATCTTCAGCAGCTTCACGTTTGTCCAGGCGTCCACTGAATCCGGGGCGACGAAAATCGGGATATCCCCGATTATGCTTATGCCCTTTCCATTCGCATGCGCCTTGAGTTCCTTCCACTGTCTGAAGAAGAAATACTGATAGACCTTGTAGAGCTCGATCTCATCCGCATGTCTCATCCTCTCCTCAGAAAGAGCCTTCTCATCACGTCTTCTCAGCTCCTCGTCCCAGACGCTGAACCATCTGGAGTCGTTGTACTGTTCACACAGGACCTGGTAGAGGGCATAGTCATCAAGCCACCAAGCCTTTTCACGGCAGAAATCATCATAGTCATTCGCCCTCTCCTCTAGGAAAGTGCGCGCAGCCTTGGCGAGAAGAGGCATCTTTATCTGGCGGGCCAGGCCGTAGTCAACCCTCTCTCCCGCCTGAGGGTGGATCAGGATATCCACAAGGTCCAGATAGCCTTCTTCATAAAGCCGGTCCAGACTGATCAGCAGTTCGTTTCCCGCAAAAGTGGATCTGGCCGCATAGGGGCTGTCGCCAAAGCCCGTAGGTCCGAGCGGAAGCGTCTGCCAGAGGCGCACGCCGGCCTCCTCCAGCTTGTCAACGAACCTGAAGGCGGCCTCGCCCAGGTCTCCGATTCCCCACTTGCCGGGCAGGCTGGTCGGATGGAGCAGCACTCCGGTCTTTCTGTCTTTGTCTCTCATGGCTGGAAGTATAGATTACCATTAAAGCTTTTTCCACATAGAAAGCCTTGCTTTTTCGTGGTAGAATATTTGCCTCAGAAACGGAGAAACGGCTGAATCCGGCCTCTAAAACATTATAATCAAAAAGGATGCAGGTTGTTTTTCACTCATTTTGGGTGTAAAATTGGCTTATGGATGCAAAGAGAGGAAAAACAGCCTTCGCCATAGGACAGCCTGTGGTCTACCCCCAGCAGGGACTGGGAATAATACAAGCCATCAGGGAGAGGATCAAGGATGGAGTGAGCATCCTGTACTATGCCATCTACCTCTCGCAGTCAGACATGACGCTCCTGATCCCGGTTGACCGGGCAAAGGAGATGGGTGTGCGCTCCATCGTCTCGCGTGATGAGGCTCTGAAGGCCATTGACGGCATGGCAGGCAAGGCAGAGAGCCTTCCTGCGGACTGGAAGCTCCGCTACCAGCGCAACCAGGAGCTGATCCGCACAGGCACCATAGGCGCGATTGCAAAAGTGGTTCAAAGCCTGTACCATCGTTCGAAGATCAAGGAACTTCCCGTCCAGGAGCGGAAACTCTACGAAAATGCGCTCGAACTGCTCATTGATGAGTCCAGCTACGCACTCAAGAAAGACAGGGATGAAATCTCGACCATGATCCTCTCTCAGTTGGAAAAATAGTATGTCCATACCACCATTCGCGCTTGTTCTGACGGCGGCAGGCTCATCCCTGCGCTTCAACTGCGGCCTTGAGGGTGCGCAGGATGTGAAAAAAGAATTCCTGAAAATAGACGGACACAGCATTCTCTACCGGGCTGCCGAACCCTTTTTTGAGATACCGGGGCTCTCCGCCATGGTCGTCACATGCAGGAAGGGCTGCGAGGACGAGGCAGTCGTCGCGCTGGAGGATCTGGCTGACATCGCATCGATACCGATGCTCTTCATCCCGGGAGGCAGCACAAGACAGGAGTCAGTGCATCTGGCCCTCGAGGCGCTGGCCGGACTCGATATCCCGATGGAGCTCGTCGCGATCCAGGACGGGGCACGCCCCTTCACCACTCCGGAGCTAATCATCAGGACCATGGCACTTGCCTGGCAGGCAGGAGGAGCTGTCCCGGCCCTCGCCGTCACTGACTCGATCAGGAGAATAGATGCGGAGGGGAGAATCATCGAGACGACTGACAGGCGCGGACTTGTCAGAGTCCAGACTCCGCAGATCTTCAGCTTCAGCAGGCTCCTGGAGGCCCACAGATCAGCGGAAGGAAACAGTGCGACCGATGACGCCGAGGTCTTCATCAGGGCCGGAAACGAATGCCTGGTCAGCGAGGGGGATGAGGCGAACCGCAAGATAACTTACGCCGGAGACATCCCTGATGCGGAAGAACAGGTGAGGCGTTATGTCGAGGAAAGGGAGCGGGGACGGAAAAACCGTTCAAACGATGAGATGTTCAGACGTTTCATCCATTCAGGAGACGGACAATGAGAATAGGAAGCGGCTGGGACCTTCACAGGCTGGCACCGGGCAGGAAGCTTATACTGGGCGGCGTCGTCATCCCGTCAAAAAAGGGCGAAGTCGCCCACAGTGACGGTGATGTGCTGATACATGCACTCATTGATGCCATTCTCGGCTCCTGTGCCCGGGGCGACATCGGAAGCCACTTTCCGCCGTCAGATGAGAAATGGAAGGATGCGGACAGCCGGCTCCTGCTCAAGAGTGTCCTTGAGGAGACAGCGCCATCTTTCTGCAACATTGACTGCACCATCGTGCTGCAGGAACCGAAGCTCAGAGGGCATATTGATTCAATCAGGGCCTCGCTGGCACAGCTGCTCGGAACAGATATCTCACTCGTATCGGTCAAGGCGAAGACGGCAGAGGGCATACTCGGGGAACTTGGAAGCGGGGACGCAGTCGAGGCCTTCGTGACAATCCTCGTCAACTGAGTCAGAGACAAAGACAGGGTGCCGCCTCAGCACCCTGTTCATTTCCCCTTTGTTCCCTCAGTGACTGATGAGCATCGTCTTGGGATCGAGCTTGACCTGCATCGGCTTCGGGACCTCCTTCCCGTGAGCGCGGACAACAGTCATTACTACCTTGTCGATGGAGTCCTGATAGCGCAGGCCGACCAGGACGTCGATCTGGCTGTAGTACTTCTCCAGAGAGGAGGGAACGCCGAACTCGTCATACACGACATCTGGGCTGGCCGGAGATACGCTGAACCAGACTTCCAGATTCATTTCCTTGGCGAACTCCCTGATCTTGACGATATCGTCCTCATCCGCAAGGGTCAGCTTGTAGCCGTCGAAGAGGATCGCATCCGCGGCGAAGGCGCCCTGCTCTATCAGGCTCTTGAGTGATGAGAGTACTTTCTCGATCGAGATCTGAGACTGAGAGAAGTTCATGACGACCCTGTTGGCCAGGATGCTTGCGTATACATTGTGTGCGTCATCAAGGCTCTGCAGTTCCGCGATCTCCTTGAAGACTTCCTTGTACCAGTTCATCACGTGTTCCACGTTTCCGGAGAATGAGACATGGATCACATTCTCGCCACGAAGCAGTTTGTCTGTGGCAAGATGTACGAGGCAGGCGGTCTTGCCCACACCATGGCGTGAGACGATGACACCCAGATTGCCCTTGCCCAGGCCTCCGTTGATGGCGTCATCGAAGACGCGAAGCGGGCTGATCTTGTTCAGTTCTTGAATATCCATAACGTACCTCCACTATTGATGTGGTAATTATACCATGACAAATGCCGCTTGCAATAAAAAGAGGAAAAAAACTCCGTCAGGCCGTTTTTTTCACACAATGAGACGCTAGAATGCAGGGCATGGTCAGCAGCAGGAACTTGACGCATGGCAGGACGGAACAATATCATTATCACATATATCTGTTTCAGGAGATGAAAAAAACAAGTGGACGATGGCCCTGGCAACCCTGCCAAACGTGAATCAAAAGAGGACCCGTACAGTAGCAGATCCTCTCATCTAGTTTCCCTATTGCATATCGACATGCTCCTGTGAGCGTCCAGTCCAGATGGATCTCAGGAAAGAATAATCTAGAAAAGGAGCATGCACTAATGATTTCAGTACCAAGACAATTATTGATACAGGCGGTATTCATCGCCATCAACGCCATATTCGCCGGCCTGGAAATGGCCATGGTGAGCCTTAATTCCACAAAGCTGAAGATGCTGGAGGAAAAGGGAGACAAGGCAGCGATCAAGCTTCTGAAGATGCTGGAGAACCCCTCGGGATTTCTCTCGGCGATCCAGGTCGCGATCTCGCTGTCAGGCTTCCTCGGAAGCGCCTTTGCAGCAGACAGTCTCTCAGAGCCGCTTACCGACTGGCTCATCTCAATCGGCCTTGACGGCATCGGCTATTCAACACTCAACAGCATTTCGGTCGTCATCATTACGATAATCCTGACAATAGTGACGATCATCTTCGGCGAGCTTGTGCCCAAGCGCGTGGCCCAGCAGAAGAGCTACGAGGTCGCGAAAGTCTTCCTCAAGCTGCTGCAGGTCATTTCCGCCGTGCTCAAGCCGGTCATCTGGCTGACAAGCGGAGCCACAAACCTCATACTGCGCATGCTGCACCTCAAGACTTCCAGTGAAGAGGACGCGGTCAGCGAGGCAGAGATCAGGATGATGGTCGAGAGCGGCGGCGACAGCGGAGTCATCGAGGAAGACGAGAAGGAGATGATCAACAACATCTTCGAGTTCAACGACATCCGCGTCAGCGAGATAATGACAAGGATCTCGGATGTGAACTACTTCAGCGTGGATGACGACGAGGAGACAATCATCAACACGATCAAGGAGAGCGGAAACTCGCGCTATCCTGTCTACGAGGAAGACATCAACGACATTATCGGAATCCTTAACGCCCGTGACTTCCTCCTCAACCTCAACGCCCGGCCCAAGAAGACAGTGCGTGAGATGCTGCGCAGCGCCTATTTCGTTCCGGAATCAATCAAGGCCGACCAGCTCTTCAATGACATGCAGCGCAAGAAAGTCCATATCGCGATCGTCATCGATGAATACGGTGAGACCCGCGGCATCATCACGCTGGAGGACCTTCTGGAGGAGATAGTCGGCAACATTTACGACGAGTTCGATGAGACGGAGGCGCCTGAGATAGAAAAACTGGGAGACAACCGCTGGCGTGTCAGCGGCACCCTTTCCATCGAGGACCTAGAAAAGGAGCTCGACATAGACATTGATGATGACAGCGACTTCGACACTCTTGGAGGAATGGTCCTGGCCTGTCTGCATGAGATTCCTGAAGACGGGCAGACTTTCACGATAGAGACGAACGGCCTGAGAATCATGGTGACCAGGGTCGAGGACAAGAGAATAGCGGAGGCAGTGGTTGAGAAGATCACGCCCTCGCCGGAACAGGAAGCTGAGGGCAAGGAGGACTGATCACTCCCCCACCAGCTGAAGCACGAGGCCCCTGAGCAGCAGTTTCCAGGCTGACAGGGGCTCTTTCATTCTCACCCCGCATGGCATTGAATACACAATGAGAAGGAAGGCGTCTGAGAATGCGGCGATGTCATCCTTGTCATCAATCGCAAAGTAGCTGAACAGCTCCTTGAAGAAATCCAGCAGCTGGCCAAGCTCCCTTTTATATATATCTTCCTCACTCTTGCGGGAGATCACCATCATCTCCTGCTCATCCAGCAACCGGTATATCCCGCGCTCATAGACGTTCTTCAGCAGATGGAAGAAGACGGTTGTGAGGCTGGTCACGATATGGTTCTCGTCAAGTTCCTGCAGAAGTGAAAGCATTCCGTCCTGCATCTCAAGCCGGAAGGAGTGCAGCACGTCGAAGAACAGGTCCTCCTTGCTGGGATAGAAGAGGTAGAAGGTCCCCTTAGGTATTCTGACAGCCCTTACCAGCTCATCCACGCTTGTGCCGCCTATACCCTTGTAATAAAGGCAGCGTTCAGCCTGCCTGATCAGGTCCTTCCTTATATTCTCCCTTTCGCTCTGACTGTACTTCTTCGGCATGACCACCTCTATTTGACCAAATTAGTTTATATAGTCAGCATAAAGCCGTTTTCAGGCCTTTTTCAAGGAAAAATCCGCATTCATTTCAAAAAATTTCCTTTATTTTTCCGCCAACAGGTGACCATACTTAGGACATAAACTTCAAAAAGGAGAAAAACCCAGACAAATGGCTACAGTAAAACTTGAGAACATTTGCAAGATTTACGATGGCGGCGTCAAGGCTGTCGACAATGTCAACATCGACATTGAAGACCAGGAGTTCGTCGTCCTCGTCGGTCCTTCCGGCTGTGGAAAGTCAACCACTCTGAGAATGATCGCCGGTCTTGAGGATATCTCATCCGGAACTCTGACCATTGATGGAAAAGTCGTCAACGACGTTCCCCCCAAGGACAGAGACATCGCGATGGTTTTCCAGAACTACGCCCTTTATCCCCACATGACTGTCTATGACAACATGGCATTCGGACTTAAGATCAGGAAGTTCGACAAGGCCGAGATCGACAAGCGTGTCAGGGAGGCAGCAAAGATCCTCGACATCGAGCAGCTGCTTGAGAGAAAGCCGAAGGCTCTCTCCGGCGGACAGAGACAGCGTGTTGCTGTCGGACGTGCAATCGTCCGCCAGCCCAAGGTCTTCCTCTTCGATGAGCCGCTCTCCAACCTGGATGCCAAGCTCCGTGTCCAGATGAGAGCCGAGATCAGCGGACTGCACCACCGCCTCAGGGCCACAATGATCTACGTCACACACGACCAGGTCGAGGCTCTGACAATGGCCGACAAGATCGTCGTCATGAAGCTTGGCGTCATCCAGCAGATCGGTGGACCGCTTGAGCTGTACAACAACCCGGACAACAAGTTTGTCGCAGGATTCATCGGAAGCCCACCCATGAACTTCGTGACTGTCACAGTCAAGGAGGCCGCCGGAAAGATCTTCGTCGACGAGGGAACTTTCACACTTGATGTCACCGATGCCCAGGCAAAGGCCCTCAAGCCCTATATCGGCAAGCAGGTCACATTCGGAATCAGGCCCGAGGATGTCGAGTTCACACACTCACCCGAGGCTGGCAAGACAATCGACGGACATGTCTCTGTTGTTGAGCCGCTTGGCGCCGAGACTCACGTCTACATCGCCACAAGCACAGCCAAGGTCATCGGAAAGATTGATGGAACAGTCATCCCAGCAATCGACGAGAAGATCAGCCTCATTCCCGACATGGAGAAGGCAAAGTTCTTCGACATCGACACAGAGCTGGCCATCCGCTGAGGATACCACGCGATGGAAAGGGAGCCGTCCTGAGACGGCTCCTTTTTCTTTCCCCTGCCCTCATCCGCATGGCAGGAAAAGTCAGCAACTAGTCACGAAGACAGACTGACCAGCCTTCTTTGTGAGAGGCGGGTCAGCCCTGACTGGAAATCTGGAACGCTCAGCTGAACAGCGCTCTGTAGATCACCTCGACGGCCCTCTTTGCATCACAGTCATTCACGCCGATCAGGGTCGTGGCATTGGATGAACCGTAGTTGACATTGTTGATCTTTATTCCAGCATCCCTCAGCGCCGCACAGGCAGTGATGAAGGAGGTGTCATCCTCCAGATGTCCTCCGACAATGCCAAGCATGGCGTGGTTTCTCTCGTAATATACATAATCGAGCCTGAAGTCCTTCTTGAGCCTGTCGATCATGCTTGTCAGCACGCTGTCATTGGCCTGACTGCTCTCAAAGTACCAGACAATGGAGTCAATGCCGAAGAAAGAGAAGCTGGGGCGCACTCCGTAAAGGTGGAGCATAGTCAGCATCGCATGCCTCATGCCGGGGCGCTTGAACATCATGAGCTTCCTGAGCTTGAGCTTGCTGTAGCCGCCTTTCGCGCTGACGCCTATGATTCCGCTCTTCTCGCTTGTGGCCTTTATCACCGTGCCGGGAGCATCCGGATCGTTGGTGTTGCGGATGTTGATCGGGATCTGGAGATCAATGACAGGGGCGATTGCCTCCTCATGGAAGACCGACGCACCGACATCACTCAGCTCCCTGACCTGAGTATATGTTATCTCATCAATGACCTTCGCATCCGGGACAATGCGGGGATCTGCGGCGTACATACCGCTCACATCTGTCCAGTTCTCATACAGGTCCGCCTTCGCCGCCCTTGCGGCAATGGCTCCGGAGATATCGCTGCCACCGCGGGAGAAGGTCTTTATCACACCCTGCTCCGTTGCCCCGTAGAAACCCGGGATGACATAGTGGCCGCCGTCACTGATGAGATTTGCTAGACGCTCGTAGGAGAGAGGATTGACTGTTCCGTCGCTGTTGATGACGATGCACTCTGCCGGTTCGATGAACTGCCAGCCAAGATATTGAGCCATGAGCTGGCCTGAAAGATACTCTCCACGGCTTGCCGCATAGTCGGTTCCCCGTCCGGCATCTATGTTCTGTCTGACCTCATCCAGTGCCGCGGTGAGCCTGCTGACATCCAGCCTGAGCGCCTCGGCGATCCCGATATAGCGGCTGGCGATCTTGTCAAAGACTGGACGGCACGACTGGTTCTTCTGAGCCAGGGCATTGCACTGGTAAAGCATGTCGGTGATCTTCTCATCACCGCTGTCCCGCTTGCCGGGCGCACTGACCACCGCGATTGTCCTCCTGCTGTCTGATTCTATTATTGCCTTGACTTTCCGGAACTGTTTCTCGTCTGCCAGAGACGAGCCACCAAACTTGCATACGATCATATTCGATCTCCTCATGTGATAAGGGGGATTTCTAGCCAATATTATAGACTAGACCTGTAATTAGCAAGACTTTTTCCCGACAGGGGAGCTTGTTGACACAAAACTCCTTTTTCGTAAATCTAGTGCCCATGCAAGAAGAAAATATAATGGGTAGAGAGCGTGTCGGACGCCTCATCATGCGCATGAGCCTTCCGATGATGCTCAGCATGCTTGTCCAGGCATTATACAATGTTGTCGACTCGATCTTCGTCGCACGCTACAGCGAGGCGGCGCTGACTGCGGTCTCGCTGGCCTATCCGCTGCAGAACCTCATCATAGCCTTCGCCGTCGGCACGTCAGTCGGCGTCAACTCGATTCTGGCCCGCAGGCTTGGAGAGAAGAACACCGAGGATGCGAACAAGGCAGCCAGTACCGGTATGTTCCTGGCCTTCGCCACATACATCGGATTTGCCCTGGCAGGACTCTTCCTGGCCCGTCCCTTCCTGGCCATGTTCACCCAGGATGCCCAGCTTCTGGAGCTCTCCACACAGTATGCGATGATCTGCATGTGCTTTTCCCTCGGCTGTTTTGTCGATATCACGGGCGAGCGCATTCTCCAGGCCACCGGAGACAGCTTCCACCCGATGATCATCCAGGGAGCGGGAGCCATCACAAACATCATTCTGGATCCTGTCTTCATCTTCGTCTTCGACATGGGTGTGGCGGGAGCCGCAATCGCCACTGTCATCGGTCAGTGGGTCTCGATGTTCCTCGCGATCTTCTATGTCAGACGGAACAGGTATGTCACAATCAGGATGAGGAAGATCCGTCCGGACCGCAAGATCATAAAAGACATATATGTCGTCGGAGCCCCGACAATCGTGATGAACTCGGTAAGCACAGTCCTCGTCTCGGCCCTGAATGGAATCCTGATCCGCTTCTCGACAATGGCGGTCTCAGTCTTCGGTGTCTACTTCAAGCTCCAGAGCTTCGTCTTCATGCCGGTCTTCGGCCTTAACAACGGTCTGATTCCAATCTTGGCCTACAACTACGGAGCCAGGAACCACAAGAGAATGACGAACTCAATGAGGATCGGCATTGTCATAGCTGTCGTGATCATGGCAGTCGGAACCCTGATCTTCCAGTTCGCACCGGATCTTCTGCTGAGTTTCTTCAACGCATCCAGCGAGATGTACGAGATGGGACGTCCCGCGCTGAGGATCCTGAGCATCTGCTTTGTTCCGGCCGCCTTCTCAATCGTACTGTCAGCCTCCTTCCAGGCAACCGGTCTGGGACTTTTCTCCATGATCGTCTCAATCATCAGGCAGCTGGTGGTCCTCTGCCCCTGCGCATATATTCTGGGTGCGCTGATCGGAATCAGCGGAGTGTGGCTCAGCTTCACGATAGCAGAGGTCTTCGGCCTTGCCACAGCAGTGATCTGTTTCGTATACGTCTACAGGAAGAAGATCAGACCGCTGGACAACCCGCTGTAAGAATATTCAGACATTTTCCGCAAAACATGCATAAAGATGCAGTTCTGCTTGACAATATGCAGTTAAAGTGAAAGTATAGCCTCCAGTATTTTGAAATATTGGGGGTTATCCTTTTATGAAGAAAATTATCGCATTGATGCTTTGCCTTCTCGCCTGCTCCTGGATCTTCGCCGGTGGAGCGAGTGAGGATGACGGTGTATATGTCTTCGCTGCCGACGCCACCTGGCCTCCTTTCGAGTTCATCGATGAGAACGGCAACCTGACCGGCTTCGAAGTCGAGCTGGTTCCCATGATCGGTGAGCACGTCGGTGTCGAGATGCGGGTTGAGAACATCGCCTGGGACACAATCTTCGCAGGTCTGGCGAACGGACAGTATGACGGAGTCGCCAGCGGTGTCACAGTCACCGAGGAGAGGAAGCAGACCATGGACTTCTCCATGCCGATTGCCAGCCAGGGACAGGTTGTCGTCGTCATGACCGGTTCCGACATCCAGAGCGCATATGATCTGACAGGAAAGAGCGTCGGCGTGCAGATCGGAACCACAGGAGACTTCGCCCTGGATGACTATGATGTCGACAGAAGACAGTACGACGACATCGGACTGGCCATTCAGGACATGATCAACGGAAACCTTGACGCCTGTGTCTGTGACAGCATCATCGCCTCTGACTTCGTCCTTGCAAATGAGAACTATGCAGGTATGCTCCGTGTCGCCGGCGAGCCCTTCACGGACGAGGAGATCGCAATCGCAGTCAAGAAGGGAAACACAGAGCTGCTTGACCTGGTCAACCAGGGCCTTCAGGCCATGATGGATGACGGCTCTTTTGATGCCCTCAAGGCCAAGTGGAATATTCTCTAGTCTGCTGTCAGATGAATACCGGGATCAACGTCCCGGTATTTTTATGCAATTTTTATGCAGAAATACTTGACCTTTACTGCATAAGTTTGCATACTTGGGGCCAAAATTCGAACAAGGTGGTGTAACTTATGAAAAAAACTCTGCTTTTCCTGTTTTGCCTCATTCTGACTTCAGCCCTCTTCGCATCAGCAGCCGGAGAGGACACGGGGTACACCTTCGCCACCAACGCCAACTGGCCGCCGCTGGAGTACGTTGACGAGAATGGCGAGATAGTAGGATTCGAAATAGACCTGATCAAGGCCATGAGCGAGATCAGCGGTGTGCCGATGGACTATGTGAACACAAGCTGGGACACGATCTTCGCAGGACTGGCAAACGGACAGTACGATGCGATTGCCAGCGGTGTCACAGTCACAGAGGAGAGAAAGCAGACAATTGACTTCTCCACGACAATCTATCAGGTCACGCAGTCCATCCTCACAAAGAAGGAAAACAGCGGGCTGAGCACTGTCGAGTCGCTTTTCGGCAAGACAGTCGGAGTCCAGATGGGCACAACGGGACACTTCGCGATGGAAGAGTATCCCGAGATCACGATCAAGGCCTATGAGGACATAGCACTGGCCATCGAGGACATGATCAACGGAAACTGTGATGCTGTTGTCTGCGACAGTGTCATCGCTTCCGATTATGTGCTTGCCAACGAGAGCTACAAGGACCTTCTGACGGTCACAGGAACAGCCAGCGACACGATCGAAGACATCGCAATCGCCGTCGAGAAAGGCAACACGGAGCTGCTTGACATCATCAACTCCTCAATTGAGACAATGCGCCAGAACGGACAGCTGGACGAGTTGTATGCCAAGTGGAATCTGATTTAGGATTTTGAATATGGAAAAAGAGAAACTGGAAGAGGAGATCAGGACCGAGACAATAAGGAAGAAGGTCGTCAGCGTGGATTCCGCCGTGCTGGCTGCCCAGAAGCCTCAGACAATCACGATGACTGACGGCCCCCTGATCCCGAAGAAAGGAGAGAAACATGTTCTCTCATCCTGGAGGGTGACCTTCATCGGAGCAATCGTCCTGCTGCTGGGCCTGATCATCTTCAAGCCTGAGCCGTACAGACAGATCTTCCTGATCTGTATCCAGGGTGCCCCGGTGACCTTCCAGGTCACGGTGTTCGCCATCATAGGTGCCGTGGTGATCGGAACCTTCACGGGGCTCGGATCGGTATCAAGCCACCGCTGGATCAATATGATAAGCGGCGTCTATGTCGAGCTGATCAGGGGCATCCCCCTGCTCGTCCAGTTGATCTTCATCTATTACGCACTGGGTCGGTTTCTTCATCTTGAAGGCATGGTCGCGGCCATAATAGCCCTCTCAATCTGTTTCGGAGCCTATATGGGCGAGATTGTCAGGGCCGGTATTCAGGCCATTCCCAAAGGTCAGACAGAGGCGGCAACCGCACTTGGAATGAGCAAGACGCAGACCTTCATCCATGTCATACTGCCCCAGACAGTCAAGGTAGTCCTTCCGGCAATCGGAAACGAGTTCATCTCAATGCTCAAGGACTCCTCACTGGTCAGCCAGCTCGCCCTGGCAGACATACTGAGAAAGGGACGCGAGTATATCTCCAGGACCTTCCTCTCACTGGAGACAATGCTCATCGTCGCACTCATCTACCTGATCCTCACCCTGGTTCTGTCCAGACTGGTGGGTCTGCTTGAGGAGAGGCTTCACAAGAACAATGGCTAAGATAGAAATCACGGACCTCTGCAAGGACTTCTCTGTAGAGGGAATCAAGACGGTGCATGCGGTGAAGCATGCGACACTGACAGTCAACGATGGAGAGGTGGTCGTAATAATCGGGCCAAGCGGCTCTGGAAAGTCCACCCTGCTCAGAAGCGTGAACAAGCTCGAGGAGCCGACCAGCGGATCGATCAGGATTGACGGAATCGAGGTCACTGACCCGAAGACAGATCTGAGGAAAATCAGGGAAGAGGTGGGCATGGTGTTCCAGTCCTTCAATCTCTTCCCTCACCTGAGCGTCCTGGACAACATCACGCTGGCCCCCCGCAAGGTGCTGAAAATGGACAAGAAGGAGGCTGATGAACTTGGACTCTCCCTGCTCAGGCGTGTCGGACTGGAAGAGAAGGCGAAGAACCGCCCTACTCAGCTTTCCGGAGGCCAGCAGCAGCGTGTTGCAATCGCCAGAGCCCTTGCGATGAAGCCGAAGGCCATGCTTTTCGATGAGCCGACCAGCGCCCTGGACCCGGAAATGATCAAGGAGGTCCTCGACGTCATGCTGGATCTCGCGAAGGAAGGCATGACAATGCTACTCGTCACACATGAGATGGGCTTTGCCCGCGCAGCCGCTGACAAGATCATCTTCATGGACAGCGGTGAGATCATAGAGACAGGCAGCCCGCAGGAGATCTTCACCAATCCGAAGAACGAGAGGACGAAGAGTTTCCTCGAGCACATTCTGTAAGCACACAGGCGGCCCCGGAGGACTCCGGGGTCGTGTGTCATTCCCCGCTCAGGGGCGGACCTTTGCTCCCCCGTATACCAGAAAATCCATATCAGCCAGTGCCCTGTCAACTGATGCGACTTCATCATCCGAGAGCCTGATGTTTACGGCTTCAGCATTCTCAGCTATCCTCTCAGGCTTCCTGGATCCGGGAATCGGCACGATATAAGGCTTCTTGCAAAGCATCCAGGCAAGAGAAAGCGAGGCAACCGTGCAGCCCTTCTGTGCAGCAAGATCCTCAAGCAGCAGCATAAGTCTCCTGCCCTTCTCTGTTCCTTCTTCCGTATACTGTGGCATGGCTGTCCTGTAGTCCTTGCCGTCCGACTTGTTGAAATCATGAGAGGAAGTGAGGAAGCCGTTTGCAATGAGCGAGAAGGCCACGAAGCCGATATCCAGCTTCTCAAGCAGCGGGAAGACAGATTCATTCCACCGTGCCATCATCGAATACCGGTCCTGAACTGCCGTCACATGACAGATTCTGTCAGCCCTGACAAGATAGTCCTCAGTACATTCACAAATCCCCCAGTGAAGGATCTTGCCTTCCTTCATCAGATCTGACATCACGCCGGCGACGGTTTCCGGATCCACTTCCGGATCAGTCCTGTGCTGATAGTAAAGGTCAATATAGTCAGTGCCCAGTCTCTTCAGCGACTGTTCCACTGAGGCCCGGATGGCCTCAGGTCTGCCATCGGGAGTCAGTGATCTGTCAGGATTGATCCTGATGCCGAACTTGGTCGCGATCTGCACCGAGTGCCTGACCGGAGCCAGTGCGCGTCCGACCAGACGCTCGTTGATGCTCAGCCTGCCGTCAGCAAAGGTTCCAACATAGACCTCAGCAGTGTCGAAAAAGCTGTAGCCGGTGCTCTGGGCATATCTGATGGTCCTGACAGCCTCTTCCTCCTCCACCGGCTCGCCGTAGGCATGTGACAGGCCCATGCAGCCCATGCAAATGTGCTCTACCAGCGGCCAGTCGAGGGTGGGCTGGATGACTGCACTGTCGTGGACCTGCCGCAGCTCGGGATCTATGGCAATGACCATTTCATGTTCCAGGATCTCAACAGCGACGAGATCGCCGCACTGGTTGAGAACTGGATCACTGACAACGTCTGAAGCTTATCCTCCTGTGCTATAATCAGGGTACAGGAGGATTCTCATGAACGAAGTACTGAAGGCAATCAGGGAACGCAGAAGCATCAGGAGTTACGAGGAAAGGCCGGTTGAGAAAGAGAAGCTGGACCAGATCCTCGAGGCCGGACTCTGGGCTCCAAGCGCCATGAACAGACAGCCGCTCCGGCTTGTCTGTGTGACCAGGAAGGATGACTGTGACAGACTCAGGAGGCTCAATGCAGCCGTGATGGGAAGGGACGGAGACCCCTATTACGGAGCACCCTGCATAATAGTCGCCCTCTGCCTCAGGAGCGCAGCCACCGGCAGGGAAGACGCGTCCCTTGCTCTTGAGAACATGATGCTCGCAGCCCACTCACTGGGACTGGGAAGCTGCTGGATCAACCGGGAACGGGAAATCTTCGACACAGAGGAAGGAAAGGCACTCCTTTCCGGATGGGGACTCGGTGATGAGTACATGGGTGTCGGTGCTCTGGCCATCGGCTACCCCAAGGGCGGTCCGGTACAGGCAAAAGAGAGGAATGAGAGCGTCATAGTGAGGGTCATGTAGGGCTCTGCCCGCCCGGCTTTCCCTTTACCATGAATTTGATTAACTTTTTCCCCAGGAGGAGAAAAAATGGCCGGAAATCTGACCAGGGAAGCCATTAAGAAGGCATTCATCGGACTCCTGGAGGAAAAGAGCCTGAACAAGATCACGATAGAGGACATCACAAGCCGGGTCGGAATCAACAGGCAGACTTTCTATTATCATTTTAAAGACATACTGGACCTCACATACAACATCTCCCTGGACATCAACACCAGCCTCATGGGTACAGACGGAGATCTGAGCAACTGCATGATGCGCTTCTACGATTATTTCAGGTCACACAGGGCCGTGATCCTCAACATAGTACGCTCTGTTCCCGTGGAAGAGCTCACGATCAGGCTCAAGCCCGCCATACTTCCAACGATAGAGCACCTCATAGACAATGCGGTTCCCGGAAAAAGGCTGGACGGCGATGACAGGGAACTGGCCATAGACTATCATGCCGCGGTAATAGCAACGGCCATGCTCAAGTGGGTGAGAAACGGCATGCCGGACAACAGAGACAGATTCAACAGACTTGCAGACATGATCGAGATGAATCTGAAGAACATGGTCACTGTGATGAGCCAGAGCTGATGCGACAGAAAGGGCGGTCTGTCCGGTTTTCAGACAGCAGGACAATCTTATCCATTTTCCCGGCCCCTTCACTGCCTTATATATCTGACAGAGGTGATGACAATGGCAATGAAAGACAAGGCAATGGAGATGGCAGTCAGCACCGCGCTGTCGTATCTTGAGAAGAACCCGGATGAGAACCTTCCGAAACTCATGGCAATGGCTCACAAGGCAATGCCCGGAGAGGAGTACAGGACCAAGCTTGCCCAGTTCGACCGGGCCATAGCCGACAGGAACTCGAACTGGTACAGGCTGCTGGTATCGCTCTTTGATGATATCGACACAGAAGTCAGGAAGACGCTGGTCACCAACTTCGTGGTGAACGCATTCTACAAGTGGTCGAAATCGAGACCTGCCCTGATGGAGAAGTACAACTGCTCGATACCCTGGACAATACTGATCGACCCGACCAGTGCCTGCAACCTGCACTGCACAGGCTGCTGGGCTGCCGAATACGGCGACAGGCTCAGCCTTGACTTCGACACTCTCGACAGTCTCATCACACAGGCAGAGAAACTGGACATGCACTTCTTCCTCTTCTCCGGCGGAGAGCCTCTGGTACGCAGGGATCTTGTGCTGCGGCTCTGCGAGAAGCACAGCACGAGCGTGTTCAGCGCATTCACGAACGGCACCCTCATAGACGAGGACTTCGCCCGTGAGATGCTGCGTGTGAGGAACTTCGTACCGGCAATCAGTGTCGAAGGCTTCCGGGAAGCAACCGACTCCCGGCGCGGCAGCGGGACATATGACAAAGTGCTCAGGGCCACGTCCATACTGAGGGAACACAGGCTTCCATTCGGCTTCTCGTGCTGCTACACCAGCGCAAACTGTTATGTCATAGGCAGTGAGGAATACTTTGACTGGATGACAGAAAGCGGTGCCAAGTTCTGCTGGCTCTTCACATACATGCCAGTCGGCAAGGGCGCCCCGACGGATCTCATGGTCAGCGCACAGCAGCGGAAGTGGATGTATGAACAGGTAAGGAAGTTCAGGAAGACGAAACCGATCTTTGCAATGGACTTCTGGAATGACGGAGAGTACGTCAGAGGCTGTGTGGCCGGCGGAAGGTACTACCTGCACATAAACGCCAACGGAGATGCCGAACCCTGCGCCTTCATACACTATTCCAACTGCAACATCAAGGACATGAGCCTGATTGAGATCCTCCAGTCTCCGCTCTTCAGGGCCTACCAGAAAGGGCAGCCCTTCAGCGACAACCACCTGCGCCCCTGCCCGCTGCTTGACAACCCGTCAGAACTGGTGCGCATGGTGGAAGAGTCCGGGGCAGAATCCACTGATCTGGTAGCCCCAGAGGATGTGCATGAACTTGCCGGGAAATGCGAGGACAAGGCAATGAAATGGAAGGAAACGGCAGACGAGCTGTGGAGGTTGAAAAACAGAGTATAGGCAGGGTCCCGGAAGGGAGTTTGCAGGCACGAACTATCCGCTCATCACTCTCCTGCCCTTCCGGCCTCTGGAACTGTGGTCCGGACGCATGGCTGACTGTGCCATGCGTCCTTTCTCATTCACAGCTCAAGCTCCATGAATACCGTGTGCCCGACCGGGGAGTCGTTGTACCGTCCGGTCTCGGTAAAACCATACATTCTGTACAGCGACAGCGCCGCTTCCAGTTCCGGCAGGGTATCAAGCAGAATGCGACTGTATCCGATAGCCCGGGCATCATCAAGAATTCTGTCCATCAGCATCCGTGCACAGCCCCTGCCCCTGAAGGCCGGCCTCACGTAAAGGCGCTTAAGCTCACAGCGCCCGGAATCCAGCCTCTTGAGTGCGGCACATCCGGCAGAATGTCCATCAGCCGAGAGATGATACAGCCTCCCACAGGGGGGCGCATAGCGCGATTCAAGGTCCATAATCTCCTCATCATAGTTCTGGATATCGAGATACACACTGAATGAAGGGTCCAGACAGACGAGCATGGAAGTGTATTCGGCGAAAAGGGACAGAATCTCCTGCCTGTGCAGGAAACCGTCTTCAAGAAGAATCATATTACCCTCCCGGATATGAAAACAGGGCACACTTCAAGTGTACCCTGCACTGCCACTTGGCTGCGGCTCACTTCTCCCAGAGCTTCTCCGGATAGTAATGGCTGGCGATCTTCTTCCTGAGCTCGTCAACAACGATCTGCTTGTCCTCAGGATAGGTCATTCCGAACCATCTCTCCTGACTTGTGAGCACCTTGATCGTGCCCTCTCCGTCCTGGACCATCTTGCCGGCAGCATTGGGCAGCAGACACTCCGCCTTCGGGCTGGTGATGTTGTCCTTGATGAAGGCTTCCCAGTAAGGAGTGAACGAGTCGAAAGCTTTCGGAGTGAAACCGAAGAAGTTCATGGAGACGACTTCCTTTCCGGTGAGAGTCTCATCCCCGCGGTCCATATGAGAGACAATGCCTCCATCGGCCGTATACTCGATCTTGGTGTTCTCCTCCATGGAGACCAGCATTCCGTCCTTCACACTGCAGATACCCCTGGAAACGCTTCCGGACTTGCTCATCGTGTTCTCAAGCACATAGCCGACCATTGCGTGGGCAGTGCTGTCATTCTCAAGAGTCGAGAGATAGGCCCCGAGATCCTGGTAGGCAGTCCTTCCATAATAGTCATCAGCGTTGATGACGGTGAACGGCGTCTTGACCGCGTCTTTGGCGCAAAGCAGGGCGTGGATCGTGCCCCAGGGCTTCTTCCTGTCACATGCCTGCTTTATCTGGTCACTGGTGAGCAGGGAATCAAGGGACTGGAATACATAGTCAGCATCCATATTCCTGGCTATGCGGTCAAAAAGGCGCTCCCTGAAATCCTTTTCGATGTCCTTGCGGATGATGAAGACAACCTTGCCGTAGCCGGAGTGCGCGGCATCATAGACTCCGAAGTCCAGAAGTGTCTCATTGTGCATGCCGACCGCGTCGATCTGCTTCACTCCGCCATAGCGGCTTCCCATACCTGCGGCCAATACCAAAAGTGTCGGTTTCATAAGAATGCAATTGCCTCCTGAATTTTCTTTTGGCTCAATTCTAACCCCAATCGGGGAAGATTAATAGTGAAAAGATGGGAAATATACGGCAAATGCATCTGCAAAAGTGACGGCAAAAAACTTACGTAACTTTTTTGTCCGTCATGTATCTTGTTTATATACAACAAATTGCTTGACAAAACAAGACAATACTCCTATTTTCTCACACGTGATGCGCAATTCCCTGAAGGCCTATCTCTATATTCTCCCTGCCCTGCTTCTGTCGCTGGTCTTCGTCTATTCCCCTTTCATCTGGAGCGTGGTCTCATCCTTTTTCAACGTCAGGCTTGACGGCTCGTTCGCATCGCCTGCGGGGCTGAGGAACTATGTGAATCTCCTGACTGACAGCATCTACTGGGAGAGCCTTGCGAACACATTCAGGTTCATTATCCTCTTCGTTCCGTCAAACATCATCCTCATAATGTCCGCCGTGCTGCTGACGGAGAAGGAGAACAGGCACAACAGGGTCTTCGAGACAGTCTTCATGCTCCCGATGGCCATGGGAATGTCCAGTGCCGCACTGATATTCAAGTACATGTTCCGCCCCTCTGTCGGGATCGTGAACCGGCTGATAGGCATTGACGTGCAGTGGACGAACGACGCCGGGGCCGCAATGCTGTCCGTCGTGTTCCTCGGCATCTTCCTGGACTTCGGACTCGACTATCTTCTCCTGCTGTCAGGACTGAGGAATCTTGACAGATCAGTACAGGATGCCGCCCGCCTTGACGGGGCCGGAGAATGGCAGGTGCTGACAAGGATCAAGCTGCCTCTGCTCTCTCCGACGCTTTTCTTCACGCTGTTCATCTCGCTCAAGGATGCGCTGCTGATCTCGGCGCCGGTCATGGTCATGACTGAAGGAGGACCTTTCAGAAGCACGCAGACGATAGTCTATTATTACTACATTGAGGCATTCCGGAACGGGAACCACTCCAGTGCTGCCGCCATCAGCGTCACTGTATTCATCCTTGCCGCGCTGATCACCGCATGTTCCTCGCTGGTGGACAGGAGGAGGATACACTATGAGAACTAGGAGGACCGCACTTGCCGCAATTACGGCCGCAATGGCACTTCTGGTGCTCTTCCCGTTCATCTACGCATTTCTTGCCTCATTCTTCTCGGCAAGCGACTTCACCACATCACCCGCACGCATCCTTCCCTCCAGCTGGAGCCTCAGGAACTACCTCAGACTGGCCGGCAACCGCCATTTCGGCACCTATATGTTCAATTCACTTCTGACCGGGCTGCTGTCGGCATCGGCCAGAATGGTGATTTCCATCCTGGCTGCCTACGCATTCAGCCACTTCCGCTTCCGCGGCTCGAGGATGCTGCTTTCGATCATAATCCTGACATTGTTCATACCTGGCGACCTTCTGCTTGACGGCAACTACAGGACAATCCAGAGGCTGGGCCTGCTTGACAGTTACCTCGGGATAATCTCGACAAGTCTGCTTCCCGCCAGCCAGATACTCATGCTGAGACAGTTCTTTCTCTCCATTCCATCTTCTGTCAGGGACAGTGCGATGATGGACGGAGCAGGAGACGGCCGCTACATCCTGTCAATTCTCATCCCGGTATCGAAAGCCGTAATCTCCACATTCTTCCTCCAGGGCTTTGTTTCCATGTACAACAGCTACCTCTGGCCGCTGCTCGTGACAAACAGCCCATCGATGAGGACAGTCCAGATCGGCATCACGATGCTGGGCTACGCTGAAAGTCTCAACTACGGACCGATCTTCGCGGCCATAATCGTGGTCTTCATACCCTTCCTGGCCGCATTCATCATAATGCACAAACGGATCATGACAGCCCTCAGGCAGGGTTATATGTTCATGTAGGAGGTTACAGATGAGGAAAGTTCTGGCAATCATGCTGCTGGCTGTCGCGCCATTTCTCCTGTTCGCCGGAGGAAGCAGTGAACAGAATGTCAAAACAATAACCTGGTGGCACAGCAACAGCGGCATTCTCGGTGAGGCTGCGGATGCGCTTGTCGAGGAATTCAATTCCACGACAGGGGCTGAGAACGGAATCAGGGTGGAGGCCATTTACCAGGGAAGCGCAAATGACACGCTCACCAAAGTAAGGGCTGTCTGGCAGGCCGGAGACACGAGCCAGCTTCCCGACCTTGTGCAGCTTGACTCGACAGGTGTCGTGGACATGAGCACGAATCCTGACATCTACTATGTGGAGGACCTGGCTGCGGCGCAGGGCGATGATCTCTCTTTCATTCTGGACCACGCGCTTGAGAGCATGAGATATAAAGGGAAGGTGATAGGACTTCCATTCAATGCTTCCACGCTCCTCTTCTATTACAACAAGACAGCCTTCGATGAAGCCGGTCTGGAAGCACCTGAGACACTTGACGACCTGATAGCGGCAGCTCCGCTGCTCACTCAGCGTGACGGAAACGGAAACATCACACGCTATGCGATCGCAAGTGTGCCAACTACATACGAGCTGTGCTCCTTCATCGGCATGCAGAACGGCCTCAGCTACATCACGGACATGTCAAACGGACATGACGGTACTCCGACACGCACTGTATTCCGGGAGGAAGGAACCCTGGCGGCCTTCCTGACCAAGTGGCGCGAGCTTTACCAGACAGGTGGACTGAACAACCTGACCAGCGGAGTGAGCGCTGAGTTCGCAGCCGGCAGGACTGTCTCCATGCTGGCATCCACAAGCAACCTGACCAGCGTGCTTGAGGCAATTGACGGCCGCTTCGAACTCGGAGTTGCCAGTGTGCCGAAGGTGGACGAGAACGCGACCGGCGGCGTGAATCTTTCCGGAGGAGCCCTCTTCACATTCCACAAGACGGAAGAGACAGAAAGCGCGGTATGGACATTCATGAAATTCCTGACCAGTGCCAGGAGCCAGCTTGAGTGGCATATCGCGACAGGTTACCTTCCGGTCAACAGGGATACCTACAACATGGAGGAATACATCGCACACTGTCAGGCAAATCCGCTGTTCCAGGTCGCAAGTGACCAGCTTCTGGCATCAAATCCGAAGGTCGTCGGACTATGGATTCCCAGTGCATACCAGGTGTACTACTCTTTCCAGTCGAACATCCGCTCAATGCTTGAGAATGGAGGAGATATAGAAGAGACTGTGGCGAGGATGGCTGATGAGATCGATGGATACCTCGATGAATTCCATATCCAGAACGGCGACTAGCACCAACCTGCTCGCTTTCAGGAGAGACGGCAGCAGACGGAGAATGACTGAGATAATCCCAGTTCTCCGCCGCTGCGGATACACCAGTCTTGATCTGAATTTCTGCGAGATGATGAATCCTGACTGCAGCATTGATGCATCCTATATCGCCGCTCTGGACGGTTTCAGGAAGACACTGGGAGTGGAATACGTCCAGTCCCATGTCCCCTACCCGCTTCCTGACTACCACAGTCTGAGTGCGCAGCAGAAGGACAGGAGCGATGCTGACATAGCAAGGGCGATAGAGTACTCAGTCCGGCTTGGAGTACGCGCAATCGTCATCCATCCGGTCAGAGGTGGAATCGGAGAGAACGTGGAATATCTTGAGAAATTCCTGCCGCTGCTTGCCGGAACCGGCTCTTCGCTCGCGCTGGAGAACATGGAAAGGCCGGATGAGGTGAACAGCGCACAGGAACTGCTTTGCATTGTCGGAAACTGTTCAGACTCCCGCATCGGGATCTGCCTCGACACAGGACACGCCCACCTGATGGGTCATGATATTCCCCAGATGATCCATAGCCTCGGGGACAGACTGATCGCGACGCACATTGCTGACAACAGAGGCAGGGAGGATGAGCACCTCCTTCCCTTCTTCGGAACCATAGACTGGGAGAATGTGATGAAGGCGTTCACACAGACAGGGTACAGCGGTGCCCTCGCCTACGAGTGCATGTTCTTCACACGCCGCCTTCCGGACCCGCTCCAGCTTGAGGCAGTCAGGCTCTCCCTGGAAACAGCGAAAGTGCTTGAAGCCATGGGCTCAGCGCCCTGATGCGTCCTCACTGTCAAGACAGAACGAGCAGTTGGACTTGTAGGCACACATGGGGCAGAGGCTTCCCGGGCAGTCCTTGAAACTTCCCCCAGAGGATTCGAGCTGTCTGATGTGCCAGTCCAGCTCTCCTATCTCACGCTCAAGCTCCGCACGCCGCCTTCTTGCAGCCTCGAGCTTTGTCCTGTAGTTGGACAGCAGAACCTGACGGCGTTTCTCACCGCTCTCGTCATCTTCTCCCATCAGTATGATTGACTTGATTTCATCCAGCGAAAAGGAAAGGGCCTTCAGCTCCATGATGCGCTTTATGTAGACAATATCATCATCGCTGTAGATGCGCTGACCTCCGGCAGTCCTGGTCTTTGACTTCAGCAGTCCAAGTTCGTCGTAATACCGGATGGTGCGCTCAGTCAGTGAGCACAGCCTTGCAAGCTGTCCGATTTTATAGCCTTTTCCACTCATCTGGAAAAAGAATAGGAATTTTTTGCACAATCGCCAAGCTTTCCGCGTATATGAGTGCATGACATACGAACAGAACAGGCCGATCTGGATGAGAATAAGCGAGATGGAAGAGCGTGACAGACCCAGGGAAAAACTGGATCACAAGGGACCTGAAAGCCTCAGCGATCTGGAGCTGATAATGCTTCTGGTCTCAAGCGGCAGCGGAGACAGACGCGTGGCCGATGTGTCGCATGACCTGATGGAGCTGCTTGACCGGAACGAGGAGCCGACACTTGCTCAGCTGTGCTCGATCAGGGGTCTTGGCAAGGCAAAGAGCTCTCTTGTGCTTGCGGCACTGGAACTCGGAAGAAGACGTGTCAGGAAATACGGCTTCGGGACAACCATCTCCTGTCCTGGTGACATTTACCGTGAGGTCAGGCATTTCTCGACACGCACACAGGAACAGTTTGTCGTGCTAGTGCTCAACGGTGCACACGAAGTGCTCAACACTTTCGTAGCGACAGTCGGGCTGGTGAACAAGACACTGGTGCACCCGCGCGAGGTCTTCTCAGACGCGATCGCAAGAAGGGCCACCGCAATTGCAATAGCTCACAATCACCCCTCAGGCAGCCTAGATCCATCAGACGACGATGTGAATGTCACAAAAAGACTGAAAGCTTCTGGCGACATACTAGGGATAAAGGTCCTCGACCATCTGATCTTCACGGACAAGGGCTATTTCTCATTCCTGGAACACGGAATCCTCTGACAGGACAGCAGGAAGCGGGATGCGTAACCAGTGCTGCGGCTCAAAACCGCCGTATCCACCAATTTACAATATATTTATGGAATTATAATTCCTAATACGGCATTATATTTTATATATTAAAAATAAAACGACAGAAATCTTCTATACTTCAGCATTGATACACTGTCAGCGGAGTCGTATCTGAAGAAGCCCGGCCAGCTGTATCCACTGGTCAAGATCAAGCCTGGCACCCCTGAGTTCTGCCAGATTGTCACTGATGAAGAGTGAGGTAAGGTCGCTTGAGGCCAGGTCGATATCCCTGAGCCTCGTACGCATGAAAGCCGCTCGCTCCAGCCTGCATGAGACAAGACTCAGATCCCTGCATTTCAGATCAGAAAAGTCTGCCTCAACAAGATTGCAGCCGGAAAAGACAGTTTTCTGCACAGCGGCCTGGCTGAATGACGAATACTGCATGAAGCAGTCAGAGAACGATGATCCTCTCACTGCGGCAGCGGTCAGCATTGTTCCCCTGAAAGAACAGCGGAGGAAACGGCATGAAGTGATGTGAATTCCTTCCATTGAGGATGAAGAGAAGTCGCAGTCCTCAAACACAGAACTGGAAAAGGCGGCTGAGTCGAAGGTGCAGGATGAAAAAGTGCAGCTGGAGAAAGAAGAATCGCTGACAGACAGGCCACTCAGGTCTTCTCCGGAAGACTCAAGGCCTTCCGCTGTCTGCCACTGTATGGAACCGTCATCCGCAAGACTGGAAAGCATCAGCGGGAATGGCGGCCCTTCAGCACGTCAACGACCTCAGCAAGTCTAGTGTCTTTCTGTGCAAGCAGCACAAGAAAATGATACATCAGATCAGCAGCTTCCCCGAGGAAGAGCTCCTTATTGTCATCCTTGCTGGCAATGATGAGCTCCACTGCCTCTTCTCCGACCTTCTGGGCTATCTTGTTGAGTCCACGGCTGAACAGATGGTTGGTATAGCTTCCCTCCTGGGGATTGTTTCTTCTGTCCGCGATGACATCCTCAAGATATACAAGGAATTCAGTGCTGGTCATCTCACCCGGCTCATTATCCTCGTTGAAGCAGGTGTCAGCCCCGGTATGGCAGACCGGACCGGAGGGAATGGCCTTGACCAGAAGAGTGTCATTGTCACAGTCAGTGAGGATTTCGCGCACCTGGAGAAAGTTTCCGCTTGTCTCTCCCTTTGTCCAGATCCTGCCCCTGGAGCGTGACCAGAAGGTCACAAGTCCGCGGTCAAGCGTGAGCTGATAGGCCTCGGCATTCATGTATCCGAGCATCAGCACTCTGTGGGTAACAGCATCTTGTACAATGGCAGGAACCAGTCCATCTCCCTTCTCAAAGTCTATCGCCATAAGCCATCCTGTGTTTTATTGTGGATAGCCTCATACCCTAACAGTAATTGCGGCTCTTTGTAAATAGGCTTTGAGTTCCCCGATTCCTATCTCATGATAGTGAAAGACACTTGCGGCAAGAGCAGCATCTGCACCGCATTCAGGGCCGAAGACTCTTGCGAAGTCCTCTGGTCTGCCGGCACCGCCGGAAGCGATCACCGGGATATGCAGGCTCTTTGAAAGAAGTGCTGTTATGCCGATGTCATAACCGTTTCTTGTCCCGTCAGCTTCCATGCTTGTCAGCAGTATTTCTCCGGCTCCCAGATCCTGGACCTCCAGAGCCCAGTCAAGGACATCCAGTCCTGCCGGCGTCCTGCCCCCATCCACACAGACCTCGTATCCGCTCTTCATAGCGGCATTGGCCCTAGCATCAATGGCAACAACCATGCACTGTGCGCCGAAACGGGATGACGAGCCGCTTATCAGTGAGGGATTGCGCACGGCCTGACTGTTGATGGAGACCTTGTCCGCTCCACTGGTGAGAATGGACTGGACATCCTCAACGGTCCTGATCCCACCGCCGACAGTGAATGGTATGTTGATATTCCTGGCTATTCTCCTGACCAGGGCAGAAAGGGGCTCACGTCGCTCCACTGTGGCAGTTATGTCAAGAAAGACCAGCTCGTCAGCACCTTCCTCGCAATAGCGCACCGCATTCTCAACAGGATCTCCGGCATCCTTCAGGTTCAGGAAGTTGATACCCTTCACTGTGCGCCCGTCCTTGATGTCCAGACACGGAATTATCCTTTTCGCAAGCACTCTGCAGCCTCCCCAAGTTCCTTAAGCCCTATCCGGCCCTCGTAGTACGCCTTGCCGACAATCGCTCCATACATGCCGAGGTCTGCCAGGGCATAAAGATCATCAACGCCCGACACCCCGCCGGAGGCGATGAGCGCGATGTCACATGATTCAAGTATCCGCGAATAAAGGCCGAAGCCCGGGCCGGCAAGGGTTCCGTCCTTCGACACATCAGTCGAAATGCAGCAGCGGGCTCCACGTCCGCTCCATTGCCTGATGAAGTCCACTGCATCAATCCCGCTCTCTTCTGTCCAGGCACCCACTGCGATACGGCCGTTCACGCAGTCAGCACCGAGGATCATTCTGTCCGGGAAGGAAGCGAAGCAGGAGGATGCTTCTTCAGGATTCTTCACTGCCATGGATCCGCAGGTCACATAAGTGGCACCAGCTGAAAAGGCTGACTCGAGGGAAGATCGGGAGTACATCCCTCCGCCATAATCAATTACCAGATTGGTAAGCGATGCCAACTTTTCCAGGACAGACAGATTGCACGGTCTTTTTTCCCTTGCACCGTCCAGATCGACAAGATGCAGCCGTCTCAGACCGGCACCCTCAAAGGCCTTTGCCTGCTCCAGCGGGTCATCAGCGTATGTCCTGGCGGTACCGTAATCGCCTTTCGTAAGGCGAACACACTTTCCATCTATCAGATCGATTGCCGGTATTATTTCCATATTCAGAGCTCCAGGAAGTTCGCAAGCAGCCTCTCGCCAGCCTTTCCGCTTTTCTCAGGATGAAACTGGACACCGTAGAAGTTGTCCACTCCCAGCGCGGAGGTGTATTCGAAACCGTAATATTCTGTCTCACAGACAGTCGCATCACCAAGCAGCGGCACATAGTAGGAGTGATCAAAGAAGAACCACTCGCCGTCCCTGATGCCGTCAAACAACGGTCCGCGTGGCCTGAGGATCCGGTTCCAGCCGATCTGTGGGATCTTCTGGCAGACTCCTGCATCAAAGCGCTCCACACTGGCATCGACAATTCCGATAAGTCCTGTATCCCCCTCATCACTGTGAGAGCACATCAGCTGCATGCCAAGGCAGATACCCAGGAAAGGACGTCTGACCGCACGCAGGACCGGCAGCAGGCCGCGGGCCTCCAGCTCATCCATTGCGCTTTTCGCGTATCCCACGCCGGGGAAGACGACTCTGTCTGCGGAGAGTATTACATCCGCATCGCTTGTCAGCACGACTTCAGCCCCGAGCCTCTCCAGCGCACTGGTAACAGAAAAGACATTTCCAGCTCTGTAGTCTACAAGTGCTATCACTCAAGCACCCCCTTGGTGGATGGAATCTCATTTGAGGAGGGATCTCTTTTCACAGCCATTCTCAGCGCTCTGGCAAAAGCCTTGAACATGGCCTCCACCTGGTGATGGGCGTTACCCCTGGAAACACTGATGTGGAGTGTGCAGCGGGCCTCATCACAGAAGGACTTGAAAAAATGAGGTACAAGCTCTGTCGGGAAAGAACCCACATAGTCACGGGTTATTCTCCCTCCTGAAGTGAAACAGGGCCGCCCTGAGAAGTCGACCGCACAGCGGCAGTTGACCTCATCCATGCAGAGAAAGTCGAAACCATATCTGTTGATTCCCTTCTTGTCGCCCAGCGCCAGCGCGAAGGCACGGCCCAGTGCCAGTGCGAAGTCCTCGACTGAGTGATGCTCGTCGACCTGCAGGTCTCCCGAAAGACGGGCCTCCAGACCTATGCGGCCATGTCTGACAATCTGGTCCAGCATGTGGTCAAAGAAACCGATGCCGGTCACCACGCACCCGTGACCTCCGCCATCGAGATCCAGTTTCAGGCTGATGTCTGTCTCCCCGGTTCTGCGTTCGACTGTGGCCGTCCTGTGCTCCAATGGCCTATCACTTCCAGTAAGAAAGCGTGCGATCTCAAGCCAGGATGAAGTCTCAAGCGCGATGCCGGCACCACATTCAGTTCCGTCATGCAGCCAGATGCCGCGGCAGCCAAGACGGCGTGCCAGTTCCATGTCAGTGGCCCTGTCCCCGATCATGAAGGAAGCCTTGAGATCGTAGTCTCCGTCCAGATAAGACTGCAGCATGGCGGTGCCAGGCTTTCGCCCGGGACAGCCGTCCTCTGGCAGGCTGTAGTCGATGTTCACGTCATCAAAAACGACATCCTCTCCATCAAGCACCTCCATGATCTTCTCATGGACAGGCAGGAAGTCATCAAGCGGAAAGGACGGAGTGCCCACACCGTCCTGATTCGACACCATCACAAACTCATAGTCAGTCCTGCGCCTGATCTCCCGCAATGCTTCAATGACATGTGGAATGAAGTGAATCTTCTCATATGAGTCAACCTGCATTTCCCGGACGATCACGCCGTCCCTGTCAATAAAAAGAGCCTTCCGCAGCTTTCTCACAGTATTTCCTCCAGTGCTCTGACAAGCTCATCGCACTCCTGCGGTGAGCCGACCGTTATCCTGAGGCAGCCTTCACAGTGAAGATTGGAACTCCGGTCCCTCACGACAATACCCCGGCGCTTCAGCTCACTGTACACCATACCGGCATTCCTGAAACGGACCAGGAAGAAGTTCGCGTCGCTGTCCAGCACCTCAACAACCCCCGCAAGCCGGCTGATGCGCTCCATGAGACTCTTTCTGCTGGCGATTATCGTCCTGATTCTCATCTCGCAGTCCTCCCGGCCGGAAAGCGCCAGCACTGCCTCGCGCTGTGACGGGAGCGGAATGTTGTAGGGGTATTTCACATCATAGCACTTCGAGGCGATCTCACGGGATGAGAGCATGAAGCCGATTCTCGCGCCGGCCAGGGCCCAGGCCTTGGAAAGTGTGCGGAGGATGACTAGACGCTCATTGGCCTCGACATCGGCAGGAGTGAGGGCACCCTGCGGTGCGAAATCGACATAGGCCTGGTCCACGACTGTCACTGCAGGGTTCTCGCGTGCGATTGTCAGGATAACGTCACGGTCGAAGAGATTCCCGGTCGGGTTGTTCGGTGAGCAGATGAAGACCAGTTTCGGCCGGTGTGTCCTGATAAGTGAGAGCGCCTGATCCAGGTTGATGGAGAAATCCTTCTCAAGAGGACATTCAATGACTCTGACATCGTTGATCGAGGCCAGTACGGAGTACTCTCCATATGTCGGCGGGAAGACAAGAATTGAATCCACTGCCGGGGTGCAGAAAATGCGCAGCAGTATGTCAATAAGCTCATCTGAACCGTTTCCCGCACAGACCATGTCAGACGGAAAGCCGAAGACCGATTCAACCGCCCTCCTTACACAGAGATTTGAACTGTCCGGATATCTGTTGATTCCGTCACAGTCAACAAGCGGCGCATAGTTCTCATTCGCATCCAGATATATTCTCAGGCCTTCTCCTGCCTCATCACGGGCACAGCGGTACGGCTCGAGATTCTGTATATTCTCCCTCATCAGATGCCTGACACTCATGTATTCCTCACTTTCACTGCATAGGCGTGGGCCATCAGGTCCTCGTTCTCCGCCATTGTCATAATGGTATCGGCAAGGGAACTCAGTCCGCTGCGGCTCAGTCTCTGCACTGTGATCTTCTTTATGTAGCTGTCTGTCGAGACACCACCGGTGCTGTGGGCCCAGCCTGATGTCGGCAGCGTGTGATTGGTTCCGGAAGCATAGTCCCCCGCAGACTCCGGAGAATAGGGTCCCAGGAAGATCGAGCCTGCCGATCTGACCTTCCCGCACAGCTCATCACAGTCACGCGTATTGATGATCAGGTGCTCAGGGGCATAGCTGTTCACAATATCCACAAGCTTCTCATTGTCATAAACGATGATGGCCGATGAATGCGAAAGTGATGAGAGCATGTAGTCCTTTCTGCCAAGGTGCGAGATCTCCTTCTCAAGAGCCTCCTCAACCGCCTGATGCATTGTCCTGCCCTCTTGTGCGTCCCCGGCCCTGATAATGAGAATCACCTGACTGTCCGCACCGTGCTCTGCCTGGCTGAGCAGGTCGCTTGCGACATAATCCGCTCTGGCAGATGAGTCCATCACGACCATGACCTCGCTGGGACCTGCCAGCATGTCGATGGCACAGAAACTGGAAACGATGCTCTTGGCGAACGTAACATAGCGGTTTCCAGGCCCGAATATTTTATCAACAGGCTCGATGCTCCCGCTTCCGCAGGCAAGTGCGGCTATGGCCTGGGCTCCTCCGAGCTTCACCACATCATCAACACCGCACACGCGGGCCGCATAGAGCACCGCAGGATTAACAACACCATTCCGGCTCGGCGTCGCCAGCGTTATGCTCTCACAGCCTGCGACCTTCGCCGGAACCGCCAGCATCAGCACTGTCGAGAAAAGCGGAGCCGTTCCACCGGGGACATAGAGTCCGACACGCCTGATTGGGACAATCCTCCGCCAGCACATGACTCCGGGCATTGTCTCGACGCTCTCTCCGTGTGGCAGCTGGGCCTCATGAAAGCGCCTGATATTCTCATAGGCTGTACCGATCGCCTTCTTGAGCTCGTCTGGGACTAGGGCCTCAGCACGGTCAAACTCCTGCTCAGTGACATGAAAGCTGTCAAGATCTGATCCGTCAAAGCGCTTCTCGTACTCTCTGAGTGCCTCATCACCGCGGGCCCTGACGTCGCTGATTATCGCCTCCACGCTCTTTCTTACGCTCTCATCGTCACCAAGTCCGCGTTCAAGGAGCGGAAGCCAGCTTTCCTTATCCGGGTTGTCATACAGTCTGAGATACATGACGCTCCTTCCTCCTAATCAGACATCTTCTCGATCGGCATGACGAGAATTCCCTCAGCGCCCAGGACTCTGAGATCCTCGAACACTGACCAGAAACGGTCTTCTGCGACCACTGACTGGACAGAGACCCAGCTGCGGTCCAGAAGAGGCGTGACTGTCGGGCTCTTCATTCCTCCGACAATCGCCGCAGCCTCGTCTATGCGGTCAGCAGGCAGATTGAAGAGCACATACTTTTTCTTCTTCGCGTTGTTCACTGTATCCATCCGCAGCAGAAGGCGCTTCAGGATGCCATATCGCTCACCGTCACTTTCAAAGCCGTGCCTGCTGATCATCACGGCCGAGGTCCAGTAAATCTCCTCAACCTCCTTCAGCCCGTTCATCTTCAGCGTGGTTCCCGTACTCACGAGATCACAGATGCAGTCGGCTATTCCCACTGCCGGCGTGATCTCCACGCTGCCGGCCACAGTGACCAGACTGGCACTGACACCATTGCGTTCTAGGACTGAGGAAAGGATTCTGGGATAGCTTGTCGCGATTCTCTTTCCCTCCAGGCATTTCAGCCCGGTGTATTCGAATTCTCCGGGGACAGCGATTGAGAGGCGGCAGGAGGCAAAGCCCAGATCCCTCACGACATTCAGATCGTACCCTGACTCATCCAGCTCATTGCGGCCCACGATTCCGATATCCGCGACATTGTCCGCGACATAGGTCGGAATATCATCATCGCGGACGAAGAGGAACTCAAGCGGAAAATTCGAGGCCACCTCCCTGAGCACTCTGGAATCCGAGTTGAAGTCAATGCCGCAGCTTCTGATGATCTCCAGACTCTTCTCTGAGAGCCTTCCGCTTTTCTGGATCGCTATTCTGAGCCTCTTTTCCTCCATAACATTCCTCCCGGGTAAAAAAAAATCCCCCGTACATGACGAGGGGTATCATAGACAAGTCCTGCCATGCCGCTATTGCCGAGTCAGCCTGTGGTGATGGTGGGACCTGAGTGTCATTTCCTTTTTTCTCCTGTTGCCTGAATCTTAGTTGTCTTGGCAGACTTGGTCAATACAAATCTGAATTATTATGCAAAATATATGCAAAAGACTGCCATTCAACCATAAGTTTGTTTTCTTTTCCCGCCCTTCGGTCAATAATCACAGACAGGAGAAAAGAATGATTGATCAGGCCAGAACAGGTGCATTCATCTCGGCAAGGAGAAAGGACAAGGGACTGACGCAGGTCCAGCTCGCAGAAAGGCTGGGGATCACGGACAGGGCAGTATCCAAGTGGGAACGCGGGCTCTGCCTCCCGGACGCATCGCTGATGATACCGCTGTGTCAGATCCTTGGCATAAGTGTCAATGAGCTGCTGCTGGGACAGTACAGCGAAGACGGCGGCAGCCAGCGGCGCTCTGATGAGCTGATCGTGGAACTCCGAGGCCGTGAAGAAGAGACAAACAGAAGGCTGATGAGGATAGAGAAGACAGTAGGTGCTCTGGCGGTTGTCGCATTCCTGGCCCTGCTCCTCATCGCCGTTTTCGTCGCCTCCGCCTTCAGCACTGCCATTGGAACAGTCATCGGCATCGCGGCATTCGCCATCCTGCTGGGTGGAGTCATCCAGGCCCTGGCCATAGAGACATACACTGGCTGGTACGAGTGCGCGTACTGTCACAAACGCTATGTGCCTGGCTTCTCAAGAGTCTTCATCGCGCCTCATATCGGAACGACCAGATACATGAAATGCCCCTCCTGCGGCAGGAGGAGCTGGCAGAAGAAAGTACTGGCAGACTGATCATGAGCGGCTGATTGTCACATCTGCTTTTACTCCAGCAGAACGGAAGAACAGCACCGCCTCAAGGATCTTGTCCTCATCAATCTGGACAGTCCAGCCGTTTTCACTTGAAGGGGTGTCAGCAGAAAGACCGGTGCCGCCATTTCTGTAGCTGTACACCTGGCAGCATTTCCTGTCATCCGGAGTCCTCACCGTCACCGAAAGGCCTCTGGCATCTTCCGGATTGTCAAAAGTGAAGAGGACCAGTTTCAGATCACCGACAGAGACCTCGTGAGAAGAAGTCTGTGCGACATTGACAAAGTCGATCATGCCCTTCTCCTCAGGCGTGATCCCCCGCAGTCTCATTGACACCGGCTCAGGTCCGCTGTAGTTGTCGATGACGTAATATGCGTCATCCGCAAGATCTCCTGCATATATCAGGACAGTCCTGCCATCTTCTGAAATGTGGAATGGATAGAATCCGTCTGCCCTTTCGCCGTTGAGATAGGCTGCGGAAGGATATCTGAAATAATCATAATACGCACTGTCCCCGAATTCGAGCTCCAGCACGGCATCATTCAGACCCTCATCCCGTATGAGGAACAGACCCGGCAATTCCGGCCTGATCTCTTCAGATCCGGCTTCCTGTACTTCAGCCAGTGAGAAGCTGTTCGCGAAACTGCCTTCTATCAGCTCTGTGCGGCTTATCATGACGACGCTGTCACAGCCGGAGAAGTCATAGATATTCCACAGAACGCCGTCCTCGATCTCAAGCCCGGTCGATGCGTCGAGGAACAAGACACCAGTACTCTTACTTCCACTGCCCGTGGACTGATTCATCAGGGCACATGTTCCAGTCCTGCTGACATCGAAGGTAAAGCTCGTAAGATAGAGGTCTCCTTCTTCCGTGGTCAGCAGACAGTCACCGTCGCCCTTCTCATGTGCCTCCGTGAAGTCACCGGACTGTGTGACAATCGCGGCCCGTACCTCCATGCTGACAGGGATTGCCAGATCCCCGGCATCGAATGTCATTGTCCCGGCTGTTGCAAGAAAGGCATACACACTGTTGCCTGTGACGCGTGCCAGCCTGTCATCCGAAGGATTCATGTCACCGGAAAAACTGAGGACATAGACAGAGCCTTTACGCAGGCCGCAGAAGCTGAGACTGTCGTTCCAGTCAACGCTCACACCCTCATCCGGGAGGGCTGCCGTGAGCGAGGAGGCGTCGATAATGATCTCATCTCCGCTCTCCTGCGGGAATCCCGTTCTGGAGACGGCGAGCTCCACCACTCCGGCCTCATTGTATTTGTTGACAATTGAGATGTACTCGGGACAGTCTCCATTATCTCCGCCGAAGTCAAAGGGAACATGGTTGTCCAGACTGTCAGTGGAATAGCCGATATTCCCTTCGTGTCCGCGCACGAATCTCAGATTGTATGAAGAACGAGAATAGTCAGCCCTTATCTGCGCCGCAGCCTGATTGCTTCCAGTATTTGTGAATATGACGGGCGTGAAGACATCGTCCGCGCTGACAGTGACTGTCAGCCTGTCAGTCTGTGAAAGATCAAAGTATCTGATGCGGGCCTTCTCATTCTCAGCAATCTGCCTCAACCGGACGGTTCCGGATCCGGCCTTTCCCTGGTCAAGGCTGATGTTGAATATGAAGTCCTGTTCCACTGAACCCACGTACAGGATCACTGTACCTGAAACCGGATCATAATCGACCGGAAAAAGGTAAGGCTGCCTCTTGCCGGCATCAGCGCCGGAAGCGATGCGGCTGTCCGTCACTCTGGTACAGAAATGGTAGTCCCAGACACTGCAGTCCCCTGTTCTGACTTCAAGCACCATCTCACCAGTGCAGTCAGAAGCTCTCACTTCATATAGGTTCCCATACGAATCAATGGCCGCATCAGTGTCCCTCTCCAGTACCTCAGGTGTCTGGATCATGAGTTCCTGACGGGTTTTTCCATTCCTTTTGACCACCTGGTTGAAGAGTCCGACGCTGTCATGTGAGGACAGATCCATGACTCCGCTGAGGCGGGGATCGCGACTCAGCGTTCCGGTGGATGCATCCAGCACGCCGTAATCAGTGGAGAATGAGCCGCTGCCGGTCCTGTAGAGCATCAGTGCGGTGCGGGACGGGTCAACACCTTCTCTTTCCAGATCGGCGATATAATACTCTTCGTAGACAGGATAGCCATCCCGGGAAGTGTACAGCGGCTCATCGGTCTCAGTGTTGATGACTCTGTCGCCGTCCACAGGCTCATACTTCCTGATAATGACGCTGCCCTGCCCGCTGATGCCGACATCTGCCCCTGTGAAAGTGAAGTCACTTCCGTCTGACTGCAGGAGATAGGTTCCTCCATTCGTCAGGATAAGGCCGTTTCCCGCTGCTCTGGACATGACTGAGCGGACATTTCCCTTCGGATAGATGCCGTAGAGACCTCCGTTCTCAAGTCCGGTCAGTGTCACGGATGAGTCCTGTGAGAGGTCAACAGTCTGCCCGGCCTGATCAATTTCTCCGACAAAGGTGCCCTCCGACGGAACCTCTCCGCCGTTCTGGCTGCAGGAGATCAGCACAAATGAAAGCAATACAAACACATAGATACAGGTTCTTTTCATTTTTCCCTCAGACAGGAAAATGATCACCACCTTTTCCGGAATCTGTCAACATCAGAGCCTGATCTGTCTCTCAGGAGATATGAGACAAGAGCCCATGCAGAATCCATTACAGCATTAACTTCTTAGAGTTCCTCCCAGTCCGTCTCGCTCTTTCTTGCCTCCTCCTTCAGCCTGCGCTCGAAGAGTATCATCCTCACTGCCCAGATGATCAGGAAGACAGCTATGACAATCATGACAATACCGACTGCCATGAAGACCGCGTTGTTTATCATCACCGGGAAGAGGAACATGATCAGCGAGATGACCAGAGAGACCAGGGCGCTGGTCGTGACTCCGAAACTCTCATAACCACTGCGCTTCAGCATCCAGATCTCAAGCAGCTCAAGCAGCGAGGAGACAAGCAGCCAGGCGGCAACGAGATAGACCATCCAGCTTGCGACTGCCGCGCCGGGAGAAGTCAGGGCGAAATAGAGCACCAGAATGCCGATGGCAAGGCTGGCCAGCGTCCTGACCGAGTTTATCGTGAAATAGCTGCCAAGCTTTCTGATCTTCCAGGTGAGGGCCAGGGCGAAGATCGACTCAATCATGAGATACAGGCCGAAGATGATCACGGCTATCTTCATTACCGTGGTCGGATTTGCCAGGACGAAAATTCCGGTGACAAGCAGCAGGACGCCGCCGAGAATCCACTGGAGCTGGGCCTTCATGTTTTTCCTCCTATTGCCAAAACTCTGACGATCAGCCTAGAGTTGGCACATGCTCGACTACGAATACCTTCTGCTGGATGCTGATGGCACTTTCCTCGACTTCTCCAGAACTGAGGAGGAGTCTCTCAGGAGCCTCTTTGCCCACTTCGGAATCCCATACACGCCCCAGCTTGTCTCATCATACCACAAATCCAACGCCTTGTGCTGGAAGATGCTTGAGGAGGGAAGCCTGGGAATGAAGGAACTGGAGGAAAGGCGCTTCCAGCTCTTTTTTGACTCACAGGATCTTGCACTTGACAGCCATGAGGCCAGCGAATACTACATAGACCGCCTCTCACAGGAGGCCTACCTGATTGATGGCGCCCGCAATCTGCTTGAGAGGCTGTACGGCGATTACCGTCTCGTCGTGATAACAAACGGCATTGCGCGTGTCCAGCGCGGCAGGCTCGCAAAGCTTGGCCTGACCGGCTTATTCAGCCATATCGTGATCAGCGGAGAGATCGGGGCAAGCAAGCCCTCAGCGGAATTCTTCGACAGGACGCTTGAGATCACCGGAGCCGGGCGGAAGGACTGTCTCGTAATAGGCGACAGCCTCACAAGCGACATGAAGGGTGCGCTGAACAACGGCTTTGACGCGCTCTATCTCCACCTGGGAAAACAGGATGTACAGGTGCCTGAAGGCGTGAAATACGATGCGGAAAGCTATGCGCAGCTAGCGGACATCATCTACGCTGACTAGCTCGATGTCGAAGATCAGAAGCTGGTTCGGTCCGATGTTTCCGCTGCCATAGGCTCCATAGCCCTGGTCCGGATGCACCCAGGCCCTGACCTTCTCTCCCTCCCTCATCCTGGTGACGACAGACTGGAAGCCGGGAATGGTGTCGGAAAGATCCAGCTGGACATTCACTCCGCTGTCCGACTGCTTGCCATCCAGCGTGACAAGCTGATAAGTCACCGTGACGGTGGAGGTGTCAGAGGGCGACAGCCCGTCCACACTGGCCTGCCTTAGGATCTCGTACTCCACCTGGCCATCGAGGCTGATGACATTAGCCCTCTCCGCATTCGTGGAAAGGAAGGCCTCGGCCTCGGCCAGGTTCTCACGCATCAGGCTTGTGAAGACTTCCTCTGCCCTTCTGTAGATCTCGCTCTGGTATTCCTGTGATATGCTGGCCATCTCTTCTGCGGAGAAAAGGGACTGCCCTGCCGCATAATCAAGGGCGCCCATCGCGATATAGTCCGGGTTGACCTCCTCAAACGAACTGGAGAGGGCCATGGACATCTGGTAGCCGAACACATATGCGAAACGGTCCTGCAGGCTCTCCGGCTCCGCTGTCCCGCTCAGGTCGACACTCTGTCTCTCCGCTGTGGAAGCGCTTCCTCCATCCCCGGTGCAGGAGGCGGCCAGGGGCAGGCAGACAATCAGCAATGCAATCAGATACTTATGCATCAATCCCGTTTCCTTTCCCTTTCTTCCACCTCTGAAAAATATACCAAGAGAAGCACAGGCCGTCAAACAGAAGCTGCACTTTCCTCAGCACTGTCCTCCTGTGCTGTCGATGAGACAGATCGTGGGAAAATCCTCAACCACAAGCTCCAGCAGGGCCTCGGGCCCGAGCTCGGGATAAGCGATGATGCGCGATGAGCGGATACAGGACGAATAAAGTGCTCCGCAACCTCCGTATGCATAGAGGTACAGGCCATGATACCTGGCAACCGCATCCGTCACGGCACTGCTCCGTGGCCCCTTGCCTACCATGACTCTGAGTCCTTTCTCAAGCAGCATCGGAGAATATGGATCCATGCGGGCGCTGGTCGTCGGGCCTGCGGCTCCGATGACATGCCCGGCAGGAGCAGGACTCGGCCCCATATAATAAATCGCACTGCCCCTGAAATCGAACGGAAGCGGGCTGCCGGTCTCCAGAGCTCCGCACAGACGCCTGTGAACCTGATCGCGTCCGACATGAAGGATTCCGGAAAGCAGGACCTCTTCACCGGCACGGACCGCAAGGAGATCTTCCTCATCATACGGCAGTTCAAGTCTCATCACATCACCTCCACATGGGCCTTCCTGTCAGCCCAGCAGTTTACGCTGAGGGCCACCGGCAGTCCGGCAATGTGTGTGGGACAGGTTTCGACCGCTACAGAGAGTGCGCTGCAGCACCCGCCCAGTCCACCAGGTCCTATTCCCAGACTGTTGACACGTTCCAGTATTGTCTCTTCAAGTTTCGCATAGCGCGGATCCGGATGTCTGGAGCCGGCCTCACGCACCAGAGCCTTCTTCGACAGCATCGCGGCCTTGTCCATTGTTCCTCCGATGCCGATTCCCAGGAACATCGGGGGACAGGGCTTTCCTCCGGCCGCCCTGACCATGTCAAGAACGGCTCCGATGACTCCATCCTCCCCGTCTGTCGGCCTCAGCATGCGCACACTGGAACAGTTCTCGCTCCCGAAGCCCTTCAGCAGGATATCGGCTGTGACAGAAGCTCCGTCCACAAGCTCCCAGTTGAAGACCACCGGAAGATTGTCGCCCGTGTTCACTCTGTCATAGACCGGATCGCTGACGGTGCTGCGTCTGTACCAGGCCTCCTCGGCCGCATCACGGCAGGCACGGGTGATTTCATCCCCTATTTCAGCCATGGAGTACGGGCAGGATCTGCCAACTCTGACAAGGGCATGGAACATGCCGCAGTCCTGGCACAGGGGGACAGGTCCGCTCCTGGCTGCAGATATGTTCTCTGCGATCCGATCCAGCACCATGCGGCCAAGGGCAGACTCTTCCCTGCTCCGGGCTGACATGATCAGCGCCTCGACATCAGGAGGGAGTATACGGACTGCCCGTTTCAGTTCTTCCAGCAGTTTCTCATACAAGTCCATAGGGCAATTGTATCATCTGAGGCAGCCCTGGACCCAGCCCCTTTCCTCCATATAGACGGCAATCTGCTCCAGAACCTCACGCTTGTCCGGGAAAAGACGCGGATTGACGCAGCGCTGGCTTGTCATCTCGCTCATCAGGCGCTCGACGATGATCCGGGGATCAAGATTTGCAAGCATCAGAGCCACAGTCTCAACATGACGCCTCAGGGAAAGGACAGGATAGCAGCCCAGAGTGCGGTAATCATCCAGGAGGCGTGTACCGTTGCAAAGCGAGAGGTTGTGTATCTTCACGGCATCAGTCCCGCACTCCGACACCAGCCGGGCTGAGCCTGCGGCGGCCCCGGCCCCCTCATAACAGGGCAGTATCATCAGATGGGTGCAGACCTTGATTCCCCTGGCCCTGAGGCGCTCTGCGGCTGCGGCATAAGAGGCGCAGTCATGGCCGCGTCCGAGAAGGGAAAGCGTCCTGTCGTCTGCACTCTGCAGGCCCAGCTCAACCCATACATCCCTGTCAGGAGTGATGTAGGAGGCAAGCAGGTCACAAACCTGGTCAGGTACAAGATCCGGACGGGTGGAGACAATGAGGGAAACGAAATCGTGATGCAGCAGGGCACTGTCATAAATGGTCTTCAGACGTTCCACTGGCGCATTCGTATTGCTCCAGGACTGGAAATAGAGCATCGCGAGCCGGCTTCTGTAGCGGCGGCGGATATAGGCCAGACCCCGCTCGATCTGCCCGGCGATGTCGCACTTGTCTGTCAGGAGAATGCCATCGGCCTTTTCCAGATCCCGCTCTTCTTCTCTGAGATGCACTGCCCTGGCTCCGGTCCCGTCACAGAAGGCGCAGCCCCCGCGTCCTGCGGCATCACGGTTGGGACAGGAGAGTCCTGCATCGACGCTCACCCGGTAAACCCGCTGTCCGTAACGAGAGACAAGATAGTCTGAGTAGGTGTTCCAGGGTCTTTTCATGCCCCGATATCCAGCGTAAGCGACATGCGTCCTGTGACTGATGCATGGAAAGTGAGCGCCACATCGCCAAAGTCGGAGATGTAGCCAATGGAGAGGACGATTCCGCCTTCAATGCCATTGATGTCAGCAAATGGAATGAGGCTGCCCTCCATGGCGCCGAGTCCCTGTCGTGACAGACCTTCCACAAAGAGGCCTCCGGTCAGGTGAAAGCCATTGTCCCGGGGAAAGAAGTAATGACGGTAGCGGATCTCAAGAAGCACGAGATCATCAGTAAGCTGGCCGAATGAGTCCACGCGGTAGCTTTCCAGCAGTTCCACCGGAAAGCGGGAGGTGAAGAGTTCCAGACTGGCATCCAGGAATGAGGCACCTGCGGCGGAAAGCCTGATTGAAGAGTCGAAGTCGAAGCGGAAGAGATATGCAAAGCCCTCATCCCAGCCAAGACGAAGCGCTGTCTGCATGCTGAAGCCTGATTCCTGCATGCTCTCAAGATGGCTTGCATCGAAATTGTAGGAGACCTCAAGATACGGCAGATGATGGGTACGGTTCTCCCAGATAGGCCTGTCGTATACCTCAAAGCCATCACCGACAACCGGCATCTGCCCGAGAAGTGTGAAGTCATAGCCCAGGGAAAAATCCAGCCTGTGGCTGACGCCGTAAAGCAGGACAAGGGAACCCCTGGCACCGAAAGACCAGTCTCTCGTCGGATAACGGTATTCATAGACTCTGTCCGAAATCGCCGACATGCCTCCGAATGAGCCGTGAAGATCCACGTCCAGGGCGAGAGTGCGGCTGAAGGGGAAGAAGCCCGACAGCGAAAGCGTGTTGTACTGTCCCATCTTCAATGCGGCAGAAAGCCGGTTCTGGTCCAGCCAGAAGTCATATGCAATGTGAAAGTCAGGGTCCAGCTGGAGCTTGAACTGTCCGTCCTTTATATCGGTGAAGGAATGCAGCCCTCCCTCTATGCCGACTCTCAGCACGCTCTTGGAGCTTGCGTAGTCGCGGGACGTGACGGCGACAGTCCCGTCCACCAGCTTATAGCTTATCGTCAGCTTTCCCGTCATGCGGCGGATCATCGAGAGCATCCGGTCAATTTCCTCGACAGCCTCCTCATCGTAAGGTCTGCCGATCAAGCTGTCGAACTGGCCGGAAAAGCTCGAGAGTGACTCATCAAATGAAAAGCCTTCTATCACAGGGGCCTCGTATGTCCGGTAAGGGCGCACGCTGTCCATCTGCTTTCCGGAAAGGCGGGCCTCAATCTCATCAAAGACTGCCTGGCTTGAGGCAACGCAGTCCCGTCCTATCTCAACTATCGAGGCAGGATCTGAGAAATCCGCCACCCAGACTGCTCCTGTGTCCGGAATCAGGACGTAGTCAGCCTCTTCGTACTGCTTCTCGCTCTGTATCTGACCGACAAGCGTCAGGTAATGATTCAGAGAACCCGTGAGGCTGTCGAAGGCCCCGTTCTCCACTCCCTCGTTCCTGACACTCTCGTTCACGTCCACCGCCAGGATAATATCAGCTCCGAGGCTGCGGGCCAGATCCACGGGAAGGTTGTTGTACACTCCTCCGTCCACGACATAGGTCCCGTCATCCAGCACCATGGCCGGGAAGAAAACAGGCATTGACATTGTGCCCCTCAGGGCCTCGTACAGACTGCCGGAGTCAAAAATGATGCCATCACCGGTCGCATAATCTGTCCCCACGGTCCTGAAAGGTATTGAGAGATCATCAAATGACTCTACATACTCAACTCTGCAGATCGCCTCGTGAATGATCCTGTTAATCCTCCAGTCGTCCAGCAGGGCATCCGAATCGCCAAGTCCGCTGTCAGAGAAATTGACCACGAAATTGTCTTCTCCGATCAGTTCATATGCACGCTGCGGGACCCGTTCAAGCTGGCTTGTGAACTTGAAGACCGCAGACATCAGGTCCATGCTCTCTATGAGGTCATAAATATCCTGGCTCGAGTAGCCTGCGCAGTAAAGACCGCCGACCAGACCGCCCATGCTTGTCCCGACCACAAGGTCCGGCACTATGCCGCGCCTCTCAAGCTCCTCTATGACCGGGATGTGTGCGATTCCCCGGGCCCCGCCGCCTGAGAGGACAAGGGCGAATGTCTCCTCCCGGGCACTGAGAGGGAGGAGAAAGAGACAGAACAGCAGAATGGCGGCTTTTATTCTTCTCAAGTCAGAACTTTCCCGACGATATCACGTCTGCCGTTGAGGAAGGACAGACTGTCGCAGGCCTTTTTTGTCGGACACTGGAGTCTGTTCACATACAGATAGCCTGATCCCGTGGCGATCCTGAACCCTCTGCCCTTCTCATGGCAGACGATTGTCCCGGGCTCCTGGCTGCATGTTTCTTCTTCTATGTCGAAGGCGCTGCCGCTGACCCCGAGAAGATACAGGTCCTGACCGTCCAGGGTGCACACAGCCCTGGGCCAGTGGCTGTATGCCCTGATGCGGGCATGGAGCTCGGCGGCGCTCAGGGAGAAATCAAGCCTTCCGTCCTCTTTCTTCACAAATGCCGTATAGCTGGGCTCACCGATCTGAGGTCGGGTCTTGAAGACCTCAAGATTGTCAAACAGATCGTCTGCCAGCGATGCGGCTATCACAGAGACCCTGTCCTCAAGACTCTCAGTGGTCTCTGTGCCGTCCAGATCAAAGGACTGAGTCAGATATATATCACCCTCATCTATCCTGAGCGCTATCTCCTGGATCGAGACGCCTGTCCTCCGGTCAAGGGCGAGTATCGCATTCTGGATCGGTGCGCAGCCCCTGAAGCGGGGAAGCAGAGATGGATGGATGTTCATACACCTGTCAAAGAGCGCCAGGAACTTCGGCCCGAATATTTTTCCATAGCAGAAACTCAGGAGTATGTCGCACGAAAGCGGTGCGATTTCCTCTCTCGCCTGTGATCCCAGATGTTCCGGCTGGAAAACCGGGAGACCAAGCTCAAGAGCCTTTGTCTTGACAGGGCTCGGCAGGAGCGCGCTTCCACGCCGGCCCGGGGCATCAGGGGTGGTGAGCACTGCCGCGACCAGCCCCCGCCCGGCCAGCTTCTCAAGCGCCGGCACAGCTATCTTCTCGGTTCCCGCAAAAAGTATTCTCACTTTCTCTTCCTTCTGTGTTTCCTGTTGTACTGCTGCAGGACCTTCTCCCGCTCATCTTCTGTCAGACGGTCGACGAAGAGCTTTCCATACAGGTGGTCATTCTCATGCTGGATGACGCGGGCAAGCACCCCGTCCGCGTTAACAGTGAAGTTCTTTCCTCTCACATCCTGAGCCTGGACGACAATCCTGGAAGGCCTGAGCACATCATGATAGACACCTGGCACTGAAAGACAGCCTTCCTCGTAAGGCACACTGTCAGGGCTGCTCTGGATGATCTCCGGATTGATGAAGGCGATGCGCTCGCCCTCCCTTCTCGTGTCAACGACGAAAATACGCTTCGACACGCCGATCTGCGGTGCGGCCAGGCCTACTCCGTCAGCCTCCATCATGGTGTCAAACATCGCATCCACCAGCAGGCGGAGCGCATCATCAAATTCCTTGACCGGGACGGTCTGCTGTCTGAGCACATCATCCCCAATGGTGAAAATATCTAGCATGCCGAAAATATAGCATCAAGCCGGAGGGAATTCCAGCGTCTCACATCAGGCTCAGCGGATCCACATCGATCTCGATGTGCGA
>CALXOO010000004.1 GCA_944390045.1 uncultured Spirochaetales bacterium | reverse complement strand
TTCGGAAACTGCAAGGAGAAGCTTTGCCGTAATCGTCTGTTCCATACAGCTATTATTATACCATATAAACAATTGACACGCAACAGCCGCAATTCCTCTGCTGCCTTGAAAGACAGCAGCTTCCTTGCCGATTTTATGTGAAAATGGCCTGTGGCAGTCTGGAGAAAACAGTGAAGTCGGTCAGGTCAGAGACAGGTCCGACCAGCACCATGTTGAAGACGGTGCCGATGCCTATCAGGTCACGGCCGAAGGCCAGCTGCGCAATGAAGAGGATGAAGTGCGTCATCACCATGATGATGCCGAAGCTCAGGCCCAGCCTTGCGCTGAGTGAGGCCGTGAGGAAGGAACAGGTGTCGGTGCCGTAGCCGGCGCGCCTGACGAAGGCCAGCGAGATTCCCATGAAAAGCACTCCGGTGATCATCAGGAGTACATCACGGACCGCGGGCCTGTTCATCTGGCCCCCCTCCTGGCCCGGGCCTCTGCCTGTGCCATTTCCACAAGCCCGTCAAGGCAGCTGTCAAAGAAGGTCCTGAAGGCTTTGCAGAGGTAGGTCTTTCCGATTGTTCCTGTGGAGAAGTCCTCCCTGTCCCTCCTGCAGCCTCCGCGGCAGAGTCTGTAATACCGGCAGTTCCTGCAGTCCTCATGCACGGTCTTTGACTTCTCGACAAAGCCGATCTCTTGTCTTCTCCTGTCAAGTTCCTCAAAACTGTCAGTCCTGATGTTGCCGATCCGGTAGCCGTCCAGGACATAGAAGTCGCAGGGGAAGACGGAACCGTCAGCCTCTATGACATAGTATGATCCGCATATACCGTTGAGGCCGCATTCCTCGGCCCAGCCGGTTATCATCAGCGAGATCAGATTGTCGAAATAGCGGATCGAGACATACTCCCCGTTCTTCCAGTCTCTGTGATAGAGCCTGAACAGACGGATCAGGAAACGTCCGTAATCCTCGCTCGTCAGAGACCAGGGCTGAGAGCCGCGCTCCTCTGCAATCGGGTCAATGCAGGGCGTGAACTGCAGGTAGCTGAATCCGTTGCGCTTGTAGAATGCGTAGAGCTCATCGATTCTTGAGGCGATCTGTCTCGTCGTAGTGGTCAGGATGTTGAAGTCGACTTTGTGCCGCTGCAGCAGTCTGGCATTGTTGAATACGGTCTTGAACGATCCGCGGCCCTGGTGGTCAACCCGGTTCTCGTCGTGGCATTTCAGGTTCCCGTCAAGCGAGAGTCCTATCAGGAAGTGCGCATCGCGGAAGAAGTCAGCCCACTCGTCATCCAGCGTGTATCCGTTGGTCTGGAGGGCGAATGAGAACTTTCTCCTGTCAGCCTTTGTGCCGGCGTAGTCAGAGAAGTCGCGGAAAAAGTCGAGACCTGCCAGGGTGGGCTCGCCTCCCTGGAAGCCGAAAGACGCGCCGTCCCCGCCTGCAAGAGCCTTGTCGATGAGGATGTGAGCCGTCTCACGGTCCATCATGCCGTAGTTCCTGATGCTGCGGTTCTCACCCTCGTCATTGTAGAAGCAGTAGCGGCAGGCCAGATTGCAGGCCCCGCTTGCCGGTTTGATGAGAAAGGTCCTGAACATTATCTGATCACCGCCGGGTATGGACGGCCTGCAACAAGCCTTCCGTTCGTCACGAATCCCTCGCTCCTGCCCTCAAGCTCCCTGATCAGGAGGCTGCGGAGGAAGGCGATCCTTTCCTGCCTTGAGGAATCGCTGATGAGGTTTTCCAGCTCATGCGGGTCAGCGGCAAGGTCGAAATACTGTTCCTCTCCGCTTTCGCTCATCCAGATGTACTTGTCCTTTTCAGTGACGATCCAGTGGTTTGAGAAGGGCCCGTATGAGTGCTCTCCGTGCAGATAGTCCCTGACTGTGTCCTTTCTGCCAGCGATGACATCAGTCAGGCTCTTTCCGTCGTAATGCTCATCATCCCTTGCTCCCGCGATGTCGAGGAGGGTGGGCATGATGTCCCTGAGCTCGACGACGGAGCTGATCCTGCTGCCTGCCCGTCCGCTGATTCCGGCAGCCTCCAGGTTCGAGAAGAGCATGGGAATATGGCAGGAACCTTCATATGGTCTGCTCTTCCTGAACATGTAGTGGTCTCCAAGTTCTTCTCCGTGGTCGCTTGTGAAGACGATGAGGGTATTGTCGTAGAGCCTGTGCTCGATCAGGGCCTGTATGAGCCTTCCGATCTGGTGGTCCAGGTGCGTGATGCAGGCGTAATACCCGGCACGCATCTCATGTACGAGGTCCGGATCCGACGGACCTGTCTTGCTGTCGAAGACAGTGCCTTCACGGTCTATGTACTCCCTTGTCTCCCAGGATCCGATGTAAGGCGCCGTCAGGTCCCTGCCGATGTACCTGTCAAGGTAGTACTGCGGCGGATCCAGCGGCGGATGGGGCTTGAGGTAGCTCGCCATCAGGAAGAAGGGCTGGTCCGGGTCGCGTCTTCTGAGGAAGTCCAGACAGTTGTCTGTCACCCAGTTCGTCGGATGATACTTCTCAGCATAGCACCAGCTCCGCGTGACCCAGCTGTTGCAGTCCAGTCCTGTGTATGTGCTGTCGGCATCCGCCCCCAGTTCCTTCTTGAGCCAGTGGAAGTAATCGTCACAGTAGAACTGGCTCTCCTGGTATGGGACATCCTCATAGCGCGCTGCATGGAGGTAGCCGTCATGCAGAATGACATTGTCGAAGCCCAGGTAGCGGCGTGTGGGATAGACGTGCATCTTCCCGACGCAGATCGTATAGTAGCCTGCCTTTGACAGCTCACCGGCCAGAGTCCTCTCATAGTCCCAGGGGACATTGTCCTCGTATCCGACTCTTCCGTTGTGTTCCGGCGCAAGCCCCGTCATGAGGGCGGCACGGGCCGCGATGCAGCTCGGACAGGCGGAATAGGCCCTGGTGAAATCGACGCCTTTTGCCGCGAGAGTATCCAGGTAGGGAGTCTTGACGTCCCTGTGGCCGGCATAGCCGAGGCTGTCGCCTCTCAGCTGATCTGTCATGATGAACAAAATATTGGGCTTCTTATCCATAGCTTCAGTTTAGAACACATCGGAGGAATGTGCCATAGCGCATTCAGAGAAGAGTGACGTCGTTCCCGTTCTGTCTGATCAGGGCGATCAGGTCATCCGTCCTCAGAAAGAGCGTCGCGGTGTTTTCCATCGGATGTGCGGCGACAAGTCCTCCCATAAACTCTGAGTCAATGCAGAAATGTACTGTATGTTCCTTATCATTCAGAATCGCCAGCGCCGAGACTGAACCGGGCCTGACGCCGAGTATGCTCTCAAGCTCCCCGGCTGAGGCGAAGGACAGGGCTTTAGAGCCGAGCCTCATGCGCAGGGCTTTGAGATCAAGCATCTTGTCCTCTCTGACTGTCACCAGATAGTAATTGCGCCTCTTCTCATCTCTGAGAAAGAGGTTCTTCGCATGGGCCTGCCTGTGGGGAAGGGCCAGTCTGTCCGCCTCAGTGACGGTGAAGACTGCCGGGTGTTCAACGATCTCGAAGTCAATTCCCTCATCTCTGAGGTATCTGATCAGTTCTTCTCTGTTCATTTGCGTGTGGAAAAGGCCGGAAGCATGAGCCTCCGGCCTGTGATCTGACTGCTCACCTGATGCCTTTCTCCTGTGATCAGATGCCGGGTTTCCAGTCCGGATTCGGCTGTGGAATCTTCGCCTGTATCGAGTCTCTCCATGCATGGAGCAGGTTTCGTAGCTCAGCAGTCTTTTCCGGCATGGAGGCACTGAGGTCGAAGGCCTCTCCAGGGTCATTGTCAAGGTTGTACAGCTCACATCTCATGTCCTCGAAAAACTCGATCAGCTTCCAGCTTCCAAGCCTCACGGAGGAGCCGGGTGTTCCACCCTGATTCCCGTAGTGAGGATAGTGCCAGAAGAGCGGTCTTTCCTCCATATCCTCGCCCCTCAGCGCCGGAACAAGGCTGATTCCGTCCACATGCTGCTTCGGCTGAAGCGGCAGGCCGCAGAGCTCCAGAATCGTTGGATAAAGGTCTGGACTCGAAGTCGGAACCTGGCTGTGCATGCCCCCCTTGACTGCTGCAGGGAAGGTGATTGAGAGCGGCACTCTTGTGCCTCCTTCGTACATCCATCCCTTGCCCTCACGTGCCGGGAAGTTGCAGGTCGGTGAGCTTTCGGCAGTCGAGAGTCCGCCATTGTCACTGGTGAGTATGATGATCGTGTCATCCAGAAGATTTTCCTGCCTGAGCGCATCCAGCAGCCTTCCGATGTTCATGTCGAGATTACGGATCATCGCCGCATAGACGACATCTGACTGTATGATCCTCCGGGTCACGCGCTGGTCCCTCTTGTGTTCTGTGGGGAAGTGCTCGCCGATTACGAACGGATCGACTCTGTCCAGCCCCATCTTTCTGGCCTTTGCTCTGAAATGTTCTATGTCCTCCTCCTTTGCCATCGTCGGAGTGTGGACTGTATAGTGCCAAAGATTCATCAGGAATGGCCTGTCTCCGTTCTCCCTGATCAGCCTTATTGCCTCATCTGTCAGTCTGTCGGTGAGGTATTCACCGTCAGGGCCGTCCGGCAGGTTTTCTATGTGGTAGGGACTGAAGTACCCGTGATGAGGATGACCGAGATGACAGCCTCCGATGTTGACGTCGAAACCCTGCTTCTGAGGGTAGTACTCCTGAGTGCCGAGGTGCCACTTTCCAACATGATAGGTCCTGTAGCCATGGTCTTTCATGCAGCGGGCAAGATTGTATTCCCCGAGCGGCAGATGCTTGATGTACTGGGCATCGACAAGGTAGCCCTTCACGGGATGGCATTCTCCACTGTTGTCTATCCAGTCAGTGACCCCCACTGTCGCGGGATATTTCCCCGTGAGTATGCTTGCCCTTGAAGGGGAGCATACCGGGCAGGAGGCATAGGCGTTGTCGAACATCATTCCCTGTCTCATCAGTGCGTCGATGTTCGGACTCTCATAGAAGGAACTTCCGCATCCGGACAGATCCTTCCATCCCATGTCGTCGATAAGGATCATCAGGACATTGGGTCTTTTGTCTTTCATTTATCATCTCCATAAACGGGCTGCGGAGGAGGCGGCCGCCTTGACTGCGCTCCGCCTTCCCCCGCCTGCACAAAGAAGTGTCAGCCCAGCTTGCTCAGATCCTGTACCAGCGGATCTCGTTGGCCTCCAGATCAACATCGAAGCTGCTGCCGTCACCGCGGTAAACGGTTGTGGACTGCGGCTCGTATGTGTTGTTGACGACACAGTACTTGCCGTTCTTCACGTATGCGTGGACTTCCACATTGAAGTTCGTGCTGTACCAGCTGTTCAGCTTGTCCTCGCTTGAGGAGGCCCACAGGACGGCACGGTGGAGAATGCGGTTGTTCTCGAATGAATAGGGCAGGCCTGAGATGTAGACACTGCGGCCGCTGCCATAGCTGTTCGTGGCCAGCTGAACCTCCTTGTCCCTCTGAACGACGACTGTGGCCTCAGGCAGGGCGTAGATATTCTTCATTCCCTCGCCGAAATCGATTTCTCCCTTCACGTCGGCGGTGATGAAGTGCTCGTGCTCCTCCCAGTTGTACTTGTCGTAGTTCAGCGTGAATCCGGTCTCCTTCTCGACCCCCATCACGGAGGCGAGCTGGAAGAAGCGGCCCTGGTTCTGGTGCGCGGTGGGCTCTCCGATTCCGATGAAGCCTCCTCCGTTCCAGATGAATGACCTCACGCGCTCAATGATTGTGGGATCACACCAGTTCTCGCCTCCGCTGTGCGCGGTGTCTGCTCCTCCGACATTGATGATCACGTCGATGTCATCGAGGAAGTGCTCATCATTCCTGATGTCATCGAAGGAGATGAACCTGACATCGAAGGGGGCTCCGGAAAGGGCCTCAATGACGCCGGCATAGCTGTAGTTCTGCTTCTGGTAGAGCGCATGGTGCACCATGTGCGCGCCCCAGGCCCTCATCTTGCCCCAGCAGTTGAGAACGGCGACAGTCTTCACGCAGTAGGGTGTCGTTCCTTTGATGTTCTCGTACAGCAGGCGGAACTCGTCACACACGCTCTTCACGTAGTCCATGAACTGAGGGAAGTCCAGTGCGAGCTTCAGGTATCCGCCGTAGCCGATACGGTCAATCGGGCTGCGCAGTATTGCACGTCTTGCCGTGACCCAGTTCACCTTCGCCTCCTTGACCGGGTCGCCTCCTTCGTGGAAGACATCCGGGAAGAAGTAGGGCAGGAAGCGGCCCTCGCGGTACTTGACGCCCTTGATGTCGCTGATCAGGCGCAGGGTTGAGCCGTTGCCGACAGAACCGACAATCGCATCCAGACCGGCATCCTCGAAACCGTCTGCGAAGGGCTCGGTGCCGATCCAGTGGTCGCCGAGGAACATCATGGCTTCCTTGCCGTACTGGTGTGTGATGTCGACGAACTTCCTGACGAGCGATCTGACTTCGCGGATCTGGAAGGCCTGGAAGTCGCGGTATTCCTTAGAGGGAATCCTGTACTGGTTGTTGTGGTAGCCCTGGTCGATGATGAATTCCGGGCGGAACTTGTAGCCGACTTCCTTCTCGAACTTGTCGAGTATGTAAGGGGAGACTGAGGCGGAATAACCGTACCAGTCGACGAACTTCTCACGGGCAAGCTCATCGAAGACAAGCGTGAACTGGTGGAAGAATGTCGTGTAGCGGATTACGTCCACATAGGGATGTTCAATGCAGAACTTCTTCAGTCTCTCAAGGCTGAATGCCTGTGTCTTGGGCTGGCGGACATCGAAGGTGATCTGGTGCTCGACGTTCTTCCAGCCGTTGACGACCGCATTGTACATGTGCACGGGGTCCCAGATGATGAAGGCCAGGAAGCTGACCGTGTACTCATGAAAGGCCTTCGCGGAGGGAATTGTCACATCCCCGCTCTCCTCGTCATAAGTCCACTGTGAGGGGGGAACGATCTCTCCTGTGGTCCTGTCGATCACTTCCCACCATCTCTCCCTGTCCTTGGGGTTGACCTTGAGCATGTCCGGGTAGAGATGGTCCATGAGATGGATGGACAGAGGACCGCCTGCCGTTGATGAGAAAGCGGTCATGATGTACATCTGCTGGATTTCATCCGGATTGGCCTTTGCCCACTCGTTGTCCTTTCTTGTCGTGTAATAGGTTTTGTAAATCTTTGCGCCGCTGTCTTTCAGCTCGACGGGAAACTCGGTGCCGTCGCAGTCGCGGATGGCATCCGCACCCCAGCGCTCCAGAACCTCGAGCGTCTCCTTGACGATCCCTTCATCGGTGGGTATGGTGACACGCCCTTTCTTAAGCTCATCGCTCATTCTTTCTTGCTCCTTATTATGTGGATGGCACCGCCAGCGGCGATGCCATCAGATATTCAGTTACCGTGATCCGGATCAGCCCTTCACACCGCCGCCGGTGACACCCGCGATGATCTTCTCAGAAAGGAAGATGTAAAGCAGGAAGGTCGGCAGGAAGACGATGATGACGGCAGCGAACAGTGCTCCGTACTGGCCGGTGTACTTCATCGAGTTGACTATCTGAAGCAGTCCGACTCCGACAGGTGCGATCTCCTGGCTGTTCGCGAAGATCAGTGCCATGAAGAACTCGTTCCAGATGCCCAGGAAGTTGAAGATAGTTACGGTCACAAGGGCCGGCTGGACCAGCGGGAACATGATCCTCCAGAAGGTTCCGGCAGGGGAGCAGCCGTCAATTGCCGCAGCCTCCTCGTAGCTCTTTGAGAGCGTCTGGAAGAAGTTCAGCAGGAATACTGTCGTGTACGGAACGCGGAAGAAGATCATCAGCACTGTGAAGATCAGCCTGTCAGGAGCGTTCCTCCAGCTTGCCGTGATGGCGTAGATGGGAAGGACGATCATGACCGCCGGAACGCTCATGGCTATGATGAGGCTGCTTTTCAGTATCTTGTTGCAGATGAACTTGTAACGCGAGAGCACGTAGCTGGCCGGTGCGCTGATCAGAATCGTGACGATACAGCCAGTGATCGAGTATAGCAGCGAGTTGCCGAAGTATCTGGCAACATTCTGCTGGCTCCATGCGACAGCGTAGTTCTCAGGATGGAATCCGGTCTCGAACTTGAACACCTGACCCTGCATGATCTCAGGGGTGGTGGAGAAGGAGGCCGCGAGGATCCACAGCAGGAAGGCCGCTGTGAATACCAGCCAGACCAGGATGATGATGTAGCCGGGAAGCAGGGTCGCTTCCTTCTTCCAGTTTATCTTCTGGTGCACTTTCGGTAGTTTTTCATTTTTGCCAAATGCCATGTTCTCCACCTCCTTAAAGCTCCACGTCGTCATCCTTGATCAGCTTGTTCATGACCAGGTAAACGGCGAGGATGATGATGGCCAGGACAATTCCGACCGCAGCGGCGGCACCGGCATCGGCTCTCATGTTGCCCTTCGACGGGAAGGCTGTGTCATACAGGTACATGACCGGTACGATGACACTTGCCTCAGTGTCGACAGGACTGAACATCTTCGACCAGAGGTAGAAGGTGGCCGTATTGATTGTCCAGAAGGTAAGGTTAGTTTTGGTGACGCCCTTGAGCAGCGGGAATGTGATCTTGAAGGCCTGCTGTGCCTTGTTGGCACCGTCGATTGTGGCCGCCTCATAAAGATCGGCAGGTATCTTCTCAATGCCGCTGATGAAGATCAGCATGTAATAGCCCACAGCTCCGAAGATGAAGGAGCCGAGCATGGCCCAGAACTTCATGTCAGTTGCCAGCCAGTTGATCGGGGTTCCATTGAAGAACTTTATTATGCTGTTGAGCATTCCGTACTGCTGGTTGAAGATGTACTGGATCCACATGGTCGCGAGGGCGACTGCGCTGATTACGTTCGGCATGTAGATTGCGGCACGGAAGAACTTCTTGAACCTGATGCCGCTTGTCAGAATGACTGCGAAGAGCAGGGCGAGGGCCAGTGTGATTATTCCGCCGACGAACCAGATCATGAGCATGTTCTGGAGTGAGCGGATGAAGGACTGGCTGGAGAATATCTTCACGTACTTGCCCAGCCCGGCGAAGGTCCATTCTGAGACCGGAGCCGTGATGTTGGGCATGTCGAAGAAGCTCATGAAGAAGGTCCTGACGACGGGGTAGGCGTACATCACCAGCAGAGAAATCGCACATGGCAGGATGAAGCCGATGATCATGTGCTTGGTCGCTGCCTTGGGATCAGTAAGCTCAGGATGAGCCTCGCGCCATTTCTCGCAACCAAGCATCAGGAATATGGATGCAACTGCGCCGATGACGGCGATTATCACTGTCAGAACAATGTTCAGAGTGCAAATCTGCACAAAGGCAAGCAGTACAGAGACAATGGCCAGTGTCGGGCCCTTGCGCCAGAAGGCGAGAACTGCGAAGACGGCTGCCCCGACTGACGGGATGCAGCCCAGTGAGAAGCCCGCGAAGACTATCTGCAGGATACAGGCCAGGACGGGCATGAGGATTGCTATGATTCCGGAAACTGTGAGGATCATGCCGTTTTGCCTCCTGTTGTCGTGTTCTGACTTCCGGTGTTCATCATTATGGCCCCGGCGATGATTGCGGCCGCGAGTATGATGTAGAGAACGCGTCCGATGAGGCTCATGTAGACAAAGCGGAATACCACGAAGAGAATGGAACATCCGATAAGGCAGCCCTTGAGGCTGGTCCTTTGCGGCATCATGTAGCACATGACGCTGAGAATGACCAGGAAGAGTGCCGCTAGAATGTTGTTGAGCTGTACTGGTATGAAGGAAATGATTAGGCTGATGGCCGAGGCGGCCAGAGCAGTTATGAAGCCTGCGATTCCCATATGCCCCTCCTTTTTAGTATTAGACAGGTATCTTTTCCTTATGTGGAGCCGTTTCCGGTCCCCCCATTCAAGACGAAAGGGGGAGGAATAACCTGCCCCCTTTCATCAGACCCGAGTCAGGAAGCTCAATAAAGAGCATCCATGGCTGCTGCGAAGTCCTCGCCAGTTGCGTAACGGCCTTCGTAGAGCTGAATGATGACTTCCTTCAGCATTGCCGTAAGGTCGGTGTTGGCGTTGATGCCCATTGTCCATCCGAGGACAGAGTCTGCTGACATCAGGGACTCGACTGCGCCGTCAAGTGAGGAACATGTGTTCCTGGGATCAGCCGGGATCTGGGGAACATTGTCAGCCCTGGCCTGGTCAACTTCTCCGCTGACCAGCATCATGACAAAGTCGAATGCAGCCTGCGGGTTGTCGCTGTAGCTTGTGATTGCCAGTGAGTTGGCACCTGCATAGGAACCTGTGGATCCGTTGCCGCCGTCCTCGACGGGAACTGTCGGGTAGTTGAAGACGCCCCACTCGATTCCGGCACCTGTGTTGTTGTTGACCTCACTGGTGACATAGTCGGCGCAGACGACCATCGCGACGTTCTCGAATCCGATCTTGTTCTGGCTGGCAGGGTACTCATCCGGAGCACCGTCAGCAAGATAACCACGTCCGATGAAGTCGATGATGTCATCAGCCGCAGCGATGACTCCGGGGTTCTGTGACCAACCGCCGTTCAGGGAGAGCTGCCTTGTCGTGGCCTCATCGACATATCTGTTGAGGTGATAGCCGAATGTGAAGTCAGCGTATGTGGCATCGAGGGCGAGGGGCTGGAATCCTGCGTCAACAAGCTTCTGGCAGACGTCGAGGAACTCGTCCCAGGTTGTCGGAGTCTCTGTGATTCCGGCTGCCTCGAACTTTGCATTGTCGTAGAAGATGCCTCCTACATTGGGCTGCTCGGCGACAGAGACAAGCTTTCCGCCTGTGGCGTCGGTTGTCATCTTGTTGAACAGAGGATAACTGAAGTCGGCATAGCCGGCGGCCTCAGCCATTGCGCTCATGTCGTAGCAGAAGGGAGCGTACTGGAGGTAAATCCTGTCATAGGCTTCCTCGAAGATGTCGATGTTCTCACCGCCCTGGAGAGCTGTGTTGATGATCGTCTTGATGTCGCGTCCGCGGAACTCGATGTTGACGTGGCAGCCTGTCTCCTCCTCGAATGCGGCGGCAGCATCGATGATTGCCTGTCCCTGAGGTTCGGCGGCGTTCCACATTGACCACATTGTGATCTCGACTCCGTCATAGATCTTTCCACCCTCGGCAGCGGCGGGAGCAGCGGCTCCGGTCGTCTCTGTCGATCCAGTCGCGAATGCACTGGAGATGGCGATCAGAGCTATCAGAAGAATGGTGAATGCTTTTTTCATTTGTTTCTCCTTTTACAAGTTTTCTAAAACCACTGTGTAAATCTTAGGGGGCATTTCTGGAAACGCACAATCAACAAATTGCGCTTTTTTTTATACTAGTTGCTATTTTCACAGGCCTGAGGCAAAATATTGCTCATGAGTACGGTCCGCTACGAGATTGGCTCAAGCGATAAGTCCTCGAGTCCGCAGCTCAGATACATCACGCATTCACGCTACGACAATGAGTGGCTGAGCATAGTGCACTCGCATTCGATAGCTGAGATGCTGTACATCCTTTCCGGCAAGGGGAGCATCGTCATAAGCGGTACGAGACGGGACATCACGCATGGTGATTTCGTCATTATTCCGCCGCACCTCATGCACACGGAGATCTCCTCTAGCGAGGAGCCCCTCGAATACCTCTGTCTGGGAGTCGCGAATATCACGCTCGCCAGCCCGCCTGATGATTTTGATCCGATCGTCGATCTGGGCACTAGCCGCGAGAGCGTGCTGTCGCTGATCCGCGGAATCTACAGGGAGATGCAGCGCAGGCAGAGCGAGTATGAGCTGATGAGCCGCAGCCTTTTTTACCATCTCATGGTCACGCTCATCCGCGGCAGGCTGATTGATGTCGGGCAGGATGAGGAGCTGAGCATGCGTAGCAACATCGCGGAAGTGAAGGCCTATATAGACGAGAACTACGCGAAGTCATTCACGCTGGATGACCTGGCCAGCATAGCGGCACTGAGCAAGTACCATCTGATACGCGAGTTCAAGCAGGCTGTCGGCCTGTCTCCGATGGACTACCTTCTGGCAAAGCGGATCACGGAGAGCAAGAAGCTGCTGGTGGACACGGAATGGAGCGTCAGCGACATAGGGGAGGCCGTGGGCTTTTCGTCAGGCAGCTACTTCGCCCAGCGCTTCAGGCGCATTACCGGAATGAGTCCGATCCAGTTCCGCCAGAACAGCCACAGGGGTGTGTGATGAAGTTCCCATATTATATATCCACAATACTGTTCATACTCTGCATTCCGCCGCTGGTCTTTGTCCTCTCACATGAGGATGCCTCGCTCATCGCCTATGCGGTGTATGCCCTGAGCGCTGTCACACTCGCGGGCAGTGTGCGCGACATAGTGCATCTGGCTGGCAGAATCAGGGCCGGACTGCCGCTTCCCGATGCTGAGACGAGGCGGCTGGCAGGACTGCGCATTTCCCTGCTTGCCGGCTTTGCATATGGGGCATTCAAACTCGCGCTCGGCCTGATAATCCCCTCGCTCTGGCTTGTCCTCATGAGCCTGTACTATTTCTGTCTTGCAAGTTCACGCCTGTACATAGTCCGGAATATGGACATGGACTGGCGGCTGTGCTTCAGGACCGGCCTGATGCTGCTTGTGCTCAATGTCTTCGCAGGAGGCGTGATCACCTATGTCGTCATCCGTTCGCATGTGATCACATACCCCGGATACGCGATATACGCGATTGCCGCCTGGTCCTTCATCAGCCTCTCAATGGCAGTGAAGTCGCTTGCCGGCTTCGCCAGACGCGGAAGGCCTGCCCTGATCGCGGCTTCAGCCGTGAAACTCTCCGGGGCCCTGGTCTCGCTCTTCATCCTGCAGACCGCGATGATCTCGACCTTCGGAGAGAACGGGGACGGATTCGGCCGGCTCATGGGATCCTCACTCGGTTTTGCCGTCGTGATCCTGATCCTGCTCCTTGCCGCCATGCTGATAGTCCTTGGCCGCCGTAAGGAGCATGCCGGGAGGCAGGAGGCATGAACACAGTCACCGTACGTACAGACAGACTCGTCCTGAGAAGCTTCACCGGGTCTGACACGAACGCGGTTCTCAGACTTTTCTCAGACAGGAGGACAAACCGCTTCCTCCCCTGGTTCCCGCTTTCCTCCAGACAGGAGGCAGAGGCCTTCTTCCATGAGAGGCTTGAGTCCGGCAATGCCTGCGCCCTTGTGCTCCCGGAGGGCAGGATCATAGGCTATGTGACGTTCTCAGGACCTCCTGCGAATGATCTGGGCTACGGCCTCCTTCCTGAATACTGGGGCAGGGGCCTACATCAGAGTGCTTGAGGAAAACGGCATTCCCTTCATCACCGCGACACATGATGTGAACAACCCGAGAAGCGGCGCTGTCATGCGCCGGCTCGGCATGGAATATAAATACTCATATTCAGAGCATTGGATGCCGAAGGACATCGATGTGATCTTCCGCCTTTATCAGTTGAACCTGGACCAGGAGGCTGGACGCGTCTATATGGACTACTGGAACAAGAGCAGCCTGCACTTTATTGAAAAGATTGTATAGTGAATGAGAGTATTGTATTTTCCGGCTGAGAGGCCGTCGTGAACCTCTCAGTCCCAGTCGAAGCTGAACTCGATATGGCGCCGGAACCGGTCCGTCATCTGTCTCGTGCTGCTGAATGGCAGGTCCTCGAATTCAATCGCGATATGGCTCATCGGATGCTCCAGATAGCCGCCTGTATAGAGCACGACCGCCCTGCTGTCGCTTCTTCCGGTTAGTCTCAGGCCGCCGGCTGAGAGCCTGACTGCACCTCCCTCATCCAGGATATAGGCATTGTTCAGCCCCCTCGAGAACGAGAGAAGCGGGCTTGATGTCACATCGGCAAGCCTTCTGGGCCTTGATATGTCGTAATCAGTACCTGCGCTCTTTCTCACGGCAAAGGCACAGTGCGAGCTGTCATTCACCACAATGCGGCTGGAATCTGCCTGGATGACATGGTTCAGTATGTCGCTTTCTCTGCTGAGGTTGAAGTAGATATGACTTGTCATGTCGCAGGGAACAGCTCTGTCTGAGTCCATCATCAGGTCAATCAGGAGTCTCTTTCCGTCGAGCGCATATCTGGTGGTGTAGGTCCGTGCCGCAGGAAGGCCGTCCTCTCCCGCCTCCCTGCGGACAGTCCAGGTGAGGCTGTCACTGCTCCTCGAGGAGAGACTGAAGCAGGCCTGCCTGGATGAGGTGCCTCCATGAAGGCAGTTGGGACCGTCATTCGCCTCGAGCGCAAAGGATCCGATACGTGAGCCCCGTATCCTTCCGGCCAGCGGGAAGACCGTGTTGCCGCTGTAGCTCGGGTCATCTGCATGGTCCTCCTGGCGCGCAAGCACCAGCGTGACGGTACGGCCCAGTGGGATGATGCGCAGTGAGTGCACGGCTGCTGCCTGAGGGCAGCTTTCCAGACAGATGTATTGGTTCTCAAGCTTTTCCATATGATGAGATTATAACGCGTGAAACAGTAATGAATCACAGCAATTTTTTGTAAGAAATCAGCAATTTCCGGCATTGCAAGCCGCATTTTCCGATAGTATTCTCCCCATATCGGAGGATAGCATGAACTCATCTTATGCAAGGATATACAGAGAGAAGGTAACGATTCCGACCTATGGCGTCGGCCAGCCGAACAAGAATCCGATGTTCCTGGAAAAGCGCGTCTATCAGGGCAGCAGCGGGCGTGTCTACCCCTATCCGGTAATAGACAAGATCATGGATGAGAAGCAGGATGTCACATACGATGCGGTCATCTTGGAGAACGAATATATCTACGTCATGGTGCTGCCGCAGCTGGGCGGCAGGATACAGCGGGCCTATGACAAGACGAACGGCTATGACTTCGTCTACTATAACGAAGTCGTCAAGCCGGCACTGGTGGGACTGCTGGGACCCTGGATCAGCGGCGGCATAGAATTCAACTGGCCTCAGCACCACAGGCCCACCACATATATGCCGACAAGCAGCATCCTGAACGAGAATGCCGACGGTTCCGTCACTCTTTCGATAGGTGATGTGGATGAGATGTACGGTACGAAGGTCGTCACCCGCTTCACCCTCCGCCCGGGCAGGGCCTATATCGAGATCGAGGGTCAGCTGTACAACCGCACGCCGCACACCCAGACCTTCCTCTGGTGGGCCAATCCCGCGGTACCCGTCAATGACGACACACAGTCGGTCTTTCCCCCTGATGTCACGGCGGTCTATGATCATGGAAAGAGGGATGTGTCCTCATTCCCCATCGCAAGGGGTGTCTACTACAAGCACGACTACAGTGCCGGCGTCGATATCTCCCGCTACAAGAACATACCGGTCCCGACGTCGTACATGGCATACAAGAGCGTGTATGACTTTGTCGGCGGATATGACTACAGGAGAGAGGCAGGAATCCTTCACATCGCCGATCACCATGTGTCACCCGGCAAGAAGCAGTGGACCTGGGGCTGCGGCGACTTCGGCCAGGCCTGGGACCGCAACCTGACTGATGCTAACGGACCATATATCGAGCTGATGACCGGCGTCTACACTGACAACCAGCCGGACTTCACCTTCCTGGCGCCCTATGAGGAGAAGACATTCAGGCAGTATTTCATGCCGTACAAGAAGGCCGGCTATGTCAAAAACGCGAACCTTGATGTGATCGTCAACCTCGTGAGCGACGGCAGCAGCGCAACCGTGATGGTCTATCCAACCTCGATGATCGAAGGTGCCTGCGTCATTCTCAGCGACCGCAGCGGAAAGGTCATCGGACAGTGGAAATGTGATCTGACTGTGGAGGATGGGTTCGTCAGTAAGGCTGAGACTGCCCTTGCCGAGACAGAACTCACACTCACTGTTCAGGATTCCTCAGGAAAGGTCCTCATCACGTGCTCCCCGTCCCGGCGGGCGGAAGAGGCGCTTCCGGAGCCGGCAAGCTCTGTCGGAAAGCCTGAGGACATAGCGACTGTTGAGGAGCTGGTCCTGGTGGCACAGCACCTGGAGCAGTACCGCCATGCTACTTTCGAGAGTGAGCCTTATTACGAGGAGGCCCTCAGGCGTGATCCAATGGACAGCAGGGCGAATCTCTTCTACGGCCAGCTGCTGATGAAGCGCTGCCGTCTGAGTGAAGCAGAGGAGTGCTTCAGACGCTCAATCAGGCGTTCGACCTGGCTTACGCCCAATCCGTATGACAGTGAGGCCTATTATTCACTTGGCCAGGTACTCCTGTATCAAGAGAGGCTGGATGAGGCCTACGACGCCTTCTACAAGGCCACCTGGAGCGAGAGGGAGTGCGCGCGTGCATTCTACTGCCTGGCAGTCATATCTTCCCGCCGCGGTGATTATGACAGGGCCATCGGCTTCATTGACCGCGCCCTCACATACAATACGCAGAACGTCAAAGCCCGTGCCCTGAAATGCTACATACTGTCACATCTGGGCAGAAGGGATGAGGCTGAGAGACTTGCAGAAGAGAATCTCACTCACGACCCGTTCGACTCCGCGTCGATCTGGTTCCTCGGTGACACAGAGGCCCTGGACAGGGCAATGATCCACCGCCAGGCGAATTACATCTATCTGGCCTGGGATCTGATCAGCTGGGGCGAATGCAGCGAGGCCGTGCGCCTGCTTGAGTCCGGATCCTTCAACAGCCCGATGCCATACTACTACATGGCCTACGCGTCAAGGAAAGACGCCGGTGCCCGGGCGGCCTTCCTGGAAGCGGCTTCCAGGGCGGACGAGACCTATGCCTTCCCCAATTCGACTGAGGACTACATCGTGCTCGTCAGTGCACTTGAGGCCAATGCCGCTGATGTCACGGCAAACTATCTTCTCGGCAACCTCTCCTATGACAGGAAGAACTACGAACTTGCATATGACTGCTGGATGAAGGGCCGCGGGAAGAACGCCACTGTCCTGAGAAACCTCTCAATCGTCCTCTACAACAAGCTCGGGCGCGGAGAGGAGGCTCTGGACAGCCTCAGGCAGGCCTTCAGGATGGATCCCACAGATTCAAGAGTCCTTCTCGAGCTGGTCCAGCTTGAGGAGAAGATGGGCATCCCGTTCACAGAGAGACTGGCCCTGCTCGAGGCGAACTACAATGTGATGAGCCAGCGTGATGATCTTTATACGATCTACCTGTCCTACCTCAACCGTCAGTCCCGCTCACAGGAAGTGCTCGACGCTCTCAAGTCCAGGATCTTCCACCCCTGGGAGGGTGGTGAAGGCAAGGTCACGAAAGAGTATGTCACCGCCTGCAAGGATCTGGCCCTGTCTTGCATGGATGCGGGCGACTGGCAGGCTGCGCTCTCCATCCTGGACCAGGCCATGACCTATCCTCACAATCTTGGTGAAGGCAAGCTCGAGGGCTGTAAGGACAACGAGATACATTACATGAAGGGACTGTGTCTCGACAGGCTCTTGCAGCCCGCAGAGGCCAGGGCCGAATACACCCTCGCCCTGGAGGGCAGGGCAGAGCTCGGCAGCGCCATGTACTACTACGACCAGAGCGCGGATGTCATCGCCTTCCAGGCCATGGCGCTGTCCAGACTGGGACGTGCGGATGAGGCCCGGGAGAAGTTCTCCTCTCTCGTGCGTCATGGACAGGAGCACAGAAACGACAGTGTCGGCTTTGACTACTTCGCGGTCTCGCTGCCGGATCTCCAGATGTGGACAGATGATCTCTCACTCAAGAACAGGGCCCACTGCTGCTACATCATGGCACTCGGCCAGTACGGACTCGGCAATGCCGATGAGGCGGAGAAGGACTTCACCGAGGCCCTTTCCATAAACCCTGACCTTGTCGACGCTGAGCGCCTGCACCGCATCATAGGGAAGCTTTTCTGAGTTTGCGCCCATCCTTTTCAGTTGCGCTCCCGGTCCTGAATGGCCGGGAGCTTTCTCTTGTCCTGGCAGTTTTCACTTTGCATCACCGGAAATATTGACAACAAAAAAAAAATAGATTACTTCATTGACAGGGTGTTGAATGGGATTTTGCTTTGTTTGCAGTCAGCCAGATCATAATCTTCTTGACATCCTGAATTCATTGCAAAGGAGTGTAAAATGAGAAAACTCAGTGTTTTGCTTATGGCTCTGATGGCAGTGCTGTGTCTTGCATCATGCGACAACTCACTGTCTGCCCCTGTCGTTCCTACAGACGAGGAGGCACAGAGAATTGAGAGAGCTGCTTCTGTTATCATGAACTTTGTCCAGAAACATGATGAACCGATTGTAGTTGTGGAAGGAAATACATACACAGTGAATGAGAACAGAAACTATGGTGCCGGCTATATCATCAGAAAGGGCACTGTCGTGACTCTTGACCAGACCACCGGCTATTTTACAATTGATGGTGATTACTCACTGAATGGAGGTTCCCATACACTGGAGATTGAGGCTCAGCTTGATTCTGTGAACCAGAAAACCACTTTCTCAAAGTGCGTCTTTGATGGCACATCATACGATATGAACACTTATTATGAAAATGCCTGATGAGGGCAATGTGAGCTGATTCTGATTTCAGCAATAACTGAGAGGGCTTATCTGACGATAGGCTCTCTTCTGTTTTTGAATGCTGCCACGAGAAATACACTGAGTCCGTTAGTCAGGATACCGGATCACAGGGATCTTTGCATTCGGTGGTAGCGGATGCTTTTGCCTCTGCCTTCCCGTTCCAGTTCACCAGATGTCACCAGTTTGCGCAATGCCACCTCAATCGAGCTTGCGCTGAGAGAAGGACACAGCCCGATGATATCCTGTTTTGAGAACCGGCCAATCTTATTCATCGTCGCGAGCCTCACGATCTCCAGAGCCGGCCGTTTTATTTCCACCAGTTCAAAACGGGTCCCGAAGTCCCTGTAGGCGGAAAGAATCGTCCCCAACAGATACTTGATGAAGGGGAGTACATCTTCATTGCCATCGTGCCAGCCTGTCTGCGACTGCTGCAGTGCCTCATAGTAAAGATCCTTGTTTTTAGCGATCTTGGCTTCCAGTGATATATACTTGCCCACATAGAATCCGTTGCGATAGAGCATCAGCGTGGTCAGCAGGCGGCTCATCCTGCCATTGCCATCATTAAATGGGTGTATGCAAAGGAAGTCGTGGATGAACACGGGGATGACGATAAGCGGTTCAGCTTCCATATTTCCAATCACCCGGTTGTACTCCTCGCAAATCCTGTCGAGAGCCTCAGGCGTTTCATAAGGAGCTAATGGTGTGAACAAAGTCTCCGTGTGCCCATCTGGCCAGGTAGAGCTGATGTAGTTCTGCACATTCTTGGTCCGTCCGGCCAGTGGATTGTTCATGTGGCTGTATAGAATGCCATGCAGCTGCAGTATATAGTTTCGGGTAACCGGTATGGCGTCGAAGTCTTCATGGATGATGTTCAGTGCATCCCGGTAGCCGGCAATTTCCTGTTCATTGCGGTTCCTGGGTGCAGTTTTCTCTTCGACGAGCTGTCGCATACGTGTGTTAGTAGTCACAATACCTTCAATCGCGTTTGAAGCCTCTGTACTCTGTATCTTCGCAATCTCCACCAGCTTTTCCATTTCTTCCGGTTTCTGTTTCAGGTACAGTTCCTGCTTTCCGGCTTCCTTATAGATTGCTGCAATCAGCCCAAGTATTTCCGAGTCCCATTTCGTCTTCTGGATTACAGAGTAGTTGAATGTACGCATGCCAGCACATCTCCAATTTGCACGTAAAAAGTAGCATATACTACGATCAATCTCAAGTTTTGCGAGAATTTACACGTAAAACAGTAATAGTATTATGAGAAAAACTGCTATGCTTTGCTTTCTTCTTATATGTTCTCATGTCTTCTGGTTTTCGAAGTGAAGGCTTCTTGCAACCAGAATTATGCTTTGCAGACTGCTAAAGACGATGGTGATGAATGAGTTCTCCAGCATAATTATGATGGTACTTCAAAACTACCGGTTTTTCGATTAATCCTTGACAGCCGTGCAAAGCAGGCTTAGGCTGGATGTGTAAAATAAAACATTGTTTTATAGGATAAAACCAATGGAAGACAGGTACACAATCCAATCAGTACAGAAGGCATTGAGGGTTCTCCGGCTGTTTCTTGAGTCCGGACGCGGCTTCTCCTTCACGGATGTGGTGCTTGCCTGTCCGGGAATGAACAGGAGCAACGTGCTCAGGATCCTGTCCACACTCAGGAGCGAGGGCTTCCTGTACTTCGACAGCCACAGCGGGCTTTACTACAGGGGGCCTGTGTTCATCCCGCTTGAGGAGAACGGCGGGGTGGAAAAGCTCAGACGCATGCTGATGGAGGATCTCGAGGCAGCCGCTGTGGAAGCGGGGATGATTGTCCATTTCACCACTTTCGCTGACGGTGCGCTGAGAATCATATGCAGGTGTTTTCCCCACACCTCATACGAATCCCTCGCCCTGGCGAGTGTGGACGGGAGCGAGGTGCCATTCCACGCCACCGGTGCGGGCAAGATCTATGCGGCATTCGCTGATGAGGAGACCAGGAGGATACTCTATTCCCGGTGTGACTTCAGGGCCTATTCCTCGAATACGATCACTTCAAGGGCCGAATTTGACAGGGTGGTGGATGAGGTGCGGCGGCGTGGCTATGCGCTCAACAACTGTGAACATGAGGAGTTCCTGTGCTGTCTCGCACGCCCTGTGCGTTCCGGTGGCGGAAAGCTGCTTGGTGCCCTGAGCTTCTCCGGTCTCAGGGATATGTTCCAGGGACCGAGATTCGAAAAGATGAACAGCATAAGCGAAAGGCTGTCAGGAGAACTGACAAGGAGGTTTGCCCATGCAGACATTTAGCGGTTACAAGCTTGCCGAGGGGCCGGTTTTCGACGTGAGGACAAGAACTCTGTATTTCGTCGATATTCTGGGTCACAGACTTTATATCAGGCAGGACGGGGAAAAGGAGCGTTTTCTTGATTTCGGACAGTTCACGACCTCAGTTCACCTCACGACTGATGTGAACAGGGTGCTGGTGACCACAAGGGCCACCGTCTTGCTGGTGGATGTGACTACCGGCGACAGGCGCGAGATCATCACCATAGATCTGGATGAGAGCGAGAGGTTCAACGACGGAGCGATCGCCCCTGACGGAACGCTGTACATGGGAACGATGCGGATAGACAGACCGCGTGTGGATGAGGGCCGGATATACCGGATAACAGAGAATGGTTACAGCGCTTTTCCTGACACCTATGGTGTGGCCAATGGTATGGCCTTCCTTTCTCCGGACAGTTTCATACACATCGATTCAGCAGTTGACACTGTCCGCAAGTACAGGATAGCTGGAAACCGGCTGGAGGTGCTGGCACAGTACGTCTACCCGGACAAGGACAGCCCTGACGGACTTTGCCTGAGCAGCACGGGAGACGTGCTTGTCGCGCTCTGGAACAAGGGAGAGCTGTCAGTCCTGGATTCAGGGACTCTGGAAGAGAAGGAGAGGATGAAGGGATTCAAGACCTGCCTGTCCTCTGCCGCGCTGAGCGACGACGGACGGATGTTCCTGACAAGCGCAGAGGACAGCAGCGGGATCGGGCTTTTGTATGTGCTTGAGACCACAATGGTGAAGATGGAGGAAAACTTATGGCAGGCAAAGTAGCAATAGTAACCGGTGCGGCTCACGGAATCGGGAGTGCGATCGCAAGGAGACTGGGGCGTGACGGATATGATGTATGCCTGAACTACAGGTCAGAGCCGGGGAAGGCAGAGGAACTTGCCGCCCAGATCAGGGCAATGGGCCGCGACGCGATAGCCCTGTATGCCGACATGGCAGATCTGGCCAGTGTCCGTAAGATGTATGATGACTGTCTCAGCCATTTCGGACGGATAGACCTGTGTGTCAACAATGCCGGCATCTCATCCGAGGTCTATTTCCTCGATGCGACCGAGGAGGACTTCGACAGAATGACGGCAATCGACTGGAAGGGACTGTATTTCTCCAGCCAGTACGCGGCGAAGTCGATGATCGAGCGCGGCATAAAAGGCGTGATAGTCAACCTCTCATCCAACCAGACTGAGGGCTGCTGGCCGCGTGCGACAATCTATGCCCCGACCAAGGCCGCGGTGAGCAAGTTCACCAAGAACGCAGCCATGGAGCTCTCACTTCACGGGATAAGGATGGTGGCCGTGGCCCCGGGCTACACTGATGTGGGCTGGAGTGAGGGCGACATCCGGCTGGAGGCGGCCTCAAGACTGCCCTTCAGGCGCTTTGCTACCATGGATGAGGTAGCCTCGCTTGTCTCATACGTCGCGAGCGACGAGGCCGCATACATGACGGGCAACACCGTGCTGATGGATGGAGGGGCCACTCTGCCTGTCGTGGCCGCGAATGACTTCGTATGAGCAATTACTATAACGAACGGCTCCAGGGAGACCGCGGAGCACTGAAGCGTGCCCTTTACAAGGCCTGCGGTTTCAGTGATGAGGATCTTTCCAGACCGCTGATCGGAATAGCGAACAGCTATACGAACGCGAGCCCCGGTCACGCCAACCTGGACAGGATATGCCGCAGGGTGGAAGAAGGAATAAGGGCTGCGGGCGGCACGCCTGTGGTCTTCGGCTGCATTGCCCCCTGTGATGGAATCGCGGAAGGAAACCTGGGGATGCGCTACATCCTGCCTTCGCGTGATCTCATCGCCTCCAGCGTGGAGTGCATGACCCGCGCACACGGCTTTGACGGGCTCGTGCTGCTGGGAAGCTGCGACAAGATAGTCCCGGGGCTGCTGATGGCGGCTGCCCGTCTGGATATCAGCGCAATATTTTGTAACGCAGGTCCGATGTATCCTGCAGTCTACAAAGGCCGCCACTGGGATGGCAACATCATAACTGAGGCCATGGGCTGGAAGGAGCGCGGTCTGATTGACGAGGCGGAGTTCAGGCGAATCGAGGACCTGGCCGAGCCCTGCTTCGGCTCCTGCGCCATGCTTGGAACCGCCAATACGATGTGCTCAGTAGCCGAGGCCCTCGGAATGTCGCTGCCAGGCTGTGCCACAATACCTGCAGTCGATGAGGAGAGGCTCGAGTGGGCCTGGAAGACAGGAGAAGCCGCCGTGGATCTGGTCCGGAAGGGGATAAGCTCCCGGCAGATCATCACACAGCAGGCGGTGGAGAATGCCCTGCGTCTGGTCTTCGCCATAGGCGGCAGTACCAATGCGGTCATGCACCTGCAGGCGATTCACGCCGAAGCCGGACTCGGGGAGCTGACACTCAGACAGATTGACAGGATAGGGCATCATACACCTCAGATCGCATCTGTCTACCCGGCAAGCGAGTTTGACATGGTGGACTATCACCGGGCAGGCGGGGTGGAGGCTGTGATGAAGGAGCTCTCGCCGCTTCTTGATCTGGGATGCCTGACTGTGACCGGCAGGACAGTAGGTGAGAATCTTGAGAGTGCAGGAGGCAGCCGTGATGAGCGGGTCATCCGTCCTCTCTCCAGGCCTTTCGCCCCCAGGGCCGGGCTGGCTGTCCTGTATGGGAACCTGTCTCCGATGGGCTGCGTCTCGAAACCGGCAGCCATTCCGCAGGAGCTGCATGATGTCACACTTCCGGCTCGGGTCTTCGAGAGCGAGGATGAGGCCACTTCTGAGATCATGGCCGGACATGTCAGTCCCGGCACCTGCCTGGTCCTCCGCTATGAAGGGCCGAAAGGAGGGCCTGGAATGCCGGAAATGTACCGTCCCATGAAGGCTCTTGAGGGAATGGGGCTATCAGACAGCTGTGCACTGATCACTGATGGACGCTTCTCCGGATCCAACAGAGGCCTCTTTGTCGGGCATATCTCACCGGAGGCATACGAGGGCGGTCCCATAGCATTCGTGGAGAACGGAGACAGGGTGCACATCAATGTCGATGAGGGTGTCATTGAGCTTCTTGTGGATGGAAAGACGCTTGAAAAGAGGAAAGAAGGCTTCAGGCCGAAGGAGAAGATCATGCCGCCCGGCTATCTTGACACATACCGCAGGATCAGCCTGTCGGCAAGCCAGGGCGCTCTGGTCAGATGAAAGAAAAAGGAGAAATGAAACATGCTTTATCAGAATGACAAGGAGCTTTTCCGGCTGCTGAGGGAAAAGCTCTATACTTCAGTCGTCGGAGACATCCTGGACAGGATGGGCCGCCTTCATCAGTTCCTGCCGCCCCAGGTCAGGCCGCTCAGGGATGATATGATCATCGCCGGCAGGGCCATGCCCGTGCTGGAGGCCGATGTCACCGGCTTTGTGACGGAAAATGGCAACAACAGGCTGATGGAGAAGAACTTCGGACTCATGCTTGAGGCCCTTGACGCCATCGGGGAGGATGAGGTCTATCTCTGTCCGGACTCATCACTGCGCTATGCCCTGATCGGAGAGATCATGTGTACGAGAATGAACATCAGGAAGGCGGCCGGAGCTGTCGTAAACGGTTATCACCGCGACACGAGGGGCATTCTCGCACTGGACATGCCGGTCTTCAGCCGCGGGCCATACGCCCAGGATCAGGGACCGAGGGGCAAGGTCCTGGACTACCGCGTTCCAATCGAGGCAGGGGGAGTGCGCATAGAGCCCGGCGATATAGTCTTCGGCGATTATGACGGGGTCGTGATCATTCCTCGCTCAATCGAGGCCGAGGTCGTCGAACAGGCTTATGAGAAGGCCACCGGAGAGAACTTCGTCGCCGACAGGATAAGGGGAGGTCTGTCTGCAGTGGAGAGCTGGAACCGTTACAAGATAATGTAATCAATTCAGCAATTTTTTATAATAATTCGACAATTTTCCGTAATGTCAGTTCCTGTTTTCCATACTAGCATGTGTGCAGACAAGGAGGAAAAGAGGTCAAATGGCGCACAGCGTCGAATTCAAGAACATTACCAAGTACTTCCCCGGAGTAAAGGCGCTTGACGACGTCTCATTCTGCGCCAGCGGCGGTGAGGTGCTGGCCTTCCTTGGGGAGAACGGAGCTGGCAAGTCGACCCTGCTGAAGACCCTGAACGGTGATTATCAGGCGACCAGCGGGGAGTACCTTCTGGATGGCAGCCCTGTCCACTTCAGGAGCCCGCATGAGGCCATCGAGGCAGGCGTCAGCGTCATCTACCAGGAGAGGCAGATCCTCATGGAGCTCTCCGTCGCTGAGAACATCTTCCTGGGCAGGATGCCTGCCAACAAGTTCGGCTGGATTGATATCAGACAGGCCAACAAGGCCGCGGCGAAGATCATTTCCGAATTCGGTCTCCCGATCAAACCTCAGACCAAGGTCAAGGATCTCTCCATAGCCTATCAGCAGATGGTCGAGATCATGAAGGCATACAGCAGGGACAACCTGAAGGTCATCTGTTTCGACGAGCCCACCGCCTCGCTCTCCGATGCCGAGATCGATTCGCTCTTCGCGATCATTGCCAAGCTCAGGGATGAGGGCAAGGTAGTCATCTATGTTTCTCACAGAATGAGCGAGATCAAGAGGATTGCCGACAAGGTCGCGATCTTCAAGGACGGGCGTTATGTGACGACAAAGGACGCGCGCACGACTGATGAGAGCGAGCTCATCCGGCTGATGGTCGGACGCGATCTGGGCGATATTTACGACAATCTTGACAGAAACAAGACAATCGGCGATGAGCTGCTGAGGGTCGAGGGCCTTTTCAGCGACTATGTCGAACCTGTGTCATTCACGCTGCGCCGCGGTGAGGTCCTGGGCTTCTCAGGCCTGGTCGGTGCCGGCCGCACTGAGGTCGCCAGGGCGATCATAGGAGCCGACAAGGCGCTTGGCGGAAAGATCTTCCTTGAAGGGCGCGAGATCACGAACAGGAGTCCGCACGATGCGATGATGAACGGCATCGTCTATGTGCCGGAGGACAGGAAGACGCAGGGCATTCTTGCCAATCTCGATGTGTCGAAGAACATCACCATATCGATGCTGGACCGCAACAGCAATGCCATCGGAGTGCTGGACACGAAAAAGGAGGAGAAGATCGTCGAGGACGGAATCAGGAGCTTCTCCATCAAGACTCCAAACGCAGAGAAGAAGATTGTCGAGCTGTCCGGCGGAAACCAGCAGAAGTGCATTGTCGCCAGATGGATGGCCACGCAGCCGAAGGTGCTCATTCTTGACGAGCCGACCAAGGGTATCGATGTCGGAGCCAAGAGCGAGTTCTACCACATGATCTGCCAGTTCGCGAAGCAGGGGCTGGGGGTCATCCTGATCTCCTCAGAACTGCCTGAGATCATCGGTCTTTCCGACAGGATTCTTGTCATGAGCAATCAGCGGATCGCAGGTGAGGTCATGAGGGAGGACGCCACGGAGGAGCGTCTCCTGGCACTGGCAATGACAGAAGGAGGAAAGAACTAATGGAAAAAGGTAAGAACATGTGGGTCAGGGTCAAGTCTCTGATCCCGGGCGACAAGCTGATACTGATCGTTGCCCTGATCATCGTGGTCGCGATCTTCTCAAGCCTCAACGGCAACTACTTCTCGTGGACGAACTTTGTCAACATCCTGGTCGCCGCTTCACTGATCGGCCTGGTCGCAATCGGACACACTTATCTGATCATCGCCGGCCAGAATGACCTGTCACCCGGCTCGGTCGCCGCCTTCACCGGCGTCCTGTGCGCCACACTGGTCTCAATGGGGCTGCCCTTTGTGCTTGCCGCGCTGGTCACCCTGCTTTCCGGCGTTGTCGTAGGGCTCTTCAACTCCTGGATGGTCAACAAGATCAAGATCGAGGCCTTCATCGCCACACTGGTGACCCAGTTCGTGTTCAGGGGCTTTGCATACATACTGTGCGACGGAAGACCCGTGAGTATCACCGACTCTGCATATCTGTCGATCGGTGCAACCCGCTTCCTCTCGATTCCGCTCTCAGTCTGGATCATGCTCGTCCTGATCCTGATCTTCGGCCTGGTGCTGGCGAAGACGAAGTTCGGCCGTTCTGTCTATGCGATCGGCGGCAACAAGGACGCCGCACGTCTTGCCGGACTGAACCCGCAGCGCATTGTCACGATACTCTTTGTGATCATGGGTGTCGTCACCGCGCTCGGAGGAATCGTGTTCTCATCCAGAATGCATTCCGGACAGCCTGCCGCCAACGTGAACCTGGAGTTTGATGCCATCACGGCTGTTGTCCTGGGAGGCGTCTCATTCACCGGCGGTGTCGGCGATATGGTCGGCACAATCCTGGGCGTCATACTGATACAGGCCTTCAACACGGGCCTCATCATGGTCAACGTTCCCAGCTTCTGGCAGTATGTCGCCCGCGGCGCCCTGCTGCTCTTCGCCCTCACATCCGACTATATCAGGAAGACCAAGAGGGAGAAGGCCCTGCTTGAGGCCAGCAAGAAGGCCCTTGCATCCAACAACTGAAATCAAAAAGGAAAAAGGACAATATAAAAAGGAGAAAAAGTATGAAAAAAGTACTAACTGTTCTTTTGGTTCTCGCATGTTCGCTGTCGTTCGTCTTCGCGAACGGTGCACAGGAAGCCACTGCCTCAGCCGGCAGCGGAGAGAGCAATGGTGTCATTTACGGCATCTACAAGGCCGGTGACCAGACTTGGTTCATCGATGAGGGAGAGGCTGCTGCCGCTGCCGCGCAGGAGGCCGGATACGAGTTCATCTACGTTGATGCCAGAATGAGTCCCGAGGAGTACCTGAGGGCCATCGACAATGCAATCGCAAACAACGCGGCCGGTGTTGTCACCTGTACTCCTGACCAGACTCTCTCAAGGGCAGTTGTCGACATGCTTTCATCCGCCAATATCCCCGTTGTCGCTGCTGATGATGCGCTCGAGGAGAACGGCGAGAAGCTGGCTCCGTGGGTGGGCATCAATGCCTATGTCATCGGAGAGGCAAACGGCCAGTGGCTTGCTGACTATGTCAAGGAGAACAATCTTGCCGGAGAGCCCAGTGTCGGACTTCTGATCATGACAATGGATACAGTCTCTTCCTGTGTTCCCCGCGCTGAGGGTGAGTATGACAGGTTCACCGCCGAGTGCCCGGAGTTCCCGACAGACAGGATCTATTTCGCTGACTATGACGGAACCACGGACAGGGGCTACACTGCTGCCGATGCTGTCTTCACCGCCCATCCCGAGATCACGACCTGGCTCGTGACAGGTGCCAACGAAGAGGGAACCATCGGAGCCCTCAGGGCCCTCGAGCAGGCCGGCAAGGCAGACAATGCCTGTGTCGTCGGACTTGGCGCCTATATGGCCAAGGATGAGTGGAATGCCAACGGAGCTGACTCCGCCATGAAGGCTTCCGCCTACTTCCCCGCTTCTGCAGTCGGACGCGGATCTGTCGAGGTCCTCGTTGCCATGCTCAACGGTGAGGAGGTTCCGATGGAGACAGCCGTTGATGCTGTCGTCGTCACACCCGAGACCTACAAGGAAGTCATGGGACCTGACGCAGAGTAATCAAAGCCATCCTTTTGTTTGAGAAATAAATCCACGGGTCGGGTCTGAAAAACCCGGTCCGTGCTTTGTATTTTCTGGTCTATTCCGTACAGCGGATGTCATTCTTCCTTCAGCGGGTCCTGGCGGGAGATCAGCTCCACAGAGGCAAGCTTCTTCCTGGACTCTATCCTCCCGCTTGCCTCCTGCCTGCACTTGAGCGGGGTGGTGCCGGTGAGTGACTTGAAGCAGTTGCTGAATGCCGCCTCATTGGCAAAGCCGCACTTGTATGTGATCTCACTGAGACTGAGAGAGGTCGCGCGCAGCAGGAAGATCGCGGTGTTGACCCTGGAGCGCAGAATGAACTCATGCGGGGTGAAGCCGACCTCGTTCTTGAATGAGCGGATGAAGTGGTACGGACTCATGTTCGCCATATGGGCCAGCTCGCCATTCGATATCTTCCTGTCCAGATTGTTGTTGACATAGTTGCATATATGGTCGAACTTCCGCTCAGGAAGTCTCTCCTGATCCTCGCTGTCATAGTCGAAGAATTCGGTGAGGATGTTGGTGATGTACTTGTTTACGGTGGCCTCACTGGGCTGCCCGTTAGCGGTGAAGGGATCGATGAGTTTCGAGAAATAGCGCAGCACGGCATTCCTGTCTGCTACGGTGACGCTGCGGTGCCTGATCTCCTGGTAAAGCTGGTCAATATTGTGGCTGTCGAAGTGGATCCAGAAGAATTCCACTTCTCCCGTACATCCGTAGGACGGCCTCTCATAGCAGTTGAGGATGGCAAGCTGGCCGGGAGCGAGAACCTGTCTGCCGGAATCCTTCGTCACAGTGTACATGCTACCGGAGACGACATAGAGCAGCAGATAGCTGTCAAGAGTGTTGGGACTGACCGTGTAGTTGTGCATGCAGTAGTAATGACCAATGCACAGCATCTGGTAAAAGTAACTCTTCTTGACCAGCGACGAGTTGAAGATGTAAATGTCGGACTCCTGCCGGACGCCCTTTTCCTGGAGTTTCATGACTGAAGTCTAGTGCCTAAGCCCGGGGCAATACAACAGCAGGACCGCGGCTGGGCGCCGGTTCAGGAAAGCCAGGTTGTTCTTCCGGACACAAAGGGGAGGGAAGTATCTGATTGAAAGTGCCGGTATCTGTCTCTGAATGGAAGAGCTATGTGAACATAGAATCCCGGCATTCATATGACATAACACGTCTCGATACCGGAGAGAATGTAGTACGTGGCAAGGATGTCGGAATGCGGTATGAGTCCACAGGCAGGTCCTCTGAGCCCGGATTCAGCTATGCTCCGACTGACCGGAAGGCCAGGAATATGGCCTCTTACTTTGACTATGACGGGATCATCGAGAAGGAAAGGAGCCGGGACAAGATTTCCGAGAAGTGGGCAATATACAAATCAGCCGCGAGATAGCTGCTGCCTTTCAAGGCAGTCAGGTGAATCGCGATTGTCATCCCTGATTCTCGATATATCTTTGCAGAGTTTCCTCGCTGACATCCCCTATGGTCGAACAGAAATAGCCGCGCGTCCAGAGCAGATGTTCCTTCCAGAAGAAGTGTGTAAGGTAATCGTGATGCTTCTGCCACATGTCATATGTCGACGTCTGCTTCAGGCTATGGACTATTTCGGATGGTCTATCATGCGGTGTTGCATCTATGAAGATATGAACATGATCCCTGTCGGTTTCAGCGATGCGTATTGACCAGCTTTTCTGCATGCTCTCTGCCCTTCTAAACGATGCGATGATGTCATCCTTTATAGGCTCAAGAAGCTTCCTCCTGAATTTCACGGAAAAGATCAGGTGATAGCTTATCCTGTATTTGGCATGTTTCATCGTCTTGTATCTGCTCATGATGATTATAGTATTTTCACCTGATGACATTTGCAATATCGATGGTGGATATGATACTATGGAATCGATGGAAGACGTGGCAAGAAAGGCTAAGAACATAATGATTGCCGATACGATGCGGGCAACCTATGCAAAACGCAGGGGGCAGATCTGCCGCGTCTTCGCATGCAAAATCCAGGACAACAAGCTTTCGAATGACCAGAGGACCGATTTGAAGATGATCTTCGTCGAAGGCAAATGGCTCTACAATGCCATCATTGCCTATGGAGACAGGGAAGGCCGGTCCATATCGGATTATGATACGAAATCCACTTCTGTCATCCACAAGGATAAGGACGGCAATGATGTCACTAGCACATATTCCTATCTTCCTCAGTCCCTGAGGCAGACGATACACGCAGGGATAAAGAGCTCCCTTCGTGTCCTTGCGACAAGGAAGAAGAGAGGCTACAAGGTAGGTGCCCTCAAATTCATCAGCCGCCTTGAGTCCGTTGATTACAAACAGCTTGGCGTAACACATAAGATACTTGGAAAGAACAGGGTGAAGCTCCAGGGGGTCAAAGGCATCCTGAAGGTCAACGGGATGGACCAGTTCTATGGAAATCCCGATATGGAGATTGCGAATGCGAAGCTCCTCAGCAAGCCAGATGGATACTATATCGCATTCACGACCTGGACAGATGAGGACAAGATAATAAGGAAGCACAAGAACGGCAGGACAGTCGGAGTCGACTTCGGGATCGAAACCTCGTTCACCACGAGCGAGGGGGAGAAGATCAACGCGGCAGTGCGAGAACAGGAGCGGATAAAGCGGCTTCAGAGGAAGCTGGCGAAGCAGAAGAAGGGCTCCAGGCGCTGGTGGCGTACAGTGAGGCTCCTCAGAATCGAGTACCAGAAGCTGACCAACAGGAAGGACGATCTTGCCAACAAGATAATAGCGGCATTCACTGAGAACACGATTACGGTAATACAGGACGAAATGCTCCAGCACTGGCATAAGGGCCTGTTCGGGAAGCATGTGCAGCATTCCGTGCTTGGGCGCGTGAAGGCGGGGTTGAAGGACAGGGACGATGTTGTTGTGTTATGCAGGAGCATCCCGACGACGAAGCTCTGCACCAGTTGCGGTAAGCTCAACGACATGCCGCTTAGTAAACGGACCTATGGATGCGAGTGTGGAATTCCCGAAGAAGACAGGGATGTCCATGCTGCTGAGAACATGGTCTGGCTATATAAGCACAATGTAGGTGTGGGACGCACCGAAATGAAGCGCGGGGAGATCCGAGAAGCAGTCGAAAAGGCTCTTGAAGAAGAGCAAACTCGGTGGCAAAAAGATCGATGAATCGCGAAGCTGTCGCCTTTTAAGGCGGCGGTAGTTCACTCCTACGAGACTGAAAGCAGCGGGAACATCAACAGATCTGCAGCTGAGAAAAAGAGGGCCAGTGCCAGTTCCCTCGTATTCGACAACCAGGTCCTTTTCGGAATGAATGTGGTACTGAGGGCTGAGTTCTCAGACCAGGAGGAAGACAATGCCCCCATGATGACCTTCGGAGCCACTGTCCTTGACCTCCTGCACATGGGGCCGAATGGAAAGAGATACGGAGCCCTCCTTGGCGCCGGTGCGGACGCGGGGCCTATCGCAGACGGGGAGAGTGACTTTTTCTCAGACTTCGATGTCAGTGTCAGGGCGGGTCTTGGCGGCTATCTGCTGCTGTCCGGCAACTCACAGATCGCGCTGCTGGCCTCGGCTGTGGCCAACTATCTTTTCTTCGCCAATTCCTTCAGTGCCGGTGCAGAGGGGCAGCTGCTCTATATTTCTGATGATATTGGCATGAATTTCGGATTCAGCCTCACGTTCAGGTATGACTTCTACCGCTACAGACCGGTAACCGACTTCCCCTGGACATTCGGCTTTGTCTTCGGATTTGTCATGAAATGAGGCAGGAGCGTCAGGCCTGATCCTGAAGCTATGCAATGGCAGAGACGCAGAATACAGACAGGGCAGGACGGAATCCTGCCCTGCTGCATTTGTCACAAGCTGTCTTTCAGCCATCCCCGCTGCCTTTTCAGCGGAGGAAGCCTTCAATGATCTTCTGCTCAGCCTCCTCCTCAGTCAGTCCGAAGGTCCTGAGCTTCATGATCTGCTCTCCGGCTATCTTGCCGATCGCAGCCTCATGTATCAGAGAGGCATCCTCGTTTGCCGCGTAGAGGGCAGGGGAGGCGTTGACCCGTCCGCTGCCGGTGATGATCGCATCGCATTCACTGTGTCCGGTACACACTGCGTTGCCGACTATCTCGGACCTGTACTCCTGGTATGAGTGATCTTTCGCCACGGAGCGCGAGACGAGGTCTACGGCACTGCCGTCCCCGTCCAGCGTCACCTGGAAGCTGGTCGAGGCCCTCTCTTCTCCTTCTGTCAGCAGGTGCTCCTTTATGATGAGCTTCGCGCCTGCCTTCACAGAGCCCTTTGTGATGCGTTTCGTTGAATCGACTCCGCCGATCTGGCTTGTGTCCATCTCAAGACAGCTTCCTTCTTCCAGATAGACTTCAGTGACAGGGTCGATGACTCTCTTAGTGTCTCTCCTGCCGCCGGTTCCCACATGCTTCTCAAGGTAGACTGCCTTGCTGTCTCTTCCCATGAAGAAGCGGTGAATGCCGCTGTGCCGGGCCTCCTCTCCGTTGTGCACATGGATTCCGCAGCCGGCTATGATGGTCACATCCGCACCCTCTCCGACATAGAAGTCGTTGTAGACTAGGTCGTCAATGTTCGCGGCGGTGACGCAGGCCGGTATCGCCACCTTCTCACCCTTTGTGCCGGCGGCGATCCTTATGTCCAGTCCGCTCCCGTCCTCTTTCGGGATGATCTGGATGTTCTCTGTGCTCATCCTCTCGACGCTTCTGCCGTTCTGCCTGATGTTGTGGGCACAGCTAGAGGCCTTTATCTCATTCCAGTTTGCGATGAGGTCCAGCAGCTTATCATTCTCATTCTCGCTCATAATCTCTCTCCCAGGTTGTCCCGTCCGATGGGACAGGCCGCAACGCTTGTCAGTGTGGGCAGGATCTCTTCCCTGCTTCCGTCCCTGGCGACCTTCCCGTTTTCAACGACAACGATTCTGTCAGCCACCTCGAGTATTCTTTCCTGGTGGCTTATTATGATCTGACTGGCCTTGTGGCTGTTCTTCATCTCCTCGAAGGCCTGGATGAGGCCGCTGAATGACCACAGGTCGATTCCTGCTTCCGGTTCGTCGAAGATGACCAGACGGCTGTCCCTGGCCAGTACGCTTGCGATCTCAATGCGCTTGATCTCTCCGCCGGAAAGGGATGCATTTACCTCCCTGTCCTTGTAGTCACGGGCGCAGAGTCCTACCTTAGACAGCAGAGCGCAGACCTGGGTGTCGCTCAGCGTGCCGCCGCTGCCGAGTTCAAGCAGGTCATGTACTGTAAGCCCTTTGAATCGCACGGGCTGCTGGAAGGCATAGCTTATGCCCTTCCTGGCCCGGCCTGTCACGTCAAGCTCCGTGATGTCCTCGCCATCCAGAAGAATGCTTCCTCCGGAGGGCCGGAGCAGACCGACAATCACTTTCGCAAGTGTGGTCTTGCCCCCTCCGTTGGGCCCGGTGATGACTGTCAGTGCGTTGTCCCCGATCTCCAGGGACAGATCCCTGAGGATCGGCACGCCTTCCGGCGTGGACCAATTTATATGGTTCAATGTGAGCATTGTAATCCTCCTCTGGCAAGGATAATCAAAAGGGGTAGGAGAGGAAAGAGTTTGCTGGAATTAACTTGCCGGGGAAAGGGGAAGCGGCATGGACTGCCCACACCGCTTCCGGAAAAAGGTTAATTGGAGGCTGTCTCACTTCCCGCTGTCGCCGTAGTTTGACAGTACCCTGGCCGAGGGGTCATCAACCCTGCAGCCTTCCCACTGCCTGTTCGGCATCCAGAAGTCCGGGATCATGGCGCTCTGGCCCGGGTAGTATTTCTCGAAGATCGTCCTGTACAGCAGCGACTCCTTCGTGAATGGCCTGCCGGCTTCCGGGTAGTCTGAGCACATCGCCTTCCAGTCGCGGCCGCAGAATACTTCATCAGCGTATGCCTTCAGATCATCCACCAGGGAGTGTCCGACCGCATCGCTGAAGGCTGCTTTCTGACGGTAGAGAATGGACTGCGGAAGCCAGTTGCTGCCGTCATCGAAGGCCTTCCTGAGCAGGTATTTGCCTATTCCCGTGCGGTTCATCTTAAGTTCCGGGCGGACTGACAGGACGTAGGAGGCGAAGTCAAGGTCCCCGAATGGCACCCGGGCCTCCATGGAATTGTCGGCGATGCACCTGTCGGCCCTGAGCACGTCGTAGCAGTACAGTTCCCTGACCCGTTTCTCGCTTTCTTTCTGGAACTCTTCTGCGTTTGGGGCGAAATCAGTGTACTTGTATCCGAAAAGCTCATCCGAGACCTCACCCGTCAGCAGGACCCGGATGTCCGTATGCTCGTGTATGTACTTGCACAGGAGATACATGCCGACACTGGCCCTGATTGTCGTGATGTCCCAGGTGGCCAGACACCTGATCACTTCCTCCAGCGCTCCGAGCGCATCATCACGCGTTATGGACACAAGCGTGTGCTCGCTTTTGATGTGACCGGCGACAATCTGTGCATACCTGGCATCGATCGGATCCCTGTCCATCCCGATGGCGAAAGTCCTGATGGGCCTGCCGAGTATCCTGGAGGCAATGGCGCAGACAAGGCTGCTGTCCAGGCCTCCTGAAAGTAAAAAGCCCACAGGCGCATCACTGTCCAGACGCTTGTCCACGGCCGCGATGAGCTTCTCCCTGATTCTTGATGTGACAGTCTCCTCATCTTCCTGTGTGAATGAGCTCACGTGGGAAATGTCATTGTAAATATGGAACTCCCCATTGACATAGTACCTGCCAGGAGGGAAGGGCAGTATCTTTCCGCACAGCCCCTCAAGCATCCTGGCCTCACTGGCAAAGGCTATCTTTCCGTCCTGATCGTAGCCATAGAAAAGCGGACGGATGCCGATCGGATCGCGGGCGGCGATGAAGCCGGCAGAAGGGTCGTGGATTATTGTTGCGAACTCGGCGTCAAGGTACTGGAACATCCTTACGCCGTACTTCCTGTATAGATGGTTGACCAGCTCGCAGTCGCTGTCTGAATGGAAGACGCAGCCTTCCTCCTCAAGCTGTCTTCTGACGGGGCGGAAGCCGTAGAGCTCGCCGTTGGTGACGCTCGTGATCCCATCATTCACGAATGGCTGCATTCCCGCCTCGTCCAGACCCATGATCGACAGGCGCTGGAAGGCCATCACTCCATCGCTGCCCAGACTCACGATCCTCTGCATGTCGGGGCCCCTCATTCTCGTCTCACTCAGCAGGGCCATGAGCCCCTCTTCCCCGAGTCTTGTGCCGGAATAGGCAAACACTGTACACATCTCTCCTCTTCCTCCTGAAAACGAAAAAGGATGCCCAATGCACAAGATGCTATTATCTTGCACATTGGACATCCTTGTCCTCTGCGATTGCCAGAAGGCTACAATAAAGACCTGAAAATGAAAAGAGGCGGAAGCCCGGTTTTCAGAAATCCTTCAGGTTTTCCTGGCAAGTATTTGTGCAGAAAGGCCATGATCTTCCTTTCTGTCGCAGCTTCCTCAATTGACACGCCCTGATTCCAGGTACTATAAATAAGCCCGTTGGAACAGGGACGTTCATCTGCCGGATGGACGTCCCTTTCTCTTTTGGAGGAAATATGGAGAGAAAGTACATTTTCGTCACTGGCGGTGTGGTCTCAGGTCTTGGCAAGGGCGTCACCGCCGCAAGCCTGGGGCTGCTGCTGAAACAGCGCGGGATCAGGGTCGCCGCACAGAAGCTGGATCCCTATCTCAATGTCGATCCGGGCACAATGAGTCCTTATCAGCATGGTGAGGTCTTCGTCACCGAAGACGGAGCCGAGACGGATCTTGACCTGGGCCACTACGAGAGATTCATTGACGAGAACCTGAACAGCAAGAGCAATCTGACCAGCGGAAGAGTGTACTGGAATATCCTGACAAGAGAGCGCAGGGGTGAATATCTGGGCAAGACAGTACAGATCATTCCCCACGTGACTGATGAGATAAAGTCCGCCATATTCTCACTGGGGGAATATACAGGTGCCGATGTGGTCATCACCGAGATCGGCGGCACAATCGGTGATATCGAGTCGCAGCCCTTTCTGGAGGCGGCCAGGCAGCTGAGAAGCCAGGTCGGTAGCGGAAACTGCATGTTCATCCATGTCGTCCTCGTGCCCTATCTCGCCTGCAGCGGGGAATACAAGACAAAGCCGAGCCAGCATTCCGTGCATGAACTCCAGGGAATGGGAATCATGCCTGACTGTATCATAGCGCGAAGTGATAAGCCGCTTGAACGTGAGCTGCTGGACAAGATAGCCCTCTTTTGCAATGTGCCCTCCCGGGCCGTGATCGGAAACGAGAATGTCAGCCCGATCTATGAGGTCCCGCTCCTGCTTCATGACCGGGGCTTTGACGAATATGTCGTCTCACGGCTGGCCCTTCAGGCCGCGCCCTGCGATCTGGCCAGCTGGAAGGCTGCCGTCAGCAGAATGAAGGGACCGAAGAAGGGCAGGGTGAGGATCGCGATCTGCGGCAAATATGTCAAGCTGCATGATGCATACATGTCGATAAACGAGGCGCTCTATCATGCGGCAAGCAGCAACTGTCTTGAACTCGGGCTGGACTTTGTGGACACGGAGGAAGTGGAATCAAGAGGAGCTGACGCCCTTCTTTCCGGTGCTGACGGCATTCTTGTTCCCGGCGGCTTCGGAGCGCGCGGAATAGAGGGAATGGTGCTGTGCGCACGCTATGCGAGAGAGCACAACATTCCATATCTCGGAATCTGTCTCGGCATGCAGGTGGCTGTCATAGAGGCGGCAAGGGATCTTGCCGGCCTGAAGGAGGCAAACTCACGCGAGTTCGACAGTGATGGCAGCGAGTGCGTGATCGACCTAATGGATGATCAGCGCGGCATCGTCTCCAAGGGCGGCACCATGCGCCTGGGCTCCTATCCATGCGCCATCGGCAGCGGAACCCTCCTGAGAGACATCTATGGATCCAGCCTCATTCAGGAGCGCCACCGTCACCGCTACGAGGTCTCGAATGTCTTCAGGAAGAGACTTGAGGAGTCCGGGGTGGTCTTCAGCGGAACCAGCCCGGACGGTCTTCTGGTCGAGGCGATGGAGATCCCCGGTCCTGACTTCTTTGTCGCGGTCCAGTTCCATCCGGAGTTCAAGAGCCGGCCGAACAAGGTTCACCCCCTCTTCGACCGCTTCATCCTCGCTTCCTCAAAGGGTCGCGTATAACTGCCTGTAGCTTTTGTGCGGATCGGCCTCAATCGAGAGAAAGGGGCCCGAGAGGATCTGCTGCGCATCAAGAGAGAAGGCTGAGGCGTAGTCTCTGATCAGACCTTCCAGCTTCGCCTTCTTCTCTTCCCCGTCCATCAGGTGGCAGCTGAGCTTGTCAGACAGACCCACGGGCCTTGCCGTTGTCCTGAGGTAGATGCTTCCTGCGTACATCCCGTTCGCGCAGAAATAGCCTGTGAGCTGGCTGCCGGCGGGGCAGTCCAGTCCCAGCACTGCAATCGTGCCTCCCGCCAGATACTCGCCCAGGAAGGAACCGGCCCTGCCTCCGATGACCAGAATGCTCTGTCTCTCCCTGTAGGCCTTCATGTGGACTCCTGCCCTGTATCCGGCATTGCCTCGGATGAAGACACGTCCGCCGCGCATCGCATAGCACAGTGCATCTCCTGCATTCCCGTCAACTGCCAGAAAACCGTCGTTCATCGTGTCAGCCACGGCATCCTGCACGTTTCCGTGAACATAGATCTCGCCGCCGTCCAGATAGCTTGCCAGGCCGTTGCCCGGTGTTCCCGTTATTCTGAGCTGTCCGCACTTCCTGGCAACTCCGAGATAGCGCTGTCCCAGACAGCCTGTGACTTCAATGTTGCTTTCCGACTCAATCAGATCCTTAAGTGTCCTCTCATCGACTTGGGACGCGTTTACCTGCACTGACATCATTCACCTCCATATTTGACTCCGAGGACAGCCAGCTCCCTTGAATTGAGTCCGACGGCCCTCAGTGCCAGTCTGTTGCCCCTGAGCGCCTCTATGCTGTTTATGCCCATTCCGCCCATGATCTCCTTGATCTCGCTGGTCCAAGCTGAGATGAGATTGCAAAGCCTTTCTGCTCCCTCTTCCGGGTCAAGCCTGTCAACCAGCTCCGGCTTCTGCGTCGCTATGCCCCAGGCACAGGACCCGCTGTGGCAGGAGGCACACAGATGACAGCCGAGCGCGCACAGCGCCGCGGTTCCGACTGAGACTGCATCGGCTCCAAGCGCAATTGCCTTGACTACGTCCGTGCTGTTCCTGATGCCTCCGCTCGCGATCACGCTGACGCGGTCCCTGATCTTCTCATCCCTCAGCCTCTGGTCCACAGCGGCTATTGCCAGCTCGATCGGCAGTCCGACATTGTCCCTTATCCTCATGGGAGCGGCGCCTGTTCCGCCCCTGAAGCCGTCGATTGTGATGATGTCGGCACCGGAACGGGCAATGCCGCTTGCAATCGGGGCGATGTTGTGCACGGCGGCCACTTTCACTATGACGGGCTTCCTGTATCCCGTTGCCTCCTTGAGGCTGCTGACAAGCTGTCTGAGGTCCTCGATCGAGTAGATGTCGTGGTGCGGGGCAGGGCTGATCGCGTCAATGCCTTCCGGAACCATCCGCGTCTTGGACACATCCCCGATGATCTTTGCTCCGGTGAGGTGGCCCCCGATGCCAGGCTTGGCACCCTGGCCTATCTTGATCTCGATGGCGCTTGCGCTGTTCAGGTAGGTCTCATGAACGCCGAAGCGGCCGCTTGCCACCTGGACTATTGTGTTTGCGGCATACTGATACAGTGATTCGTGAAGTCCTCCCTCTCCGCAGTTGAAACAGGTTCCCGTCCTGGCTGCCGCCATTGCCAGCGCACGCTGGACGTTCAGAGACACCGCACCATAACTCATGGCCGAGAACATTATCGGGGTCTGAAGCTCGAGATGAGGCGGAAGGTTGTCTATCAGCCTTCCTACCTCATCCCTTTCCACGTGCTCAGGCCGCCTTCCGATGAATGTCCGGGTCTCCATAGGCTCCCTGAGCGGGTCTATGGAGGGATTCGTGACCTGGCTCGCGTTCAGCAGCAGGTGATCGAAGTAGATGGGCACCGTCCTTCCGGGTGAGCCCATGGATGACAGGAGTACGCCGCCGGCCTCGCTCTGTCTGTATATCTCTTTCAGCGCTTCCGTACTGTAAACCGCGTGGCAGGCGAAGCGGTTCTCGTTCTTCGTTATATACAATGCATCTCTGGGGCACATTGCCACACAGCGCTGGCAGTCGACGCACTTTTCGTGGTTGAAGACAAGCCCGCCACGGAACTCGATTGCATGGAATGAGCATTCGCGTGTGCAGCGCCTGCACTGGATACATTCCTCTTTCCTCAGGTTGATCCTGTAGCGTGATGGTATGAGATTCATATCCGCACCCCCTCATCAAGAGTGACGATCACAGGCTGTCCGCCGGCCGGGGCCCAGATGCGGTCTAGCTCCGGCTCGACGGCCCTTATCGCCGCTTCCTCGCTTGAGAAATAGACTGTGCGTCCTTTCTCTCCGACAACCAGACTCCTCAGCTTCAGTCTGTCATTGAGTGCCATCATTCCGCCGGTGAAGCCCACGAGGATGGAAAAGGGGCCGGTGATCAGGAATGAAGAGTACATCTTTCTCAGATAGGCCAGTCTTGCCGCCTCTTGCCCGTCCTTGAGCGCAATGGTGGACCAGAAGGGCGCCGCTATGACATTCGCACACTCCTCAAGGGTGAGTTTCTCCTTTCTCGTCAGGTAGTCCAGAATGTAGGTGATGACCTCAGTGTCCGTCAGCAGGTTGCACTTGTAGTCGTACATCTCGACCGCCCTCCGGTTGGCGTCGTAGCTTGAAATCTCCCCGTTATGGACAACAGACAGGTCCAGCAGCGCGAATGGATGGGCACCGCCCCACCAGCCGGGGGTGTTGGTGGGGTAGCGCCCGTGGGCTGTCCAGGCATAGCCTGAATAGTCCTCAAGTCTGTAGAAGCGGGCCACATCCTCCGGATAGCCAACCGCCTTGAACACGCCCATGTTCTTGCCGCAGCTGAACACATAGGCACCCTCAATGAGATTGTTGATCCTGATCATGCAGCGGGCGGTGTATTCGTTCTCCTCCAGCTGGCTGTCCTGGATCTTATGGACCAGAGGGGAGACGAAATAGCGCCAGATGAGGGGAGGATCCGTGATCTGGTCTGTCTGTCGCACTGGTATCTTGGAAAGGTTGATGATGTCGAAGTGGCTGTCAAGAAAGCGTTCGGTCTCCTCTCTGGATTTCAGACTGTCATAGAAAATGTGCAGTGCGTAGTGATCCCTGTACTGCGGGTATATCCCGTAGCCGGCAAAGCCGCCGCCCAGTCCGTTGGACCTGTTGTGCATCAGCGCTATGGCATGGGCAATCCTGTCTCCGCAGATCTGGCTGCCGTCCCGCGAGAAGATTCCGCAGATGGCACAGCCAGAAGGTATTCTAACTTCTCCTTCCTTCATCATAGTACCGTCCCCCGTCAGATAAAAAAAAAGACGCGCAGGGCGCGCTGATGCGCCCTGAACGTCTTTGTTCCTTGACTGGAAAATAAATCAACAACGGGAAAAATAGTCAATAGAGAACAGCTTGAAGAATCTGCACGAGTTGTGATAAAACCCTTTTTCCGTGAACGGAATTATCAAGGAACTGGACAGGTACAGAGGCACGAGTGTGCATGATGAGCTGTCTGCCATTCTGGAGTATTATCATTCGATCGAGCATGATTTCGATGACTTCTGCTCTTCCTTCGGGATCAGGTGTCCCGGGGTCTGCGGCAGGTGCTGTGAGCGCTTCATTCCAGACATAACGCGTCTTGAGGCACTGGCTCTGGCCTTCACGCTTGTCGATGTGCAGAAGCGGGACATCTCCTTCCTGCACGGCTGGAGCACTGAGCATGACTGCTGTCCGCTCTACAACATGGACACTCACCGCTGCACGGTGTACGGGGCAAGACCCGTGATCTGCCGTGTCTTCTGTTCTTCTGCCAGCAGGACTAAGGAAGGCCTGTCCTTCCGGGGCTGCCGTCTGTCGACAGAACCGGAGGGCATGGTAAAGTCCCTGGATGCCGCAGCACTGTCCCGCAGCACTGTCCGTGTGCCTGTGATGGGAGACTACGGTGAGGCGGTTGACCAGATGCAGGCTTCCAGCAGCAGGCGCCTGCTTGACGAGGCCGTGCTTGATGAGGCCTCAAGGCTCTATCTCGTGAAGAGCATACTCGAATCTGATCAGGAGCCGCCGCGGGCAGGCTGAGTCAGCCCTGCCCGGGCTGACAGGCGCAGGAGGTGCCGTCTGGCTGCCTCAGGCCCTGCCGGTCTGTCCCGTCTTGCGCTTCAGCTCTTCCATCCGCTCTGCATAGGTCTTTCCGTTTCTGCCGGAAATGTCCACAAGGTGCCTGAAGCGTGCCGTGTGCCAGGGCGTGAAGTCTTCTATGTCGACGCTCCATGACCAGTTGAAGTCCCCGCAGGTGCTGGGCGTGTTCATCCTGGCCTCATTGCCAAGACCCAGCACATCCTGCAGCTGGACTATCGCATACTGGGCATGCGAGAGCATGAGCGAGGTGAGAAAGGCCCAGACGATCTCCTCGTCATTTGACCCCAGATACTGCCGCACTATATCCTTCATGCCCTCGTCCTGGCTGTCGTACCAGCCGCGTATTGTCTCATTGTCGTGAGTGCCGGGGTAGGCGACGAAGTCTTCTTCCCAGTTGTGCGGAAGGAAGGTGTCCCAGGTGTTGAAGGAGCCGTCAGGCAGTCTGGTGAAGCCGAACTGGAAAATCTTCATTCCCGGAAGATGGTTGCTCTTTCTCAGTCTGTTGACGCTCTCTGTCATGAAGCCCAGATCTTCAGCGATGATCGGCAGGTGACCGAACTCGGCTTCCAGTACCTTGAAGAAGGCCTTGCCGGGCGCTTTCACCCACTTGCCGTCCTCTGCAGTCGGACAGCTTGCCTTCACCTCCCAGTAGGCGTCAAAGCCGCGGAAATGGTCAATGCGGATTATGTCGCACAGCTCAAGCTGCTTGCGGATGCGACCGATCCACCAGGCAAATCCGGTCTCCTCATGCACCTTCCAGTCGTATACCGGGTTCCCCCAGCGCTGTCCGGTGGCAGAGAAGTTGTCTGGCGGAACGCCTGAGATCGCACTGTATTCTCCTTTTGCGTCAGTCTTGAAGAGATGTATATTCGCCCAGGTGTCAGCGCTGTCAGCTCCGACGAATATGGGGATGTCGCCTATGATCTTTATTCCCAAGCTGTTGGCATAGGCCTTGAGGCTGAGCCACTGCTTGAGGAAGAAGAACTGGAGGACCCTGTATATCTCGGCCTGGGCAGAATACTTCTTCAGTGTCTGCTGGCTGTATTTCTCATCCCAGAGCATCCATCTGGCATCGTGGTACTTCTCATCGTAAAGGGTCATGAAGACAGCGTAGCTGTCGAGCCATGACTCATTCTGCTTCTTGAAATCAGCGAAGGCCATTCTCTCCTTGCGGCTCAGCAGGAAGGCCTTGGCTGCCTGCTTGAGCAGCGGGAGCTTGTATTCCCGCACTCTGTCGAACTCGACGCGCCCGGTGGTGTATTCCGGGGGGAAGGCGATGTCATTGCGGTTGAGATAGCCCTCTCTCACAAGCGTCTCGAGATCTATCAGCAGCTCGTTTCCCGCAAAGGTCGAGCGGGAAGCGTAGGGGCTGTTGCCATAGCCGGTCGGTCCCAGGGGCAGGATCTGCCAGAGGGTGGCTCCAGTGCTGTGCAGCTTGTCGACGAACTGGTAGGCCTTCTGTCCGAGGTCGCCTATGCCATACTTCGTCCTGATGCTTGTGGGGTGGAAGAGGATACCCGCGTATCTGGCGGTTGTCGTTTCCATGTGTCTTTCTCCTTCAATTGGCCGGAGGGCAGAGCGTCTCTCCCTCCACGATGCTGAACGGCACCAGCGGCGCCGATTCAACCGTCCTGCCCTCGAGAAGGTCAAACATCGTGAGCGCGGCTATGCGCCCCTTCTCGTAGGCAGGCTGGTTGACTGTTGTGAGTTTTTTCTCTCCCCTGTACGGGCAGATGTTGTCGAAACCGATGATCGAAATGTCCTGCGGAACGCGCACTCCGTGTTCTCTCAGATAGTGCATGATGCCATAGGCCTGGATGTCACTCATCGTGACGACACAGGTCGCCCCGCTTTCCATGATCTCGCATCCGGCCCTGTAGCCATCGTCGAATGTGGTCTCGGTGTTGTTGAAGAAGCGGACAGAGGACAGCGGCACATCATATTTCCCAAGCGCCGCCCTGTAGCCGGAAAGACGCCGGGAGACAATTCCCCTGTCATCTGCCTTGGGTGTGAGGGTAGGGGCCGGCAGTGTGACCACGGCAAGCCTTCTGTGTCCGAGTGACAGGACGCGCTCCATCTGCATGAAGCTGGCCTTCTCCTCATCGATGTTGACAGACAGGAAGTTCTCGTCCTTGCCTCCGTCTATCATGACCAGCGGTGTGGCCATCAGGTCCACAAGTGACCCGACGCCGCCGCTGACAAGGTAGCCCATGGTCACAAGCCCATCCACAGTCGCCTTCTTCACAGCCTCGTAGATCGAATCGTTGATCGGCGGAATGATTGAGAGCATGTAGCCATGGTCCTGGCAGATCTTTCCCAGTCCCCGCATCACTTCGACGATGTAGGGATTCGCCAGGCAGATATCCAGGTCCTGGGGCAGGAGGAAACCGAGCGTCAGCTGACGCCCGAGCGAGAAGTTCCTGGCCCTCTGGTCAGGGATATAGTTCAGGGCCCTCGCCGTCTCCAGTATCTTCTCCCTGGCGGCGGCGCCGATGCGCTCCGGTGCATTGAACGCGAATGACACGGCGGTCTTTGAGTAGCCCGCCTCCCTTGCGATATCCGCTATTGTTATTCTCTTTCTGTTCATCTGCACCGGCGCACCTCCCGTCAGCCCTTGACCGCTCCGGCCAGAACACCCTTGATGATGTATTTCTGGCAGAAGAGATAGAAGATAATGACAGGGATCATCGCAAGCACCAGCATTGCCATCATGGCGCCCATGTCAACGCTGCCATAGCCTCCGCGCAGGTACTGGATGGCGACCGGGATGGTCCTGTACTCGGTTCCGATGACGAGGTAGGGCATCAGGTAGTCGTTCCAGACCCACATCGTCTCGAGAATCGCGATCGTGATCGCGGTGCTCTTGAGCATGGGAAGCACGACTGAGAAGAATGTCCTGACCGGGGTTGCCCCGTCAATCATCGCCGCCTCCTCGAGCGCAATTGGAATGCTCTTTATGAAGCCGCTGAACATGAAGGTGCTCATTCCGCAGCCGAAGCCGACATAGAGCACGATGATGCCGATTGGGTTGTCCAGGTGGATCATGTTGCTGAACTTGCTCATTGTGAACATGACCATCTGGAAAGGTACGATCATCGAGAAGACCAGCAGGTAGTAGATTATGTTTGTGACTTTTCCCTTCACGCGGGTGATGTACCAGGCCAGCATGCTGGTCAGCAGCAGGATGAAGATGACTGATGCCACAGTGATCCACAGTGAGTAGCCGAAGGCGCTGAAGAAGCTGATCCTGTCAATTCCGTTCGTGTAGTTCGCCGTCCCTACAAAACTCTGGCTGTTCGGAAGCTGGAAGGCCCCCGTTGACGAGATGAAGAGATTGGCCTTGAACGAGTTCATCACGACCACGAGGATCGGGAAGACGATGAATGCGGCCACGACCACAAGAATGGCGAAGATGATCCACTTGGTGTATTTTTTTCCTACCATTGCCATATCAGTTCTCGACCTCCCTGCTTCTTGTCGCAACTAGCTGTATCAGCGCGATTGCCGCGACGAGTATTGTGAACATCACGGCCTTTGCCTGGCCGACGCCCTCGAAACCGACCCTGGAGTAGAATGTGTTGAAGATGTTCAGGGCCAGCATTTCAGTCTGGTGGTTCGGGGCACCGTTGGTAAGTGCGAGGTTCTGGTCATAGAGCTTGAAGCCGTTTGTCAGCGTCAGGAACATACAGATCGTGATGCTCGGCATGACCGAGGGAATCGTTATCCTGAACAGCGTGGTCTTTCCGTCGGCTCCGTCTATGGAGGCGGCCTCCAGCATATCGGCCGGTATGTTCTGGATCGCGGCGATGTAGATGACCATCATGTAACCGATGTTCTGCCAGTTCATCAGGATCACCAGGCCCCAGAAGCCGTATTTGGCATCAGAAAGCAGAGTCTGCTCAAAACTGGCCAGTACGCCGTTGAGCACGACCTGCCAGATCCAGCCCAGGACGATTCCGCCGATCAGGTTCGGCATGAAGAAGATTGTCCTGAATGCATTTGTGCCCGGGACATTCTTCGTCAGGACGAGTGCGAGGGCGAAGGCCAGGATGTTGATCGTGATCACCGTCACGATTGTGAATCCCAGCGTGAACCAGAAGGCCTGGGTGAAGTAGTTGTCGACTGTGAATGCCCTTATGTAGTTCTGCAGGCCAACAAATGAGGCATCCGTGATGGTCGTGAACTCACAGAAGGAAAGAATAAAGCCCCAGACCATCGGAATGAAGAATGCCAGTGCGAAACATATGAGTGCCGGCAGGGCGAAGAGGGCAAAGTATTTTCTCAGTGTCTTTTCCATATGTGCAACCTCAGATGGAGCTATTACGAAGAGAGCCGCCAGCTGGCGGCCCTCATCGTTTCATGGCACTTATCTGCCGTAGATCTCCGCCTCGCGTGCCCAGGCATCAATCGCAACCTGCGTGACCTGATCCCAGGTGTAGCGGCCGTTGATGTACTCGAGCATAGCCTGTGCGAAGTCAGCCTTCCACTGCTCGGAAGGAATTCCGTTGAAGATCCATGGCACGCTTGAGACGCCGTCCTTGTTCATCCAGATGTTGACCTGGCGGGCCAGAGGATCGTTTGGAACCTCATCGGCTGAGAAGGTCGAGAAGGGTGTGATGAACATCAGGTCATTTGTGACGATCGGCTTGCCTTCGTCGCTGCTGAACAGCCAGGTAAGGAAGGTGTCTGCGCCCTCGAGGGCCTCAGGAGAGGCGTTCTTGTTGAATGCCAGGTAGTTCTCTGTGCCTACGCAGATGCCCTGTGACTCTTCACCCTCGATGCCCATGTACAGAGGCAGGAACTTGATGTCATCGTCAGCAACGACGTTGCCTGTCGTTCCGAGGATCTGGGCGGCTGCCCAGTTGCCGTTCTGGACCATCGCGACCTGTCCGAGGGCGAACTCGGCCATGCTGTCGGCATCGGCCCTGGATCCGACCATCGTCCTGGGTGTGACAGAGTTGTCAAGATAGAGGTCGAAGAGGTTCTTGAAGTTCTCGCTTGCCGTGAAGCTGAATGTGGCTGCGGCCTGTGCCGTTGCCAGATCGCCGAACTCTGCCACGAGGGCGGGGTTCACGAGGTGAGTCGTCCATCTCCACTCACTGCCGGGCATGAAGGATGTGGAGGCGAAGACGCCCTGGATTCCCAGTTCGTCAAGGTGCTTCGACATGTCTTCGACGACTGCCTTGAGTGTCTCGAAGTTGGAGATTTCCTCGGCGCTGCTGATGTCAACTGCCTTGTCGGGGAGTGCGAAGTACTTTCTCATGATGGCGTCATTGTAGATGATGCCGTATCCCTCGACTGCATATGGGACAGCCACGACATTGCCGTCAGTGGAGAGGGCCATGCCCTTGTCTGCCAGCAGGTTGTAGAAGTCCGTGTCCTGGAGCGGGGCGACAGTGTTGATGTTCTCCTGGATGCCGACGGGTCCGTTGACCTGGAAGATCACGGGAGGAGCACTCTTGCTGAGCTCGCTTCTCAGTGTTGTCTGATACTGGTTCGAAGCTGCGGTGACGACCTTCAGGTCATACTGCGGATATGCTGCCTCGAATGCCGGCTCGACCACGTTTGTATATACGTCGGCGATCTCCGGCTTGAAGTTGAGGAAGTAGACCTCGGTCTTGCCAGATGACTCGGCTCCGCCGTTGGCGAAGACTGAAGAGACTGCGACCAGGGCGATCAGCATGATTGTCAATGCTTTTCTCATTCTCTTTTTCTCCTTTTGAATTCTGCTTGGATGAAGGGGGTGCTTTGTGTACATCTCCTCCTTTTCTTCACATATGCTAAATCGGTTTTCTAAACCGGTCAACAAAAAATTTTGAGATATTTTTGACCCCTGATTTGCTTACTTTTGAACATAATTGATTTTTTAGTGTGGGCCGGGGCGCCGGTTATGGAGTACAATACGGCAAACGTGTATTATAATGTGCCTTATGGACACGAACATTCTGAACATCATCATGATCGGTGTAGGTTTGATTCTGATCTACCTCGCCATCAAGAAGGAGATGGAGCCGACACTCCTTCTCCCCATGGGATTCGGAGCGATTCTCGTCAACCTTCCCGGTTCGGTCATGCTTCAGGACAACGCTATCCTGCAGTGGCTGTACAGTGTGGGTATCGAGAGCGCGGAAGCTTTCCCGCTTCTTCTCTTCATCGGAATCGGTGCGATGATCGATTTCGGACCGCTTATTTCGAAGCCTTGGCTGATCTTCATCGGCGCGGCTGGCCAGGGAGGTATCTTCATTTCGATGATCCTTGCCAGCATGCTCGGCTTCCCGCTCAATGATGCCGCGAGTATCGGTATCATCGGTGCGGCGGACGGCCCTACGGCCATCCTCGTCAGCCAGCGTCTGCACTCCAACTATGTCGCGGCCATTCTTGTCGTCGCCTACTGCTACATGGCCCTCGTGCCCATGATACAGCCGGTCGTCCTCAAGGCAACGACGACAAAGAAGGAGAGGGCCATCCAGATGCACTACAAGCCCTCCGCCGTCTCAAAGACGACAAGGATCATCTTCCCGATCGTCACCACGATTGTCTGCGGAATCCTGGCTCCGGATTCAGCCGCCCTTGTCGGCATGCTGATGTTCGGCAACCTGCTCAGGGAATGCGGAGTCCTCGACTCCCTCTCAAGAGCTGCCCAGGACATGCTCAGCCCGCTCATTACCCTCCTGCTCGGTCTGGCCATCAGCCCGATGATGAGGGGAGACGCGCTCCTGCAGCCTGCTACACTGATGATCATGGCTTTCGGTCTTGTCGCATTCATCTTCGACACGGCCTGCGGTGTCGTGTTCCTCAAGATCGTCAACATCTTCCTGCCCAGGGACAAGAAGATCAATCCGCTCATCGGCGGCGCCGGAATCTCTGCATTCCCGATGTCGAGCCGTGTTGTCCAGAAGGTTGGTATCGAGGCCAACAAGCAGAATCATCTGCTTCCCTTCGCCCTCGGAGCCAACGTCTCCGGACAGATCGCTTCCGTTCTCGCAGGAGGACTTCTCCTCAGCGAGCTGATCCCGTTCTTCGGTTGATGGAGGTACGATATGCCTAATCCTATTTTGCTGGCACTCCAGAGCTGGGGCCTGCTTGCGGGCGCCCTTGGAATCCTCTTCGTGGCTCTCGTGATCCTCAACAAGATCACAGGCGGCAAGAAGAAGGACAAGTAATCATCCGTAATTCACATACAGGGACCCGGAGGAATCCGGGTCCTTTGCTTTGTCCTGACAGACTCTGCATGCCGTGGTGCCAAAGCGGATCCCGGTAAAGGTATTCTGTCCAGCATGTCTGGAGAGAAAAATGGCGGGCAGCCTTCCGGCCGTCCGCCATGACCCGGGTCAGCATGTCTCAGCTGTTGACGACATCATGAATTGTCGCCCTTACCATTCCTTTTCCGCTGACCATTCTGGCAAAGTCCGCGACGACGACGGGGTAGAGATCTGTCTTTGTCACATCAAGGCCGAAGATCTTCTCATTCGAGAGGAGGGGTGCGAGCACTTTGCTGAAGTCTCCGCTGTCACCGAAAGTCACAGACGAGAGCATCGGCTGCAGTGTCTCCGTCATCGGATCAGGACTCAGCGTGAAGCTGTTTCCCTCGTCATCGATGGCCATGAGGTAGCGCAGATACAGCGCATAGACCAGCGGGACGACCTTCAGGCTCTTCACGTCAAGGCTGTCGCTTGCCAGGTAACTCTTGATTGTCTCACCAAAGCGGATTGAGAGCTTCTGGCTGGTGTCGGTTGCAATGCGCTGCGGAGTGTCGGGCATGAAGGGATTTGGAATTCTCTTCTCAAGAACCTCGTCTATGAAGGCCTTCGGCTTTATGATTCCGGGATCGGTGACGACCGGCAGACCTTCCCTGTAGCCCAGGATATGGACCATTTTGCTGAGATCCTCATCCTGCATCTCCCTGCTGATCAGGGTGTAGCCAAGCAGACAGCCTGAAAGGGCGAGGGCAGTGTGCAGTGGGTTGAGACAGGTGGTGACCTTCATCCTCTCGACCTTGTCCACTGTCTCCCTGTCGCAGAAGTAGACTCCGGCCTTTTCAAGGGCAGGCCGGCCTGCTGGGAACTTGTCCTCGATCACGAGGTATTCCGCCTCTTCCGCATTCACGAAGGGGGCGATGTATGTGTGCTTTGACGTGATGATCGGCTCGCTGTCCTCAAAGCCGTCGGCTTCAAGCATCTTGCGCACACTCTCATCCGGACGCGGTGTGATCTTGTCAATCATTGAGATCGGGAAGCTGATCTTCGACTCATCCTGCAGATAGTCCAGATAGGCCGGCTCGAAGCTTCCGTTGTCGACATAGGCCTTGGCTATGGTCATCACGGCCGCCTTCAGCTTGTCGCCGTTATGCGAGCAGTTGTCCATTGAGACAAGGGCAAGCGGGGCCTGGTTCTCCTTCCATCTGCGGTAGATCAGGTATGTGAGGCTGCACAGGAAGACCGAGGACTCGGCCGCAGGCTTCCTGAAATCCTCTGCATAGAAGCTGAAGAGCTCACCGGACGGATTATAAAGCGCATAACCCTTTTCCGTGATCGTGAATGACACCATCTGCAGGGAAGGATTCGTGAAGGCCCTGAGCAGTATGTTCCATTCTGCTTCGTCTTCCCTGGAACACTTCACGGCTTCTGTGACGGAGGCGATGACTTCCTTTTCGATCGAGCCGTCGGCCTTGAGCGTGACAGCCAGTGTGAGATTGTCATGCGGTTTGTAGATCCTGTCGATGATCTCACCGTCAAAACCCTCTCCTGCGATGATTCCTGTATCAGTCTGCCCCGCATCCAGAAGTCTCTGGCAGAGCTTTGCCGGGAAGATGCGGAATATGTTGCCGCTGCCGAAGTGTACCCAGCGGGGGCGCTCCATTGTGTTCTTCTTCACACTGTCATAGTCAAAGGCGGGCAGGCGGTAGCCGTCCCAGCCCTGGCCCTTTCTCATATCCTCAAGTGTCAGTTTCATAGTTTCTCCTTACTGTCTCGTCGAATCGTCCGTGAAATAAGTGGGGAAGACCTTGACCAGCATGTCGAGTTCCTCACTGAGCTTGCCGAAGTGGCCGCCAAGCAGCCGTGCGGCACTCTCCCTGTCTCCGCTGCCTATGGCATCCGCTATGGCCCTGTGCTCGTTGTAGACATTCTCCATCACATTGCCGACCTGATTGTTCAGCAGCCTGATGCGCCTTTCATTGCCGGTGTGGGCCATCACGACCTTGTAGATCCGCTCATAGTTGAGCTCGTCATAGAAAATCCTGTGGAAGGCCATATCTGAGGAGAGGAAGGCGACGCTGTCCGATGTGAGCAGGGCAGTCTTCTGCTGCAGCAGGGCACCGTCAAGCCGGCTCATCAGGATGAGCCTGTCCTTCTGGCTGTATTCCTTGCGGAGAAATTCCTCGAAGATCCTGACCTCAAGAGTCTGGCGGAGGAACCGCTCCTGGAGGATTATCTTCCGGTCAAGGAATGCGACCCGCGTTCCCTTCTGCGGAAAGATGTCAACCAGACGGTCCCTTTCCAGTCGCAGCAGGGCATCCCTGACCGGGGAGCGGGAGAGCCCCAGGTCCAGGGTCAGACTGGCAGTCTGAAGCTCCTGGCCCGGCTTGTAGACAAGATTCTCAATGCGCTCTCTCAGCTCATCGTAGACCCATGCGCCTGCCTGGCGCTCATATCTGTTGCTCATACACCTCTTGCTTCTGCCTTGTCGATGGCCTCCCAGAGTCCTTCGATGTACATTGCTCCGAGTGCCCTGTCGTAAAGGCCATAGCCCGGCATGCACTTCTCTCCCCAGATCGTCCTTCCGTGATCCGGGCGGATTGGGCCGTCGAAGCCTGTGTCGTGAAGGGCCTTCACTGCCTCATACATGTCGAAAGAGCCGTCCGAGGAGAGGTGGGCCGCCTCCTCGAACACACCAGGAGCGAAGTGGTGGAGGTTCCTGACATGTGCGAAATAGATCCTGTCTCCGCAGGCCCTGATCACATCAGGGAAGTTGATGTCAGGGTTGCTTCCGAGCGAGCCCATGCAGAACGTGAGTCCGTTGTAGGGCTTGTCCACAGCCCTGAAGAGCTTGAGAATCGCATCCTTTCCGGTGATGATCCTGGGCAGTCCGAACACCGGCCAGCTCGGATCATCCGGATGGATTGCCATCCTGATTCCATACTTCTCGCAAACGGGGCCGATGGCCTCGAGGAAGTAGACAAGGTTGTTGAAGAGCCTGTCCGCATCGACATCCTTGTAGGCCTCGAAGAGTTCCTTGACATGGGCAAGTCTCTCAGGCTCCCAGCCCGGCATCACGAAGCCGTTGGAGGCATCGTTTGTCTGGTCGAAGAAAACCTGCGGGTCGATGGAGTCCACAACTTTCTGGTCATAGGCCAGCACTGTGGCTCCGTCCGGGCGCATCTTCGCCAGGTCCGTCCTTGTCCAGTCGAAAACGGGCATGAAGTTGTAGCAGACGAGGTTGATTCCCTCCTGTCCCAGATGCTCCAGGCTCCTGATGTAGTTTTCGATATACTTGTCGCGGTCCGGTGTCCCGATCTTTATCGCGTCATGGACATTGACTGACTCGATTCCCTCGATCTTCAGTCCGGCATCCTCAACGACCTTCTTCAGCTGCCTGACTCTCTCAAGCGGCCATTCCTCTCCGGCGGGGATGTCATACAGTGTGGTGATGACACCTGTGACTCCAGGTATCTGGCGGATCTGGTCCAGAGTGACAGAGTCATGACCGGGACCGTACCAGCGAAGCGTCATTTTCATTCTTAGTCTTCTCCTGTTTTTTTTTGATATATTACTATACTAGACTCATTTCTTTTTGCTGTAAACCGAATTCTTCACCTCATCAGGAAAAAGCACGGCGGCAGGGCAGTTCGGGGACAGCGCGGGCACGCTGCGGACCCGGGGCTGAGTTCCGCATAAGCCATTAGCAGCACCAGGGAGGACGGATCCGGAACTCTCAACAGCTCCAAGTACACCATGCACTGCGGTATTTTTCAATTTAAAAACGCATAAAGCTTGTGTACAAAAAAAAATACATTACTTTATTGTCAGGTGTGTGTGAGGGGATTGTCTTGTCTTCGCATGCACCCGGGAAACCTACAGAAAAGGAGGGTAGCTATGAAGAAGCTGCTGTATTTTCTTTTGATCGCGTTGTTGATCTTCACTGTGTCCTGCAGTGGGGACAACTCTAATCCCGGAGTTGATCCGGGGCTCGGTGACAACGGAACGCCGGTGATTGACGATCCGAATTCCGGAAACAGTCAGGAGGCAACTGCAAGTGTCGTCTCCGGCCTGACAAATGTGATCTCCACCATTATGAAGGAGGTCTCCTCAGAAAATTTCCAGGCACCGGATTCGTATGTCGTTGATGACATGTCCGCTGAAGTGGAATTCCTTGATGGGGACACTCTCAGAGTGACAGTCGTTCCGTCATTGAGGATGGAGTCCGGCATACCGGTAGTTGAGGCGACATATACTCTTGGGGATGTCTCAGACCTCAGTCTATCTGCTCTTGCAGGTGCCAAGGTGATCAGTGAATCGTTCGTCAGATTTGATGGATATAATTATCCTGTATTCGCTTATAAGGTTGATGACGGAGAACTGATAGCAGAAGGAACCGAAGAATACAATCAGATCGACAAGGAACTGAATGTCACTATCATAAATAGGTGCAACACATGCAGAGTCAATGGAACTGCGAAGGCCACCATCACCGGTCTTACTATTGGCGGTGAGAAGCAGAATGTGACAGCTGCCGCGAATGTTGACGGATCACTCACGGTGGACGAATTCACAACTGAAGGGGTGCCAAGCGTTGTCACCGTCTCAGGCGGTGCCGCTGTATCTGCGGACCTGTCCGGAAGCATCGCGGGTATCTCAGATGTGACAATCAGGCTCAATCTGGATGATGCGCTGAGCTTCAGCATTCCGCAGGGCGGTGGGGACGATCCTGCTGCTGCTGATGAGGTAAAGGCTATGGTAACGGACATCATCAGGAAACTCCCGAACATCGGTATCGTGATCACGGAAGGCGAGCTTGCCGGCAACTGGTATCTGACACCGAAGACGATCGAGGACTTCGCCACTACCATCATGCCGTGAACATCCGCTGCCGTGCTGACCCCGGCTGTGCTGCCGGGGCTCGGCTGCCGCGGCACAGGGCTGTCATGCCAGGCGCGCAGGTTGACTAAACGGCTTTTTGCTAATACGCTAGGCACCTGTGCGGCCGCATGGCGGAACAGGTAGACGCAGTAGACTCAAAATCTGCCGGCAGCAATGCCATATCGGTTCGATCCCGATTGCGGCTAAGATTAATGTAACAAATAGATATAATGGGGGCTGATGCAAAAGTGCATCAGCCCCTTCAATTCTGTCTTCTTGTGTCGTATAATTATTGACATAGAGGAGGGGTATATGAAGAAAACTCTTACTGCAATCATAATTTTGGCTGTCATCGTTTGTATTCCATTGGTGGCGGCATCGGCAGATTGGGAGAGCGGCTATAGACAAGGCTACGCTGATGCGCTTGCCGGAAAGCCGAATGCACTGGATCAGGCCACCACCACATCGTCCACACCAGCTGCAAGTATGGGGGTGTGGACAGTCGGAAATTATGTAGATGAGTTCGGAGATGAAACTGGAGATCACTTTATAACTCAGAATGAGGTGCAGTATGGCACTTTCTCAAACTCCGTCACCTATGGTGAGGATTTGCTCTGGGATATCAGAGTCGACACATATTCCGTTGACTTCTTCCTTTACGAATACGGATCGTACTCAGTTGGAGGATATGGTTCATATCGTCTCAGTGTAAGGGATGAAAGTGGCAATACCCACACTTTCAATCTTGAGACCGGAGACAACTTCCTTTATACAAACTGGAAGGACACGCCACAAATGATTTCTCTTCTGAAGACAGAAAGGCCTCTGAGACTGGTTATCAATCAAACGGAATATGGCTCATCAAAATACAATCTTGGAACACTTGAGACATCTGGATTCAACACTGTATACAACCAGATAGCACTGTAATCATACGGCTTTTAATGACAGGAGAGAAGCAGCTATGTCCGATTCTTTTGAATTCTTAGATGTCTGTGAGCGTATGGTGTTGAAGATCAAATCTGAGAGTTCTTTTTCTGTTTCAAGGCTGGTCGCATCTGTTGACAAGCTGTCTGTTGTCGAGGCCTACACCCTTGTCCTGTCACGCGGGTAGGTTGTCCCCAACTCCCTGCCCCGAACCATTCCAGCAATATCCATGAGGAGTTTTCTTCATGGATATGCGTTCCTTGAGCATCGACATAGAGACTTTTTCGTCCGCCGATCTGGTCAAGTCAGGAGTATACCGCTACAGCGAGTTGTCTGACTTTGATGTCATTCTATTCTCATACTCGATCAACCACGGCCCAGTCATCTACAAGGGAAACATCTTCTCCGGCCACATCTTCTGCGCGGAGTGTGGAAGTGTGTACACGCCAAGGGTGTGGAACTCGAACACAAAGTACCGCAAGACGGTGTGGCAGTGCATCGGAGAGATCCAGAAGAAGAAGGGATGCGCCACCGAGCGTCTGACCGACGAGGAGATCAAGTCCCTTGCAGTAAAAGCCCTCAACATTGTGGCGTCCTCGAAGACCGCACTGGTCAAGACGGCGATGTCCATTGCCCGTGAGGTCTACGACAACTCCGCCTTGGAAGCCGAGGCGGTTCTGGCCAGACGGGAGATGGAGGAGGCCGCAAGCCTTGCGAATGATGCTGTCCGCGAGAATGCGGCAAGCGCCATCGACCAGGACGAGTACGAGAGGAGGTACAACGCCATCATCCAGCGCTACATGGCGGCCAAGAACCGTCTTGTGGCGGCGGAGGGCGGGATTGCATCCAACAACTCTGCACTTGCCGGGATACGCAGGTATGTGGAGGATGTGGAGAGGATGCCCGATGTCGTGGACTCCTTCGATCCCGAGATGTTCACCTCCCTCATCGAGTGCATGAAAGTGAGGTCGGGGGAGAGCGTGACGGTGCGGTTCATGGATGGGCGTGAGGTCGAAGTGGGGCTGTAGAGGCCCCACCAGTTGCTGTCTATCAGCGCATGAAGAAATGGTTCGCCAGTTCGCTGGTCTCCATCAAGATGGAGAAATTGTTCATTTCGACTCTGACAACACGGGTATCATTCATTAAAAGTTTCTCAGCAAGGGATGCCATCGCGTTTTCATCCGGAAAGAAACTGACCTTGTAGTTTATTCTCTTACCATCATCAAATGAGAAACGGGCAGATTCCCCATATCGGGAATTGGCCATCCATACAATTGAGCCGATTTTCTCGTATAAGGTTATTTTCATGTCGCTGATCATTCTTTCAGTATTTGAGCCCGCAAGGGAAAGTCCAATGACATAGTTTGTGTTGGTACTTGGTATAAACACAGAGGCTGAATATCTTCCAGTGTCTTTCTTATCTACCTGCCAATCGGGATATTTGATGTTGTCTTTTCCGTAGATATTTACTACAGACCTGAATCCTTGAGGGTCAATGTCAAAATAGTAGGTAGCATAGTTGTAGCTAGCTACAGCAACAACCTTTTCTCCGTCGTAAAGTGCCTGCACTATTGCAGACTTTATATCTACTTCGTCCGTATCCAAGACTCCCGATATTTCTAGGAACTCCACAGATGGGGTAGCAAACACTTCATAGACTTCGCCGGCAATCATAAACTCAAGTTCGCATGGTGTAACGAAGGGGTTGATGCCATCATACAATTCGATAGTTTTAAAAAAACCTTGAGAAGCTAAATTCGATTGAGTCTACTATCAGCTTGTCTTTCCCGATGTAGTACAAGCATAATTCAACATGCGCTTTGCAGTTTGAGGTTTTTCCATCTCTCAGCATGGTTCCGTTTACTGTTTGAACGCAGTGGATATATGGCGAGTTTGGCCGTTCCATCTTCCATCCAGCAAATAATGGAAACGCTGTAAAGACAGCGAGCAACAGAAACAATATTCTCCTTTTTTTCATGAATTCTCCTGAAGAAAGTCTATCGCAGTCAAATCAGAATTGCTATGCACAAATAACACCCGGCTTTTTACGTATAATACAGGGCAATGGAGGACTGCACATGCTTACGGAAGAGGAACGCACAAGGCTTAAGAAGCTGAACCCGATGACACTCGGTGCTTTCAAATTTATGGTGGGAGCAAACATTCCCCTTATGAGGAAAAATATGTGGATGATCATATGGCCGGAAGGCTGTCACATAGAGTCGGACAGTTATGAGTACTATCTCCCGCGCGGGTTCAAGTTCCCGGAGAATCTGAAGCTGAGCGATTTTGATGACCTTTAGGGCCCAATTCCATTATTGCCCCTCCACCTCAGAATTTACCCCCCCCCTCTGGCAAGGAAACGTTTATTTATATCCATTTTGGCATTCTTGCTATTGATTCAACTCCTTGATTTATAAGGAGTTGTTTTATTTTAAGGCAAGGGTTGCCCCTTTTGCCGGCTTTCCCGTTCTGCGTTGATTCTCTTCTTTGTATTATTATATTATTCTCTGGACATGTGCTTCTCAGGGGGAAATATGGTCAGGAAGATTATTCTGCTAGTCTTGTTCACGCTGCTTTGTGTGCCGGCACTCTTCAGCTCGGCGCCGGCGGATGCTTCCGTTATCGGTCAGGCAGATGGCGCCACCACAATCATAGTAAGTGACGGGACCAGCGTCATGGCCGCTGATGACCTGCTTCTGGCTGATGTTCCCATCGCCTACGGAGAAGAGGGCTTCAGGGAGCGCATACTGGAGCGTACCGGAGGTCAGAGAGACCCGATCGGACTTGTGCTCACAGGCGGATCCGCCAGGGCCTTCGCCCATCTTGGCGTGCTGAAGTACCTTGAGGACCAGGGCATCGAGCCGGACTTCATCATATCCAACTCCATGGGATCAATCATAGCCCTTCTTTACGCCGCAGGGCTTTCAAGTGACCAGATCATGTCAGTTGTCACCTCAGGCGATCTGTCAACCTTCTTCAAGATGACGATCCCCATCGAGGGCGGTCTTCTTGAGCCGGCCGGCTTCAAGGGCCTTGTCGAGTCCGTTGTCGGCGGCAGTCTCCAGATAGAGGACCTGGAGATTCCCGTGATGGTCATCTGTCAGGATCTGGTGACCAAGAGGGAAGTGCGGATCATGGAAGGCCCGTTCAGCGACATCATGCTGGCCAGTTTTGCCATTCCCGCATACTTCCCTCCGCAGGAATACCGCGGACATCTGCTCGTTGACGGCGGCATCATCAATCTTGCGCCTATCGCTGTCGCCTACAACTACAGCGATACTGTCATCGTCTCGACCACTTTCTATGACAATGACCAGCTGAACCTGAAGAACATACTCAACATACTCAATGTCTCATTCGAGATCGGCAAGAGGCAGAATGCCGCCAGTGAGCTGAGGGAATACGGCGACAGGATGATCTGGATACGCTGCGGGGTCGAGAAGTTCAGCTTCATGGACTTCGGTGCCGCAGCGGAGATGGCCCAGATCGGATATCAGAGCGCACAGGAGGTCGCTGACCAGCTGTCCGGTCTGTACAGGCACGGACTGTCCCCATCCATCGCACAGCGGAGGATAGAGCTCCAGCGGAACATAGACGAGGTCATCCAGAACCAGTACTACTTCTCAAGGGTAGGCCAGCCGAACTGGTCGAACACAATTTCCCTTGGCATGTATACATTCCAGACGAATGAGTATCCGTATTATCTCAGGAACACCTTTGATGTCGGACTTGAGTACAAGCTCTCAAGCCGGGTATTCGAGTTCTCCACCCTGGTCGGAGGCGCCTATGACGCGACCCGCAACAAGGACGTGCAGGCTGACTTCCTGATCTCGCTCGGGATGTCTTACTATCCGATCAACCAGATGCGGTTCTCGCTCTATTCTGCTTTCACATTCAACGGCTATCCGGAGTGGTACGTGCCTTCGATCTACGCCCGCCAGGGGTTTGACTACAAGATATTCTCCTCCCGCTATTTCACGCTGGAATTCAACCAGGCGCTTGAGCTCTATCAGGACTTCGGAAATGAAAGGGATGAGGATCAGTATATGCTGACGGCCAGGCTGAAGGGGGCCGTGAATCTCTGGGACTATGCCAGGCTTAATCTTACTTTCGGCTATATGCTGACCATGCCCAGCTTCTCCAGCACTCCGCACCACTATCTTCAGACAAGTGCCGACACGCGGCTTTATGTCATTCCTGATGCGACCACTTTCTATTTTGACATCGGTCTCATGTCACGCTTCTCGCTCGACGGCTCAATGGCTCCCATTTATCCGGCGGACGGCTTTATCACAAACAGCAAGACGCTGAATGACGGGGGGAAGTTCATCTACAGCGAGGACGGCACTCCGTCATTCAATGATCAGGGACAGGGCTACTTCGTCCTGCTGCCGCTGTCATTCGGCTACGCCTTCACTTCAGCCCCCTCCTTCGGAGAGCTGCTGATGGCGGACTATCTTGAGCTGTCGGTCTTCTGCGACCTGCTGTTCAACGACGGTTTCATACCTGAGTACACGACAGGAATCGAGCTTCAGTTCGAGCTGTCGCTCATCGGACTTCAGAATATCCCGATGACATTCCGTTTCGGCTATGACAGCCTTGGAAAGGGTATGATCTTCTCACTGAGGTTTGCCGTCACCAAATGACATGAGACAGGCAGCCGGCTGCCCGGCTGCCTTGTGGTGTCTGTCATTTGTGTTTTTTCCCGCCTTCCTTTTTCTTCTTCCGCCTGGGACCTTTCCACTCGCTCCAGTCCTCGCCGGTATGGAAGTGTCTGTCTGAGCGGCGTCCATCGGCATTGGACTTGCGCTTTTTCGCTCCGCTTCGCGGCACGTCCTCTTCTCTGGCCCGTGTGACCAGCGGCCGGCCGTCTTCCCCCTGGTTCCTGAATGTGGAAATGATCCTGCCCGCCAGGTATTCCGGCACGTTTACGAAGCTGAAGTCATCCATCACCTGGATATCGTTCAGGTCTTCGTTCCTGACCCTGCAGGCCGCGATCAGCGCGTTTGCGAGCGTGCGCTTCGTGAATCGGTCGCTGCGCCCCTTCGCGATGAAAAGCCGTGCCGTGCCGTCTGCTTTCCTGGCGTGGCTGCGTGTGGCCTTGCCTCCTGATGCTGCAGGCGCCTCGATTTCTCTGTAGCGGTTCCTGTCGAGCTCTCCTCCCCAGTGAAGATGGAGGAGGGTGCGCACGAGCGCTTCCGGTTCGACTGCGCTCAGCAGCGCTGATGAGAGTCCTTTATAGTTCCAGCTGTCACCGTCAAGCGCATCCATGACTGATGCGATGATCTTCTGCTTCTTTATCTTTATCAGCTCATCGATGCCGGGAAGCTGGTACTCCTCCGCCCTGTGTCCTGCTGCCTTCTGGATGAATGAGAACCTGCGCTTCTCGGAAGGTGAGACGAAGGTGATGGCCGTGCCGCTCTTTCCGGCGCGCCCGGTCCTTCCGATCCTGTGAGTATAGGTCTCCGCATCCCCGGGGACCGAATAGTTGATCACATGTGTCAGGTCGTTTATGTCGATGCCGCGTGCGGCAACGTCAGTGGCCACAAGGATACTGATCCTGTGCTCTCTCAGCTTCTGGAGAATCGTCTCCCGCTGTTTCTGTGACAGGTCGCCGTGAAGGGCCTCTGCCGGGTAGCCGCCCTGGCTGAGTTCATGACCGATCTCCTCGCACTGCAGCTTGGTCTTGCAGAAGACAATCGCGTAGAAGTCACTGCAGGAGTCGATGATCCGCCTCAGGGCCTCTGTCTTGTCGGCTTCCCTCACTAGGCAGTAGTACTGGCTGGTGAGATTCTCCGTGCTCTCGGTGCTGCTGATCCTGACGATCTCATAGTCGCGCATGAAATTGAGGGCAAGGTTGAGGATTGGGGCAGGCATCGTGGCTGAGAACATGAGCATTCTCTTGTCGCTGTTTGTCTGGGAGAGGATTTTGCCTATGTCATCGATGAAGCCCATGTCAAGCATCTCATCAGCCTCATCCAGGACGGCGAATTGCAGATGCCCCAGGTCCAGAGTTCCGCGCTCAAGATGGTCCTGTATCCTTCCCGGGGTTCCGACGATGATCTGGCATCCGGCTTTCAGCAGCCTGAACTGGGTCTCATAGCTTGCACCTCCGTAGATTGCGGCAACCGCTATCCGCCGCTCTCCCTTGAGGGACTCAATCTCATCCGCCACCTGGATGGCCAGCTCTCTGGTCGGCGTGAGCACCAGGGCCTGCGTCTGTCTGGAAGCGGCATCAATGAGCTCAAGGATGGGCAGGGCGAAGGCCGCGGTCTTCCCGGTTCCTGTCTGCGCCTGACCCACTACGTCCTTGCTCCCGTCAAGCAGCAGCGGAATGCATGCCTTCTGGATCTCTGTGGGCTCCCTGAATCCTTTCTTCGCAAGCGCCCTAAGACTCACATCCGACAGGCCGAGCCTGCTGAATGCCTCGGATGCACTGTATTCTTCATTCATCTTTCTTCTTCCCTGGCAATAGTTTCTGGACGAGGAAGAATAGCCTGTAAAGAGGCTTTGATCAAGACTGGCTGAGGCTGCAGCAGCCGGCCGTCCCGTCAATGTCCGTGATTTTCCCTCCGGCGTCCGTAACTGTTCCGCTGAAGTGCCCGAAGACCGTCGTTCCGCATCCTGTGCAGTCAGGTGAGAGCGTGCACTGTGGCGTGAAGACCAGATCTACGTCTCCTCTGGCATCCTTCAGCATCCAGGGCTTCATGATGTCCTTATGCAGGTTGAAGTCCACTTCGCCCAGATGTGTGATACTGCCATCCCTGACGAGCACTCCAAGCTCCTTTTCACAGCCGTAGCCGAAGGTGAATGATTCCTCCCCGGAAAGCGCAGTGGCGCTGAACATGCGTCCAAGGTGCTTCATGTGGCGGCTGCGTGTCCAGCTCAGGGCGGCCAGACTCCGGTCCATTGCCAGCATGTCCTTCTCCCTTCCGCGCCTTATGTAGCCGGAGACCACAGGCAGGGGAAGGATGCGCTGGGCCAGATGGAAGGCCTTCGGGTCGTCCTGACGCCCCATGCAGCTGCTGATGGATTCCTGGGTCCGCTCCTGAAGGAGGCTGAAATCTCCAAGCAGCCCCACTGAGCCGTCCGGCAGGACGAGGCCGGGAGCATTGAAGATAAGGTGTCGCTTCTCATCTCTCTTCATGATTGTCAGTGTCAGCCTGCAGTCCCTGTCCAGGAAAGTGCTCCAGCTGTCCTCGCTGGAACTTGCAGCAAGACGAGGCATCCGTCCGGGATGCCGGGAGGAAGCTGAACACTGGACGCTTCTGTGGAGTCTGAGATCGGTGAATGAGACAAAGCGGGTGCTCTTGAAACCGTCATCAATGAGTGCCAGCGTGATCCAGTAGGAGGCGCCCGGGTTGTAGAGCGTGTAGATATCCGCTTCCACCAGACCGGCAGTACGCCGCGGCAGAACATCCCTGTTGTATGCGAAATAATTGGCCCTTGCCCATCCTTCGACGGCCAGGTCCCCGTCCGGGGTCAGTACTGCCTTCTGGCATGTCACTTCGCTTGTCTGCATGAAAGCAATAATAAAACAAAAGGCACAGCCGGAAAAGCTGTGCCCTTCAGTCCGTCATGCGTGATCTCAGTTGGAGGAGTTGATCAGCTGCTCGATGACGACTGTGTAGAAATTGTCCTCAAAGAGGTTGCTGGTCAGAATCGCATTCTGCAGATCACTTGATGCCATTGAGGAGTTGAGGTAGTCGTAGAAAGTATCGATGAAGCTGGACTGGCTTGAATCGACAGTCTCGGCATTCACGCGGGTCACGATCCAGGCATTGCCGCTGGCAACCGGCTCGAGTACTGTGCCTTCCGCACTGGTGAAGAGGAGCCCGTTGTACGCGCTGTCACCGGATGCGGCAGCTGAGAGCAGGCCATAGGCGTCAGTGGCGCTGAAACTGGAAAGGATTCCGCTGTGACCGTTGCTGACCGGGGTGAAGTCCACAGTCTGTGCGGTGAGACCTGCCTGTGCGGCCGCGCCGTCAAAGTCAGCCGAAGCGGCAGCGTAGAAGTCCTGGCTGGCACCGGCAGCCCAGTCTGTGACCAGCGAAGCATCGTTCGTGTTGATGTAGCTTCTGACCTTGTCCAGGATACTGCTGTCAGTGAAGTCGGGGACGACAGGACTTGCGTCAACGCGGTAGATCTCCCATCTGGATCCGTTCTGGAAAGGTCCTGCGAATGCGCCCTCAGCCGTTGAGAAGAGTGTGTTGACATTCTCCTCGCCGATGGCGGACAGCTCATAAAAGCAGAGGCTCTGACTCTCGCTTCCTGCCTCACTGAGCCTTGTGTCGAAGAGGGCAGGGTCCGCATTGAGCTCGTCAAGCAGGCTGTCTGCCTCATCCTGGCTCGCAGCGCTCAGCACGCTTGTCTGGATGACAGTGAAGGGCTGCGGGTTGTTGTTGGCATAGGCCTGTGCCAGGTCGGCGGGGTAGGCCGTGTAGTCGAATGCGACATAGTCAAAGGTCCTTCCGGTCGCTGCCATTGTGGAGATGAACTCGCGCTCAGCGTCTGAGGAGAGCACTGTGGCGATGTCCGCGGAGACCGTCTGTGCGGGAACCAGGTCCCTGGCCGTGTTGTAGATGCTCGTCCTCTCGCTGACTCCTGTGGCGTTGTATGCCGCCTCGTCGAAGACACCGTCAGCGTTGTTGTAGTAGCCGGAATCGATGATGGCGTGGTTGATCATCTCCTCGGAAGCGTAGAAGCCGACCTCTTCGGCCTTCTGTGTGAGGGCCTCATGCAGGACAGTGTTGTAATAGGCCTGATAGAGCAGGCTTGTCGAATCCATATAGGAGCCGTACTGCATGTAGAGGTTGTAGTACTGGTTGAACATGTAGCTGCCGTTGGCGTACTCAATCGGTGTGCCATTGTAGCGGCCGAACTCGATGCTCGTGTCCATGAAAAGACTCGTGACGCCTGTCGCAGGCAGGATGAATGTTATCGAGATGAGGATGAGGACGATGACGCCCGCCCACCAGGCGAAGGACTTCTTGCCGTGCGGCTTCTTCCCCTTACCATCCTTCGGTGCTTCGGCCTTCTCTAGGCCCTGTCTGGCCTTGTTGAAGTCAATATCCCTGTTTTCTGTGTCAGCCATTCGGATCACTTCCTTTTTGTTGTATGCAGACGCTGTGCCGGCCTGCGGCACAACGCATAAGAAAATATCATCAAGGGCAAGGTGCTGTCAACGATTCAGCCCCGCCGGGCAGGCAGCGGAAGATGTTCCGGGACCCCGTCCGGACCAGGGCGGAATGCGGTGACTTCAGTTCCATTGGACCGAGAATGCGAGAGGCTCGGCCAGGAGGAGGAAGTCGATCAGCGGGAAGGAGAAGGTCAGCGTGTTGTCTCCGGTCTTGACCGCTCCGCTTATTGAAGTGATGCTTCCCGGCACCGTGATGTTGATCTCTATCATGCTGCTGCGCAGCGCCTCAGGAGCCTCCGCGCCGATTGCGAATGTGATCATGTCCATGTAATCCTGCTCGCTGTAGCCGATGTTGTACTCCGCAAGGTATACACTGATGTTCGGGTCGGCCAGGAAGGGCACGATGTTCTCAAGCTCCTTGTAGTTGTCGATATTGCAGTTGAAGGTGAGGCTGTTGCCGGTCTGTGTGATGATGCTCTGGCTTCCTCCCCCGAGCTCGTCGGCGAGTGTCTCGATGCTGGAGAAGTTGAAGACTCCCGTATAGCTGTTCTCCCCGTCTTTTATGAAGACCGTATTCCATCCGGCCTCAGCATCCTCTATCTGTCCGGCGAAGGTGCGGATCGCACTGTCCATGATGTTCTCGCTTCCGGAGGGCATGAACTGCGAGTAATCCTGGATCACATCGACGAAGAACTGCTGGACGTTTATGTCGCTGCTGGAGCTTGACGCCCCGTCTGAGATGGTCAGATCCTCAGTTACCGTACAACTGGCCAGCAAAATGACCAATAAAATTGACAAGACAAGTGTTTTTCGCATACAATAAGGATATAGTAATTACTATTCGGTGAACAAGGGAAATATGTTGGTCCGGCTTTTTCTGACTTCTTTTGCTCTGCTTCTGATGCTTCCTCTCTCTCCGCTGACAGCACGCGCCCTCTCTTTCAATGCCCGGGTTCTGGTCAACAGCGTGGTGCTCTCCTGGGAGAGCGTGGACGGAGCCCAGTGGTATGACATCTATAACGGGGAGGCCTTTGTCGTGCGGCTTCCGTCAACTGAGAACACTTATACTGTCGAGCATCTTGCGCAGGATTCCGGCTTCCGCTTCGTGCTGGGGGCCCGGGACGGAGACAACAATACGCTGGATGCGGAGGCTGTCAGTGTGACGACTGGAAACTACAGCGGCCTGTACCGCTGGGAAAACCAGACTGATGATGACAACGGCGGCATGATGAGCGAGATCGTGTACAGGGCCGAACTGAAGGAGGATCCCACATACGGACAGTACATGCAGGTGTCATTCGTCCAGGACGGAGAAGAGCATGTGATCTTCCCGCTCCAGGACTTCAGCTCAGAGTCATGGGACTGGATCGATTATGACAGTGACAGCCCGGCCGGTATCGCATACCGCCTCAACTGCAGCAAGTTCAATGTCCTGCCCATAAGTCCCAGCCGTTTCAAGGTCGACTCCGTGCGCATGACGAATGACACAATCAGCGTGGACATCCGCTCCAGCGCCCTCGGTATCGGCGTGACCACAACAAGCAACTATGTCTTCGGCTGTGATGCTGAGGGGCCTTACCTGAGCTTCTCGACAACCGGCGGAGGGCTGGCAAAAAGCGCCCTCTTCAAGAACCCGATGGATCCTGGCAACCCATATACATACATGCTGCGCAGGATCAGCTGATGCCAGTTTTTTTTCTTATTACATATTAAAGATGTAATAAGCCGGAGAATGGGCCCTGGACAAGACTTGACAAGTTTTTTCCGGGGCCGTTATTTTTCTATTCCGGGAAAACAGGATAGGAAATGTCAAAAAGGACACTTGTAATTGTCGAGTCTCCAACCAAGGCGGAGACTATTAAGCGCTATCTGGACAAGGACTTCACAGTAGTGGCCAGCAAGGGCCACGTGAGGGACCTGCCCGAGGATCATATCGCGATCGACTTTGATCACGGCTTCGCTCCCCAGTACATCATCAGTGAGGGGAAGGAGTCACTCATCAGGGACCTGCGCAAGAAACTGAAGGACAGTGACGAGCTGCTGCTGGCGACTGATGAGGACCGCGAGGGAGAGTCCATAAGTTGGCACCTCGTTGAACTGCTCAAGCCCTCGGTCCCATACCGCAGGATGGTCTTCCACGAGATCACCCGTGCTGCAATTGCACAGGCCCTCAAGGGAGGAAGGGACCTTGACATGAATCTGGTCAAGGCCCAGGAGGACAGGAGGATTATCGACAGGCTGTACGGCTACGAAGTATCACCGGTCCTCTGGAGAAAGCTCAGCAACAAGAAGCTTTCCGGCGGAAGGGTGCAGTCTGTAGGGCTCCGCTTCATAGTCGAGAAGGAGCTGGAACGGCTGAACTATAAGGCCAGCCAGTATTATGACATCAAGGCTGACTTCGGTTCCTTCAGCGCCACGCTTGAGTCTGTCGCGGGACAGCGTGTCGCTACCAGCCGCGACTTCGATCCTGTGACCGGCGAGTTCGACAACAAGTCACTCATTCTGGGGCCGGATGACTGTGAGAAAATCCTGTCCTGGTGTGCTGCCAATCCCGAGTACAGAGTCACGAGCGTCGTGAGCAAGCCCTCGGTCTCGAATCCCCAGCCTCCGTTCACCACCAGCACTCTGCAGCAGGCTGCCTCAAGCAGGCTGCGCCTTTCGAGCCGCGAGACAATGCGCATCGCGCAGTCCCTGTTCGAGCACGGCTTCATCACTTACATGAGGACTGACAGCGTCAATCTCAGTCAGGAGTGCATCAATGCCGCCAGAAGCCAGATCGTGCATGAGTTCGGAGAGTCTTACCTCAATCCCTCTGTGCGCACTTTCCGCAACAAGAGCAAGAATGCCCAGGAGGCCCATGAGGCCATCCGTCCTGCCGGAGACAGTTTCCGCCGTCCGGAGGAGACCGGCCTGAAGGGCAAGGAGCTTGCTCTCTACACGCTCATCTGGATGCGCACCCTCGCAACCCAGATGGCCAGTGCCAGAAAGAACACCACTACAGTGAAGATCGGCAACGGCGACTATCTCTTCGGTGCCAGCGGCACTGCCGTCATCTTCCCAGGCTATCTCAGAGTATACAGGGATGACCAGGCGGATGAGGATGAGCAGGAGAGCCTTCCGCAGCTGAAAGAGGGGGACGTCTTCTCCAGCGCGTCCCTGAGCGCCAATGAGCATATCACGAGCGCCCCAGGCCGCTACAGCGAGGCAAGCCTGATAAAGAAGCTTGAGGAGCAGGGCATAGGAAGGCCCAGTACTTACGCCTCGATCATAAGCACGCTGCTGGACCGCGGTTATGTGCGCCAGCAGGAGAGGATGATGGTTCCCACCTTCACGGGCTTCGCTGTCAATGCTTGCATGATGCATGCCTTCAGCCAGCTTGTGGACTATTCCTATACTTCCAGGATGGAGGATGAGCTGGACAGGATAGCAAACGGTCAGCTGGACAGCCTGGACTATCTCAACCGCTTCTATTATGGAAGTGGTGACAGCCAGGGACTGAAGGCGATGGTCGAACAGGCCCGCAGCTCGCAGGATGACTACAAGACACTGTCTTTCCCGAATTTCAGCGGCAGGGCCACTCTGGCGGATGGCAGGCAGTGCTCTTACACAGTGAAGATCGGGCCTTACGGGGCCTATCTGGCAACTGACCTGAAGAAGGAAGACGGGAAGGATATCCTGGTCAACATTCCGGCATACGAACTGCCCGGAATGATGAGTGATGATGACATGTCCAGACTCATCAGCGATGCGGTCTGCGGCTCTCAGACTGCATCCGGAGACACCATAGTCCTGAAGAAAGGGCAGTGGGGCGAATACTGGCAGAAGGGTGACAAGGTCACGACTGTGCCCAGAGGACGCAAGAAGGCCTCTGACTACACTGAGGCGGAGATAGAATACATGCTCTCACTCCCGCGTGTGGTGGCGGCTGACTCAGATGGCAACGACATTGTCCTGAACAAGGGGCCCTATGGCTTCTATCTGAAATACAAGGATGCAAGCTATAAGCTTTACTCTCTGCCGCTTGATATGACGGAAGAGCAGGCTCTCGAGGTCGTCGGCCGCGCCAAGTCCGGCACTCCGGCCCTTGCCGAATTCCCTGACTATGAGGGCAAGAGTCTTTCCATACGGAAAGGAAAGTTCGGTCCTTATCTCAAATGGGGAAGCGAGAACATCAGACTGCCGAAGCGGGAGGCTGAGACCTTCAGTGAGTCCGAAGTGCATGAGATCATCGCGCAGCATATCGGCAAGGCTTCCAGGAGCGGAGAGAATGTATCGATCGGTTCCCTGGACGGCTCAGCCGTTCAGCTGTGCACCGGACGCTATGGCTCGTACCTGAAGTGGAACAACACCAACTATTCGATTCCTCGTTCCCAGACCACGGTCGACTACGACACGGCTGTAAGCATCATAAGGGAGGCTTCGAAGACGAAGGAGCCGTCAACACTCGGCTCACTTGATGGACAGGACATCCAGCTCCTGAACGGCCGCTATGGCTGGTATCTGAAGTACAATGGCCGCAACTACCGGATCCCCAGGCGTCCTGACGCTGACAGACTGACCTGTGATGAGGCTGTTTCCCTGATCAGGGCCCAGGACGAGCAGAGGGCGATCAAGCCGGTGGAACTCGGTTCCTATGACGGCAGTGAGATAGTCGTCTCGCACGGCCGTTACGGATGGTATCTGAGACATGGCCGGGAAAACATAGCGTTGCCTGCGAAATACAGGGAGAATCCTGAGGGACTCACCCTTGAGGAGGCAGTGGAGATAATCAAGGCAAAAAAGGCCTGAGACAGCAAAAGGGACCACAAGGTGAGAGATGAACCATGTGGTCCTTTTGTTCACTGATCCGTTCTGCTCACTTCTGCGTTTTCCGGCATTCTCAGACTCCCGAGAGAGTCCGGTGTCAACTGCTGCAACCCTGATGGGTGACGGCTTGCGACTGCCCGGAAGTGCCAGTGGCGTCGCATCGCGGGGTGGTTGGCTGCACCCCAGACTGACAGATGTATCCATCAGCCTTGTTTCATCTTCTCCAGCCCTCTGTGCCGGATATTCATTGCCACAGCCCTGTCATCATTGCTGCTGTATCCGCAACTGTGACATCTGTACTCATGCCTTTCCCTGTCACGTGATTTCTTGTCAACCTTGCCACATGCAGGGCAACGCTGGGATGTGTGTTTTGGATCTACATAGATGACGGCGCATCCTGCAATCCTTGCCTTGTACTCCAGCTTCTGCTGCAGGCCATAATAAGGAACACCTTCAATGTTCTTGCTTTTCATTATTTCATGATTGATAAAATTCAAGATTTTTATTATTCTGTGATTGAAATAAATCCGGTTATGGAGGTTCGGCGGTGGATCATGCGGTACTGAAAAGAGTCATACTTGAACAGCACGAGGTCATCAGGAGCATGGACATTATCCCGCGGGATGTGGATCTGGATGAAAACCGCAACCGCATACTGGTAGGCCTGAGACGGGCCGGGAAGACTACAATGCTGTATCATCTGGTGCAGCGGCTTGTGATGCGAGGTATCGACTGGCATCAGGTCATATACATTAATTTTGAGGATGAGCGGCTGGAGGGATTCTCGACTGAGGATTTTGACGATATCCTCGCCGTAAAGGCTGAACTCTCGCAGAAGGAAGGATGGTTTTTTTTTCGATGAGATTCAGAACGTACCATCGTGGGAGAAGTTCTGCCGGCGTCTTGCAGACCGGAAAATGCATGTGTTCGTGACGGGGAGCAATGCGAGGATGCTGAGCAGGGAAATGGAGAGCTCTCTTGGAGGACGGTATATGTCCACACTTGTGTTTCCATATTCTTTCCGAGAGCTGCTTGCTGCAAAGAAAATCCCTCATGATGAGGATGCCATTCTGATGACAGCCTCCTGTGCACGGATCGTGAGGGCTCTTGACGAGTATCTCCATTTCGGAGGATTCCCGGAGAATACCGGGCATGCCGGCAGGAGGGAGTACGTTTCATCCGTCTACCGGAAGGTTCTTGAGGGCGACATAATAACACGGCGGGGAATACGCAATCCTGTATCGCTCCGGCTCATGGTCAAGAAGCTGGCCGAATCCGTGAAGGATACGATCTCGTACAACAGGATCGTCACCTCATTGAAGAGCATAGGCGTAAGCATGAACACGCAGACTGCAATTGATTACCTTTCATACATGGAAGAGGCCTGTCTGGTCTTTCCAATACATAACTGGTTCTCTGCTTTCTCAGAAAGGGAATCGGTAAGGAAGCATTACTTCATGGATACAGGGCTGCTTTCCCTCTTTCTCCTGGACAAGGACCCTGTCCTCCTGGAGAATGTCGTTGCCGTGGAGCTTTACAGGCGTCACCCGGTGGACCTTGAAGAGAAGGTGTTTTTCGTAAAGAGCGCAAAGGCCGGGCTGGATATTGATTTCTATCTTCCCGGAGAACAGACACTGATCCAGGTGTCATACAGCCTTGAAGGCAGCTCAAGAGAACGTGAGGTGAAGGCCCTATCAAAAGCGGGAAAGCTCATGCCGGAAGTCCGGCGGTTCATCATAATCACATTCAACGAAAGCGGAAAGATAAACGCGGGAAACACTGGAATTGAGGTTATCCCGGCCTGGAAATGGCTTCTCGAAAGGTAGCGTGTGAACCACTCCAGCTCAGCCTGAGCCAGGAGATGGAGTTTCATGCTTTTTTCCTGTCTCAGGGAATTCCGCAGACTGCTTCCATATCTCAGAAGAGGTGTATCAGACAATCTTTCCGTCCCAGAGATCCGAAAGAAAATCTCTGTAAGGCAGGATGAGAATTCCATTATCCAGAAGCTGCGGGAAATCCTCTCTGCATACCAGGATGTACTTTTCCATCAGCCCTTCTTCCATCAGCGCTTTCAGCCCTTTAATATCTCTTGGCGAGACCCGCTTTGCCGCTTTCACTTCGACAGCGACTCTGTCATTGATGATGAAATCGACTTCCTGTCCGCTCTGGGCATGCCAGTAGGATAAGCCTTCATTATCAGAACCTGAATAATCGAGGAAACTGCGGATTTCCATTGCAATGTAGTTCTCGAAATACCGTCCGAATTCAGCAGTACCTTCCTCTATGGCTGAAAGCCCCTGAAGTTTTCTGGTGACACCGGTATCGAAAATATAGAATTTGCTTGAAGCGTTAGGCTTCCTGATCTTTGTCTTCCTGTAGGGAGGAACCTCGAATCCGATGAGTGTGTCAACAAGAATTCGGTACCATTCACGGACACTGACACCGCTGATTCCGACACCCCTTGCAACATTCTCATAGTTCGTAATCTCACCGCTGTTTGCAGCAGCTATTCTCAGGAACTCCCAGAATGGAGGCAGGTTCCGCACTTCACGCTCTGCCTCGATTTCCTCCTTCACATAGAGCCCGACATAATCTGTGAGAAAGCTTTCATAATCATCACCTGTGAATGCGGACGGAAGAAGGCCTGTTCTGAATATCGCATCAGGAGAAGTTTCAAACCTTCTGATTTCTGGCCATACGAGGGAATGGAAATTAAGCCTTCCGGCCCTGCCTCCAAGGAGGTTCACACCCTTCTTCTTCAGTTTTCTTGCACTTGAGCCTGTGAGCAGGAAGTGGATTTCTGTCTCCTCGATAAGCATATGCACTTCATTCAAGAGGTCAGGCAGTCTCTGAATTTCATCGAGGACGACAACGCCGTCATTGATTCCCTTGGCCCTGAGAGTGTTCCGCAGGAGGGAAGGGCGCATGGAAAGGTCACGGTAAAGCTCATTGTCCAGCAGTGTCCATGACAGTTCCGGTTGTGCAAGCTGGTTCTTGATATATGATGACTTTCCAGTCTGCCTGGGGCCGAAAAGGAAGAGAGATTTCTTCTCAAGTCTTTTGCCGATTTCTGCAACTCTCTCAATGTAGCTGTTCATGTATGACTCCACAAGAGGAAGTCTATCAGAGAAATTGTGTAAAATCAAAGTTATGCTTTGAATTTTTATAAAAATATTAAAGTAGCACTTTGAGATTATTAAGTAACTGGTTTCAGTGCAAACCTGGGGTTCTTGTACAGAAGTGCAGGCAAACAGTGCCGGCAGGCATCAGTATTGAGAAAAGCAAAAAACTAAGATGTCCGTAGATGGTGAGACGATGCTATTCTGACCGCGACGGTTGTCAGAAGCGGATCTACGGC
>CALXOO010000003.1 GCA_944390045.1 uncultured Spirochaetales bacterium | reverse complement strand
CAACTATCTCATTCTGATGCTGTTGCTTTCATCCCATAGGCAAGCCAATGGGTTTTTCGCAACAATTCTATAACTATCTTGAGTGGCTTGAGAAGGCATTTGTCATCTACTGCTGCCAGAGGTATGACATGCAGGGAAAATCCGTACTGAAGACCCAGGCGAAGTTCTATCTGGCAGATGCCTGCCTGAAATACTGCATGATGGGTTTCAATCCCGAGTCAGTTGCTGCGATGCTTGAGAATGTAATGTACTTTGAGCTGAAAAGAAGGGGCTATGAGGTATATATCGGCAAGAATGAGACAAAGGAGATAGACTTTGTGGGTGTCAGGAGAGATGAACGCATCTATATCTAGGTATGCCGCAATATGCCTCAGGAATCAGACAGGGAGATTGTCAACCTTCTTGAGATCAGGGACCATTATCCTAAATACGTTGTGACACTGGATGAACTGGCCAGCGGGAACATCAATGGAGTCAAGATCGTCCATATGGCGGACTTCCTTCTCAGCAGCGACTATTGAGACGTTTCGGGCCCGACGTTTCCCGCCCCGCTTTAAAGGGGCGTAGAGGAATCAATATGTGACAGCTCATGCACAACAACCAGCTGACTATTTCATCTTCATATCTGATCTGCAGCCTTGAGGCCGACTGTCCGCAGTACTGGCATCAAGGCTGCATTTGTCTTCGCCTAGCAGGATGCGGGACTGGAGATCCGTACCGCGATCCTTGGAGTGCTTTCCTTGTCAGATCACGCCTTTCTGTACCATCACGTTGGCATAGAGGGCTTTCTCTCCTGTCACGATGATCAGGTAGGCTTCTGATGCTTTCCTGTAGAATTCAAAGCGTTCATAGAAGCCTATGGCAGCGGCTCCTCTCTCATCTTCCTCCGCGACAATCTTCTCGTATTCCTTCCATATCGGAGTATCAACATTGTCTCCTGGAACTTTCTCCATCAGATGCACAGCCTGGTCAACATAAGTGTCCAGCGGAATGAGCTTCAGCACAGCACTGAGCACTTCCTGTGCGCTGTTCCCGTCCATGTGAACTATGACTGCATTCCTGCCGACGGAGTGTGAGGGGAAATTCGCATCTGCAATTACAAGCTTATCTCCATGTCCCATCTCGCACAGCGCTTTCAGCAGGAGAGGGGAGACTATCTTATCAACACCTTTCAGCATTCTTTTCCCTCCGTACCGCTGTATTTCCTGTAGCCGGGATGACGTCCTGTGACTTTGTAAGAGGAGCGCATTGAAATGAGCCGTTCTATGACTGACTTGTCAAGTTCCTTCGCACCTCCTAGAAGACGGGCATTCAGGCTTATCTTTGCAAAGAGTTCCAGCGTCTCCATCCTGTAATATGCTGTGATCAGATCAGCGCCGACAGTGAGGGCGCCGTGGTTCGCAAGCAGCATCACATCATGATAGGGCAGATAGGGTTCGATGGCTTTCGGAACCTCATCAGTTGACGGAGTTCCGAATGGTGTGACCGGCACACTGCCTATTGCAATGACAGTCTCAATCATTGAATAGTCATCAAGCGGAATACCTGCGACGGCATAGCCGGTTGCGACAGGAGGGTGGGCATGCACTACTGCATTCACGTCCTGTCTGTCGGTGTAGCACTTCAGATGCATTTTGAATTCAGACGAATACTTTCTTCCCTCTGCGGATTCGATTATGTTTCCATCCATATCTGCGATGACAAGCATCTGCGGGGTGATGAAACTCTTGCTCACTCCGGTCGGAGTCACCATGATGAGGTTGTCATCAAGCCGCACTGATACATTTCCGTCATTTGCTGCGACCCATCCCTGCTGCCACATTTTATGGCAGACATCACAGATCGCATCACGTGTCTCCTGATAAGTCATTTGTCTTTCCTCCTCTGATCAGTCACATCAAGATACCGCCCGTAAGCTTCGTCCCACAGCGCCGTGCACTCCGGTTCTGTCCTCCGAATTTCCCCCAGAGCTGAGATGAGAGAGTGTCCCTGCTCAATATCCCGGATGACTCCGCGTGCAAGGAACTGGATCAGTGCATTGCCGTATGCGGTCGCTTCTGCCGGTCCTGCGACAACCGGTATGCCGAGGGCGCAGGCCGTGCACGAGCAGAGCATTTCTGATCTGCTTCCCCCTCCGACAATGTGGATTTCCGTAAAGTGCCTTCCCGTAAGCCTTTCAATGCTGTCCCTCGTGTTCCTGTATTTCATCGCTAGGCTCTCGTTCACGATCCGGACAAGGCCTCCTCTGGTTACGGGCACTTCCTGATCTGTCCTCACGAGATAGTCCCTTATCTTTTCCTCCATCCCGTCCGGCTTCGAGAAGGAGGGGTCATCTGTGTCGATGAATGCACGAAGCGGCTCTGCCTGCAGTGCCTCGCTTTCCATCTGCTGGAATGAGGAATGCCACTCATCCTTCAGACACTGGAGAATCCACAATCCTGTGAGATTCTTCATGTAGGAGATTCTGCCTCCCAGTGTGCATTCGTTCGTGAATCCTTCCTCCATGCTTTGCGGACTTGTGACTGGATTATCTGCCACGGCCCCCATCAGTGACCAGGTCCCGCAGCTTATGAAGAGATTGTCTCCAAGCATGGACGTTGCCGCCTGAGTGTCATGGCTGCAGCCGGCGATTATGCTGACCCGGCTGTCTTTCAGATAGGGCCCCAGAACTGTTCCTGACTGAATGACAGGAAGGAATGAGAAACGCTGTATTCCCGCAATAGCTCTCAGTTTCTCACTCCAGCATCTGCTCCTGATATCCATGAGGGCGGAAGTGGAGGCTATGCTGATTTCAGTCTTCTTCTGCCCGCTGAGATGAAACAGCAGGTAATCCGGAATGAACATCATGCAGCCGGACTTCCCTTTCTCACTCATGAGCTGGAAGATTGTGTTCATTTCAAGAACCTGTGTTCCAGTGATCCTGTAGAGTTCCTCAAGCGGGATATGCTTTCCTGCCTTCTCGCAGCAGCCTTCCGTACGTGAGTCCCTGTAACAGAATGGCTGGCTCATGACTCTGTCATGATCATCAACAAGTACGTAGTCAACGCCCCATGTATCAACGCTTATGCTGTCTGACTGCTGGAAATCTATTTGTGCAAGTCCCCTGTCGATTTCCTCAGTCAGCCTGGACAGATCCCACATGAGGCCGTCCCCTGTTGCCAGAGGACGGTTCTCAAAACGGTGGACGGTTTCCAGGGACAGCCGTCCGTCTTCAAGCGTTACGATGATTACTCTTCCGGATGAGGCACCCAGATCAATCGCGACTGCTCTTGCCATACTCATTTCCCGAATTCAGGACCATAGACGCTGCAGGCCCTGAAGTCCTGTCCTTCCTTGTCCATACCGAATGCATTCCAGCAGGAAGGGCGGAAAATATCATTCTCAGGAACGTTGTGAAGAGCTACCGGAATCCGGAGCATTGATGCCAGAGTGATGAGATCTGCTCCGATGTGACCATAAGAGATGGCACCATGGTTGGCTCCCCAGTTGTTCATCACGCTGTATGCATCAGTGAACGGGCCTTTCCCGCTGCAGCGTGGCACAAACCATGTGCACGGCCAGGTGTAGTCAGTCCTCTTCCAGAGAATGTCGGATACCTCCTCGGGGAGTTCCACTGTCCAGCCTTCAGCGATCTGGAGAACAGGGCCGAGTCCCTTTATGATGTTCAGCCTGATCATAGTGGCCGGCATCTCACAGCGTGTCTCAAAGCGGGATGAGTAGCCGCCGCCGCGGAAGTAGCCGAAATTGGCGGGAGACCATTTCGCTGCTGCAAGGATCTTCTCCTGATCTTCTTCTGTTATGTCGAACCAGCGCTTGATCACATGGTTCCCGTCTTTGTCTGTTGCGGCACCGGAGGCATCAAGGCAGGCAGCTCCGCTGTTGATCAGATGGATGAATCCTCCGGCTTCCTTTGCCTTTCCCTCAAGCTCATAGCCTGTCGCAGCCTTAACTGAATCCGCTGACCAGTAGGTCCTCACGTCTGCGAAAATCTGGGGGCGGGCAGTGAGGAGTTTCATGAAGAGCATACCGACACCGTTGAGAGTATCATTCTCCGTCGCGAGGATATACGGCTCTCTTGCCCCGTTCCAGTCAAATGATGAATTGAGGACAGACTCGGAGAAATCACCGTTCGGATAGAAGTCCGTCCACTGTCTCTGACCCTGGAAGCCAGCCGCAATCGCATTGTGTCCAAGCTTCTCCTCCTGTGCATCTGCAGGAAGCCTGTCATTGCCGTTCATGAGATCCTTTATGATCAGCGCCATCTTAACCGTGAATTCCCAGCTCTCCTCCATTTCCTTTTCCGAGCGCTTCACAAAATCAGGATTGGTATCGATGCCTGCCTTGCAGAACCTGTTCTTCCACTCCAGGGCCTTTCTGTACTCTTCCTTGTCGTAGATGTCTTTCTCCATTCTCCTTATGATCTCGACTTCATCTACGGATTCGACTCTCATGCCCAGATAGTCCTCGAAGAAATCGTAGTTGATGCAGCTTCCGGCAATTCCCATGCACTGTGAGCCGATCTGCAGATAACTCTTTCCTCTCATGGTCGCGGCGGCTACAGCGGCACGCGAGAAGCGCAGCAGTTTTTCCTGGACATCTGACGGGATATCACCGTCAGTAAGCTGGACATCTCTGCCATAGATGCCGAAAGCCGGCAGTCCCTTCTGGGCATGGGCGGCAAGAACCGCTGCAAGGTATACCGCACCAGGCCGCTCTGTGCCGTTATGTCCCCATACCGCTTTTATCGTATGAGGGGCCATGTCCATTGTCTCGCTTCCATAACACCAGCACGGGGTGACGGTTATTGTTATCTGCACATTGTTCTTTGCGAAATAGTCCGCACATGCGGCAGTCTCCGATACGCGTCCGATGGTTGTGGGGTTTATGATCACCTTCGCCGGAGTGCCATCTGAATAGAAGACATTCTCCTCAATGAGTTTCTTTGCCTTCCTGGCCATTGACATGGTCTGGTCTTCAAGAGATCCTCTGACATCCAGCACGCCTTTTCGTGCATCAATTACAGGCCTTATTCCGATCACGGGGTATGAATCTTTGTAGCGGCTCATCTGCTATTCTCCTTTTGACTATGAGAATAAACCTGTTTTTCAGCGCCTGCCTGTGGTATAATTCCTCAAAACTAGGATTATTTTCATATATTATGCAGAGACTGGACTCACAGGAGATGAAAGAAAGAGGGACACATGATTTCCCTCTCGCGTATTACCATGTGGACTGGAGACACCCCCGCTACCAGATGGCGCTTCACTGGCATCTGGAGTTTGAGATCATCCGTGTCATCTCGGGATCTTTCACGCTTCACCTTGAGAGGGATGTCTTCACTCTCGGTGCCGGAGATATGGCACTGATTGATTCCGGGATGCTTCATGGCGGCACTGCTGAGGATGCCGTATATGAATGCATAGTGTTCTCATCCGAGCTCCTGAGACACAGGAATTATGCTGACGACTATTTCATCAGGAAGCTTGTCCACCATAAGATCCTGCTGAAACCTGTACTCAGAACGGAAGACTATGTGGATGATGAGTTCATGAGCTGTGCGCTTGACGGACTTTTCTCACAGTCCAGCAAGTTGAGGCAGTGTGCGGCGCTGAAGGTGTTTTTCTCCTTTTATGAAATCAATGGGCTTTACCGGGAAAATGATTTTGCGATAAACAACGGAAAGCAGCGCAGTGACCAGATAAAGAAGGTGCTTGAATACATTGAGGAGAACTGTGACAGACAGCTTGATCTGGACTGTCTGAGCAGTATAGCCGGCCTGAGCCGCGGTTATTTCTGCTCGCTTTTCAGGCAGTATACGGGACGGAGCTGCTTCGACTACATAAACTTCGTGAAAATGGAGCGTGCGGCTGTCGCCCTGTCTGCCGGGGACCTGAACGTAAGCGAGATTGCATACTCCCTCGGTTTTGAGGATGCTTCTTATTTCACGCGTCTCTTCCGCAGGTACATGGGATTCTCTCCAATGGCATACAGGCGGAAGCACTCAGGAAAAGTCTGAGCCAGCTTTTGCGGCGATTTCATCGGCATAGGCTTTAGGCGAGGTGCCCTTGTATTTGTTGAAGACCCGGATAAAGCTTGTCGAACTGTTGAAGCCGACATCAACGGCAAGATCGGAAATCTTGATCTGGGGATTGGCCTGAATCTTCGTACATGCCATTTCGATCCTGTACATATTCAGATAGTTCTTGAAAGTGTCATTGCTCAGCTGGCTGAAAAGGGAACTGCAGTACTTCGGCGTGATGTTGAACATGTTTGCCAGGTCGATGAGCATAATGTCGTACTTGTAGTTCTTGTGGATGTACTCCTTCATCTTGCGGATGATTTCCTCATCGCTCTGACTCGTGGATGAGTATAGCTGGGCGACAGTCCTCTCAAGAATCCCTCTCAGAATCTGGAACGATGATTTCTCATTCCACTGGCCGAGTATGTCCTGCCAGTTCACCGGCGGCAGTGCCGGCAGCGGGGTCTTCCGGCCGGCCTCATGAGTGATTTTCATTATGCAGACCGTCAGCAGGATATAAAGGTTCTGGCTCTCTTTCCTGTTGCCTGAGATTATTTCCGAATTCTCCCTGATCACCTCATCAAAGGCAGCAAGGGCTTTCTCCGATCCTTTCAGCGCTTCATTGATTATGAGCTGCTCAGTGCTGGACGTGAAGCTGACGCGTGATCCGCTTCTGCTGTTGTCGACCAGGGAAGAAGTGAGAATACTTGTCTGGGGGTACAGATTGCGCGATTCCAGTATTCTCAGCGCCTGTCTGTAGGCACGGTATATGTTGTGCTTGCCGGTTACTATGTTGCTTACGGCCATTCTGACGTCATCATCATCGCTGAAGCCTTCTGTCAGTGCTTTCAGGAGATCCAGATAGTTCTCCTTATCCTTTTCTTCCACATTGACTATCACGGCACACAGGGAAGGGCTTATCGTCACACATGTGGAATAGCCGCTGGTTTCTGCGCAGGCCTGCAGTGACATGAGGCTGTATGAATACCCTTCACTGACTGAGCCGTCAACGCAGAACAGTCCTACTGCATACATGGCAGTGTCATTGTCATCCACCGGTGAAGATCCCGCCAGCAGCAGCCTGATCTGCTGCTGAGTCTTGTCCTTCCTGCTCTCATCCGCCAGTTCCTGCAGCTCTACTGACACTTCCTTCAGTCTCTGTCCCATATGCCTGATCACGGCAAACTCGTCAAGAGACTTTCCTTTCTCATTTTCCTGCACGTCAGTAGTGGTCCTGATTATTTCCCTGATAGGGGAATAGAGTCTTCCGATGATGAACCGTGAGAGGAAGAATTCCATGATGATCAGTATCAGAAAGAGTATGACCAGAAAAATGATGAGCTGTACGTTGTGTGACGGAGACGTGTCAAATGAGACAAAAAACATCCGGGTGAGATTCCCGTCCTGAACCAGCAGCTGCGGCAGCCCCGGAACATCTATCACTGTCTTTCCGTCCATTGCCCCGGATACAATCATCTCCAGGTTTTCCCGGATGAGCGTGCTCCGGGCCTCGTCAATGCCTGCGTCCAGTACAGGGGGGAATGCGCTGGAGATGATGAATGATGATATCTTGTCACTGTCGTTGAAAATCTTCCCGTATGGAAGCTGGGAGATGAAAATGACATTGCCATGATTATAAATGCCCCGTATGGCGATATAGATGTACTCGTGGCTGTCATCCCCTGCCAGGAACATGCGGCTGTCATTCTCAAAGTGATCGAGAATGTCCCTGGAGACAGGGTAGTATTTCATGAACCACTCACGGGACCTTGTGCCCTCGGATGTTATCACGGAGTGCTGTTCTTCTGTCTGCGGAAGGATGAAAATGTCTGAACCTGTGTAGTTCAGTTTGCTCAGACTCTTGCCGACAAGCTGGTAAAGCTGTGAAGAATACAGATAGTACTGCGCGCTCCCGCTTTCCGCAGCTATCCACTGGCTCACGATGTCCGCTGACTGAAGCGTATACAGGTCATTAAGGGATATCGATATATTGAAGCTGGCATAATCCGCCTGTGTTTTCACTGCCGATCTGTATGCGGCTATCCTCTGCGTCTCGTAGTTGCGGATTACTGTGATGTAGAGAGAGAAAATGATGATCAGCAAGAGCAGCGAGAAGACAGAGAACAGCACCATGAGCTTTTTCAGGTATTTCCCTCTGTATCTGTATTCCTCGCTGATTTTCTCTCTTTTCAGGCCCACGTTTTTCCTCCATATTCGCGGCATCATCAACCATTTTCCATCTCCTGTGAAGTGAAATCAACAGAAATCCGGACAGCTGTTTCACACGCATTTTACCCTTTGTTGATGATGTGGACAATTGATGATTTACAGCTGGAATACCCCGATTTTAAATGGAAACACAAGGTAAAAGGAGGCAATGACAACATGAAAGGCAAAAAGGAAAATGATGTCATCAGCCAGAGAAACACCCTGATAAACAGAATGAAGAAGAACGTGCACCGGGACTGGGATCTGTACCTTCTGCTCATTCCTGGTGTCATCTGGTTCCTGATGTTCTGCTATAAGCCTATGGTCGGACTCCGCATGGCGTTCTATGACTATAATATATTCCGCGGCTACGAGGGCAGTGAGTTTGTCGGACTGGCGAATTTCAGGGAATTTGTCACCGGCCCTGATTTCCTGCGAACGGTGAAAAACACTTTCAATATCGCATTGTGGCAGATTCTTATCTGTTTCCCTGTCCCGATAATACTTGCGATCGCAATCACGGAGATGAAGAACAAGTTTGTCAGCAAGCTGACGCAGACAGCTACGTTCCTTCCATATTTCATTTCCACGGTTGTCGTGTGCGGCCTTGTGGTGAATTTCCTTTCCCCAAGCACGGGAGTGATCAACATAATCCTCAAGAAACTGGGCTTTGAGCCTGTCTATTTCATGGTGTATCCGCAGTACTTCGTCGCAATTTACACGATAATGACATTGTGGCAGACAGCCGGATTCAACTCCATCGTGTATATCGCGGCCCTTGCCGGCATTGATCCACAGCTGGAAGAAGCCGCAGTGGTTGACGGTGCCGGAAAGTGGAAGAGGATAGTCCATGTAACCATTCCGGGAATCCTGCCGACTGTTGTCACGATGTTCGTTCTCAATATCGGAAAGATGGTGAAGGTCGGTTACGAATCAATCCTCCTGCTTTACAAACCCACGACGTATGAGACAGCCGACGTTATTGCAACGTATGCATACAGGGTAGGTATGCAGAACAGGAACTACGGGCTGTCGACTGCGGTCGGACTGTTTGAGGCTGTCGTTGCCCTGGTGATGGTTGTCGCTGCGAACAGAGTCAGCAAGAAACTCACAGAAAACACTATCTGGTAATAGGAGCGGCTGAAAAATGAGAAAACATAATTCCAGACATCTGATAGAGGGAAGGGGTGAGAGAGTTTTCAATTACGTGATGATCGTTCTCGGCATCATCATCACAATTGTCACCCTGTATCCGATTTACTATACACTGATCGCCGCAATCAGCAGACCGCATTACGTGGACAACGGCAGCGTGCTTTTCCTGCCGAAAGGGCTGACTCTTGCGAGCTTTGACCAGGCCGTGCACAAGGAAGGGATCTGGACAGCATACGGGAACACGATTTTCTACACTGTCGTCGGTGTCGCCGTGAACATGCTGTTTTCCACGACAATGGCTTATGCCCTTTCAAAAAAGCGTCTGGCATTCAGGAAGTTCTTCACTCTCTTTACTGTGTTCACCATGTGGTTCAGCGCAGGAATGATACCGCTGTACATGACGTTCCGTGATTTCAATCTGATAAACACGAGAAGCGCGATCATATTCGGATTCGCAATCAATACGTACAACATGATCATCCTGAAGAGCTTCTTCGAGCAGGTTCCGGAATCCCTGGAGGAGGCAGCCTTCATGGACGGGGCAAGTAACATAAGAATATTCCTGCAGGTGTATATGCCGCTGTCGAAGCCTGCCCTGGCGACGGTCGGACTGTTTTATGCGGTAGGCCGCTGGAACAGTTACTTCTGGGCCATGAACCTGCTGACAGAAGATTCCAAGATGCCCCTCCAGGTGCTGCTCAAGAAGTACATTGTTGACCAGAGTGCGAATGCGATGGATGCGGCAATTGTGACTCAGGCCTCGCTGTACTCGCCGACTACTGTCATATATGCAATCATAATCATTTCAATCATTCCGATGATGGTTGCATATCCGTTCATTCAGAAATACTTCAAGTCCGGTCTCACGATCGGTGCTGTGAAAGGATAAATCAAAAAAAAGGAGAAAAATATGAAGAAAACTCTGATTGTTCTGCTTTCATTGTTTGCCATCGCTTTCCCGCTTATGGCGGGCGGCTCCGGGGAGACGACAGAAGCCGCGTCCTCTTCGGGCAGTACAGCTGCTGAGCTGACAGGTTCCCAGATTGTGGCTGAACCGACAACGTTCACAATCTTCCTGACAATGAACAACATGCCGTTCGACTCTGACTGGCTTGTCTGGCAGGAGGCGGGAAGGAGGACAAATGTCTATCTTGAGGGCATTATTCCTCAGTCAAACTCAAATGAGGAAGAGGCATACAACCTCATGCTCAGCTCCGGAGAGCTTGCTGACATCATCGGCTATAAGGATACGGCGGTTCTTGAGCAGCTTGGCCGTGACGGTGGCCTGATTCCCCTTAACGATCTCATTGACCAGTATGCTCCTCACATCAAGGCCTACATGGAAGAGAACCCTGCTTTCGCCGGCTACTGCTACAGCCTTGACGGAAACATCTACATGATTCCGAAGAGCCAGGAGCTTGTCAGTGCTGAGTACTGGTGGATCCGTGAGGACTGGCTCGACAAGCTCGGACTTGAGGTCCCCACAACAGTTGATGAGCTGTATGACGTGCTCACTGCATTCAGAAATGAAGATCCCAATGGAAACGGGATCAAGGACGAGATTCCTCTCTTCGACAGGGCCGGAGACAAGATGCCTGACGAGTACCTCTATCTGTGGGACAGCTCGACTGAATTCTATCCCCGTGACGGGCAGATGACTTTCGAGCCGCTTGAGGACAACTTCGTGTATGCCGTGAAGAACCTGGCGAAGTGGTACAAGGAAGGTCTCATCGATCCGGAAATCTTCACCCGCGGCGCAAAGGGACGCGACCTCCTGCTTTCCAGCAATCTTGGCGGCTGTACGCATGACTGGGTCTCTGCCGGAAACTACAATGACTCCCTGGCAGAGGAAATCCCCGGCTTCAAGATGCTTGCCATCGCACCTCCTGCGGATCAGAACGGAAATGTCACCGAGCGTGTCGCCAGGACTCCGAGTGTCGGCTGGGGTATTTCAAGCCAGTGTGAGGATCCTGTGACAGTGATCAAGTTCTTTGACTACATGTTCACGGAAGAGGGCGCAGAGCTCATGAACTTCGGTGTTGAGGGTGAGACATTCGTCTATGATGAGAATGGAAATGTCCAGTACACGGATAAGGTCATGAACAGTGAGCTCGGTCCTCTCGAGTACCTGAGGACATGCGGCATCCAGTACAGGATCGGTATGCTTCAGTATGCGGAATACGAGTATGCCTTCATGACTGAAGCCGGCAAGCAGGCCAATGAGCTTTATGAGGCACACCATGAATGGTATCCGGAGAATCTTCCGCCTTATCTTGATGGCGCGCTGATCCTGAAGTATCCGCCAGAGCTTGAGGCTGAGTACCAGAAGATCATGAGCAGCATCCGCCCGTACGTTGATGAGAAGTTCCAGTCCTGGATGCTCGGCACTTCAGATATCGATGAAGATTACGATGAGTTCGTTCAGGAGCTGTACGATCGCGGAATTGAAAGGGCTATCGAAATCAACCAGATCGCCTATGAGATCTGGCTTGGTGAAAACTGATTTTCTAAAGCGTTGTGGAGGGGTGATTCTCTCACCCCTCCTTTTTAGAGCACTGACAAAGCAGTATCAGTACCGGTTCTGTTCTGTGAATGTTTTAAAAAAGGAAAACCTATGGATATTCTTAATTACGATGTGCCTTCAGAGTCGTGGGAAAACGGATTGCCGACAGGAAACGGCAGGCTTGCCTGCATGCTGTGGGAAGATGGGGAAAAAGACATTTTTTCTCTCAATCATGAGGCCATATGGTCTGGAAAGTATAAGGACAGAGAGTGCGAGGACACCGCACACTTCCTGCCATATGTGCGCCAGTACCTGAAAGAGGACAGGATTTTCAAGGCCACCGCCCTCAGTGCGCTTGCATTCGGAGGAAACGGTGGAATATCCCCGCTTGACAGGAGAATAGATTCATTCCAGCCGGCCTGTGATATTGTCGTGACTCTTCCAGGAAGACTTCGAGGCAGATTCCTTGACATATCCAAGGGGTATGCATCAAGCAGCAGGGAGCATTCAGTTCTGAGGACATTCTGTTCCATAACTGATAACTGCTTTGCCCTTGAGTACAGGTTTGACAGGCCGACTGATTTTTCCCTGAGCCTTGATAGAGAGGATGCGGAAGATGCGCAGGCCACGGCGCATTTCGGGGAAACCGGGTTCACCTATGCCATCGAAAGCCACATGGGAGTGAGTTTCCGCCTTTCTGCTGTCTTCAGGACAGATGGCTGTGTACGTGCATCAGACAACGGCATAGACTTTGTAAACGCCACTTATTTTACACTGATTGCCGATATAATAAGTGATTATTATGGGGAGCCGTTCCATCCGGCCGTTTCCTCTGACTTTGACCTGATGCTGGCAGAGCACCAGAAAGCCTTCAGCAGGATCATGGGCCAGTGGACAATGGAATTAAGTGATGAGCATACTCAGGAAACAGAAAGGCTGTCTGTCAACAGGAGACTTGAGAGGCTCAGGGAAGGAGGTGCTGATCCTGCACTGATTTCACTGTATGCAAGGTTCGGCGTTTATCTTATGGTTTCCGGCTCTCATCTGGCGAGGCTTCCGCTGAATCTGCAGGGGAAATGGAATCACAGCACATCGCCCAAATGGAACAGTGACTATCATCTGAATGTGAACCTGCAGATGAACTACTGGTTCACGGGAGCACTTTCCCTTGATGACTACACGAGACAGATGACCGATTATGTGCTCTCGCTCCTTCCTGCCGCAAGGGAGGCGGCCAGGCGGCTTTACGGCTGCCGCGGTGCCGTGATGCTGCTGAACTCAGATCTGTGGAGAAGAATAACGCCAGAAGCCTATAACTATGCTGTCTGGACAGGTGCGGCGGGCTGGCTGATGCTGCATTTCTGGCAGCAGTATCTGTACACAGGGGATAAGGAATATCTTAGAGACTATGCTTATCCGTTCTTCAAGGAAGTCGCTCTCTTCTATGAGGACTATATCGAGTTTGATGAGAACGGCACGGCACAGATAATGCCGAGCCAGTCGCCTGAAAACCGCTTTGCGGGTGGAGGCTATTTCCCCGTGACCATCTGCAAGTCCTCTGCGATGGATGTCCAGATCTGCTTCAAGGCACTTTCAATCGCCTGTGAAAGCGCCCGGATTCTGGGTCTTGACAGTGACTGTGTGGAAAAATGGAAGCAGATAGCGGACCACCTTCCGCCTTTTGCCATCGGTTCTGACGGACGGCTTGTGGAGTGGGATAATGACAGCCGTGTTGAAATTGAGCCGGGCCACAGGCACTTCTCGCATCTTTATGGCGTATATCCTGCAGCAATATTCACTCCCGGCAGCAACAGGGCTCAGTTTGATGCATCCAGAGCATCCCTTGACTATCGTTTTGCTCATGATAGCGGATATACCGGCTGGAGCTGTGCATGGGGAGCCTGCCTCTGTGCACGTTTCAGGGACACAGAAGGCGTGGATATGCGCTTCCGGAATCTTGTAGGGAATCTGTCCAGCACCACGATGCTGGATCTTCATCCTGATTTCCACCCGGGGAAAAAGAAGAGAGGTGATGATCCTGATCTGTTTGAGGAATCTGCTGCACATCCTCCGATGATATTCCAGATTGACGGAAACCTCGGTGGAACGGCGGCCTTCCTTGAAGCTCTGATGCAGTATGTTGATGATGAGCTTGTCCTGCTTCCCGCCTGTCCCGAGGCCTGGGAAAACGGAAAACTCGAGAACATCAGGATTCCCGGAGGCCACAGGATCTCATTCGAATTCAGGAATCATGCCATCAGGAGGCTTCGTGTCGTTGTCGGTTACAGCGGCAGGCTCTCTGTCAGCACACCTGACTGGAGAAAGGAGATAACGGGAGAGGAGGGAAGCGAGCAGCTTTTTGAATTCTGATGCCACACAATCTTGTACTAGTAGTAGCAGACCAGCTCAGGGCTGACTACCTTGGCTGTTACGGGAACAGCAGGATCCATACGCACAACATTGATGCGCTTGCCTCTGAAGGCGTGAGTTTCTCATCAATGTACTGTGCCAGTCCGCTGTGCGGCCCGAGCCGGATCAGCCTTGTCACATCAACGTATGTGGGAGAACATGGGCACAGGAACTATGGTTCCACAATATCCCCTGATGTCCCGAACCTGGTGATGGAATTGAAAAAAGCAGGTCTGCGTACTGCAATGTTCGGCAAGAACCACATGTTCACAATACGCAGGCTGGGTGAGGTGTGGGATGAGCTGGATGAGATCTGTCTTGGAAACTATGACGGCCATCCGTCTTATGTGCACTCATTCTCGTCTTTTGAGATGGAAAAGGACAATGCATATAACATCAGCGGAAGACTTACGGATGAGGCTGTAGACTTCATACACAGAACGGATGATCCGTTTCTTCTGATGGTCAACTATCAGGATCCTCATCCTGCCTATACCTGCCCGGAGCCTTATTACTCAATGTTTGACAGGTCTGACATCGAGCTTCCTGCCACTTATTTCGACCGCGGTGGGCAGCCCCGGCGCTGCAGCGTGTGGCGTGCTCATTCGGAAATGGATATCTGCAGTGAATCTGACATGAAGAATGCCATTGCCACATACATGGGGCAGATCCGCTATGTTGATGACTGTCTGGGGAGAATTGTCAGATCTGTCAGGGAAAAGGGGCTGTGGGATGACACTGTATTCGTTTTCATGAGTGATCACGGTGAGCTCCTCGGCTCCTATGGCATGACGCATAAAATACCTGTTTTCTACGACTGTCTTACGCGTATCCCCTTCATCATCAGGATTCCCGGAATGGAGAAGACAGGGTATGTCCAGAGCGGGCTGGCAGAAGAAGTGGACATAGCTCCCACTATTCTTGAGGCGTTTAATTGTCCGGTCCCGGCAAGCATGGTGGGCAAGTCAATGTATTCCTGTATCATGCAGGGAAAAGCTTTCTGCAAGGACTCCATACTGTGCGAGGCCGGCGGCGGAAGCGCGACAGTCAGAAGCCCTGTGGAAGGGCTGAAGCTGAAGGCTCCGTTCATTCCGACCAGCTTCGGGCCCGGAGCCATGGTGAGGAAAGGAAAGTACAAGCTGTCTTTTTACAGTGATGACAAGCCCCAGCTGTTCGATTTGGAAAAGGATCAGAATGAGACAGAGAATCTTTTCGATGATGAGTCCTGCGCTTCTGTCAAAAGAGAAATGACAGAGCTTCTGCTCAGGCGCCTGCTGTCAGAGAAGGTGAGGGAAATAGGTAATATCCGCTGGCCGAAGGAATTGCCTCCCGGACGCGATCTGCGCTTTGAGCCACTGGAGGGTGATGAGAAATGAGAAAGAATCTTGTTTATGTCTTTGCTGATCAGTGGAGATTCCATGCCATGGGATGCAGCAGGGAAGATGATGTGTGCACACCATTTATGGATTCATTCGCATCTGACAGCCTGGTCTGCACAGGTGCGGTCAGCAGTTACCCGCTGTGCTCTCCGCACAGGGCCGCTCTCATGACCGGGAAACACCCTCTGTCATGCGGGATGTGGACAAACTGCAAGACTGGGCTCAATGAGAAGATATGTTTAAGTCCTGATGAGATCACCATACATGATGTGCTGCATGATGCCGGATACGAGACTGCATATGTCGGCAAGTGGCATCTGGATGAAAGTGAACAGAATTATTCTCCTGTGCCGCACTCCGGGGCGCAGGAGTGGGATGCCTACACTCCACCCGGAGAAAGAAGACATCATATTGACTTCTGGTACTCATACGGTGCCATGAATGATCATCTTCACCCTCATTACTGGCATGATGACGAAAGACAGATTCAGGTGGACAAGTGGTCCGCACAGCATGATACGGACATTGCCCTCCAGTGGCTGTCTGAAAGAAAGAACAAGGATCAGCCGTTCTCTCTGTTCATCTCCTGGAATCCGCCTCACCCTCCTTATGACACCATCCCGTCTGGAATGGTGAGCATGAGGGACAGGAAGATAAGGGAAAACGTACCAAAGGAGATGCGGAAGGATGAGGTCTTCCTCAAAAACATGAGGGAGTACTTCGCCGCAGTTGAGGGACTTGACTGTCAGTTCGGAAGGATCATTGATTTCCTGAAGACTGAGGGTCTGTATGATGATACAGTTGTTGTGCTCTCTTCAGATCATGGCGACTGCATGGGCTCGCATGGACTTTACGGCAAAAACTACTGGTGGGATGAGTCCATCAGAATACCACTGGTAATAAAAGCTGACTGTTTTGAGAAAGGCAGCGCAAGCGATGCCGTTATAGCCAGTGAGGATCAGATGCCTACCATTCTCGGCATTCTTGGCATCGAGGTGCCTGCAACCTGTGAAGGTTTCAATCTCACGAACATCCTTTCAGGAAATAAAGGTGCTTCCAGGGAATATTGTTATCTTTCAATGATTCCCGGCATACCGGAACAGGCAAAGGCGTATTCGTCCCGCGGCATGGACCGCAAATGTTTCGGATGGAGAGGCATCCGGACACAGCGGTATACCTATGTTGTGGATAACGGGACAGTGCCTGGAGCTGTGAGGCGGAGATTCCTTTTCGACAGCGCATCGGATCCTTATCAGCTTAATGGAAAGGAACTGTCTCCTGATGATGAAAAAGCCGCATATTATGATGACCTCATCCGCAAGACAAGTGCTGAGCTGAATGATCCTTTCCTGCTCTGACTCAAAGGCACGGAACTGGAAGCTGCTGCTGACCGGTTCCCAGTAATGCTGTCATTTTTGGATCAGCTGTCTCCGTGCATCTCTTGTTTGTCAGGGGCAGAAAGGGAAAAGTATAGGTAAAACGGTCAGATCCAGGATGATGTCAGGTTTTCAAAGGAATTGGCTGCCTTGCATTTCAAGATATGTCACAATTAACTCGAACTAAAACTGCGGAATGCCTCAAAAATACGTTATTTTTGTTCCTCCTTCAGGGCAAACCTGACTTTTTCCTTCAGCGGTTACTTATGAAGAAAACCCAGCGGAATGCTGGGGCTGAGACAGGGAATCTTGTCAGAAAAGATCACTATGAGTGCCGGTGTAGAGGAGCTCAAGGATAAGCTCATCGTCAATCACTCTGTACACAAGGAGCCAGTCGGGTTCTATGTGGCATTCCCGGCATCCTTTGAATTCCTTTCCTTTTAACTGATGGTCCTGGAATCGTGCAGGAAGGGGAGTCCGGGCCGAGAGCATCCGGATGACATCTGCTAGTTTTGACATGTCGCAGCCACGTTTCTTTGCCCTTTTGTAATCCTTCCTGAATGAATTAAGGTACCGGATCTCAAGCATCGAGAGACTCCATCATGCTGTCAACATCCTTGAATCTGGGACTGAGATTTTCAGGGTCCTCCGCCTCTTTCAGGCGGTTTCTCAGAACCTGTTCGTATGATGGCGCTTTTATTTCAAAAGGTATTCCATGTGTGTTTATGCAGGCCTTTATGAAGAGGTTCATAGCTCCAGAAAAGGATAGTCCCATGGATTCGAACAGCTCCTGAGCTTGCTCCTTGTCGGATCTGTCAATTTTAAAAGATACTGTGTTCATCATTTACATATTCTCCGTATGTATATAGTAATACAATAGCATGCTGAATTCAACCTTTACCTCTAGGAGTCTCAATCCTCATATTGTCTAAGTTGAGCGAAAGATGGAGAGGAATGGAGAAAGGATGATCTGCCCAAAGGTGATGCTGATGCTTTATTCCCCTCAATGAGGCGGAGGGGCGGACTTGGAAATTTGTTTGGTGAAGCAGAATGATGCCAGACTTTCAAAGGAATTGGCTGCCTTGCACTTCAAGATATGTCACAATTAACTCGAACTAAAATTGCGGATTAACACAAAAATACGTTATTTATGTCAATCCTTCAGGTCAAACCTGACTGTTTCCATCAGCATTTGCTTATATGAATGTTCTCCATTTTGTCAGTCTGCTTACCCGCTGACTGCGGTTTACTATTCTTTTAGGAAGCGGTGAAAGCATTCTTGTTGAACCAAACAGGTAGTCGAATTACAAAATACAGATAGCTGATTAAATAGTTTAGCAACCTTGCACTTATGGGATGGTATGCTATAATTTACTCGAACTAAAATTGCGGATAGACACAAAAATACTTTACTTGTTGAGGAGCTGCAAAATGATTATCGAACGCAGACATTATCTTGATAAGCTTATTGCAAAGAAAGACAACGGAATGGTCAAAGTGATTACCGGCATCAGAAGGTGCGGCAAGTCTTTCCTGCTTTTTGTGCTTTATCATTCATATTTGCACTCAGTCGGAATTGCAGATGAGAACATTATTGGGCTTGCTCTGGATGAAGCTGCAAACGCAAGATACCGTAATCCTCTTGAGCTTGATGCATACATACGAGACAAGGTCTCTGATAAGAGCAGGAGATTCTATGTGCTTCTTGATGAGATTCAGTTTGTTAAGGATATTCAGAATCCCTATCTTGATGACAAGGATGCAAAAATCGGGTTTATAGATGTGCTGCTCGGGCTGATGAAGTTGAAGAATGTTGATCTCTATGTCACTGGAAGCAATTCGCACATGCTCTCTTCCGACATATTGACAGAATTCAGAGGACGCGGTGATGAAATACACGTACAGCCTCTCTCTTACAGGGAATTCCATGACGCTTTTGACGGAGACAAAAGGTTTACGTGGAGAGAGTATCTCACATATGGAGGAATGCCATATGTGCTATATCTGAAGAGCCATGAGGATAAAAGTAAGTATCTCAAAGATCTTTTTGAGAATGTATATCTCAAGGATGTCCTGGAGCGGAACCGCATACTGAATGACAGATCCATCCTTGAGGATCTCCTGAACATCATATCATCCTCCGTCGGGTCGCTCACAAACCCGACAAAGCTTTCAAATACTTTCCGGAGTGTCCGACATGTGCAGGTTAATGCTAACACAATCAGCAGATATCTTGATTGCTTCATAGATGCTTTCATTCTGTCCAAGGCCTGCCGTTATGATATCAAGGGGAAGAAATATATAGAGACACCACTTAAATACTATTTCTCCGATGTCGGACTTCGCAATGCAAGGCTGAATTTCAGACAGCAGGAAGAGAACCATATTATGGAGAACATCATCTACAATGAACTTATATCTAGAGGCTTTGATGTTGATGTGGGTGTAGTCGAATACAACACACAAGACGAAGCGGGCAAGAAGATCCGTACACAGCTAGAGATTGACTTCGTCGCAAACAAGGGTGACATACGCTACTACATCCAGTCTGCTCTCTGCGTAGATGATGAGGCAAAAAGAATGCAAGAGACGAATTCCCTGAACAGGGTTGGGGATTCCTTTAAGAAAATCGTCGTTGTAAAAGATGATATCATTCCCTGGTATGATGAGAAGGGGATACTTTTCATCGGAATACAGGAGTTCCTCCTTGACGAGAAAACTACTGAAGGATGACTGTGAGTGAACTGTTGCCGCTTGCACAATATTGCCCTGATGGGATGCCGCCTGTACTTGGAATCAATTAGGTCAGGAAGCATCACAGGCTCATTCCTGAACAGAGCAAACGATAACCACTAGTCAATGATGAGAAGCGAAAAAAAAATACCAATTAAGGTATGAAAAAAAAGCATTATCTATCTGGACTTTTCGGGTGAGCCTAAGAAGTTCTTTACCGGTTGCAGAAAAGAATTAGCGTAATACAGCTCTCTTTCCTGCTTCTGCTATGGTATTATTTATGAGCGAAGCTTTTGACGCTGTGTATGTTTTCCGGTCGCCTGAATACATACTTGATAGTCTCAGTTTCAGCTCATCATAAGCCTTTGCTGCTTCTGGATTTGAACAAAGATAATCCCTGAAGTCTATGTAATTCTGCCATGCTTCTCCAGCTCAGGGGACGAAGTGGATGTGATGCGTTCTGATATCGTCATCTCCAATGATAAAAAGAAGCTGTCCGGGGTTGTCTTCTCCAAGGAAGATGATCTTATGAAATGCCAGCTCATCTTTGTATTTCATTGCATCATCAAGCGAACACACTCCCACGACGATATCGATAATTGGTTTTGCATGAATCCCGGGTATTGCCGTACTGCCCACATGCTCTATCGCAACAGCACTCTCTCCCAGTATGGAAGACAGCAGTTCGATGCATTTTGTTCCTGCTTCCTTCCATCCTTCCTGATGTTCAACAAGTTTAACTGTTCCGCGTCTGAGTCCGATTATCATGCAAAGTCCTCGAAGTTGAGATTTTCCAGGATCAGCTTACTCCTTTTCTTCCTTCTATGAGGAGGCCCTTCAGCTATTTGATTGCGTCATGAGCGACTTTCCTTCATGTCACCGATATTAGGCTGTGTGGCGCTGGCTCCTCCTGAGATTCTCCTCACAGGAAGAAAAGCAGGCACAGCAGGGCAACAGCGATATAGAAGGTAATCATGAAGGGCTTGAATGCAGCCCTGGCACGCCGGGCAAATCTGGTTGACCTGGGATAGTTGATTTTCATTGCAAAGTCACTTGGTTCATCCGGCTTTTTCCTCACTTCCTCATAAAGCTCCCGGAACATGAGCTCTTTGTACAGGTATGTGGAATCCAGATACCAGAAGATAAGTATTGCACTGATGACAATCTTCTTGTCCGGGGTGTGGACACCTCCGAGTGTCTTTGACAGTGTCATGAATGCGACAAGGAGAGTGACAAGCCATCCCTTGAGCGTGGTCTGAATGTTAGACAGTCTGGTGATGACGTTTTCTATCATCTCTAGGTGTTTGATGTTCTCTGGTAGCATACTACTATTCTTTGTACAGGATTCGCGTATTTGCAAGATTCTCCACCGCATTCGGGCGCCGGATCCAGGTTTCAGCTTGGAGCTTCTGATGCCTGTCTCTTTCACGACGATGACAGGGCCATCATGAAACTTAACTTACGCATAGTATAGTGGATTGTCAGATTCACAACCTCGTCAGCTCACTGTCAGGCTCAGCCTTAAAAAGGATATGCACATGGTTTTTGTCATGGTTCCATTCCGAGAGCGTGATCTTATACTTCGGCGCTATGTAGCAGAATATGTGCTTAAGATGCTCCGATATGATAGCTGAAATGACTTCTCTCCTGTCTGATGGAGAGCTCCTGCTGAGTAATGAGGAAAATCTTGAACAATTTCATTCCTGAATTCTCAATAATGTGGAAGTTGACAGATGGAAAATATAGAGCAAATAATTTGTTCATAGTTTGATTGAATTAAAGGACAGCGCATGAACAAGCAACATGAGAGGAAACAGAATCTGTTCAGAGTAGTGGAGGCTTTACAGCTGGGAGGACCGATGACGCAGTCGGAGCTCAAGAGCTGCTGCGCTCTCCAGGCATCCACCGTTTCATATCTGGTCAATGATCTGCGCTCATTCAATTTGATCTGTGAGCATGAGGGGCTTCCTGCCGGAGAGAAAAAGGTCGGAAAGCCGGGAGTTGTCATCGGGCTTGACAACTCAGCGGCATGCTTTCTGGGAATCTACCTGATAGATGACGCCATCGAGATGTCGATTTACGGGCTTGACGGGAGAATGATCGAATGCGAGCGCCATCCGATTGAAGATGACAGCATGCTGGAGGATACACTGATCAGCTGCATCTCGATCCAGCTGAAGAACCACCCGCAGGTGAGAAAAGTCGGGATTGCCGTCAAGGGAATAATACACAATGACGGCCGGCTGGAATCCGGAAACAGGTATCCGTCGCCTGGCAGGCAGACTCACTGGAATTTCCTCAGTTTCGTTGACAACATCCGCAAAGGGTTCCCCGGATATGAGGTGATAGTGGAAAATGATGCAAACTGTGCCGCACTGTGCTACCAGTTCGAAGACAGATTGGGTGATGAGACTTCAGTCACCTATGTCCTGAACACCAGGCCATTCGGCATCGGACTCGGCCTGATGGTGAACGGGCAGCTCTTCAGGGGAAGCGACGGCTGTGCAGGCGAGTATTACGAGGACGGCTCCTTCCTCAAGGATGAGAGAGACCTGTCGGCTGACAAGCTGGAGGATACACTGGGCAGGCTGTCCAATCACATGAAGATGGTCTGCTATCTGATGAATCCTGCAAGACTGATCATCTGCGGCAGTGCCCTCTGTGATGCTGACAGCCATCTTGCAGAGCGTCTTAAAAACATACTTTCCAACCTGCCATGCGATGTCGAGGTAAAGACAGAGGCCCACTTCAACGCTCCGGCAAGAGGGGCTGCACTTAAGGCAATCGATTCATTTGTCAGGGAGATAATAGGAGGTATCGAAAGGAGATGGTAGCCTATCTTGTCAAGAAGCTGCTGAAAATGCTTTTCACCATCTGGGTGGTCACCACACTTATCTTCGTGCTGATCCGCATGATGCCGTCGAATCCTGTTGACCGCTACATCGAAGAGCAGATGGTCGTATATGGAATCGGATATGAGGAGGCAACCCTCAGGGCCCAGTCTCTCTTCTCAATGGAGCTTGACGAACCGATCTGGAAACAGTATCTGAGCTTCCTGTCAGATGTGGCCAATTTCGATTTCGGCCAGTCCCTGCTGTCCCCAGGCGTAGATGTGATGAGCATCATAGCGGCACGGCTGCCCTGGACACTGTTCACGGTCGGAATGGGACTGCTCCTGTCGTTCATCATAGGCATTTCGGTCGGCGCGCTGATGGCGATGAAGAGAGACAGATGGTATGAACCGGTAGTCTCAGGCTTCGCGTCTTTTCTCAGTGCGATTCCTGACTTCCTCATTGCGATTTTCCTCCTTCTCATTTTCGGCGTCTTCACATACGGCATGGGCCATACGATCATCCCTATAACTTCGCTGCGGGGCAATTACTCAATGTTCGTTACTCCCGGCTGGAATGCCGGCTTCATTCTTGACGTGCTGCTGCACGGGCTGCTTCCGATTCTCACGTACATGTTCTCGCAGCTAGGAATCTGGATCCTTCTTATGAAAGGCAGTACGACAAGCACTCTGAACACGGATTATGTGCAGATTGCGAAGGTCAGGGGCCTGCGCCAGTCAACGATACTGGTCAACTACGTCGGCCGCAATGCCATGCTCCCTATCGTGACCGAGTTCGCGATGCGGCTGGGCTTCATAATCGGCGGCTCTCTGATCATCGAACAGTTGTTCGTCTATCAGGGAATCGGACTGGAACTGCTGAACGCAACAAACGGAAGGGACTACCCGCTGATGCAGGGGATCTTCCTGATAATGACCTCGGCAATAGTGCTTTGCAACTTTCTCGCCGAGATCCTCTATGTTGTCCTTGATCCCAGGATCAAGCTGAAGAAGAAGGTGAGGGAAAATGGCTGAGAAAGTTTACAGGACGCTGTCGTCTTCCGGAAGGGCGCAGAGGTTCTTCCGCCAGATATGGTATGCGATAAGCCACGACAGGGTAGGTATGATCGGCTTTGTCATCCTGGCTGTGATCGTCGTGCTGTCGGTCATTTCTCCGGCAGTGTTTCCGGTTGATGTTGAGTCAGACCCGTCAAGCATTCTGCAGGGGCCGTCCGCACAGCATATTCTGGGCACTGACCATCTGGGACGTGATATCTGGTGCCAGATCGCCAATGGCGGACGTGAGCTGCTTGTCCTGTCATTCGTCACGGCTGTCCTGGGAATGCTCATCGGCGTCCTTATCGGGGCCTTTTCTGCTGTCGTGGGCGGCAGGTTCGATGAGATCATGCTTTTCCTGGCAGACGTGTGGCTCTCGATTCCACGTTTCCCGCTGCTGGTTGTATTCTCTGCATTCTTCACGCTCAACAACACCACACTGGCCCTCGTGCTGGCCATACTGTCCTGGGCAGGAATATTCAGGACAGTGCGCTCTGAGGTCCTGTCACTGAAGGAGAGGGACTATATAGAAGTCGCCTTCATGCAGGGGCTGTCTCTGGGGCACATTGTCATCAAGGAGATCCTTCCCAATATGATGGGCTTTCTTGCTGTCAACTTCACTCTGCTGATGAGAAGCACGATTTACTCGCAAGTCGGTCTGGTCTTCCTCGGCCTTCTGCCGCTTGAGCAGAACTGGGGCGTGATGATCAATCTCGCCTGGACACAGGGTGTGATCTACAACCCCAGGACAATACTCTATCTGCTTGCACCCACTGTAATGATTTGCCTTCTTATCCTTTCCCTGGTTTGGATCGGCAAGGCCCTGGAAGACGTTTTCAACCCGTCACTGAGGAAGTAGGAGGCGGATATGGATAACTGGATACTTCGTTTTGACGATGTCTCGATTTCCTACAGGACCAAACGAGGAAGCCTGCATGCGGTCAGTCATGCCTCACTGGATGTAATGGAAGGGGAGTCGGTCGCCCTGATCGGGGAGTCTGGCTGCGGAAAGACCACGCTCGCGACTTCAGTGGTCGGAATTCTGCCTCTGGCTGCCCGGATTGACTCGGGGCGCGCACTGTACCGGAAATCAGACGGGGATGTCGTAGACATGTATGCGCTGGCCCGCAATGAGAAGAGGCTTCTGCTGTGGAAGGATGTCGTCATGATGTTCCAGGCCTCACAGAGCTCATTCAATCCAGTGCGCAGGATATTCACGACTTTTGTTGACACGGTGAAGGCCCATGACCCGTCAAAGAATGATGAGTGGATACTCAGCAGGTCCAGGGAGCTGCTGAAGATGGTGATGCTTGACCCTGACAAGATACTGTATTCCTATCCGCATGAGCTTTCCGGAGGGATGAAACAGAGGACACTGCTTGCCCTGACCATGATACTGGAGCCCCGTCTCCTGATTCTTGATGAGCCGACCACAGCGCTTGACCTGATCACTCAGGAGAAGATACTCCGTCTGCTGAATGACATGAGACGCACTTTCGGCTTTTCCATGGTCTTCATAACTCATGATCTGTCAATCGTCTCAGAACTCGCGGACCGTGTCGTCACGATGTATGCGGGAAAAGTCGTGGAGAGTGCTCCCGTGAGGGATTTCTTCCTCTCGCCACGCCATCCCTACAGTGACGGGCTCCTGCGGGCGATCCCCCGTCTGAGCACGCCTTCTGATGAGCTTTACTCAATTCCCGGTACGACGCCGGACCTGGTTGCCCCTCCTGCCGGATGCCTCTTTGCACCGCGATGCGGACGAGCTGATGAGAGATGCGGCAGGCAGGAGCCTGAATCAGAGTCCTGCGGCGGCAGAGCCTGGGCCTGTTTCCATCCTGTGGAGGAGAAAAATGCCATTGATTGAGCTTAAGGGTATAGAAAAGGAGTTCGGCTCCGCCAGGAACAGGACGAAGGTCCTGAGGTCGGTTGACCTCACCATTGACAGAGGTCAGACAATCTGCGTCGTCGGAGAGTCCGGCTGCGGAAAGACCACGCTGGGCAAGATTCTTGCCGGGCTGAGTACGTATTCAGGCGGAAGCTATCTCTTTGAGGGGAAAGAGGTGTCTCAGCTCAGGGGAGCAGACTGGAACCGGTTCAGGACACGTGTGCAGATGATTCACCAGAATCCGTACGAGTCACTCAATCCGTCAATGATGGTCTTCGACATGATCGCGAATCCTCTCCGGCGCCACAAGGGAATGAGAAAGACCGGTGAGCTCTATGCGGAGGTATCGCGGCTGCTCGAGCTTGTGGGCCTCGTTCCCGTGGATGACTTCATGGACAAGTATCCCGCCTTTCTGTCCGGCGGCCAGCGCCAGAGGGTGTCCATAGCCCGCATTCTGGCGCTTGATCCTGACTTCATCGTAGTTGATGAGGCTACGAGCATGATCGACACCTCGCTGCGCATAAGTCTGCTGTCGACTCTGAAGGATATCCAGGATCGGCTTGGCTGTGCTTATTTCTTCATCACCCACGATCTGGCGCTTGGAAAATACTTCGCCGCAGGCAAGAAGATGATGATCATGTACCTGGGACAGGTAGTTGAGGAGGGGGACACCTCCCTGCTTGTGTCATCACCCAGACATCCATACACCAAGGCGATCCTGACCGCTGCCCGCGGGAACACGGGAATACTTGAGCAGACCGCTGAGGAACGCTATGAGCTGCTTGGTGTCGATATCCCGTCATTTGCCAATATCCCGTCCGGCTGTCCTCTGCATCCGAGATGCCCCCAGTGCAGGAAGGGGCTGTGCGATGTGGAGCATCCCGGACTCGTTCGTCTGAAAGACGGCAGGCGCGTCTCCTGTCTTCTTTACAATGGAGAAGAGGAATAGATGCTAGGCCGCTTCGCTTCCTTCGTGGCCGCATTCGGCCTGGTGATGCTTGTCCTGTCGGCCTTCACGCTTACGGCAAACCCGGAAGGGTCTCAGGGCCGCATCCTGTCGGTGATCAACATTGTCATCGGCCTCATTCTGACAATAAGCGGTGCCGCATGGCATTGCATAAACAAAAGGAGGAAATAGATGAGAAAAGCTATTGTGTCCATTCTTCTGGTCCTTATGGTCCTGTCTGCGGTCTCTGCAGGCGGAGCCGGTGAGAGCACTGCCGGGGCCGCTGCCGGTCAGAGCGTGTTTGCCGGCGGCTGGCCTTATTCGACCGTTCCTACCGGACACTTCAACATGTTCGTCTCCAACGCGATCGAACTGAAGTACTGGAGGGAGATCCATCAGCTTCCGCTTGCGACTTATGACGCATCCACGGGAGAATACAACCCGCTGCTGGCCACTGACTGGCAGATCAGTGATGACGGTTCTGTCTATACTGTCCATCTGAGGGACAATGTGAAATGGCTGAGCGGTGACGACCTTACTGCAAAGGATGTCTGGACGACATTCATGATCTACAGACTGGTCGGCAACCCTGTATGGAACTATATCAGCGGCGTGAAGGTTGTTGATGACCTGACAGTCGAGTTCACGATTTCCAAGCCCACCACAATGCTTCACCGCTACATTCTCAGGAAGCCGATTGTTGACTACAAGACCTATGGAAGCTACGCAGACAGGGCGGATGATATCTTCTCAAGCGGACTTGGCACTGACTCTGCCGAGTATTCCGCCCTTGTTTCCGAGTTCAACACCTTCCGCCCCGACTACGTGAATGCTACAGGACCATATTACCTTGATCCGGCACTTGTCAGCCAGTCCTATGTTGAGCTGCCGAAGAATCCCAATTCCTTCCTGGCCGACACTGTCCAGTTCGACAAGATCATTGTCTACAACGGAGACGTGCCTGACCTGACGCCGCTTGTGCTCAACAGGCAGATCGACTACCTGACACACCAGTTCCCCTCCTCGTCAATCGAGACCTTCAAGGGCCTTGGCTATCAGACGATACAGATTCAGGGAATGGACGGCATCGCACTGTACTTCAACTGTGCGCATGAGCCGCTTGACAATGTCGCGGTCCGCCAGGCCATCTGCTATGTGATCGACAGAGACAGGGTGGGGCAGCTCGCGCTTCCAGGTGTCACAAGAGGCACGAAATATGTCAGCGGACTTGGAGACTCGATGACCGAGGCCTGGGTTGACACTTCGCTGCTGGACAGCTATGCGGTCGACTATGACAAGGCTGCGGCACTTCTCGAGGGTGAAGGTTTCTACAGACAGGACGGCCAGTGGTACATGCCTGATGGAAAACAGTTCACACTTGAGCTGCAGTGCCCCGCTTCCTGGTCAGATGCCTCGGCTGCTGCCAGTGAGATCGCGATCCAGCTGACGAACTTCGGAATCAGGACCACCTTCATCGGAATCGAGGAGTCCCAGAGGCAGACAAACATAAACGAGGGTAATTTCCAGATGGCACTGTCCTTCTTCGGAACAGCACAGCCGCACCCGATGTTCGCTTTCGAGACTCCGCTGCTGATGAGCAATGTCAACGCCTCACACGGCCTCGGCTATCCGATGGTTCAGGAGACGGAGGACTACGGTACTGTGGATCTTGAGCAGCTGATCTACTCGTCCACAGAGGGCTGGGATGAAGAGGCACAGAAGGAGAGTATCGAGAAACTGGTTGTCACTCTCAATGATACTGTTCCCTATCTGCCGCTTTACACCAAGTGGTCCCAGAACCTTTCCTCAAATGGACTGAGGACCGAATGGACAGGTGATGAAGGTGTCTACCAGAACTCTCCGGGCGATGACAGCTTCGTCGTGATCAAGCTTCTCAACGGTGAAATCAGACCGCTTTGATGTTTTCGCTCCGCCGGCCGCCCTGGCCGGCGGATTCTGAGGTGATTATGAGTATCCCCATGCCAAACTGGAAGCGGAGGGGTGAGCGTCTGGACGTCTCCGCCTTCAGCTTGAAACCTTGCGACAGTCAGGTATTCGCCTGTCTGGTACACACTCTGGAACAGCTTCCGGTGGATGAGTGCGGCCTGCCTCTGGAACTGGCTGTTTCCAGCCTTCCGTTCAGCGGGAGTGCTGAGGCCTACAGACTTGAGATCCGGAAGACCCTGGTCAGGGCTTCTGCTCCAGATGTCAGAGGCCTTCACTGTGCCCTTGAGCAGCTCCGACAGCTCCTTTTCTGCGGCCAACTTCACACTGGACTGATAGAAGCGTCTCCGGCCTTTGCCAGCAGGGCTCTCATGCTGGATGTCTCAAGGGGCAAACTGCCCTCAATCGCCTATCTCAAGACTCTGGTGGATTTCATGTCCTCAGTCTGTCTCAATGTGCTGCAGCTGTACATGGAGGACAGGCACAGACTGGCCGGAAGTCCGCTGGTAGGCTCTCTGTATGGTGCCTACGGAGAGGAAGAGATCAGGGAACTCGACCAGTATGCCAGAGAGCGCTTTGTCGAGCTCCAGCCCAATATCCAGACATTCAGCCATATGCACGGTGTCCTGAGGTTCGGTGCCTACTCAGATCTGGCGGAGAATGACAGCCTGTTCTCATTCAGTGCCTGCTGCGACGGAGTGCTGGACTTCCTAGACAGGGAATTCGCACAAGTGCTGCCCTGGTATTCTTCCAGGACTGTCAACATCAACATGGATGAGGCCTATGACCTCGGAAGCGGTCTGAGCCGTGATCTTGTGGAGAAAGAGGGCAAGGGGAAGGTATTCCTCTCATATCTTGTGAAAGTCGCAGATCTTGCGAGAAAGCACGGTGCGCAGCGGATACAGCTGTGGGGTGACATTTTCCTGAAATACCCGGATCTGGCAGTCAGCCTGCCTGATGATGTGACTGTAATTGACTGGAACTACAACCCTGCCGACTCATATCCGAGCATACTGGCCTTCAAGGACTCAGCCCTTGATCACTGGGCGGCCTGCGGGACATCCAGCTGGAATTCCATCTTTCCACGTGTGTACAACAGCCTCGTTAATATCAGAGGCTATGCCGTTGATGCTTTTGACAGTGGCGCAACGGGCTACATGATCACGGACTGGGGCGATTACGGGCACTATCAGCCCTATGGTCTGTCTCTGTTCGCCTATCTGTATGCGGCCGAATGCGCCTGGAACATTCACCGCAGTGACAACAGCGACGAGTTCTGGCTGGAGGCGTGCAGCCTGCTCTTTCCTGATCCCGGACTGTCGTGTGCATTCAGACTGCTTATGGATTCCAATCTTGCACCCGGAATGCAGACTGGATTCAAGACGATGTCCATTTATGCCTTCTTTGATGACATGCTGAAGGGCCTTTCCCTGACAGGAAACGAAAAGTATCCGAAGCTTGAGGCACCGGCATTCCGTTGGCTCATGGAAAAGGGGCAGCAGGCCATGCACTGTCTTGAGAGCGACAGCCGGCTTTCCTCTTTCTGGCCGCAGATCGCCGGAGATGTCTTCCGCAGGGAGGTCATGCTTGCTGCCAGGATGAGTGAGTACACAGGCCGCAAGGGGCTGCTGTCCTGGCGGATCATCAGTGATTTCAATGCGGGCAGCCTGGACAGTGCCGGACTGCTTGACCATATCATCGGGATCAAGCGGCTCTACCGCGATTTCACGCTGATAAGAAATGATTTCACGTCACTCTGGCTCGAGAGGGCCAGAAGTGATGGCATGGAATCGACTCTGTTCCTCTTTGACAAGGCGTCTGTCCAGCTGTCGAAGGCAGCCATTTTCCTTGCCGGGCAGAGGGAGGCGCTGCTCGCCGGAAAGACTCCGTGCCTGGACGATTATCATGGCGCCGATGACTACGGGACCCTCTGGACAGCGGATTTCAGAAATATGTGGGACAGGGCCTATCCCTGGCAATAGGAGGTTATGAAAATGATTACCGGGGCCTTTGTGCGCAGCATCGAATACAGTGATGAGTCTTTTGCATTCAGCGGCGGAGAGCTGGTTCTCAGCTGCCAGGTTGAGGATGTGTTCCTGCGCCTGCTGCCTGAGCACCTTGCTGTGCGTGTCGAGGAGCGTGAAGGCTATTCCGCCTGCCTGGGACAGGGCAGGCTGCCTGAGTGTCCTAGGATTGATGAGGCCTATGTGATAGAAGCCTGGAACGGTTTCATCGGAATAAGTGCCAATGATTTCAGCGGACTGTGCCACTCGCTTGTGACTCTTTCGCTTCTGCTGGGAGAGGACAATAAGCGATGCTGCCGGATTGAGGACTGGCCTGTTCTGCCGAACAGAGGCCTCATGCTTGATGTCTCCAGGGGAAAGACCTACACACTTGATGAGCTGAAGCGTATCGTGGATGTGATCGCGCTTGCCCGCTTCAATGTCTTCCAGCTCTATATCGAGCATACTTTCGCCTTCCAGAATCACAGGGAGATCTGGGAGGGCAGTGATCCTTATACACGTGATGAGATACTTGAGCTGAAAGAGTACTGCAGCAGGAGGTGCATACGCCTGCAGGGCAACCTGCAGTCCTTCGGCCACTGCAACAGGATTCTGACGCGCAGGGGGCTTTCCAGCCTCAGGGAGAGTGATCTTTTCTGGACACTGTCCCCCTCTGATGAGAGGACTTATGTCTTTCTGGACGAGCTGTATGGCGAGTTCATGCCGCTGTTTGATGACCCACTTTTCAATGTCTGCTCCGATGAGACATATGATATCGGAAGCGGAAAGAGCTGCAGCTGTTCCGGGTCCACGGCAGGGGAGGTCTATATGGGCCATCTCAAACGGCTTCATGAACTGGCTGGAAAGTATTCGAAGAAAATCATGGTCTTCGGCGACATAGTGCTCAAGCATCCCGAGCTGCTTGCCTCAATGCCGGATGACATTGTCTATCTTGACTGGATTTATGATCCCAAGCCTTTCTATGGATCACCTGCCGTTTTCAGGGAACATGGCTGTCATTTCTGGGCCTGTCCCGGTTCGGGCCAGTGGAATTCCCTTTTTCCGCGCTTTGACGGCATGATCACGAATGTCCAGAACCTGCTGACTGAGTCAATAGAAGCCGGCTGTGAGGGCATGCTCTACACTGACTGGAATGATCACGGCGGTTATGCGATGTCCGGTTTCGCCCTATACGGTTATATCTTTGCCGGGCTTGTCGCCTGGACCGGGCGCAAGACAACGCAGGAGGCTGCTGACAGAATAGTGGATTTCACACTCGGTGAACCCGTCTATTCCAGTCTGATGCATCTTTTCGCATCGCTTTACAGACTGCCTCCGCTCTGGTCCAAGAACCGCAGTGAGTGTGTTATGGCCCTCTTTGACGAGCCGGTCTTCGGCAGGGCTGTCAGGGGGCCTGTGCCTCCTGTCGGACTTGAGGCCTATAATCTTGATCTGCCGGAGGGTGTGACGCCTGTTCTTGAGCCTCATGCCCATCATCCGCTGCGTCCTTACTTTTCAATACCTGATTCCACATGCCGTGCGATTGAGCGTGTCGCTGCAGACAGCGGGGAGCTGATCTGCAGGCTGTCAGACAGCATCCTGAAGCGGGAGTTCAGCTATGTGAGGGATGCATTCAGGCTGCTTGTGGACAAGCTTGATCTCTCGCACAGGGTAATCCGCAGTGTAGAGAGCGGGAAACTGGCTGTTGAGGATTTCGTTTACCTTGAGGATGAGGTCCGCCTGATGATCCGCAGGTTCGCGCGTCTCCAGCTTGACTTCTGTGACATCTGGAGATCAATCGCCCGTGACAGTGAGATTGAGATTTCCTTGTCGTACTTCGCATCTGTGACAAGTAGGCTTGTATATTTGAGATCCTGGCTTGAGACACAGCGTGAGGCGGTGAGCAGGGGGTATATGTATGACTCTTCGTTCTCAAGCTATGAGACAGCAGGCTATGAGACGCTGCCGACCTACTGAGCGGCTATAGCTGATTCTGAGAATATCGTCATTCTCATTTGTCACAAGATAGGTTCTGGCATTGTCACTCTTTTCATAAGCGACTGCATTGGTACGGATGAAGTTCTCAACATCCGGATTTCTCTTCACCGAAAAAGAGGATAAAGCCTGCAAAGCCTTATCCTCTCCTACGAGATCCATGAACTCACGGAGCTCTGTACACTCCAGTCTCATTCACCATACCTCGCCTTAAGTCTTGCAGCTCTTTCAGGCGTCATCGTAGTTGCCTCTTTGAATTTAGCTTTGGCTTCTGGAGTACTCAGCCTCTTCACAGCAGGAGATCCGTTGTCGATAGCTTTCTCAAGGTTCTTGATGCCCCAGTCTGGGTTCACAGTAAATGTCCTGCTGAATGATTCTGTCGCCATGGCAATACCTCCTTCCCTTTGAATTTGTCTGAAAAATAATATCAAAACACTCAACCCAGCAACACAGAGCATCAAAACTTTAAGATTGACAGCGATCATATATGATATATGATATATGAAAAAGGAAAAAAGGAGGGCCTGGTATGAAGAGGCTGATTTCAATTCTTGTTGTCCTTGCTACAGGACTGTCTTTCATTTTTGCTAATGGCACTGCTGAAGGAGGCATGCAGGCTGTTAGTGCAGGAGAACCAATGACCATAACAATGGGATCAATGGGAAATCCGAATACGCATACTGGCCAGAGTGGACCATTTATTGTCCAGCGCGTTGGAGAACTGACTGACGGTGCACTCACAATTGATCTTTATGATCAGTCAAAGCTCGGGCAGGATGCAGCATTGTTGCAGCAGTGTATGGACGGCACTGTTCCATTTGTCGCCATATCGATGAGCATTTTCTCAAATTACACTTCACTTCTTGATGTAGTCCAGCTGCCATTTCTTATCAACAGCTATGAGCTTGAGAATGCTATGTTTGAATCTGATGAATTCTGGGATCTTGCAGAAGCGGTAGGCCAGGAGCTTGGTGTCAAGATTGTTGGGGTGGGGGAGAACGGCATGCGTCATTTCGCAACGAATGGACATCCGATCAACACACCAGATGACCTAAAAGGAATGATAATAAGAACGGCACAGAGCAATATGCTGATTAAGGCCATGCAGGCCTGCGGGGCAAACGCGAACCCGCTTGCATACTCCGAAGTGTATACAGCGATGCAGAATCACATTGTTGATGGTCTTGAAATCAACCTCATGTCTGTCAAATCAATGAGCCTGTTCGAGGTTGCGGATTACATGTCGTTCATTGGCCTGTACCCCTATGCCAGCATCTATGTCTTTAATCGTAATGTGTGGAACAGCCTGCCTGTCGAATATCAGGATGCCATACTTCAGGCCTGTGAAGAGGCAAAGGATAAGCTATTCTCAGAATGGCTGCCATTAGAAGATCAGGAAGCATATGATCTGGCTCTCTCAGAAGGGATGGTCTTCAATGAGGTTGAAGATGTGGAGGCCTTTGAAAAGCTCATGGCTCCGCTTTATGACGAATACAGAGAGATGGATCCTCTGATGGCCGCATTCATCGACAAAGCTCAGGAGCTTAAGGCGACTATGGAGTGAGAAATGAAGTACATAAAGAAGGTTCTGGATGCAATATACATAGCCGTCCGGTATGCGCTAGCTGCGATTCTGGGATTTGCCATCATCCTTACGTTTGTTGAGGTGATACGGCGCTATCTGTTTGGCAAGTCATTTGTCTGGTCTGAGGAACTGATGCGATACCTCTTCGTTTATGTGGGATTTATTGGCGGGGCTGCTGCGTTCAGAGAGAAAGGCCTTGCTTGTTTCGACCTTGTGACGAAGAAGATATCATCGCCAAAAGCAAGAAAAATTATTTCACTTGTAATAGATCTTGGTGTAATCGGCTTCTCTCTTTATATGGGTATCAAAGGTGTACAGGTTGTAGGGCTGCCTTCAATCGCTCGTCAGACTTCTGCTGGACTGAATCTGCCAATGCCTGTTGTTTATGCTGCGATCCCGATCGGATTTTTCCTGATGGTTCTGTTTGGCATAGAGAATATTGTGACCATTCTTTCAAGGAATGGAGATGAAGTGGAGGATTGACAAATGCTATTAGTAGCTGGTGTATTCCTGGTAACGTTGCTTTTGGGCTTTCCTCTGGCATTTGTACTGGGCTTTATGGGGCTTGCACATCTTTTCTCGATGGGTAATCCGTCCTTTTTCAACATCATTCCGCAGCGTCTGTTTGCTGGAATAGACAACATTTCTCTTACCTGTATTCCATTCTTCATTGTTGCAGGTGAGATAATGAATGTTGGCGGTGTGACTACCAAGCTGATGGATGCAGCCAGAGATCTTGTAGGCCATAAGAAGGGAGGCCTGGCGTATACTTCCGTCATTATATCTGCAATTCTTTCTGCAATCATCGGAGCGGCACAGGCTGTCGCAAGTATTCTGTGTTCCATTCTGCTGCCGGAGATGAAGAAGGATGGGTACAATGAGGAGTACAGTGGAGCCTTAATTTCTGCTGCCTCAGTCCTTGGACCGATTATTCCGCCCTCAGTCATTTTTGTTGTCTATGCGGCAAGTGCCGATGTCTCGATTAAGGGACTCTTCATGGCTGGAGTAATACCTGGTCTATGTATCGCTTTGGGTTATTCAGCCTTGATTTTCTATCAGTCAAGGCATATGAAGGATTTCCCCGAGGCAAAGGGTGAATTCGACATCAAACGGCTGCTGAAAAGTTTTGTAAAAGCAATTCCTGCTTTGATGATTCCTGTGATCATAATTGGCGGAATAATGGGTGGAATCTTCACTACCACGGAGTCAGGTGCTGTTGCGGTTATAGCAGCGATTCTTGCCGGTTTCTTCTACAAGACATTGGATATAAAGAAGCTGCCAGGTATCATCTTCAGAGCAGGTCTTTCAGCAGGAAGCATTTACTTTGTCATTTCCCTTGGAAACATTCTGGGCTGGACAATGGCAGTTGATGATATCCCAGGGAAGGCTATGTCCTTGATTTTTGCTGTGACGAGTAATCCCAGTGTGATCATATTTATGTTCCTCATGGTTCTTGTTGCTGCAGGATGTGTTCTGGATATAACAAGTTCAATGTTGATATTCACGCCAGTTATGGCCCCTATCGCGCTTGCATGTGGCGTTGATCCTGTCCATTGGGGAGTAATCTTCTGCATTACACTGACGATCGGATTCATAACGCCTCCTGTGGGGCAGGTGCTGTTCGTAACGTCGAACATATCCAAGGTGTCGCTTGGACGGTTGAGTAAATCGGTCCTGCCATTCTGTGTTGTTGCTTTCATCGTGACCTTTATCCTGGCTTATCTGCCGGATGTAGTTCTGTTCCTACCCAATCTGCTGGCTGTGTGAGGAGGTGTGGGATGAAAAGAATTGAAATGAAAGATCTAATGAATGGGGTTGTTGATATTCACGTGCATGCCGGCCCATCTGTCGCAGAACGATCTGTCGATGCACGGCAAATGTATGAACTGGCTTCAGCTGCTGGGTATTCTGCCATTGTCATCAAGGATCATTACTTTCCAACAATGATGGAGACGAAGATTCTGGATACGCTATATGGGGAAGAGGGGAGGACTACAAGGATTTTCGGAGGAGTCTGCCTGAACAACGCAACTGGGGCATTCAATCTGAATACCGTTGATGTGGCTGTCGCAATGGGAGCCAAAATAATCTGGCTGCCTACTCTTTCTGCTGCAAACCACATTAACCGGCATAAGGGCCGGTTTGTGGGAGCCGGAAACGTGAGAGTTCAAGAGACAGCTTTGACGGTGGTCGGCGAGGATGGAGAGCTTAAAAATGATGTCCGGGCAGTTATTGAGTACCTTTCACGATTTCCGGATGTTGTTCTTGCTACAGGTCATCTGAGTCCTAGTGAGATAGATAAGGTAATCGACCTCGCTGTTGGCTGCGGTTTGAAAAAGATCCTGGTCAATCACCCGCATTTCATAATTGGAGCCACACTGGAAGATACCTGCAGATGGGCGGAGAAAGGTGCATTCATAGAGATTAACGGTGCAATTTTCGAGAAAGTCACTGACAGTCCGCGTAGTCCGAATATTCCGTTGAAATGGGTTCATGACTATTTGAGCAACCTTCCAATTGAGAAGGTTGTAATTGATTCTGACAGTGGCCAGAAAGGCAGCCCAAACCCAGTGGAGACGCTGTACAGCTTTCTTTCTGTACTGCTGGATGAGGGAATTCCTATGGATAAGATCGAAATGATGGCAAAAGACACGCCGCGAAGGCTTATCAACCTTTGAAATGGAGAAAAATAATGGCTAAAATTCCACATATTGTTGATTGGAAAGATTGTGAATGGAAGAAGTCGAGAGAGAAAATCTGTGGCAAATGCTTTCAAGGAAATAATATGACCTTACAGCTTGGCCAAATATGGCCGGGCCATGAGAAACGCCCTCACAGGCATGAGTATGAACAGATTGCCATGATTTTCACCGGCGAGTGTAACTTCTATGTTGACGGTGTTGCATATCACCTGACGGGTGGCTGTGTTATGAGCATTCCCAGCAATGCAGAGCACTACATAGAAGTGATTGGGAATGATCCTGTGTACGCCCTTGACATATTCTGGCCAAAACGACCAGATAGAGTGGAAAGCGTTCCGGACAAGCCGTTCCTTTCAGATTGACCACAACTGGCCGGGGGTGAACATGATGTACAAGAGCAAAGTCGATATAGTTTATGAGCAGCTACTTAGCTGGATAATCCAGGGGAAATACAAGCAGGGTGACAGACTCGTAATAAGTCATATCGCACGTACTCTGAACATCAGTGAAATTCCGGTCAGAGAGGCTATCAGAAGGCTTGAGAGCGAAGGGTATTTGAAGATATATGCCAATGCAGGAGCTGTCATTGACTGTTTCGACAAGAATACTCTGACTTCGATCTTCCAGATAAAAAGCGTGCTCGAGGGGTATGCATCCCGGTTAAGCATAGACTATATCACAGAGGATACGGTCAGAGATCTTGAGAAAATCAATGACAGTATGCGGAATCTTTCTGAGGTCCATGGCGATGAGCTCAGTGATCTGAACATGCAGTTTCATCTCAAAATGTATGAGTGCATACCGAACCATGAGCTGTACACTATGATTGTAAGCCTGTGGAATAAGTGGAGAATCACTCGCACTGTATTCAAGGTTTCCTCTGTCAACAGGGATGAATCTGTCCGTGAACACGAACGGATAATCGAGCTGCTTCAGCAGAAGGAATATGATGAACTGGAACTGTACGTCAGGAATCATAAGCTAAGGGCCGGAATGAACTTGATAAATTCCATCTAGCATTGGGCGCAAGGACATATATCTTCTTTCCCGGGGCAGGTGATTGTCACACATTTATTGCCTTGCGGTTAGAGGAAATTAAATGAGCAGTTATTACAAGGAAGGCGCTTGGTGGGTTAGTCCATATGACTTTATGGAAGGAGTCTTTGACGAATCCATCGCGAAAAGGGAAATCACGATTCATGACGCAACACTGCGTGATGGAGAGCAGACGCCTGGAGTTGTATTCTCCGTAGATGATAAACTCCAGATTGCTGAAAAGCTGTATGAAGTCGGAATAAGACGGATTGAAGCAGGAATGCCTGCTGTATCGCAGATGGACTACGATGCAATTTGCAAGATAGCGCGGCGGCTTCCAGATGCAGAGATTTATACTTTTGCCAGGGCCATGCGCAAGGATGTAGACATGGCCCGGGATTCAGGGGCAAAGGGAGTTGTTGTCGAAGTGCCGATTGGCAGACCGAAGCTGGAGTATCAGTTCCACTGGACATGGAAAGATGTTCTGGAAAAAAGCGTGGACTGCATTGAGTATGCGAAAAGCCAGGGACTGAAAGTCCTGTATTTCCCGTATGATACGACGCGTGCGGACTATGACGATTTATGCAGCCTTGTGAAAGGCATCATGGATAATGCTCCGCCTACGTCTATCGGCATTGTAGATACTATGGGATGTGCAACACCTGCTGCAATCGGATTTCTTGTGAGGAAAATGAAGCAGATGACAGGAGGGCTTCCTGTTGAAGTTCATACTCACAACGATTTCGGCATGGCTGTGGCAACTGAGCTTGCTGCAGTGGCTAATGGCTGTGATGCAGTACATGCGTGTGTCAATGGCCTTGGAGAGAGAACAGGAAATGCTGCGCTTGAAGAGCTGATTCTTAATCTTCAGATTCTCATGGGCTGCGATAAGAAATATGATTTGAGTGCACTGGCAGAACTATGTGTGCTTGTGAGCAATCTTTCTGGAGTTGAAATTGCACACAATAAGCCTTTTTCTGGCAGTCGAAATTATGTCAGGGAATCTGGAATAGGCGTTGATCTTGTGGTCAACAAACCATTAGCAATGTTCGCAACCGACCCGTCATATTTTGGCAAGAAAGCAGAAGTGGTTTTGGGAAAGAAAAGTGGAAAACTGTCTGTTGAGTACAAGCTGGACCAGATGGGCCTGTCCGCTTCAGGGGAACAGGTGCACGAAATTCTTGATCAGGTGAAGGCCCTTGGGATCAGCAAGAAAGGTCTGGTCACTGATGACGAGTTCCGAAGAATTGCTGACACAGTGCTTCGCTGACTTCTTTTCCTTTGTTCCCTGCAAATAATTGTCCACATGTGATTAACCCTTCAAGTCGCGCCAAAGAGACTTGAAGGGTTTCCCTTGTCCCTGTCATTTCTGATGAGCTCAACATACCAAAAAGGTGTTATTTCATATGCCGTATTCAGAAACATCACCTCAGCAGTTGACAGAGTGAGTTCTGGAAATTATCTCTCATCCTTTTTTTTTAGAAAGAAAAAGGATCTGCGAAAACAGATAAAACATGAATGGTATACTTTAAGATTATTCGTAATTTCTTATTTTATCTGATCTTCTGCTGTGGTCATGGAGTCGCACTCAACGATATTCATTCATGGAAGGAGAACATCTTCAGTCGTTTGAATGTTGTTGCCTCCTGCAATATGGATCGGGGTCTTCAGCCCCTCTTTGTCAAGTAAATCGGCGAGACAGATCCTGACTTCAGGGTTCATGACAGCAAGCTTCGGCTTGTTTTTGATCTTAATGTCAATTGCAGCTACAGCTCTCCTGTACGCATCTCTGACCTTTATCATGTTTGTCTTGCTTGGATTGCTCCAGTCAATGTTTGCGATTCTGATGCAAGCGCCTCTTGAAAGCATTCCTACACCATACACAACCTCAACCCGATCAGTCGTATACTCAGTGCTGCCAGACTGGCCATCGGGTGTAACAAACTCACGGAGCCACTCTTCGTTAAGGTCAGTGTGACCCATCTGCACTTGCACAAAGCTGGTGCAATCAGTACCGCTTACAGGAAGGAGACGAGTAAGGCCGTATTCTGCATCAGGAACCATGATAAGGATAGAAGCAAGGTCTTCTCCTGTCCCTCCTGCATCAATCGTGATGCAGCGGCTGAGCTTGCCTCGATTTGTTCCAGATTTAATGATCCCATTCATATCCGTAAGGACATTAAAGCATGTCATAATTCCGTAGCAGTTCTCGGTGCGATTTGTTTCAGAATCATAGAGTAAGTCATGCTCAATATCGAGAGCGGTATCTCTTACCTTTCTGAGCAGTATATGTTATCTCCATGTCTTGAGTTCGTTGGCGTGCAGTCTTGCATCGCGCTTATAGATTTTTGACGTTCCTTCTCTCGGGACAAAAAAGTTCAAGCAGCCATCTTCCATGTAAGTCTTGTAAAAATAAATATTATCTGGCTTTATTCCATCTCCGTCTCTATCGAAAATGAAAGCCTTTACTGGAAGATACCTTATAAAGCTCATCATGCTGTCGATTTCACGAATAACACGACATAACTCCGTGTCGTTGCATCTTATGTGCTGAAGGTATTTGTTCATGCTGGGGAAGATTTCTGTTTTCATCATTATCCCTCCTTTGCTTGGATTAATTAGAAATATCTTGAAATGTGCATATGATATAACAGTTTGTATTTTGGATCAGATGTATTCAATAGCAGCGAGCTATTAAGAGCCGTGTATACCTTATCTTCTGCTTGTATCCAGAAGCTTTAGTAAAAAGGACTCCGAATTTCAGCCGGCGTACGGAAAAATACCAAAAAATTCCTGGTATGATTCGGAATTTTTAGATATAATTCCGAAAGAAGGTAGCAGTATGGAATACATCAGAAGAGCACTGGAGATCGGGAGGCTGCTTGAGGAAAGCTCGCTTTTCCTCTTTGGTCCCAGGATGACTGGGAAAACAGCATATATAGAGAATGAGTTGCAGAAGAAGGCTATTCTCTCAATTACTTTCCTTGATGGAGATACTCTTGATGCATTCCGCCGTAATCCCGTTCTTCTGAGATCCATGCTGAACGGCAGGACTGAAGGCCTCGTCATTGTCGATGAGGTGCAACTCTTTCCTCCGGTTCTTCTGGATATCCAGCACATCATGACGCATAGTGATATTCATTTCCTTCTCACTGGATCCAGTGCAAGGAAACTCAAAAGGAGTGGAAGCAATCTTCTTGGAGGAAGAGCAGGAATCGTGCCGATGCATCCTCTTGTATGGAAGGAGATCAGAGACAGAAACCCGGATCTTGACTGTATCTTTGCAACCGGAATGCTTCCGAAGGCATTCACTGCAAAATCATATCAGACCCAACTCAGGAATTATGTCAGGGGCTATCTTGATAATGAAATCGCAGCAGAAGGAGAGAGGCGAGATCTCGGAGTCTTCAGCAACTTCCTGACATTCGCAGCCTCTGAAAACACAGAGCTGGTGAATTACACGAATGCATCAAGGGACATAGGCATGTCTGCTGATACAATCAAAGGTTGGTATCAGATACTTGTCGACACCTTCATCGGCTACTATCTCAGGCCATACAGGAAAGGCTCAAAGAGAATCCCTGTAAACACCTCAAAATTCTATTTTTTTGATGTCGGAGTCGCAAGAGCCGCCGCGAGAATGCCTGTCCCGTCAGAGACAATGACCGAATACGGCAAGATGTTCGAGAACTACATCTTTATGGAACTTAAGGCATATATCGACTATAGGATGACAGACGATGAGCTTTACTTCTGGCGGACCCGTGAAGGTTATGAGGTCGACTTTGTAGTTGAGAACAAAGTTGCTATCGAAGTGAAGACCTCGAAGAACATTTCGAACAGGGAACTCAGGGGGATCAGGGCATTCAGGGATGAGAATGCAGTGAAGGATTACATCATCGTATGCCGGGAGCTCTTTGAGCGTACAACTGAGGACGGAATCAGGATAATGCCGTGGAAGGTGTTTCTGGACAAGCTGTGGAATAATGAGATTGTCCGTATCGCAGAATAATGCGGCAGGTGCGCGTGATGACGAATCGGATGATTCCTTCCATTCGTGAAGAGGGCAGGCGATGCATTAAGTCGGACTCTTCCCCTTCTTTGCGGCACATCTGCGAAAGCTGCGTCAGTCCCGGCTGCCCCGATCTGTAAGCCATGAATATGCAGGGACTATCATTTTTTTGCCTTCTTCAGCTGTCATACCCTCCTCATGGTCGGTTATCAGAAGCATCCCTGCCATCAGAATCAGCAAGGTAAAGGATAGGCAGAGGACAGTCAGGTACAAGGAAGCGATACTTTCCGGCCGTCCTGATGAGCTGCTACCTGTCATCATGGAAATTTGGCAGAACAACGAAGACACAGTCGTGAAGGGGAAGCCAATAGCCAGAATCACAGAGGCGGAATTATTCAGACAGGCTGAGTCATTGTTCAATTCTGAGATGGGATGTGCTCTTGGCTGCAGCGCCTGTGACATTCCCGGCATCATACGCGAAATGCTGGCAACTTCTGATATGCAGAAATGAGGTGATATCGGGAAAAGGACTCAGAATATTGTCTTTACCCTGATGATGGTTGTCTTCATGGTTGCGACAATGGAGTTCTACAATCAGGGGCTCATGGACGGAAGACTTTCCTGGACTGCAATGGGAAGAGCCATTCATGAAATGGTGTTCATGATGCCTCTGTGTTTCATCATGTCATTCTTCATCGCAGACCCGATAACCGCCAGAATCACGGCGCGCAATACGGATAAAGATTCTGACGCGATTGTGAGAACTACATTCAGGGCAGCTGTGACAGTATCGATGATGTGTCCCATCATGAGTTTCTGGGCCACACTCATATTCCACAAGCCGGCTCTCATGGATTTCATACCATCCTGGCTTACGACTGTGGCGAAGAATTTCCCGATGGCTTTCTTCTGGCAGATCATGTTCTGCGGGCCTCTTGTCCGCTTTCTTTTCCGCAGGATCTTCAGGAACGCACAGGATCAGGAAGCCAGCCATTGCTGAAGCCTCGGTCACAGATCCGGATGCGGACCGCCTGTTCATCCGCAGGCAGTAACTCATCCTTTTTCTCCCCTGCGGGCAGTGTCTGTACGGGTTGCGGACGGAGCAGATCAAGATAATTTTTCTTGACTTCCAATCCAATGAGCATGATCCTGTCCATAAGAGAAAAAAGGAGAAAACATGTTAAGCAACATACCAATTGTCAAGCTGGGTCTTGTGGCTGTGAGCCGTGACTGTTTCGTCGTCTCGATTTCGCAGGAGAGAAGGCGCAGAGTGTATCAGGAGTGCAGGGCGCTCGGGATCGACATATTCGAGGCGGGGACAGTCGTCGAGAATGAGCAGGATGCCTTGAAGGCGCTGGAAGAGATTGAGAGTGCCGGCTGCAATGCGCTGGTGGTCTATCTGGGCAATTTCGGTCCTGAAACGCCTGAGACGGTACTCGCACAGTATTTCGCCGGCCCCGCGATGTATATCGCCGCAGCCGAGGAGAGAGGCGACAACCTCATGGGGGGAAGGGGAGATGCCTACTGCGGGATGCTCAACTGCTCATACAATCTCGGCCTGAGACAGATTCCTGCCTATATTCCTGAGTATCCTGTCGGAGACGCGCGGGACTGCGCTGCGATGATCCGTGACTTCATCCCGGTCGCCAGGGCCATACTCGGAATCGGAGACCTGAAGATCATAACATTCGGACCGAGGCCGCAGGATTTCTTTGCCTGCAATGCCCCTATAAAGGCCCTCTACGATCTTGGAGTCGAGATTGAGGAGAACAGCGAACTTGATCTCCTCGTTTCATTCCGTGAGCATAAGGGCGATGCCAGAATTCCAGCAGTCATGGAGGAGATGAGCGCCGAGCTGGGGCAGGGGAACACATATCCTGACCTGCTGGAACGGATGGCCCAGTATGAGCTGACGCTTCTTGACTGGGCCGCCGGACACTGCGGCTCCCGCTCCTATGTGGCCTTTGCGAACAAGTGCTGGCCTGCCTTCCCGAAGGAGTTCGGCTTCGAACCATGTTATGTGAACAGCCGCCTGGCCTCCAGAGGAATCCCGGTAGCCTGCGAGGTCGACATCTACGGTGCCCTGTCCGAGTATATCGCCACCTGCATAACACAGGAGAGCGTGACTCTGCTGGATATCAACAACACTGTGCCTGCAGATATGTATGAGGAAGCAATAAAGGGCAGGTTTCCTTACTCCCTGCATGATGTCTTCATGGGCTTCCACTGCGGCAATACTCCGCTCTGTCGTCTCTCGAAGGGCGCTGTGAAGTACCAGATGATCCAGAACCGCCTGCTTGAAGGAGGCGCCGATCCTGATTTCACGCGCGGGACACTGGAAGGAGACATAGCCGCAGGCAAGATCACCTTCTTCCGCCTCCATTCCAATGCTGACACCAGCCTGCAGGCCTATGTCTGCCAGGGAGAGGTTCTTCCTGTGGCGACCCGGTCATTCGGCGGAATCGGCCTGTTCGCCATACCCCAGATGGGACGCTTCTACCGCCATGTCCTGATTGAGAAGCATTTCCCGCATCACGGGGCCGTCGCATTCGCGAGCATCGGGCGGACACTGTATTGCGTGCTGAATTATCTCGGAGTCACCGATATCTCCTACAACAGGCCCCAGAACAGCCTGTACCCCGGAGAGTGCCCGTTCGGAGATGAGTCATGATCTGCCTCGGCATTGACCTTGGCACCCAGAGCCTCAAGGTCCTGATATACGACAGCCTGGCTCACCGCACTCTGGCGGCACAGTCGCAGCCGCTGGAGCTGATCAGCGGGGATGGAGGAGTGCGGGAGCAGAAGGCGCAGTGGTGGATACGTGCCCTTCGTGCCTGCATGGAACGCATAGACCCGGACCTCAGATCATCAGTACAGGTCGTCTCCGTTTCAGGGCAGCAACACGGCTTTGTCCCTGTCGATGAGAAAGGCGGGGTGCTGTGGAACGTCAAGCTGTGGTGCGACACCTCCACAGCGGCCGAATGCCGTGAGATTGAGCAGAAGTGCGGGGGCAGGGACGCAGTCGTCTCCCGCCTGGGGAACCCTGTGCTTCCCGGCTATACCGCAGGCAAGATCAGGTGGCTGTACAGGCATCATCCGGATGTGTATGACAGACTGGCCCATGTGCTGCTTCCTCATGATTATCTGAACTGGTACCTCAGCGGAAAGTACGTCATGGAAAGAGGGGATGCCTCCGGAACCGGACTGCTGAACATCTTCACTGGGCAGTGGGATGACGCAGCCGCCGGGGCTGTCGCTCCCGGCCTGTCCTCCCTCCTTCCGCCTGTCTCTCAGTCTCCTGGAATCATCGGGAACATCTGCCCTGAGGCTTCCCGTGATCTCGGCCTGCCGGAGTCCTGCCTTGTGGCTTCCGGCGGCGGGGACAACATGATGAGCGCGATAGGCACAGGCTCTGTCAGTGACGGCGATGTCACGATCAGCCTGGGCACGTCCGGTACCCTGTTCACCACAAGCAGCAGACCTGCCTGTGATGCTGAGGGACGCTTTGCAGCCTTCTGCTCTTCAACTGGAGGCTGGCTTCCTCTGCTGTGCACTATGAACTGCACTGTGGCAAGCACGGCGGTGATGAGACTGTTCGGCCTTGATCATGCCGGAATGGAGGACCTGCTTTCCTCTTCCTCTCCTGGCTCCGGGGGCCTTTTCATGCTGCCATTCCTCAACGGTGAGCGGGTGCCTGACTATCCGGACGGAGAAGGCGTCCTGCTGGGCATGAGACCCTGGAACCTTACTGAGGCGAATATGCTGCGCTGTACGCTTGAAGGGGTCACATACGGCTTTCTGATGGGGCTTGAGGCCTTCTGTGAAAAAGGCATTGCAGTCAGACGCCTCACCCTCACCGGAGGCGGAGCGAAGAGCCCGTTCTGGAGACAGCTTGTCAGCGATGTCACCGGATACCCGGTGCGGATCCCCGCGCAGGAGGAGGCCGCCGCCTTCGGAGCCGTGCTCCACGGCCTGTGGTGCGCAACAGGTGGAGACATCGGTGATGTGACTGGCGGGCATGTGGCCTTCAGCCCTGAAGGAAGGGCTGTGCCTGATGCCGCAAGCCATGACCTGTACCAGAAGTGCTACAGGAAGTGGCTGGAGCATGTGGCCTTCTTCAGGCCTGTCTTTACTTAAGTCCTGGTCGCTGACTTGATGTAGTCCTTCGGCAGCATCCCCTTGTATTTCCTGAAGACCCGGGAGAAGGTCTGCGTGGAGTTGTAGCCAAGCCTGTCCGCAACATCGTAGATCTTCATTCCGGACTTCAGGAGCTTCACCGCATTGTTGATCTTGTACTTCTCCGTGAAGTCCGCGATTGTCGTGCCTGTGTTCGCCTTGTAGTAGTGGCACAGATTCGTGTAGGACATGTTGAAGGCGAAGGCGAGCGCCTTGATCGAATAGTTCTTCTGTGTGCAGTGTTCCTTGATATAGGACTCGATGCTGCTTATGTTCCTCTCCAGTGCGTTCTCTGCTGGCTGTGTGTCGATTTCCCGCAATGTCCTTGAATAGAGTTTCTGGGCAAAGAGTTCGAGCCAGTCAGCATTCAGACGGTTGTCAATCAGCTCCTCTTTCTCCCTTCCGTCTGCGAGCATGTTGCACACATCATAGAGCACCGTGGCCCTGAGCCGCCGGTCACTGTTCTGACAGATGATCATGAGCTGCCTCAGGCTGATCGCGATCCTCTCCCTGGACTTCATGTCGACTGCCATCTTCAGCGTCTTCATCTCCTCATTCGGGTATTCTGAGTGCCCCTGTGCTCTAGTCTCGAGCAGCTGCTGCTCGGCCAGTGAGAAACACTTCGGGATGAGCTGTGCCTTGTCGGTGATCTCGCTTACCGCGGTGTTCGGCGCCTTCTGAGTCAGACCCTTCAGCCTGTTCTGGAGGCTTATCAGATCAGTGCGGGCGGATGCCACCAGGGCGATCTCGTGCTCAGATATGTAGAGCCTGTACAGCTCACTGTCCTGTGCGAAGAGGTCCTTTGCTATTATGAAGTCACTTTCCGTCGGGCAGATTATGGAGAAGAAGTAGTCTCCTGAAAGATCAAGACCGTGTTCCCGGCATTCTTCCAGACACTTGGTCGTCTCTCCGTCATTCTTCGAGAAGAGCAGGCGGAAGAGCAGGCGCTCATGGTTGTAGCTCAGGTTCAGCTGCCTGAGTGAGTCGAACTCGTCTATGATCGAGAGCAGTCCGCTACCGTCCTGTCCTTCAGGTGCTATATGGGTCAGCACCTCCTCGATCGGCTTGTTCCATGCCATGATGGTGGCCCTAGCACCGATCATGCAGATCCCGGTGACGACATAGAGTACTGCGAGGTAGGGCAGCGAACTGACCACGGCATCGGAAAGAATTTCGATGACAGGGACCGTGAAGACAAAATCCAGGCTGTTCGATGTGAAGGTCCAGGACTTTCTGTGCGCATCCGGACTGTCACCGGTGCTGAAGATACTGCTGCCTGAGTAGCAGATCTGTTCTGTCATCAGATCGTATTGCTCCGGCAGATCGATCCAGAGCTTCAGTGTCTCCTCGTTCAGGACGAAGAGGAACATCGAGCCGGCCCTCTTGTCCGCCTTCATGAGGATCATTGTGTAGGGTGAGGAGTGGAAGACTGTGCGGAACATCACAATGTCTTCTGTTGTATTGCCCAGAGCCGGTATGACATCCTCTCCGCCAGCTGTGAAAAGCCTCAGGAAAGACTCCTGGTCGTATTCCCCGTTGCTGCCGAAGATGTGGTCTGACTGCTGGTCTATGAAGAAGATGTATTCATAGAACGGGCTGAGTTTCTTCATCTCGCCAAGTTCCTCAATGATCTCCAGCTTGCTCGTGATGTCGAAGTCCCCGTAGTAGTCAGAATATTTCTTGTCAGTCCTTCCCTTGTCCACGATGAAGCGGCAGGTGTACAGGACCTGGGAGAAGTAGGAAGTCTGGCGCCGTGACAGGAGCAGGGCACGGGAGTGGAAGCTTTCTTCCGTGCTCTTCCAGTTGTTGAGCAGGATGACCGCAGTGAGCACGAGGGCGAATACTGCGATGATCAGATACGCCCTGATTATCGTTCTCTTCGGCTGCGGCCGTGTCCTGTCACTTCTCGTCACCAATCTCAATCACTCCGTCTTCAAGTCTGAGGGGTAGTATAACATAAGTTGACCTGAAGTAGCTTTCCCTGTCGCCGCCCCATCTGTCTCCAAGGTACATGAGCTTTCCGTCCTTCTCGAAGACTGAGGCCGGCTGGCTGTCAAAGGTTGTCGAATCCCCGAACGGGACGAGTTCATTCCAGCCTTCTGACAGAGTGTGGGACCAGCTGTACATGCCCTGGTTCGGCTTCCATCCGGTGCAGCCGGAGGTGATCAGGTGATACAGCCCGTCCTTCTTGAAGAGGACAGGAGCCTCACGGTAGCGGGAGGGAAAGAGCGAGGCCGTTTTCTCCCTTACCGACATCGCATCATCATCCAGGGCGTAGATATTCAGTGTCCTGTTGTCGTCTGTCGTTGAGATGATGTAGGCCTGTCCGTCATCATCTGTGAAGACATTCAGATCCCGTGACATGTTCCCAAGCGGCCTGAAGCTGCCGGTGTAGAAGTACGGACCTTCGATCGAGTCCGCCCAGGCAGAGGCTAGGCGTGCCTCGCGGTAGTCATTTTCGTATTCGAAGTGCATCCACATCACATAGCGTCCGCTTCTGCGGGATCTTATTATCTTCGGCCTTTCCAGGTTGCAGCGGCCGCAGGCACCGCCTTCAAGCGTGGTATCCCGCCCTGGAAATGAGTTGTCCACTGCGGCATCCAGGGTGAAGGTATAGCGCCTTTCCCAGCTGATGAAATCCCTGCTCCTGTAAATTGACACGCGGCTGCGGCCCCTCCTGTCCTCACCTATGAAGTACCAGAAACCGTTTTCGTGCAGTATCTGTCCGCCATGTGCGTGAACTTTCTCATCATTCACCGCTGCCGGTTCCCAGCTCTCAACCATTGTCCCTCCCCGCATATCCGGCCAGAGCGCGCGGTATCAGGCGCTCCGGCACATTCTCCAGCTGCATCCTGTCAAGTATTTTCCCGGCCAGTCTGGCAGTGATCTCCTCATAGCCAGGCCTGCCGAAGAGGTTGTCCATCTCGTCAGGGTCCTTCTTCCTGTCGAAGAGTATGTGGTCCCTGAACTCCCTCTTTCCATCGTAGCTCGTGCCGACGAAGCAGAGTTTGTATTCATCAGTTATTATTCCGGCTCTCGGGACATCGCTGGGATAGATGAAGAGATCCTTGTATCTGTACAGTCCCTCCGTGAAGCAGCGCGAGAGATCCTCTCCGGGGAAGATCTGGCTGTCCAGACCCATCAGTGAGAAGACCGTATGCATGAGATCCTCCGCGCTGACAGGACTTGTGCAGGTGCCGGAAAGTCCGTCTGATGCAATGATCAGCGGGGGAGAGTAGACGTCGTCATAGAGGTTGTTCTTTTCCATGAGACCGTGAAGTCCCAGATAGTCTCCGTGGTCCGAGGTGAAGACCACGACAGTATCCTTCATCAGGCCCCTGTCCTCAAGCGAATCCAGTATTCTGCCCAGTGCGGCATCAATACATCTGACCATCCCGAGATACTGTGCCTTCGCTGCCTGGAAGTACTCTGTCCGCTCGAACATTCCGGGCGGGAAGTAGTGCTTTCTGCCCCACTCGTCATCTTCTGCCCAGTCAGGAACTTCCTTCTGGTAGAAGGATGCCGGGACTTCCATCTTATATGGACTGTACATACTGCAGTACGGACTTCCGGCAAGGTAGGGCTGGTGGGGATCCGGAAAGCTGATGAAGAGGGCGAAGGGGGATGAGACGGACCGGATATGCTCTACCGCCCTGCGGCAGAGATAGTCTGTCGTGTATTCCAGTCCGTCCCGTATTTCAGCATGGAGTTCTGCTCCGTCAGGCGAGACAGACTTGGCATGCGCCATCTCCGTCTCCGGCCCGATGAAGTCAAAGCCCAGCAGATTGTCTTCCCTCAGGCTGTCGCCCATGCTCCTGCCGCAGCCCAGGTGCCACTTGCCTATGTAGGAGGCACTGCAGCCGCAGGCCTTCAGGACTGCACCGGCGCCGGTGATGCCGGCACCTACCGGAAGACCATTCCGGTATGCGCCGTGCCTGAATGGCGTGAGCCCTGTCAGCACACAGCCCCTGCTCGGAGTGCAGACCGCACTTGGAGTGTGGTAGGCCAGGGCGCTCGTTCCCATGCTCTGGAGTCTGGCGATGTTGTCAAAACCATAGCTGCAGCTGCTGTAGAGCGGGAGGACAGAGCGGGAAAGCTGGTCTGTCAGTATGAAGACGAGGTTCTTCATTCATCAGCCCTTCAGTGAACCGATCATGATGCCCTTTACGAAGTGCTTCTGTACGAAGGGGTAGAGGATCAGGACCGGCAGGGAAGAGACGATGATCACGCCGTACTTGATGGACTGGGCGATTCTCAGCATCTGCTCATAAGCCTCAGGATCGGAGACATCGGCCTGGAGTGCCTGTCCTGTGATCAGGATGTCCCTCATGATCATCTGCAGCGGATACTTGTCAGCGTCTGACAGGTAGATCAGCGCGTTGAAGAAGCTGTTCCAGTATGCTACCGCGTAGTACAGCACCATGATGGCGATGATCGAGCCTGAGAGCGGAAGCACGATGCGGCAGAAGAAGGTGAAGGTCGGACAGCCGTCAACCTCAGCCGCCTCCCTGAGCTCATCGGACATCGTGTTCACGAAAAAGGTCCTGCAGAGGATGAGGTTGAACACTGAGAAGGAGCCAAGAATGATGATTATGGCACGGGTGTTGACCAGGTGGATCGAGTTCACGACGAGATAGGTCGGAATCAGGCCTCCGCTGAAGAACTTCGTGAAGAGCGTTATCTTCATCAGCGCGTTCCTGAATGGCAGGTCCTTGCGCGAGAGCGCATAGCCGGCCGGTATGGTTATCAGCAGGGCGAGGATTGTTCCGAAGAGTGCGTAGATAATCGTGTTCTGGTAGCCTGAGATGATCCTGTTGTCCCGGAAGATGTACCAGTATCCGTCATAGTTGATCCCTCTCGGACGGAGTATGACATTGCCGCTTGCGACCATCGCTGGGTCACTGATTGATGCGATGACGACGAAGTACAGCGGATAGAGGATTATCAGGGTCACGGCCAGGATTATGACGGCGACTACGATGTCGAAGACGGTGTCGGAGTTGAATTTCATTCTCTTTTTCATTTCCCACCCCCTACCAGAGACTGATGTCGCTGACCTTGCGCGCGATCCAGTTGACCAGCACCAGGAGAATCAGGTTGATAATGTTGTTGAAAAGACCGATGGCGGCTGAATAGCTGAACTGACCGCCCAGGATTCCTATCTTGTACACATAGGTGGAAATGACCTCTGAGTAGTCAAGGTTGACGCTGTTCTGCAGCAGCAGGACTTTCTCAAAGCCGACATCCATGATCTCTCCGCACTTCGTGATCAGCATGATGACCATGGTCGGGACAATGGCCGGGATGTCGACGTGCTTGATCCTCTGGAACTTGCTGGCGCCGTCGATTATCGCCGCCTCATGAAGTTCCGGGTTGACGTTTGTCAGAACTGCTATATACATGATCGAGCCCCAGCCAAGTCCCTGCAGGACGCCGGACCATACATAAATGTGCTTGAAAAGCTTCGGATCCGACAGGAAGTGCACTGAGTCGAAGCCGAGTTTCATCAGGATCTGGTTCACGATTCCGTTGTTGGCCAGGAAGATCGTGATCATTCCACAATAGACGACCACTGAAATGAAGTGGGGCGCGTAGCTGATCATCTGCGATGTCTTCTTCAGCTTTGGCGAGATGCAGTACTGCAGGAGCAGGGCGAAGATGATCGGCAGTGGAAAGCCCGCGATCAGCGAATAGATGCTCAGAGTGAGCGTGTTTTTCAGGAGGTTCCAGAACTGATAGGAGTCGAAGAATGTCCGGAAGTGCTCAAGCCCGACCCAGGGACTGCCCCAGATGCCCTTTGTGACCTTGTAGTTGCGGAATGCAATCTGGATGCCGTAGAGGGGCAGGTAGCTGAACACAATAAGATAGATCAGCATCGGCACGAGGAATACATACAGGACCCAGTTCTTCTTCATCAGGGAAAGGGTCTTCTTCTTTCGGATCTGTCGCTCCAGTTTAGTCATTGTCGCCTCCTGAGGGGTGCGGCCCCGCATGCAGGGCCGCAGTCGTGGTTTTATCAGCTGTCAAGTGAGTTGACGAACTCCTGGCAGAGCTGCACGTACTCGTCCGCCTTGAGATCCTTCATAGTCTCAAGATGGGCCTGCCACTTCGCGTCATCGATTCCGTTGATGATCGAGTCAGCCATGAACTTGGTCAGGTAGTTCTCGATATCGACAAGCAGGATTGCGCGGCGGTTCGAGTTCTCCTCGGTCGCGGTGCCTACCGGCAGGCCGTACACGGCATAGGGAAGGTCCCTGATGACCGCAGCCAGCTTGGAGTCTGCAGGCCAGTCGCCCTCGTAGATGATGTCGACATCGTAGTCTCCCCACCAGACCGCCGGTGTGTTTCCGGCAAATGACTCAGCCGCACGGTACTCGGCATTGGACAGATAGCCGCCCTTTTCCTTGTATTCTTCCTCTGTCCTGTAGATGAAGACAGGGTGCTTTCCGTTCTCATCCTCCTGGATTTCCCAGACAAAGCCTCTCTCTCCGCGTCCCCACAGCAGGGCGTTCTCCAGAGTGCTGTTGAGATAGTCGTACCATCTGACCAGGGCTGCGGGGTTCTTGCAGTCCGCGCTGATGGCGAAGCCTCCGACTCTTGTCGGCATTACGGCACCGACCACACCCTCGCTGACCGGAGAGGAGATGACAGGAAGGGCCACGAAGTCGCCAGGATTGGACTGTCCGAGGCAGTTAGTGTTCCTGTAGCCAACAAACATTCCGACAATGTTCTTGCCGCCGCTGAGGGCGCTGAACTGGTCGCTTGAGACCGTGAAGCAGTCATCGTTGATCAGTCCGTCCTCATAAAGGCCATGCATGTACTTCAGCATCTCATAGTACTCAGGCTGCAGGGCTGACATGACAACAGTGTTGCCGTCCATGAACACATGCTCTGAGTTCTCGACTACTCCGAATGCTCCGATGAAGTTCTTGATGGAGGTTGCCCAGTTCCAGCCTGTCTCGAAGGCGAAGGGGATTTCATCGGCGATTCCGTTTCCGTTCGGATCCTGAGTCTTGAAGGCCATGAGGACTTCTCTCAGCTCGTCAGTGTTGGTCGGCATGTTAAGTCCGAGCTTGTCCAGCCAGGCCTTGTTGATCCAGGTATGGGTCGGGATCCTGATCTGTGTTGACTCATCGCCGTTTGGAAGGGCATGGATCTTTCCGTCAGGCATCTTGAGTGCCCTCTGGTAGTCCTCTCTCGCCTCAAGGCGGGCCTTCACATGCGGTGCATACTGGTCGATCAGCTCATCAAGCGGGGCGAAAAGCTCATAGTTCCTGTCAAGATATGCTTCTCCGATGATGGCATCAGGAAGCGTTCCTGTGCTTGCCATGATGTTGATCTTCTCTTCCCAGGCTGAGGCGGGAATCTCCATCCACTCGATATGGATGTTTGTCTCTTCCTCGGCGATCTGGACGCAGAGTCTCTCCTCAGGGGTCTTGAGGGCGCTTGTCTGCTGGACTGCGATCGTGAAGGTCTCCTTCTCCTTGAGAATGGGCAGACCCTCTGCGTTGAGGTTGTCCGTCACTGTCGCTGCCGTACTTTCCTGACTGCCTCCGGCGAACAGCATCGCGGCGCATGAAAGTGCAAGCAGAATGCACAACGGGAGTTTTCTGATTTTCATTTTGCGTCTCCTTTTTCGTGAAAGCTTTTAATGTGAACCGGTTCGTCTGACAAGGACAGGATCAGATGCAAAGTCCGATCAGTCAAGTTGTTAAATTGTGAAAGAAAAAGTGTCGGAAAATGAATGCAGCTTTTGTGGTTTTCTGATAGTTAATACATTATAAATCAAATAATTATCTTTAATAATGTTAATGTATCTGCTTGACCGGAATTATCGTTTTAGTTGTGATTTATGAAGCCTGAATGAGCACTTTTTCCTTTACTGATTGAAGTATTGGAGCTTAACTGTCTGATAGAAAAAGGTGGTGGTCATGAATTTGGAATTCAAAGTTGTCGACAGTCTTGAGAAAGTCTTCTGGAACACCGGCATGTCTGCTCTGGAGGAGCTTCCCTCCACGGTTAAGATGCTGCGCAATGACAGGTTCACGTTCCAGCTCGCCTGGTCCTTCCATGGCCCGGCAGCGGAGAGCGCGCTGTGTGCTCTGGAGGTGGACTGCCCGCTGGAAGTCAGGACAGAGACAGTCCTGCCTGTGGCAGCCATGCTCCCATGCCGGGGAGAGGTTGATGACGGCTATATCTCGAGGACTCCGTTTCTGGCCCCTGACCTCATGCAGCCGCTTGATGACGGGCTCTTCAAGGCCGCACCGGACATTTCAGGGTCCATCTTCTTCACAGTCTCAAGCCACGATTCCTGCTGCGGTGCTTATGATCTTGACCTCACAGTGAGGAGCCAGGACGGAGAGATTCTCTTTTCTTCCTGCCTGAAGATCCATGTCGCTGATTGCCGGCTCGGGGAGCTTGGCCTCTATCACACCCAGTGGTTCCATCAGGATTCCCTGATCTCATACTACGGATTCGACTGCTGGAGCGAGGCGCACTGGCAGACTGTTGCCAGGTGGCTTGCCTACGCACATGACCGCTGTGCCGTGAACACGGTGCTGACTCCGGTCTTCACGCCGCCGCTTGACACAGCGGTGGGTGGTGAGCGCATGACAGTCCAGCTTGCTGACATCTATCTGTACGAGGGACGGTATACATTCAACTTCTCCCGGCTGGAGAGATGGTGCGCGCTCTGCCACAGGGCGGGCATTGAGAACATAGAGGTGCCGCATCTTTTCACCCAGTGGGGAGCCAGGTGCTGTCCGAAGATCATAGTCAATGAGAACGGACACGTGCACAACAGGTTCGGCTGGAATGTGGAGGCCCTGGATGAGGAATACATCCGCTTTCTGAAAGCCTTCATACCGGCACTCATAAGTGCGCTGGATTCTTATGGCTATGACGAGAGTCATGTCTTCTTCCACGTCTCGGATGAACCCAGGGGCGCCCAGATCGAGCAGTATGCGAAGTGCAAGAGAATTGTTGACAGTCTGGTCGGAGGCTGCAGGGTCATCGATGCGCTGAGCAGTCATGAATTCTACACAAGGGGCATAGCCCAGCTGCCGGTGATCTCTGATGATCACGTGTGTGACTTCACACTGGAGGAATGCCGCGGCAAATGGGTCTATTACTGCGTCAGTCAGAAGAAGCTTGTTCCCAACAGGTTCATGGCACTGCCATCTGCCCGGTGCAGGATAATGGGCGCCCTGATGTATCTGTACGGCTTTTCCGGTTTCCTCCACTGGGGCTTCAATTTCTATTTCACCCAGCTGTCAACCCATGCCGTCAATCCCTACGTCTCGACTGATGCCGGACTCTCCTTCGCCTCAGGAGATCCCTTCCTTGTCTATCCAGGCCCTTCTTTCAGCCCGCTTTCCTCGCTCCGCAATGAAGTGCAGATGGACGGATTGTGCGACTACCGCCTGCTTGTCAGCTATGAGGAAAGACATGGCAGACAGGCGGCCGTGGAACTGCTGGACCGTCTGGCAGGCTACCGCATGACTTTTGAGCATTACCCGACCTGCAACAGTTTCTTCAGACAGCTCAGATGCGCTGTTGCCGGCTGCCTTGAGGAGGAGACATGAAGCCCAGAAACCTTGTCTTTGTCTTCGCTGACCAGTGGCGGCGCAGTGCGGCCGGCCCGTATCACGATGATCCTGTGTATACTCCGAACATAGACACTTTCAGCAAAGAGGCTGTGGTATGCACCGATACCGTGTCGTCATTCCCGCTCTGCTCACCTGCCAGGGCAAGCCTGCTGAGCGGTCTCTATCCGCTCTCGACAGGTGTGTTCACTAACTGCAAGCCGGGTGTGGACGTGAGACTGGACGAGAACACTGTCTGTATTTCCGATGTGCTCCATGAACACGGCTATCAGACCGGGTATATCGGAAAGTGGCATCTTGATGAGCCTGAGATCAGTCATGATCCCAGCCCGCGCTCCGGTGCCGGCGGCTGGGACGCATACACTCCTCCGGGAAAGGGGCGCCATGGTTTTGACTTCTGGCATGCATACAATGCCTATGACAAACATCTTCAGCCGCATTACTGGGAGGACAGTCCAGATATGATCAGGGTGAACCGCTGGTCGCCTGTCCATGAGACTGACAAGGCAATTGAGTTCCTCTCCAAACGCGACAGGAACAGGCCCTTTGCCCTGTATCTGTCCTGGAACCCGCCGCACTCTCCATACGATTCAGCCCCGGGTGAATACTGGAAGCCGTATGAGGACCTTGACTATGTCAGAAAGAATGTCGACATCTCGCAACTTGCGGAGACGATGCATCACACCCTCGAGCGCTATCCTCTGGATGAGGCCGGGCTGAGGCGCCTGTATCAGGGCTACTTTGCCTCAGTTACCGGCATTGATGCCCAGTTCGGACGTCTGGTGGAATACCTCAGCGCAGAGGGACTGCTTGATGACACGCTGGTTGTCCTCACCGCTGACCATGGCGACATGCTGGCGTCTCACGGACTGATCATGAAGCATGTGTGGTACGAGGAGAGTATCGGAATACCATTCATCATCGGAGGCGGGGGACTTGGAAAGGGTGTGTGCGGCTCAGTCTTCGGCAGTCAGGACGTGCCTGTGACCCTTCTGTCCCTTCTGGGGCTTCCTGTTCCGTCCTCCTGGGAAGGGCGGGATCTGTCCCGTGACATCACACAGCAGGTGACTGATGAGGGCTCACATGCGTTCGTGGCTGCAGTTCCGGGCCGTGAGGTCTTTGTGAAGGCCTTCCGGGAGGCCGGCCTGAATCCTCTTGAGTATGGCTGGCGTGCCGTGAGGGACCGCCGGTACACCTACGTGGCAAGTGTGGGCTATCTGACAGAGAAAGAGCCGCAGTTCCTACTTTACGACAACCTGGAGGATCCTTATCAGCTGGCCCCTCTTTCCGGTATGGCGGCACGTGGAAGCAGTGAGGGCAGGCGCCTAGAGGAGCTGCTCGTGAGGTGGCTAAGCCAGCAGAAGGACCCCTTTGCGGTCAATTTAAAGGAGGCTGGAAATGTATGAGAAGCTGATGTCAGTCGGGAGCCGGATTGAGGGTGTGACCCTCTACCTTGTCAATGTTGATGATATGAGGAAGTTCAGTTTTGGCGTCTGGCGCAACAGACAGCATGTCTTTGCCGTTGTCAGGACCCGTAACTGCGCCGGCTACGGAGAGAACATCATCAGTGTCAACACTCCTGATATCCCGCTGGATGAGTGGAAGGCCCACAGCCGTGTGTTCACGGGTCTCACTGTAGGCCAGGCCATCAGACGGCTGAGGACTGAGAGGGACAGCTGGGACTGTCACTATGTAGAGATGCTCGAGATGGCCCTGATTGATCTGGCTGGAAAGGAGCTCGGCTGTCCTGCCATGTCGCTTTTCGGCTTCGATGACTATGCGAACGTGGACGGTGTCTTTGTCATACTTGACGATGATCCTGAACATGTCCGTGCCCTGGCCCGGGAAGCCGCCGGCAGCGGGATGTCAAAGATCGTCAAAGTGAAGCTTTTCGGTGATGAAGGGTTGGATCTTGCCATTGTGGAGTCTGTCAGATCAGTCCTCAGCCGCACTGATACCCTCCTTATTGGTGACGTCAACACCGGCTACGGCCGCGAAGGAGAGGCTGCCGACATTTGTGCAGTCAGCCAGACCCTAAGGCGGCTGTATGACGCGGGCCTGGACGGTTGCGAGGATCCTGCCTTCCTTTCTGTAAAGCAGTGGACTGAGCTGCAGTCAATGGTGGACCCTCTCTCCCTTATTCCTGATTACATCCTCAGACCCAGCCGCAGGGCCATTGCGACTGTACAAAGCGGAATGGGAAAGGTTTTCAACATTCATCCGGGCTCTGCCGGCTCTGTCATTGATGCGATAGAGCTTGCGAGGCATATCAGGGCCTTCGGAGGAGAACTCATGGTAGGAGACGACAGCCTCATTGGTCCTGCCTGTACTGTATGGCAGCAGATCGCCATGGTCTTCCGCGCACGCTGGGTTGAGGCGGTTGAGAAGCCCAGGGACAGCAGCTTCTTCAGGTCCTGCATAGTCAGCATCAACACGGACAGTCTCTCTAACCCTGTCACTTATGAGCCTAAGACCGGCGGTTTCGGTCTGATCCTAGATGAGGAGAGGCTCAGTGCAGGCTGCCTCTCACGCGCTGAAGTGTGAGAAGCAGCCTGACTCCACTTCTGTCTCTCTGAGTCAGGGGCCGTTCGCGGAACAATCAGGATGGCAGCCGGCTGCCCTGCTTTCCAGGCTCAGGCCGCAATGCCTGAGCCCGGCAGTAAGCTGTGCTGAATGGGCAGAACAAGGATGCGAATTCCCTTGCAGCAAGTGGCATCCGGGCACATGAATGAGTGATGAAATAATGTGAAATTGTGGGACATAGTGTTTCACAATGGCTTTACAAAACAAATAACTTATTCTAATAGAACAAATTATTGATTTTACATTTCTTTTACAAGACTTCCTCCCTGTATTTTACACAGGCTCTGTAGCCTTGGGGCCAACAAACAAAGGAAAACACTTTCCGATTACAGGAGAAAGAAAAATGAAAAAGATTTTGGCTATTGCCCTTGTCGCACTTTGTGCAGTAGGCTTCGCCTTCGCTAACGGAGCCAGCGAGTCAACACAGAATGTTTCGACAGACGGATCCACATCAATGGAGGCTGTCATCGGTTCTCTGGCCGAGGCCTTCATGATCGAGCATCCTGAAATCACAGTCACATACAATCCCACAGGAAGCGGAAGCGGCATCACGGCTGTCCAGGAGGGCAGGTGCGATATCGGACTTTCCTCACGCGCCCTGCATGACGACGAGAAGGCTGCCGGCCTGACAGAGACCGTTCTCGCCCTCGATGGAATCGCCATCATCGTCAACAACAGCAACCCTGTCACCGATCTGACCCTCGAGCAGATTGCAGACATCTACACAGGCAAGATCATCAACTGGTCCGAGGTCGGTGGAAACGACGGTGCAATCGTCCTGATCGGACGTGAGGCAGGAAGCGGAACGAGGGACGGCTTCGAGTCCATCACCGGAACCGAGGATCTGTGCCAGTACCGCCAGGAGCTGACAAGCACAGGTGATGTCATCACCACGGTCTCCACCAACCCCAACGCCATCGGCTATGCCTCTCTCTCCGCAGTCAGCGACAGCACAAAGACTCTCGCAGTCAACGGTGTCCTTCCCTCAGAGGAGACAGTCCTCAGCGGTGAGTACCTGGTCCAGAGGCCCTTCGTCATGGCCACAAGAAGCGGCGAGGCTCTCTCTGACGCGGCCCAGATGTTCTACGACTACGCGCTCAGCAGCGAGGCTGCTCCGATCATCGCAGGTGCCGGTGCAGTGCCACTCAACTAAGACTGACATCCTCAGGACAGGAAAATGAACATAAAGAAAGCCAAAGAAGACGCTATACACTTCATATTCCTGATCCTCGGACTCATAGCGGTAGGCTCGGTACTGGTCATCACGATCTACCTGGTGATCTCCGGCCTGCCGGCTATCAGGGAAATAGGCCTGGCGGACTTCCTCTTCGGGAGACGCTGGGCCTCCACTGCAGCGGAGCCCGAGTATGGAATTCTTCCCTTTATCCTCACAAGCATCTACGGTACGGCGGGAGCTATCGTCATCGGAGTCCCAATTGGATTCTTCGCAGCGGTATATCTGGCAAAAATGGCACCCAGGAAGGTCTGCCGCGTCATGGAGCTCTGCATCGGAGTCCTGGCGGGAATCCCCTCTGTGGTCTACGGTCTTGTCGGCATGCTCATCCTGATACCGGCCATCATGAACATCTTCAACGTGCCTGACGGAGCCAGCCTCCTGGCCGCAATAATCGTTCTGGCCGTCATGATCCTGCCTTCGGTCATCAACGTCTCCCTGACCAGTCTTCAGGCAGTGCCAAGGGAATATGAGGAGGCGAGTCTGGCCCTCGGCGCGACCAGCACGGAGACATATTTCAAGGTCACGGTACCTGCGGCAAAGAGCGGAATCTTCACCGCAATTGTCCTGGGAATCGGAAGAGCAATAGGAGAGGCAATGGCCGTCATGATGGTCGCCGGAAATGTTGCCAACATGCCCAGCCTGTTCCAGAGTGTCCGCTTCCTCACCACGGCGGTCGCAAGTGAGATGAGCTATTCGAGCGGCCTTCAGCGCCAGGCGCTGTTCTCTATAGCCCTCGTGCTCTTCTTTTTCATCATGCTGATCAACGCAACGCTGCTTTTGATCAAGAAGAGGAGTCAGGAACAATGATCCAGCAACTGTCAAACAGAAGAAGGGTCTGGTGCGCTGTGATGAAGGCGCTGTGCTATATTTCCATCGCCCTTGTCACCGTCCTCACCGCCTTCATGCTAATATACGTCCTGTTCAGGGGACTGCCGGAGATCACCTGGGACCTGCTGAGCACGAGCCCCAGCTATCTGAGACACACGATAGGCATTCTCCCTGATATCATGAACACGATCTATGTCGTTGTGGCCACCCTGGTCATGGTCCTTCCCATCGGAGTGGGCGCGGCGATCTACCTGAATGAGTATGCCAAGAACCGCAAGGTGGTCGAGCTGATCGAGTTCGCCGCAGAGACGCTTTCCGGCATTCCCTCAATCATCTACGGTCTGGTCGGAATGCTCGTCTTCTGCCAGTTCTTCGGACTGCAGACCAGCCTGATGGCAGGCAGTATGACGCTTGTGATCATGAATCTGCCTACAATCCTCAGGACGACCCAGGAGGCGCTCAAGACTGTTCCCCAGGGCTACAGGGAAGGAGCCTTCGCCCTCGGTGCGGGAAAGTGGCGCGTCATCAGGACGGTTGTCCTGCCCAGCTGCATCAACGGCATTGTGACAGGCTGTATCCTGGCTGTCGGAAGAATCCTCGGAGAGAGTGCTGCCCTGCTGTTCACCACAGGCTTTGCCCACAACCTCAACGGTTTCTTCGAAGGACTTGGCAGCAGCGGTGCCACACTGACAGTCGCCCTCTATGTCTATGCCAAGGAGCAGGGTGAGTTCGAGGTCGCCTATGCGATCGCAGCCATCCTGATGATCCTGACCATACTCATAAACATCGCCACCACATTCATGGGACATCTCATGGAAAGGAGAAACGGACAGTGAAAATACTCGAGACACACAACCTGAACCTCTGGTACGGACAGAGTCAGGCGCTGAAGAACATAAACCTCGATATCGAGGAGAAGAGCATAACGGCCCTGATAGGCCCCTCCGGCTGTGGAAAGAGCACATACCTCAGGACGCTGAACAGGATGAACGACCTCATTGACGGAGTGAGGATCGAGGGTGAGGTCCTCTATGAGGGAAACAACATCTTCTCACCTAAGGTGGATGTCAACGGACTGCGGCGTGATATCGGAATGGTCTTCCAGAAGCCGAACCCCTTCCTGATGAGCATCTATGACAACATCGCCTACGGCCCCCGGACCAACGGCATCAAGAGCCGGGCAAAGCTTGACGAGATCGTCGAGAAGAGCCTGCGCAATGCGGCACTCTGGGACGAGGTCAAGGACAGGCTGAAGAAGAATGCCACCGGTCTGTCCGGCGGACAGCAGCAGAGGCTGTGCATAGCCCGCGCCCTGGCTGTCGAGCCTAAGGTCCTGCTGATGGATGAGCCCACGAGCGCCCTGGATCCGATCTCAACAAGCAAGATAGAAGATTTGGCAATAGAACTGAAAAAGGATTACACTATTGTCATTGTCACGCACAATATGCAGCAGGCACTGAGAATAAGCGACACGACCGCCTTCTTCCTCCTGGGCGAGCTCATCGAGGTGGGAGACACGGAGGAGCTCTTCAGCAAGCCCAAGCTGCAGAAGACCGAGGAATACATCACAGGAAGGTTTGGTTGATGACTAGAATCAAGTTTACGGAACAGCTGAGCGAATTGAACAATGAGCTCATTCAGATGGGAGGGCTGTGCGAGAGCGCGATCGACACCTGCGTCGATGCCCTGCTCAACAACGACCAGTCACTTGCGCCGGTCGTCTCCAGACGTGAGCGCGAGATCGACGAGAAAGAGAGCGAGATCACCGGTCTGTGCATGAAGATGCTGCTACACCAGCAGCCCGTCGCCAGCGACCTGAGGCAGATCAGCGCCGCGCTCAAGATGGTGACAGACCTCGAGAGGATCGGAGACCAGGCGGATGACATCGGTGAGATGATCGTCTACACGGCCTCGCATCACCTTGACGAGCACAGCCTGATCGAGAAGATGGGTGCCGCGACCAAGAAGATGGTGCGCGATTCCATTGACGCCTTCGTCAAGCAGGACATCAGACTGGCCCAGTCGGTGATCAAGTACGATGATGTGGTCGACGAGCTCTTCATAAGCATCAAGAAGTCAATCATCGAGGCGATCGACAAGAAGACCATCGATGGCGAGTATGCCAGCGACATACTGATGATCGCGAAGTACTTCGAGAGAATCGGAGACCATGCGGTCAACGTCGCCGAGTGGGTTGAGTACTCCATCACCGGCCATCACAGGAAGGACGAGGAAAACGCATGATTTTCGCAGTGGAAGATGATGACAGCATCAGGGAGATAGAGATCTACACCCTGACAAGCGTCGGCTTCAAGGCCCGGGGCTTTGCCGATGCCGCATCCCTCTACAAGGCGCTGGAGGACACGCTTCCGGACCTGATCATCCTTGATGTCATGCTTCCGGGCGAGAGCGGACTTTCTGTCCTCATGCATCTCAAGGAAAGACGTGAGTGGAGGGATATCCCGGTCATCATGGCTACGGCCAAGGGCAGCGAATACGACAAGGTTGAAAGCCTTGACGCCGGTGCGGACGACTATCTTGTCAAGCCTTTCGGCATGATGGAGATGGTCAGCCGCGTGAAGGCCGTGCTGCGCCGCAGCGGACACAGGGAGGTGCCAGTGCTCTCCTTGGGACAGATCACCCTTAACAAGGCAGAGCACGTGGTCATGGTCCATGGCGAGAAGGTCTCCCTGACTCTCAAGGAGTTCGACCTGCTGCAGCTGCTGATGGAGAATCCTGGAATCGTCTTCACGCGTGAGACTCTGCTGGACCGCATATGGATGCAGAACGCAGGAACCGAGACACGCACTGTGGATGCCCATGTCAAGACGCTGAGGCAGAAGCTGGGCAGCGAGGGTGCGCACATCGAGACCGTCCGCGGGGTCGGATACAGAATCGAGGGATAGTTTGCATGAACAAGACAATATTCAGATCAGTCCTGCTCGCCTGCTGCATCGTGATGGTGTTCAGTCTGGCCGTGACGCTCTTTTTCCTCAACTCATACTTCATAAACGTTGAGTTCGAGAACCTGAGGGCCCAGGCCGAGCTTACCGCCAGGGCAATAGATGAGGTGGGCCTGTCCTATTTTGATACCTATGACAGCAGCGTCTACCGCATCACCTGGGTGGACAGTGACGGAAGCGTCATCTATGACACTGCCGCGGATGAGAGCACGATGGAGAATCACCTGGACCGCAGCGAGATAGTGACAGCGCTCACGGCGGGACACGGCCAGGCCAGAAGACTGTCAGACACGCTGAGCCTGGAGACCCTGTACTCGGCAGTGCGGATTAGCGACGGTTCTGTCGTCCGCCTGTCCGTCACACAGGCAAGTGTCCTGCGCATCACGCTGGGCATGATCCCGTACATGCTCATCGTCCTCGCGCTGGCGCTGGTGCTGTGCATGTTCATCTCCAAACGCATCAGTGCGCGTGTCATCAATCCGCTCAACAATCTTGACCTGGACAATCCGCTGGAAAATGACACTTACGAGGAGCTCAGTCCGCTGCTGGTCAGGATTGACAACCAGAACAGGCAGATCGCCGGACAGATCGACACGATCAGGACCCGCCAGAAGGAGTTTGATGCGATAACCAACAACATGCGCGAGGGAATGATCATCCTCAACAGCTCAGACCTTGTGGTCAGCATGAACACTTCTGCCATGAAGCTCTTCGGCGGATCCAGTTCGAATATAGGGAGGAACATCCTCACCCTTGAGCGCTCCCCGCAGTTCACGAAGGCAATGGAGGAGGTCAAGCAGAAGGGCAGGAGTGAGTACTTCTTCGAGCGCAACGGCTTTGTCAACCGCCTGATCGCCAACCAGATCCAGGATGACAATTCCCATGTCCTGGGCACCTGCATACTGATCGTCGACGAGACGGAGAAGGTGCTCAGCGAGGGCATGAGGAAGGAATTCAGCGCGAATGTGAGTCATGAGCTCAAGACTCCGCTCCATTCCATTCTCGCCTCATCCGAACTGCTGATGAACAACCTCGTCAAAGAAGCGGACAAGATGCAGTTCATCAGCCGGATCCACAACGAGGCCGAACATCTGGTGACTCTCATCGAGGACATCATCAGGCTGAGTCAGCTTGACGAGACCAAGGAGTTCCCCAGGGAGGAGGTCAGTTTCCAGGAGGTCGCCGGCAGTGTTGTCGAGGCTCTGGAACAGAATGCACGGGAGCGTTCCGTCACCATTGAGAAAGACGTTGACAACCTGCGCATCAGCGGCGTCCAGCGGCTGGTCTATGAGATCATCTACAACCTCTGCGACAACGCGATCCGCTACAACAGGGAGGGCGGTCATGTCAGGATTTCCGTCCACAGGAATGCAGACACTGTCGAGCTCAAGGTCGCCGATGACGGAATAGGAATTCCCTCTGAGCATCTTGCGCGCATCTTCGAGCGCTTCTACCGGGTTGACACCTCGCATTCCCGCTCAACAGGCGGAACCGGGCTCGGTCTCTCGATAGTCAAGCATGCCGCCATGGTGCTCGGCGGTCAGGTTGAGGTCGATTCCCGTGAAGGCCTGGGTACGACCTTTACCGTGAGTTTCCCGGCAGACCTCCTGTGCTGAGGTCAGCCCACCGGCTACGAAAACAAGAGGGGGAGGCGATGCTCCTCCTTTTTCTTCTCTCCCTTCCGCATTAAACTTCCCGTGAGGGAGACAGAAACATGCAGGACATACAGGCCATCGCCACAGAGGCCGCGGCACGGCTGAAGAGAAAGAATCAGGTCCTCTTCTCGAAGAACTCCGCCTGTCTGCAGCCCCTGGCGCTCATGCTTGCTGATACTGACCACCGCACTGCTGTCCTCTGGGCGCTTGACCTGGCTGCACAGACTGTCAGGACGCTTGAGGTGCGCTGTCCGGGAGAGTCAAGGCCTTACCTGGCCCTGAAGGCTGCCTACTCCTGGGCCCGCGGCGAGATGAGGATGAGGGAGGCCCAGCGGCGCATACTGGACTGCCATGCCCTGGCAAAGGAACTGGATGACAGGGCTGACAGGGCGCTCTGTCATGCCGTCGGACAGGCCTGCTCAGTTGTCCACACAGCAGGACATGCCCTGGGCTATCCTGTGTATGAGCTGACTGCGATTGTGCTGAAGGATGGCGCCGGCGCCGCGGCCCGGAGGATAGGGGAATACCAGGATCTGCTGCTGTACTGGAAGGGCCGGGAGCCGGATGACAGCTCCAGATGGGCCGGCTTTCTGGGGCGGGATGCCTGATGCCGTTTCCCACTTTCTGTGTGCCGGGAGGGCCGTTTAATGCCGCCTGTGGAGGGAAAATGCCGTTTTGGCACACTTCGGGCCTGTCTTTGAAATAAGTTTCGGTTGACGAATCATCTTTCATATTGTTAGCTTTTCATATCACAAGATAATGGAGAGGAAACATTATGAGAGGTGCAAATCCTGAAGCTCTGGTGCACAGTGCAATGGACATGGGTATCGCGTTCCAGCGCGAGTGTGAGAAGATTCTTGCCAGAACCTGCGGTTATGGTGTGATACAGGTCAAGATCGTGCTCTTTGTGGCCAAGAAGGGCGATTCTGTCCTGCAGAAGGAGCTTGAACCGGTGTTCAATCTCTCCCGTCCTGCGATTACCCAGCTTGTGGACACAATGACGGCCAACGGACTCCTTTACAGGGAGATGGTCGAGGGTGACAAGAGACTCAAGAAGGTCTGTCTGACTGATTCCGGAAAGAGCCTGGCCAGACGCTCGGGCCTCGAACTCGCCAAGTTCTACAAGCTTGTTGGCGAAGCACTTGACGCTCAGGATATGAAGAACCTTTCCCTTATCGTGAAGAAACTGAGGAAAAAACTGGAGATCAATAGTGATCAAACTGCTTTCTAAAAGTATTAGGGAGTACAAGAGACCAGCTCTGCTGACACCGTTGATGATGATCGGAGAAGTGGCCATGGAAGTGTTGATACCAATGCTCATGGCCCTTATTATCGATAACGGCGTCTACGCAGGGGACATGGACTACATCGTCAGGATGAGCATCATCATCGTCCTTGCTGCCGTACTCTCGCTGTCTTTCGGAGTTGCCGGGGCCTTCACGGCATCAAAGGCGTCCAGCGGATTCGCGAAGAACCTGCGGCACGACATCTTCTATCACCTGCAGGATTTCTCCTTCAGGAACATTGACTCATTCTCGACCAGCAGCCTCATCACCAGGATGACGACGGACGTCCAGAACGTCCAGATGGCCTTCCAGATGATGACCAGGATCTGCTTCAGGGCCCCGGTGATGTTCATCTTCGCGATCATAATGGTCGCCAACACCGGAGGTGCCCTCGTGGCCATCTTTGCCGTGGCCATCCCGGTCATCGGCTTCCTAGTGTACCTGCTGATGAGACGCGTCCATCCGATCTTCAACCGCGTGTTCAGGAACTACGACAAGCTGAACCGCGTCGTCGAGGAGAACCTCACCGGCATCAGGACAGTCAAGGCCTATGTCAGGGAGGAGCACCAGATCGAGAAGTTCAATGAGTCCAGCGCAAGCATACGCAACGACTTCGTGAAGGCACAGCGCCTGATGGCCCTCATGAACCCGATGGTCCAGTCGGTCGCCTATCTGTGCATGCTGGCCATCTGCTGGTTCGGCGCCCACCTCATCATGGGAGGAAGCATGGGCACAGGACAGCTGATGAGCACCTTCACCTACACGATGCAGATCCTCTCATCGCTGATCATGATCGCCATGATCATCACCATGATGTCGATCTCCCGCGCATCAGGCGAGCGCATCGCGGAAGTGCTTTCCACCAAGGCCGACATGGAGCTTGACGGTCCGGGCCTGAAGGAAGTCGCCAACGGCGATGTGGAGTTCGATCATGTCGACTTCTCCTATGGCGGAGAGGGACACAGCCTCTGCCTCAAGGACATCAACCTCAGGATTGAGGCGGGACAGATGGTCGGAATTCTCGGTACCACAGGAAGCGGCAAGAGCTCCCTGGTCTCACTCATCGCACGCCTGTATGATGCCACCAGCGGCAGCGTCAGGGTCGGAGATCATGATGTCAGGGAGTACAACCTCATCGCGCTGAGGAACCGCGTCGCCGTCGTCCTGCAGAAGAACACTCTCTTCTCAGGCACTGTCAGGAGTAACCTGCAGTGGGGCAACAAGGCTGCCAGCGACGAGGAGATGATCCGTGCCCTGAAGATCGCGAACGCCGACTTCATCTTCAGCGCCAAGGATGGTCTGGACAGCGTTGTGGAGCAGGGGGGAAACAACTTCTCCGGAGGCCAGAAGCAGAGACTGTGCATAGCACGTGCCCTGCTGAAGGATCCCAAGGTGATAATCTTCGACGACAGCACGAGCGCTGTCGACACCGCGACTGACAGCCAGATCAGGCAGGCGCTGAGAAACGATGTGAAGGGTGCCACCAAGATCATCATCTCGCAGCGCGTCAACTCGGTCATTGATGCTGACAAGATCATCATCATGGAGAACGGAAGAATTCAGGATATGGGAACTCACGACGAGCTTATGAGCCGCAACGAGGTCTACCAGTCGCTGGTGCGTGTCCAGCTGGGAGGTGCCAATGCCAGGACCGATGAATAGGAGAATGGCGGGAAGCTCAACCGTGAAGCACGGAAAGAAGACCTTCGCCCGCCTTTTCAGGGAGGTCTTCAAGGGCAACGGCCTCAAGCTGGTGGTTGTCCTGATCTGTATTGTCATATCGTCGGGAGTCACTGTCTTCGTGTCCAACATGATAGAGACGCTCATCGACAGCTACATAACACCGATGATCACCGGAAGTATGACTGACTTCAGTGAGCTTGCCCGGGCAATAGTACGGTGGGCCGCAGTGATGGCCATCGGTGTCCTCAGCGTCTTCGTCTACTCCAGGATCATGGTCACGATAGCGCAGGACGCGCTGATGAGAATCAGGAACAAGATGTTCGAGAAGCTCGAGCATCTGCCGATCTCATACTACGACCAGACCCAGCATGGAGCCACGATGAGCCTTTTCACCAATGATGCAGACACCCTGCAGCAGATGATCAGCCAGTCTCTGGTGGGCGTGCTGTCCTCACTGCTGACAGTCATCATGGTCTTCTCGGCGATGCTCTCCAACAGCTGGCAGCTGACGATAGTCGTCGTGCTTGCCACCGTCATCATGTTCTATGTGACCGGAAAGGTGGCCAAGCGCTCCGGACGGAACTTCGTCGCCCAGCAGGCAAACCTGGCCCGCGTGAACGGCTTCATAGAGGAGATGATCAACGGAAGCAAGGTAGTCAAGGTCTTCTGCCATGAGACTGAGAGCGAGAAGGACTTCGATGCCATCAATGAGGACTTGTGCGCCACAATGACAAAGGCCGGAGGCTACTCGAATGTCATGGGGCCAATCACCATGAACATCGGCAACCTGCAGTACGTTGTCCTCGTCTTTGTCGGAAGCGCGATCTGCATTCTCGGAGGAGGCTTCGCCGCGGGCTATACAGTCGGCATGCTTGCCGCCTTCCTGCAGCTCTCAAGGAGCTTCGCCAATCCGATCAGCCAGATTTCCCAGCAGGCCAACTTCGTCCTGCAGGCCCTAGCCGGTGCCGAGAGGATATTCGAGTTCCTGGACCGTGAGAATGAGGTTGATGACGGCTATGTCACGCTGGTGAACAGCACGACTGATGAGAATGGCCAGCTCACGGAGTCTCCGGTGCGCACGGGACAGTGGGCCTGGAGACATCCTCATACCGACGGCTCTCCTGTCACCTACACTCCGGTGCGCGGGGATATCGAGATGCACGAGGTCGACTTCGGCTATGTCCAGGACAAGATAGTCCTCCATGACATAACGCTTTATGCGAAACCCGGCCAGAAGATCGCCTTCGTCGGCTCCACGGGTGCGGGAAAGACCACAATCACAAACCTCCTGAACCGCTTCTATGACATCCAGGATGGAAAGATCCGCTTTGACGGCATCAACATAAACAAGATCCGCAAGGACGACCTGCGCCACTCTCTGGGAATGATCCTCCAGGACACCCATCTCTTCTCCGGGACTATCATGGAGAACATCCGCTTCGGTAAGCTTGACGCGACAGATGATGAGGTCATAGCCGCCGCCAAGCTGGCCAATGCCCATGACTTCATCATGATGATGCCGGACGGGTACAACACGATGATTGAGAATGACGGAGAGGGACTCAGCCAGGGACAGCGTCAGTTGCTGTCGATCGCCAGGGCTGCGGTCTGTGATCCCCCGGTACTTGTCATGGATGAGGCCACGAGCAGCATTGACACCCATACCGAGGCACTGGTCCAGGCCGGAATGGATGCGCTGATGGAAGGGCGTACGGTCTTCGTCATCGCCCACAGACTGTCAACAGTGCGTAACAGCAACTGCATCATGGTCCTGGATCACGGAAGGATAATAGAGCGCGGCACCCACGATGAGCTCATCGCCCAGAAGGGAACCTACTACCAGCTCTATACCGGAGCCTTCGAGCTCGAATGACTGTCTGCCTCCCGGCTGCGGGAGGCATTCTTTTTTCTGGGGGGAAGACATGAGGAAAATCGTGCTCGCACCGGATTCTTTCAAAGGAACAATGTCCTCGCTTACGGTCTGCTCCCTGATGGCAGGCGTCATCAGGGAAATCTGGCCTCAGTGCACAGTTGAGAGCATCCCGATGGCTGACGGCGGGGAGGGGACACTTGAGGCACTGGCCTCAGCCTGCCGCTGCCGGAGCGTGCAACTGCGCGCCAGAGGACCCTGGACGGAAGATGTGGATGCTTCCTTCCTTCTTCTGGATGACGGCACTGCCGTGGTTGAGTCGGCCCAGTGTTGCGGACTGTCGAAGACCGGCGGACGCCTTGATCCCTCCCGCACAACGACCTACGGGGTGGGGCAGCTTGCGCTTGCCGCCTCAAGGGAGGCTGACAGGATCTGTATCACACTCGGGGGAAGCGCGACAAATGATGCCGGCTGTGGCTTCCTGGCCGCCTGCGGCGTGCGTTTTCTTGACAGCAGCGGAAGATCATTCATCCCGACAGGAGAGAGTCTGGACAGAGTGGCAGACATTGACATGTCTGGTCTTGACGGGAAGCTTGCAGGACTTCCTGTTGACGTGCTGTGCGATGTGAGAAGCCCGTTCTGCGGTCCACAGGGAGCGGCACAGGTCTATGCAAGGCAGAAAGGCGCCGATGATGACATGGTGCGCTCACTGGATGAGAAAATGGAGTCATTCGCCACTCTTGTCGAGGAAAAGCTGGACGTCAGGCTGCGTGATCTGCCCTCAGGCGGAGCTGCCGGAGGACTGGGCGGTGCCCTCTACCTGCTTCCACGCGCCGTGTTCAGAAGCGGAATCGAGACTGTTCTCAAGCTGACTGACTTCGACAGGAGGGCAGAGGGCGCAGACCTTGTCATCACCGGAGAGGGACGGCTGGACAGCCAGTCATTCTGCGGTAAGGCCGTAGGCGGAGTAGCGGCCCGGGCCTCGGCTCTCGGCATACCCTCGATCGCCCTGGCCGGTTCGGTTGAAGGCAGGCCTGAGGATTATTACGCTCTGGGACTATGTGCAGTTTTCTCGACGAACATACACGCACTTCCCGCTCCTGAAGCGATGGCGTGGTGCAGGGATGACCTGTGCAGCTGCCTCACAGCCGTCCTCAGGACAGTCGCAGCCCTGGGGCCTCAGGACTGATGGATCATGGCTTTCTCCACTGCCCGGAGAAGGCCACACTTTTCAGAGTACTTACGCAATCATTTCTGTATGCAGCATTCTTTTTCTCATGTATCATTTCCTGAGGAGGTATCCCGGTGAAAAGAACCAAATATGTTCATGACAATTCACTGGAAGGACTGCGAATCTCACTGACGGATTTTTGGAAAAATCGCTAGTAGAAACGTCGAAAATGCTAATATAATGTCAGTAGAGGTGATACATCGGCATGTATGTAAAACGTATCATTGATATTCAGACCAGGCTCAAGAGCAAGTCCCTTTTTCTCTTCGGCCCAAGGCAGACTGGGAAAAGCTCGCTGATAGCAAATCAGATCCAGGATGATGTGAAACTTTCATGGTCACTTCTCAATGCAAGGATAAGAAGGAGATGTCAGGCAGATCCTGGTGTTCTCCGTGATGAGATTGAGACGAGAGGAATCCATGATGGCCTTGTGATAATCGATGAGATTCAGAAAGTACCTGAACTTCTGGATGAGATTCATCAGCTGATTGAGGAAACAGACATAAGGTTCCTCCTCACAGGTTCAAGTGCAAGAAGGCTCAAGGAACAAGTAGTGAACCTCCTTGGAGGGCGGGCTGGAAAGAAGAATCTCCACCCATTTGTATGGCCTGAGATCAGAGAGTTCAAGCCGACACTGGACAGGATTCTGAAGTATGGATTGCTTCCTTCCGTATTTCTGTCAGATAGTCCTGATGATGTGCTTGATGCCTATATCAATGTCTACCTCCAGGAAGAGATTGCCGGAGAAGGACTGGTCAGGCAGCTTCCAAAATTCGAACGCTTCCTTGAAGTTGCGGCCATCACCAATGCTGAGGAGATCAACTACTCCAATATTGCAAGTGATGTGATGATGAGCAGAGGATCGATAACCGAATGGTACGGTATTCTTTATGACACTATGATCGGGTTCTCTATCCCTCCGTACACAAAGACAAAGAAAAGAAAGGCCGTTGAGACTGAACGGTTCTACTATTTCGATGTCGGTCTTGTACGTTTCCTGTTGGGACTTGGAGATATTGTCGATACGCAGACTGAGTATGGCAAGCTGTTTGAGACTTACATTGCTGAAGAGCTCTCAGCATACCTCGACTACAATAAACGTAAGGAAAGGTTATCGTACTGGCGTACAAGTAAGTCTTCATTTGAAGTTGACTTCGCTATCGGGGATGAAGTTGCCATCGAGACCAAGACAACGAAACTTGTGAATGAGAAGAAAGATCTCAGAGGACTGAGGGCGTTGAAGGAAGAGGGAATATTCAAGAAGTACATCATCGTCTCCAGGGACAGCATCTGTCGGACAACAGATGATGGAATCACATTACTTCCCTGGAATTTCTTTCTTGACTGGCTCTGGGACGGGAAGATTATCTGATTTCAGGTGAATCAACATGCAGGTTGAGAACCACTCCAGATTGCAAGGTCATCACCCCTGAAAGATGAAACGAAACTCAGAAAAGACAGCCGGTCGCAACTTTGTGGAACCGCCTTACAGGTCGTAAGGTTGGGATTCTGCGCCCGGTTTTTTCTGTGTGTTTTCTGAAAGTTTCGCTCCGGGGGCCCGTCTCAGCTTGACAAAGAAAAATGATGCTGGAAGAATAAGGCCGAAATCAAGTGTGAGGCAAAGGCGCTACGACATGGATTCACTGTCGTCGCGCCTTTGCTTTTTGGAGGAGAGATGAGTCGGAATTTGAGCCAGATCAAGGCCCTGCTGGAGGATTATGAGGTGAAGTTCATCCGCCTCAGTTTCTGCGATATCCTGGGCGGGCAGAAGAACATAGCGATCATGGCCGACCAGCTGGATGCGGCTGTTGAGCACGGCATCTCATTTGACGCGTCATCGATTGAGGGTTTCGGGAAGATCAACGAGTCTGACCTCTTCCTGCACCCGGACCTGGACACTTTCTCAATTCTGCCCTGGAGACCCAGCCAGAGGTCCGTTGCCCGCTTCTTCTGCACGATAACCTATCCGGACGGACGCCCCTTCGAGGGCTGTGGAAGGACCTTCCTGCGGCAGCTGGAGGATGAGTGGGCGGCAGCCGGCTACAGCTTCCTGTGCGGCCCGGAGTGTGAGTTCTACCTTTTCGAGACGGACCAGGGAGGGCGGCCGACTGTCAGACCCTTCGACAGGGCTGGCTACTTCGACATGGCACCGCTGGACAGGGGAGAGAATGTCAGGCGCGACATCTGCTTCGCGCTGGAGGAGATGAACATCACGCCTGAGCGCAGTCACCATGAGTCAGGTCCCGGTCAGAACGAGATCGATTTCCGCGCCTCAAGCCCGCTTGCCGCCGCTGATGACTTCCTTTCCTTCAAGACCGCGGTAAAGGCAATAGCAGGTGCGAACGGACTCTTCGCATCCTTCCTTCCCAAGCCATTGAAGGGAGAAAGCGGCAGCGGACTGCATGTCAATCTTTCTCTGTACAGGGACGGGATCAACCAGTTTTCCGGCTTCACGGATCAGGCACGCAGCTTCCTGGCCGGCATAATGAGAAGGATAGGGGAACTGTGCGTCTTCACCAATCCCCTTCCCGGATCCTATGACAGGCTGGGCAGGAATGAGGCTCCGGTGCTTATCAGCTGGAGCCGCCAGAACCGCTCCTCCCTTGTGCGTGTGCCAAGCGCTGAGGGAAACGACTGCCGGATGGAGGTCCGAAATCCGGACTGCTCCTGCAATCCCTATTTCACCTTCGCCCTGCTGCTCGCGGCGGGAATGGAAGGCATCAGGGATGGCCTGGAGCTGTGTGCAAGCTATGACCAGAACTCCTATGACGAGGAGGCGAGGCGGACTCTTGAGAGCCTGCCTCTGAGCCTGGGTGAGGCTGTCGGGCGCGCATCTTCCAGCACCTTTGTCCGCAGCACCCTTCCCGAGGGGCTTCTGGACACATTCCTGGAAATCAAGTCGAGACAGGCTGCTCAAGATCGGAAGAGCGTCGTGTAGGGAAAGAGTGTA
>CALXOO010000002.1 GCA_944390045.1 uncultured Spirochaetales bacterium | reverse complement strand
TTGCCCTTTTATTCCGGCTGATGATTTGCCCTTTCATTCCGGCCACGGTGTGCCCTTCTAAACCGGCGCCAACACTGGTAGTGTTCATGCATATGCGGTGCACAAGGAAGGAGATGCCTATGACAAACTGCTACACTACAGAATTCAAACTCCAGCTGGTTGAAGAATTCATAACAAGGAAGGCCAATGGGGATAACTTCACATTGAAGGCTTTCGCCAGTGAACATGGAATATGCATCAAATCAATGCAGAACTGGCTTGAAGGAAAGAATCTCGCTACAGTTTACCCGAAAACAAATACCAGGAACAGCAATGAGCCTTTTGTCTGCCTTGGCTCCACTAAGAAAGGGTTAAGTACCGGCCTTGTCGTCGAGTATCACGGGGCAAGCATCAAATGCATAGACAGGACAGCACTCATGAATATACTCTCCTGTCTCAGGGAACTGGGTTAAATAGATGAGTGTCTCAGCAGCTGTTTCCACCAGTGAGGGAGTAAGGCTTCGTGTTATTCCTGGCAGGCTGTGCGGCGAGCCTTGCCATACGTGGCTGGTTGAGGACGCTGAGATCTATGTTCCAGGGCAGAAGCTTCTCGTAGTCGGCATCCCTCTTGCAGGTGGATGCCAGAGTACAGACTGCCTCAAGGTAGTCGGTGACGTTAAGTCCACAGCTTACCGCCGCCGTCTGGATCAGGGAATAGAAGAAGGCACTGGCATCAGCCCCGTCCTCACTCTGGATGAAGAGCCAGTTCTTCTTTCCGGGTGCGAAGGGGCGGATTGCCCTTTCAGCAATATTGTTGTCAGAAACCCCTTCAATACTATCCAGGTAGACATACATACTGCTGCGTCTGGCCAGAAGGTAGTTGAAAGCTTTGATGGGGCTGTACTCACCCACTTGATCATTGATGTAGTCAAAGATCTAATCAATCTGGGCACTGAACTCAGCCTTTCTCAATGGGCATTATTCATTCGTAAGCTTCCTGCTTTAGCTCAACAGCATTCGTTTGAACTATAGAAGCAATCATGATGGCATCATTTGTGCTTTTAAAACTGAGACCCTGTGTCTGTCACAGGGCCCCTTGTAGTCTTCAGTCTTTAAGCTCGCTTGCAAGCTTTATTTCCCAGATACTCCTCAAAGCATCTGTGTATCTCAAGACTCTCAGCGTCTCACTCCACGGCATGTGCGGATCCTCAAGAAGACCTTTCTCAATTGAGTCACAGGCGGACAGGAGCTCGTACTCATAGCCATTGACCTCATGCTCTATCCTGACAGTCTCAAGAAGGACCGGGGACCTGTCTGCCGAGTAGAGTTTCAGCTCCTCGGGATTGTTGACGTTCTCAACCACCAGAGTGCCCTCAGTTCCGTATATTATTCCTCTCCTGTCAGTGACAGCCTCGCTCTCGCTGAAGATGACAGCCTGGCTGGAATCGGAGAAATTGATCTGGATCATGTTCCTGGCATCCACTCCCTTCTCTGTCCTGACGCAGCTGCCCGTGACAGAATCGATTCCTGCTCCCTCCTTCGCCATGAGGACGAAATTCAGCGGATAGACGCCGACATCAAGCAGGGCGCCGCCTGCGAGCTCCGGTTCGGCTATTCTTGGCTTGTGAAGGATTTTATATCCCAGATTGGCAGTTATGGTCGTAACTCTGCCAATCTTTCCGCTTGATATGACATCATTTATCATCTTCCGTGAAGGCATATAGCGGGTCCAGATGGCCTCTGCCACGAAGAGGCTGCGGCTTTTCGCAAGTGCGAAGACTTCCTCAGCCTCCTTTGCATTGACACAGAAAGCCTTCTCGCACAGGACATGCTTGCCATGCTCCAGCGCATCGATCATGATGTCCTTGTGGTGCGAGTGCGGGGTTGCTACATAAACGAGATCAACATCAGGGTCCTCGAACATCTCGGTATAAGAGCCATATGAACGGGGAATGCCGAACTCAGCAGCGAAGTCCGCTGCCCTGCCGGCGTCACGGGCCGCGGCGGCCACGACCTTCATCCTGTCCGGGTAATGGCACATCACCGGTGCCAGAGTATGGGCGATGTTTCCACAGCCTGCAATTCCGATTCCTGTCATTTTTCTTTCTCCTTTTTCCTCCGTTGCCGGGCCAGTCTGGCCTCATAGGCCTCCTTGTACTTCACAGTCGGAATGAAAAGCCGGGCAAAGCGCCCCTCGCCCCGGCTCTTTGTATAGAAGAATCCTATGATTGAGAAGACCACGGCGCCGATGAAGTTGACGAAGAGGTCTTTCATGGTATCTATGAGTCCGATGTCGAGATAACCGCCAAGTCCCAAAGGGGTTCCATCCTGGAAATACACTTCAGTTATGTCATCAATCGTGACGACCTGATTCGTGCGTGTCGCATCCAGCTCGACAGTGTTTATCACATGGATGATCGTGTCCTTCTGAGTGTCGGTGCCAAGCAGGCTGTCCATTGAGAACTCCAAGAACTCCCAGCACACCCCGACTGTCATGGAGAAGCAGAAGGCCACGAAGGCAAGGAAGAATGGCGAAAGCGAGAATTTGATGTTTTCGTTCCTGTTGAATATATCGCAGAGGCTGAAGCCGACCGCTGCTGCCAGGAAGCCGGTTATCGTATGCAGCATCGTGTCCCAGAATGGGACGTTTATATAGTACGCACGCAACTCGCCAAGGATCTCCGCGGCATATATGAAGAACAGTACAATTATTTCAAGTGTATCCGGGATATCTATGTGCCAGTTGTTCTCGATGAATGAGGGGATGAACATCAGCACAAGCGCAAGAATGCAGTAGAAAGCACGCTCCCAGTCATTGTTCATTATCTGCGCGATCAGGATCAGGATGACAGAGGCCCTGAGCAGCACATACACAGCGAACAGCGCCTTATGCTCCCTTATGTTTTCCCTGAGACTTTTGGAGTGAATCCTTTTCCTTTCGCCCATATGGCCATAGTACACGTTTTAATGCACTGTGACAAATCCAAATGTAAGTGGTAGAATCGCGTCAGACTGAATACGGGAGGATTACTGTATATGGATCTGATCAATGCATACAAGACATTCCTGAACAACGGAAAGACCGAGCGCGAATGCGTCACGGCAGCCCTTGAGATGGCTCAGGCGAAGGGCTTCAGGGACATCAGCACATACGATGAGCTCAGGGCAGGAGACAGGGTCTATGTCGTGAATCATGAGAAATCCGTCGCACTCTTTGTCATCGGGCAAAAGCCCCTTGAGGAGGGAATCAGCTTCGTGACGGCCCATATCGACTCACCCAGACTGGACCTCAAGGTCCGCCCGGTCTATGAGAAGGACGGCCTGGTCTACTTCAACACACACTATTATGGCGGAATCAAGAAGTACCAGTGGCTCACGATGCCGCTTGCGATTCACGGAGTCGTGTTCAGAAAGGACGGAAGCCGCGCGGACATCGTTGTCGGAGAGGATGAAGACGGCCCGTCTTTCTGCATCAGCGACATCCTGCCGCACATGGCACAGGAGCAGATGAAAAAGACTGCAGGAGACTTCATCCCCGGAGAGAGCCTCGACATCGTCATCGGACTGAACACTGAGGCAGGAAAGGACAATGAAGGCAGGAAGGCCATACTCGACATAATCAGGAAAGAATACAAGATCGAGGAGGAGGACTTCCTCTCGGCAGAACTTGAGGTTGTCCCCGCAGGACGCGCCCGCTCCCTCGGCTTTGACTCTTCAATGGTCATGGCTTACGGACAGGATGACAGGGTCTGCGCCTATACGGCTCTCCAGGCACTGCTTGATCTGGACACTGTTCCTGAGACAACGGCTTGCACTCTGCTTGTGGACAAGGAAGAGATCGGCTCAAACGGAATGACAGGCATGGACGGAGAGCTGCTGCCGAATCTTGTCAGCGAGGTGATGGACAGGCTCTCACAGTACTCCTCACTGGCACTGAGGCGCTGTCTGAAAAACAGCCGCATGCTCTCAAGCGATGTGACTGCGGCCTATGATCCGCTCAACCCGGATCTCTACGACAAGGACAATGCATCCTTCATGGGCAGGGGCGTATCCTTCGAGAAGTTCACAGGCAGCCGCGGCAAGAGCGGTTCAAGTGATGCCAACCCTGAGTTCATCGCATCGCTGAGAAAGATCCTTGATGATGCAGGTGTGAAGTTCCAGATAAATGAAATGGGCAAGGTGGATGTAGGAGGAGGCGGCACAATCGCGAAATTCGCGGCACGCTTCGGCATGCAAGTGATCGACTGCGGTGTTGCCGTGCTGTCAATGCACAGCCCCTGGGAGATCACATCCGTGAAGGATATAGAGAGCGCATACAGCGCCTACGGTGCATTCTTCAGGGCATGACAGAGCGGGGAGGCGGCAGCGCCTCCCCTGCTTTCAGCAGGCGGCAGTTGAGGCAGGCTGCCCTGCATTGCTCCTTTCATCCTCTCAATCATTCGCAAGGACAGATTACGAAAGCCCGGCATGCTCTTTTGACTGAAATGCAGTTTGGCATCAAGCCCGATCATAAAATCTTGCACCAGAACAGACTAACTCAATAGTCAGCACTCATTACCAATACTCCTGCGGAAGATTCTGCTGCCATACTGGACGAGCTTCACCCTTCCCGACGAGTCAGGCATCGCTGACAGCCATGCACCTGACCACCTGCGCTGCACAAAAGCAAGCCACGGCCCCCTTCTGAAGAGCTCTTCAGGCTTTCCGTTCACCTCAAGGCAGAGGCTGCCGCCTGCGGTGTACAGCCGTATCTCATCCCCCTCCTCCGTGCAGAAACATCCAGCCATCTCACCCGCCTCCTCCTCAGGCCAGTGCTGCGGACCAATGCCGCACCGGGCCGGCTCCTCAGGAAGGCCGAGGGCCAGTCTCAGTGCCGCTCTGGCTATGCATGAGACCGGGACAGAAGAAGTGTTGCACAGTACAACAGTCCCTATACCGGCAGAAGGTGCGAACATGATCTGGCTTGAGACTCCTGTGAGGCCACCGCTGTGTTCGCAGACTCTTAACCCGTCCATCCAGAAAGACCCCAGCCCGTAGCCGTAACTGGAATACGGAGAATCAGAGATGTGATCCTGTTCCATGAGCCTGATCCTCCCTTCATCGATGATCCGGGTACCGTCCTGGCTCATGCCGCCGGATAGCAGCATTGCAAGATACTTCATCATGTCTGAAAGCGTGGACTTCATTGCACCTCCACCGGGAAGGACAAAGGCGTTGTCCGTATAGTCCTTGTCACAAATCCATTTGTCATCTCTCATTCTCCAGAGGACTGATGCATTTTCGTCCAGACTGCTGCGGATGAAGCTTATGCCAGTGCGCGTCATGCCAAGTGGACGGCAGATCCCGTTCTCCACGAATTCACCGTACGACGCGTACGGGCCATGAGTGCGGATGATGTCGGACAGAAGGCCGTAACCGTCATTGCAATAGCTGTAACGCTCACCTGGAAGCCCTGTGAATTCTCTTTCCCCGTCAAGGCGGGATGCGACAAGCTCCACTCCTCTTTGCGCGAAATCAGCACTGTAGGCCAGCTCACTGTCCAGACTGTCAGAAAACGCAGTGCCTTCAATCGCCTCACGTACGGTCGTCCTGTGCTGGGGAAAGAATCCGGCGCTGTGACTCAGAAGGTGGCAGATCCTTATGGGGGCAAGTGTGTTCCGGCCAGAAAACTGCGGGACATGGTCAGACACTCTGTCATACAGGCTGAGAAGCCCCTGACGCTCCAGCTGCAGGATGGAAAGCGCAGTGAATGACTTCGTGACTGAGGCGAGGCCGAAGATTGTGTCACGGTCGACTGGTATCCTTCCATCAGCATCACGGAAACCATAGCAGCGCTCGAAGATCGTGTTTCCGCTGCGGCTGACCACGCCGACAGCAATACCGCGGGCCCCGCAGTCCTCAGATATTCTTGAGACAAGATCGTCAATCACTGACCAGTCAATATGTTTATAACCATTATTCATACCTTTTACGGAATCAACATTCTTTATCATAAGTTACTATGCCTCTCAAACAGGCAGATCAGGACATACACTCGCCCAAGCTGAATGATTTCTCCTGTGCTGCTAATTATTACACGCCAGCCGGAACAAAAAAAACAGGACAACATCATCCGCTGCGGCTATTATTCACTCTGTGTGGTCACCTGTCAGAATGCGGGCATCTGCAGATGAACGCAGGCTGGCATGACAGGACATTAAGGAGGCAGGGCATGGACAGAACAGAGGCAGGCGGTCATCTTTCCGCTCTTGTGACGATTGTGATCTGGGGAACAACATTCATCTCGACAAAGGTGCTTCTCGGCGGTATGAGTCCTGTTGAGATACTTTTCATCCGGTTTGCCATCGGCTTTGCTGCTCTGTTCCTGTACAGACCGCATATCTTCCGTTTCCAGGGCTGGAGAGCTGAGGGCACGATGGCACTGGCCGGACTTTGCGGAATATGCCTGTACTATCTGATGGAGAATGTCGCACTGACTTACACGCTCGCATCTAATGTCGGAATAATCATTTCTCTCAGCCCGTTCTTCACGGCACTTATCTCAGGCTTTATTCTGTGTGAGGGCCCCAGACCGGGCCTTCCGTTTTTCGCCGGATTCATACTGGCCATGGCTGGAATTGTCCTGCTGAATATTGACGGATCCGGCCTTGACAGCGACCTTGCCGGAAATCTTCTTGCACTGGGCGCCGCCTTCGTCTGGTCCATATACTCCATCCTTTCCAGGAAAATGACCACATTGAATCTTGATGTCATACAGACGACCCGCAGGACATTCGCATATGGCCTTGTTTTCATGATTCCATTCTTAATCAGCATGGACTTCGCTCCAGATGCAGGCTTCCTTCTCAGGCCGAGGACACTTCTCAACCTCGCATTCCTCTCGCTCGGGGCCTCCGCGCTCTGTTTCGTCACCTGGAACCATGCAGTCAGCGTTCTTGGTGCTGTTGCGACAAGTGTCTACATCTACCTTGTGCCTGTGGTGACAGTGCTGTGCTCAATCATCATTCTGGGTGAGGCCCCCACTGCACTGCGCATACTGGGCTGTCTGCTCACACTTGCCGGCCTTGGGCTCTCACAGCACTGCGGCCGCAGATGAACAATTCGGCTTGTGCGCCTCTCGCTTTCAGGTGTATATTTATTGCATAAGAATTGCATAATCCGAGGAGACAATACCTTGAAGGAAAGACACAACAGACTGGCTGTCGTGAAAGAGCTGATAAAAAACAACCGGATCGACAACCAGGACACATTGCTTGAGCTGCTCAAGGAAGAGGGATTCAACGTCACGCAGGCGACACTGTCACGTGATCTGAAGATGCTGAAGGTCGGCAAGATATCAGACGGATGGTCTGGCTACTACTACGCCCTGCCGGAGAGTGACCTCATAAGCGAGAGCGAGAAGAGCTACATCCAGGATGTGAGGAGGGGAATTCTCTCCATCGAGTTCAGCGGCAACTTCGGTGTCATCAAGACACGCCCCGGCCATGCGAACAGCGTCTGTTTCGCACTGGACGTCCTCAATCTGCCCGAAATTCTGGGCTCACTGGCCGGCGACGACACAATCTTCGTCATCCTGCGCGAGGGAATGACGAAAGAGGACCTGCTGGAGAGTTTCCAGACCAGGATCCCCGAGATTCAGGAATAATTTGGAGGGATGTGATGGAATACAAGAATCTTGACAAGGCACTGGCCTTCAAGGACCTGCTGAAACTGGACAGGGTGTCGCTCAAGAACAATCTGACGACCAGGAGAATCGCCACATATAACGCGACGGCAGGTGCCGGCCTGAGTTACAACTATGCGGCGATGCCGGTCAACAGCGAGATCATAGCAAAACTCCAGGAGCTGTGTGACGAGATGGAGCTCGTGGAAAAGTATGTGGCACTGCTCTCCGGTGAGATGATGAATCCTGGAGAGAAGAGACTGGTCCTGCACCAGCTGACACGCGGCAACTGCACAGGGTCGACAGTCATCGCGGACGGAGAGGACAAGGATGCCTTCTACAGGGAGCAGCTTGCTAAGATCAGGGACTTCAGCGAGAAAGTGAGATCAGGCAAGATCAAGGGTTCGACCGGAAAGAAATTCGACACAGTCTGCCAGATCGGCATCGGCGGTTCTGATCTCGGTCCCAGGGCACTGTATCTGGCGCTGAAGGGCTGGGCCGCCGGAGAGGGCGTAAAGCAGCTCAGGGCCGAGTTCATCAGCAACGTAGACCCGGATGATGCGGCTTCCGTCCTCAGGACAGTCAATCCGGAGACAACGCTCTTCGTCCTCGTCTCAAAGAGCGGCACAACCCTCGAGACTCTTACAAACCAGCTTCTGGTCGCAGGCAGCCTCAAGGGAGTGGATCCTTCAAAGCACTTTGTCGCAGTCACCAGCAAGACCAGCCCTCTGGCAAAGTCATCAGACATGCTTGAGAGTTTCTTCATTGACGACTACATCGGAGGCCGCTACAGCTCGACAAGTGCCGTCGGAGGAGTAATTCTCTCGCTGGCATTCGGCTATGACACTTTTGACCAGCTCCTCAAAGGTGCGCACGAGGCTGACAACAACGCGCTGAACGGAGACATAACGAAGAACGCGGCAATGATGGATGCGGCAATAGGCGTCTATCTCAGAAACGTGCTTGGCATGCAGCAGACAGCCATTCTGCCATACTCCCAGGCGCTGTGCCGTTTCCCTGCCCATCTCCAGCAGCTTGACATGGAGTCCAACGGAAAGCACGTCAACCGCTTCGGAGAGGGAGTCAGCTACAAGACAGGTCCTGTGATCTTCGGCGAGAGCGGGACCAACGGACAGCACAGCTTCTACCAACTACTGCACCAGGGAACCGACATCATACCGCTTCAGTTCATCGGATTCAGGGAGAATCAGTATGGATTCGACAGCGAGGTAGAGGGTTCCACAAGCCAGGCAAAGCTCAATGCGAACCTGGCGGCACAGATCGTCGCCTTCGCTCTTGGCAAGGATGATGAGAATCCCAACAAGCAGTTCGACGGAGAACGCTGCTCATCGCTGCTCTATGCCGACAGGCTCACTCCGACAGTGCTCGGAGCGCTGCTGTCCCACTTTGAGAACAAGGTGATGTTCCAGGGCTTCCTGTGGAATCTGAACTCATTCGACCAGGAAGGTGTCCAGCTGGGCAAGGTACTTGCAAAGAAAGTCCTCAAAGGCTGTGAGGGAGATGATGTCCTGAAGGCATATGCCGACATCCTGATGTAATGAAAACAGCAAAAGGCCGCCCGGAACATAATCGGGCGGCCATTTGATCTGGCCGGCGGGAAAGCTGCCAGTGTAACCTTTCGTTCCCTGCCAACATTTGTAATATCAGCTTACAAACGGAGGTCACCCATGGAGATCAACTTCTCTAAACCGGAGAACGCAAGACTTGTGAACAGGCTGAAGGTGCTCAATGCGCTGAGAGACGGCGCAGGCCTGTCGCGTGCGCAGCTTGCAAAGGAACTTGGAATAAACAAAGTCTCAATGGGTGAGATAATCCAGTCACTTGTCGATGAAGGCAAGGTCGTGGAAGGAGTCAAGCAGACGGTCCAGGTCGGACGGCCGGGCACAAGCCTCTCACTTAATGAGAACCATGCCTGCGTGATCGGTGTCGACATCGGGACAAGGGTCATCACCACCACGCTCTATTCTCTTCTGGGCAAGCCGATCAGAATGGAACGATATCCCAGCGGCGGCTTTTCCTCAATGGAAGAGTTTCATGACACCATAGACAGGGCAGTCGGAAAATTCTCATCAATGGGCCAGCCTCCTGTGATGGGAATGTGCATTGCGATAAACGCGGACATCGGGGAGGACGGCTCGATCAGCCATTCCTTTGTTCCCTGTCTTGAGGACGGCAGCCGCTTCATCCACCTCTTTGACTCCTGCCCGTTTCCTGTGATTCTGGCTCCGGCGCTTGTCTGTGCGGCAGAAGCCGAACGCTTCTACTTCCAGACTTCACTCGAGAACATGTTCTTCGTGAACTGGGGAGAACACCTGTCATCCGCGCTGATCCTTAAGGACAGAATCCTTCCCTCGATGAATTTCGCCCACCTGCCAGTTTCCCACAGCAATCTCTGCCACTGCGGCTCTGTAGGCTGTCTTGAGACCATTGCATCCGGGTATGGCCTGCTTATCGAGTCTGAGAGAGAGACAGGAAGTGCGATGACGGGGCGTGAACTTGTCAGGAATGAGGACAAGTGCTCAAGAATACTTTACAGGGCCTGTGAGGCGCTGGCGAAGGCGCTTGTCTTCGCAATATGCTCAACAGGTGCCACGGCAGTCCTCATCTCAGGAGGTCTGTCAAACCTTCCGGACAAATACTTCGCCTATATGCTTGACGTGTTCAGCAGCAGCGCCTCGATGCCTTTCAAGGACGTGCCGATATACAGATCATACTACAAGGAAAAAGGAACAGTGCAGGGTGCGGGACTCAAGGCTCTTGATGAATTCTTCTTCAGACGGAACCTGCTGCTCAGACTTGAGTGACGGAAAGGCCAAAAAAAAAGCCGCCAGCAAGTACCCCACCGGACGGCAACCTCCTTAAGTCCCTTTTTCTGGACTATGCACCTTTCATGTGCATAGAATGATTATCGCACGCTTTCAGCATCCCCACAATTGATATTTACGTAAATTTTTTGTCTGGACACCTCTTGAAAAAAGTAAAAGACAAGCAGTAATGTTTCCTTTCATCCGAGCTTTAAAAAAAGTCCTGCAGGGATTAGACTTGATATATCCCGGGAGATAATATGCCGCACGCGTCGAACGATGTTTCCAGCACGATGCCCAAGGCCATGCAGATCGCCTCACGCATCGAGACCGCCATTTTGAACAACGAATACAAGCAGGGTGAGTTCCTGCCAAGCCAGAAAGAACTCGGGGACAAGTATGACGCCTCATCCCGTTCCCTCAGGGAGGCATTCAAGGTCCTTGAGGCAAAAGGCCTGATCGAAGTGAGCCAGGGCAAGAAGGCATACGTGAAGACCAACAGGCTTGACCAGTATGTCGAATCCCTGTCAACCTCGATGTTCAGCCAGGGCAGCCATGACAGCCGGCTGAACTCAGACCTGCTGGAAGTACACATAACGCTGGAAGTCTCCGCGGCCAGGGAACTGAGCCGTTCCCGCGAGAGAGGCACGATTGTGAAAGCCATGGAGAACACGCTGGCGCAGATGTCGAAGGATCTTGCCCGGATAGAGACCAGCGGAGACAAGGAAGCGATCGAGGATTTTCAGAACTGCGACTTCAACTTCCACCTCACAGTGGTCAACAGCAACAACAATATCGTCTTCCGCTCGATTTACAACTCGCTCTCGCCTCAGCTGAAAAAAGTCATGGCAAGTCTGCCGGAGACACTTGAGGAGAGGAGGAAGAAGGTCCGAGAGTACGGCTATCTCGTGGATGCGCTGAGAGACGGCCTTACTGACCTGGCAGTTGCCATGACACTGGTCTACACGACAAACCTCCGCCAGAAGTTCAACGCCACATACCAGGAGGAAGAGTCCAGATAATGTCCTCACGCATCCTGGATATCGCCAACGCCTCTGTGCGCAGAGGTGGCAAGACAATACTGGACAACGTCTCATTCTCGCTTGAGGAAGGCGTCCACACCGCCATCATAGGACCGAATGGTGCCGGAAAGAGCACGCTTATGGGTGTGATGTGCAAGAACGTTCACCCGCTGGCTAAGGATGACTACAGCTACAGTCTCTTCGGCAGGCCGCGCTGGTCAGTCTCGGACATAAGAAAAGTCGTGGGACATGTGAGCCAGGCCGACAGCCTGCTGGCGAATACCACATACACGGTCTTCGAGATCGTGGTATCTGCACTGTACTCAGCAATCGGACTTGACTTCCATATTGAGTTGAGCCCTTCAGACATACAGAAGGCAGACAGGCAGATAGAGAAAGTAGGTCTGAAGCGGCTCAGGAACAAAGCTGTGAACACGCTCTCATCAGGCGAGAGGGCCAAGGCGCTCATCGCAAGAAGCGCGGTGAATGATCCTCCCCTCATGCTCCTGGACGAGGCAGGAAACGCACTCGACTTCCCGAGCCGTGCCGGTTTCCGTCATACGATCTCACGCTATGCCCGTGAAGGAAAGACAATAGTCATGGTGACCCATGAACTGTCGGAGATCATAGAGGAAGTACGCCGGATAGTCGTGATGAAAGACGGGAGGATCGTTGCTGACGGTCCTAAGGAGGAGATTCTCAATGAAGGCCTGCTCAGCGATGTCTATGGTCAGAAAGTGTACATAGACAGGAGAGGAAGCCTCTATTCTGCCTGGTGCTGAGCCTCATTGCCAGTTCACGGCGGGAGAGCCGTCACCACGCCAGATCATCTCGTAGTAATGCACGCCACAGGCCAGCGTCCTGGTCTGGACCAGAGAGAAGCCGAAATGCTCATACATTCCCGCCTTCGCCCTGTCATCAGTTTCCAGGACGACAGGCAAATGTTCCCGGATGGCCAGTCTCTTGGCCTCATCAACTGCCAGACGGGCGTAGCCAAGCCCCTGAAATGGGCGCAGCACACACAGCAGGTCGACATGTATGAAATCCTGCCCGCGAGACTTCAGCTTTTCGATCAGAGGTCTTTCTCCTTCCGCACGCGCGGCCCTGGCAAGACGGATGAATGACACAGGACCGACAGAGGCGGCCTGAGTCAGCATGAATGCGAGCATCCTGCAGATGGAAGGCCGCTCGTAAGGTCTGTTGATCGCCACGTAGGCCTCGTCATTCTCACCTATCCCGTAAAGCCAGCCGCATGAGACAGCAGTGCGGATGGAATGCGTCAGATAGGCCTCCATCTTCCTGCGTGACCCCAGCAGGGAGAATGGACTTTTTTCCCCTTCACTGTACGGGTGCTCAAGATAGGAAAGCACGATTTCCTCAATTATGGCATCATCCAGTTTCTCAATTTTCCTCATGCCGTCTCAGATGCAAGAATCATACCATCAGGTCTTCAGGCTGCAATATGTGTTTTTCTGAGCCATCCGCAGGCAAAAGCCGCCACATTCGTGGCAAGAAGTCCGCAGAACATGCCGATTATGGCTCCTGCCAGCACATCACTGGGCCAGCGCACAAGGAGGTGACAACTCTCCCGCCTAAAGGCGAGGAGCTTCCAGAGAGCTAGTCTCCGGAACTCTTCCTGCTTCCCCGACGTCAGGCTTCTTAGGTACTTTTGTACGATCGTCCACCTTGTCCGTCTCCACAGGTGTTACTTCTCCACCGTCCATGGGTAGCCAGCCCCATGGAAAAAGAGTCGACAAGACTGTCCAGTACATCTGATGACATCCTGCCGTCCAGGACAGTCCATTCTCCAAGCTCGACCGCCAGTTGCTGGAGCACAGCCAGACCGGCACCAGGATCATCATCACATTGGAGATTGCCAGACGGGCGTGTATGGTCATAGCTGAATCCTAAATGCCAAATCTAAACAGAAAATAAAATCCGGCGGATTTTCTCCGCCGGATGAACAGCTATTCTTCCTGTTTCACACCTCTGAGGATCTTGTCCGTCTTTCTCCGCTTGGGATCGATAGCATGCTCTATCGCAGTGACGATCCGGGTCAGTACGGCAGTCAGGATGAAGTACATGACTGCAGTGACGATCAGCGGGAAGAAGGCCTCATAAGTGCGGCTCCTGACCAGATCGCTGATCTTGGTCAGATCCAGGACAGCGATATATCCTACGACTGAAGTCTCCTTGATCAGGGTCACGACCTCGTTTCGGTAAATGGGCAGGAAGTGCTGCGCCGCCTGCGGCAGGATGATTCTGAAGAAACTCTGGTTATCCGAATATCCCATTGCGGTTGATGCCTCAAGCTGCCCGCGTCCGATCGCATTGCAGCCCACACGAAGCATGTCGATCATGGAGCAGGCGAACATCAGGGAGAAACCAACGACCGAGACCCAGGTACCGCTGAGTGATGATGATCCGAAAACAATATAGTACAGGATCATCAGCAGCAGGACAGTGGGCATTCCATGAATCAGCCAGAGGAAGAAGTTCGTGACTGAATTGGCAGCCCTGCCGAATCTGCGGCAGATGAGATAGACGACAAAGCCCAGCACTGTACCGGCCAGTATGGAGGTGACAGTGATCATCAGCGTGACACCGGCACCCTGAAGGAAGAGAACCCACCTGTTCTCTCTGATGAAGGTCTTGTTGAAGCTCTCAGCCAGCTGCTCGAAGAATGAGAGGCCGCCTTCCGCCTCACCCTGTACGACAAGCATTATAGGGGTCGTGTAGTAGACATCAGAAAGCGTTCCGGTCTCGTTTCTTTCCTCACTGACGACTATGTTCATGCCGATATCGTACTTCCCGCTCTCAACACCCGGTGCGATGGCCTCGAAGGGAACCTCATAGAACTCGGGCGTATAGCCATAGGCACGTGCGAAGCGGCAGATGAAGTCGACATCAAAACCGGAGATGTGGCCGTTGCTTATGAAGGAGAAAGGCTCATAACCGCCTTCCACGGCTACTGCAATCGTCCCGTTCTCTCCTGTGAAGCCACCCACGTCGCAGGTGTCGTTCACAGGATCGAAATCGGCGATCCAGTAATCATAAAGCTCATCCAGCATTCCATTCTCACGGCTGTCGGCTATGAACTGGTTCAGCTCAGCCAGCAGTCTGCCCTGCCTCTCGTTCTCACCGATGATGCAGGTCGCGTTGATATATCCGGCAGGCTCCTCAAGCACGGCCAGATCCGGATGGTTCTTCTTCTGCACGCCATAACTGACCTGCTCGATGAGGTATGCATCGACCTTGCCTGACTGGAGGGCCAGGATCATGTCATTTGGCATCGTATAGTACTGAAAGGTGCTGTGCGGAACCCTGTCCTGGATCAGCTCCTCATACAGTACGGCTGTCTGGACACCGATATCGTGTCCGTCCAGATCCTCGATTTCAGTGAACTGCGCGGCAAAGAGGAAACAGGGCACAAGGGCCAGAGCTGCCAGTATGATAATCTTCTTGAACACTTCTATTCCTCCACCCATCTGAATCTCATAGAGATCATGTGCTCGTAGCCCAGAGGATCGTCCTTGATGTCATCCTGTCTGACCTCGGTCGTGGGTTCGGCCAGCAGGTCAAGAAAGAGCTTGCTGGCAGAGCTGTAGACGTCGAACTTCTCGCCCTTGTAGCAGACGAGCATCGTCAGGATGTCAAGCTTCTCGGAATACTCCACCTTGACCAGGACATCAGGATTCTCGCTGTCGTTGACGATGTTGTTCATACAGATTTCCTCAAATGCCAGCGTGAGCTTGCTCAGTCTCTCGGCCTCGATGAGGAGTTTCTCTCCATAAGCTGTGAGCTCCTCGTTCATGGCCTCGATATCGAAATCAGATGAGCTGATTCTGTATGTCAGCGAGCTGAGACGCTGGATGAAGCGCTTGGTCATCTCCTTCTGCGGATGCTCGAAGATCTGTCTGGGAGTGCCCTCTTCGTAGATGTAGCCGTCATACATGAAGAGAATCCTGTTGCTGATCTTTCTGGCGAAGTCCATCTCATGAGTGACGATCATCATTGTCCTGCCGCTCTTGGCCAGCATTTTTATAACCGACTGGACCTCTCCGATCATTGACGGATCCAGAGCGCTTGTCGGCTCGTCGAACAGGATTATGTCCGGGTCCATGGCCAGAGTGCGTGCAATCGCGACACGCTGCTGCTGACCGCCGGAGAGCTCATCAGGATAGTTGAAGACCTTGCTGGCAAGACCGACCTGCTGCAGGAGATACATGGCTTTGTCATATGCCTCCTGACGGCTGCGTCCCAGCAGTGTGATCTGGGGGTTCATGATGTTCTCTATTATCGTCAGATGGCCAAAGAGGTTGAAGGACTGGAAGACCATGCCCATCTTCTTCCTGATCTCGTTCAGATTGCAGCCCTTTTGCGTGATGTCCTGGCCATCTACAATGATGCTTCCCGATGTAGGCTCGCAGAGCATGTTGATACATCTGAGAAGCGTCGACTTTCCGGTTCCGGATGGTCCTATGATGGATATCACATCACCGTCATTGATCGTTATGTCAATGTCCTTGAGCGGGATGGTATCGTCATCAAATACTTTCCTGAGGTGCCTGATCTCTATCATTCGAGAACCCCCTTGAAAATATGGATTTTGCTATTTCACGAGGCTGTAGTCTAACCCCCATTCACTTTAGGGTCCATAGCAAAAAGGCGCACAATCATGATGTTTAGTGAACAATTTTGCGTTTTGCATCTTTCTCCTTATGCCAGAAGGGAAAAGACCCTTTTTCCGCATCACACAATCCCGTCAGGAATGGAAAGAGGCTCCGGCGCAGTGCCGGAACCTCTTCAGGTTCACAGCGGAGACTTCACGGAGGCAACCGGGCTTGCAGCCTTCGCACCACCGCGCAGCTTCATGGCGACGGCCGGCTTTACAATGGTTCCGGGTCCGTCTATACAGCCACCCTCGCAGCACATGACCTCAACGAGATCCACGTCAGGCGCCCTCTTCTCCCAGCTCTTCATCAGGCGGAATGTCTTCTTGTCGACACCGTTGATCGGCATCACGCGGATGCTTGCCGGGTCCTCGACTCTGGACAGGACGCAGTCGGCCACTCCATGGGAGAGAGCGAACTTGCGGCAGTAGTCAAAGGAAGATGTGTCGCCCAGGTCGGCGGCCTCCTCCTCGCGCACGTCGATTCCCTTTGCCATGAAGATGGCAGCCAGCTCACTGAAGGTGATGACACCGTCCACACCTCCGCGGCGCGCGGCCTCAACTCTCTTGGCAAGACAGGGTCCGATGAACACCGTCTTGTGGTCCGGATCAGCTTCCTTGCAGAGTTTGGCAGTGTAGATCATCGGGCTGAAAGCTCTGGAGTAACGCTCATCCAGGAAACCAAGGTGCTTGTCCACCAGCTCCATATAGGCAGAGCAGCAGCTCGTGGTCATATATCCCTCGCCATTGGCCTTTCTCCTGACGACCTCTTCCGCTTCATGCTCAGTAGTGACTGCGGCGCCCTCGGCAACCTCAACCACCTTGTCGAATCCGATCTTGAGCAGAGATGCCTTGATCTGGGCCAGAGTGCCAGGGAACTGTCCCTCGATGGCGGGAGCGATCATGGCGGTGACCTTATCGCCGTTGCCAAGCATCTTCAGCACAGGGAAAAGTCCGCTGCGTTCTGCGATCGCGCCGAAGGGGCAGGAACGGGCACAGCGTCCGCAGCTGATGCAGTTCTTGTGGTCAATCTCGACGACACCCTTCTCGTTCTTCTTGACGGCACCGACCGGGCAGGCCTCCTCACAGGGAACAGGAATGTGGACAACAGCATGGAAGGGGCACACGTCCATACACTTTCCGCAGCGTATGCACCTCTCTTCGTTGATATGAGCCTGTCCATTTATGAAGACAATGGCATCCTTGGGGCAGTTGGCCATGCAGGGCCTGGCAAAACAGCCGCGGCAGGCATCGCTGATGCGGTACTGGTCCGGGGGACAGCCGTAGCAGCCTGTGGAAATGGTTGTGAGCAGAGGCAGGACCGGAGGATCTTCCTCCATGACTTCCTTCGCATACTGGGACAGGGGCTTCATCTCATCGTCATTGCGCTCAATGTCGATGCCGAGCAGCGCCATGATCCTGTAGCGGACAATGGCCCTCTCCTTGTAGATGCAGCACCTGTTGGGAGTCCTGTCCTTCGGGATGATCTTGAAAGGCAGACTGTCCAGACCGCTCTCAAGCTCACCGGCGAAGTACAGCTTCAGGACTTCGGTGTCGATGCGGCGTTTCATCGCCGTGTACTGATTGTTGATTTCAAGCATTCTTCACCGCCTCAGAAAGCAGCCTGGCAAACTCCTCCTGGGTCACTTTGGCATGAACCTCGCCGTTGATTGTGACATAGGGGGCGCCTTCTCCATTGACCTTGCAGGCCTCAAGACATGAACAGCCCTCGATCTCGCACTGTGCGATGACAGCAGGATCGACAAAGTCGTTATAGAGGAGAAGATCACTTCCTCCCTGGACGAAACAGGCTGTTCCTACACAAATCTTGACCTGAACCTTTTCCTTCTTCATGACGAAAATCCTCCTACAGATATTCTTGTGAAGTTTCCTTCAAGTATATGTTTTCCAATGCGGCACGCAAGCGTCCGACTATTGTTCTCCTGATTCCGATCTCAACAGGTATGTTGGGATCCTGGTGGGCCTCGTTTATTTTCGTGCCCACAATGAAGTGTATCTGGTCGCTGTCGAGAAGTATCTCGACGAACTTCTTGACCGGCGTGTTGGGAAGCGATGCGACCGGTATCCTCTTCTCCAGCACATTGGCCACCTGGCTCAGTGTCAGCATGCCCTCAGTGACCAGGTCGATTCCATCCATCTTGCTGGCCGGAGGCACGTCCGGAGCCCAGCAGCTCAGGTCCACAGAGATCTTCTTGTTGAAGAGTCTCGAGACAATGAGTGCGGTCGTTCCGCCTGAGACGATCTTCCGCCCGTCAAAGGCCCTGATCTTCTCGCCAAGGATCTCATCCGACTCCTTCGAGAACGGAGGGCCTGTGACGATAACGGTCTTTCTGGGGCGCCTGATATAGACGACGACAGCTGTGATGTCGTCCTTGCTGGCCATTCCGTCCAGGCTGTTGGCCTTCTGCACGATGGCGGCGGAAAGCTCCCGCGAGGAGATGTCCGGTTCTTTTTCTATCAGATCACTGACGAAGGCCTCAACCCCGCTGTTGCGCCAGCCCAGAGGCAGGCTCTTGCCCAGCCCTGCCTGTGCCACGCCGTCCGAGAACATTATCAGCCGCTCTCCGATCTCCATATTGAATGAAGAGTACTGGACAATCTCCTTCTTGAAGGCGTTCTTGCGCTGGAGTTCGTTCTTCTCCCTCTGCCAGCTTATCTTTCCGCTTCCGCTGAAGCGCAGCGACAGGGGATTGTCATACTCCACCAGGCGGACATTGATTCCGCTCATGTTCTCCTGATAGTGTATGTCTGCTATCGTGAAGGTGGAATAGCTGATCTTCCTCTCCTTGCACACGGGAAGCGTGTTCATGATGATCTCCGCCGAATGTGACAGCGAGATCGGAGAGAATGAGAGCTTGTGGGCCATGTGGGCAGTCAGGCTGGCCAGCACGTTCGCCTTCACGCCGCTGCCCAGTCCGTCAGAAAGCGTGCAGACGATCTGGTTGCTGTCCGGATTGCGGGACAGGAGGAAGACGTCTCCGCCGATTTTCTGTCCGTGCTTGTATATCTGATGATAGTCCACGTCAATGAAAATATTGTTCACTGGTCCTGGTCCTCATCAAGCGTGAAGCCGTCATCTCCACCCTCGTTGTGCACGCTGAAGGCATCGATCAGGCTGTTGAGCATGATCTCCGTCTCGGCAGCGTTCTCTCCCAGGAGAGAGGCGATCTGCTGCACCGTCTCCAGGGAATTCTGTATGACATCCTCAGCCTTCTTGACGACAGTCTCCCTCCTCACCGTCGGATTGGTGATGTCGGCGAACATGGCACCGAGCAGGCGGCCCGACTCGACCAGGAAGAATGTCACGCGAAGGAACTTGTCCTTGTAGTGAAGCCTGTACTGGCTGCGCTTCGGCGCGTAGAACTCGTCACTGAACTTCTGATAGAAGGGGACAAAACGTTCCAGAGGCAGCCCGCTTACCAGGGAGAGCATGCTCTCATCCAGAAGGCTCTCATCCATGTCCCCGAATATCTTGAGGAACTCGAGGTTGCAGTCGGCGATGTTGAGATCCTTGTTGACGATGACGATGGCGTTCGGGATTGTGCGCAGCAGCACATCGACCTTGCTCTGGGCCTCTTTGCGCATCTTGGTCACGCACATCTCGACCTCGGCCATTCCGGACAGGTAGGCGATGGCCATGTCACGGCAGGTGTTGTATCCGCAGCCTCCGCAGTTGAGCTCATCGGCCTTGCTCGTTTTGCCCAGTTCCTGCAGAGCCCTGGCAATCTCCTCTTCGCTGAAGGTTCTGGCAAAGGGCGCGAACTCATCACTGCGGGCCGTCTTCAGAAGCCCGTAGCCCCTGTCCAGGACCTCGCTGACGAAATCCTCATCCAGCTCAAGCAGTTTCTCTCCGCTGGCCAGACGGTCCTGGGTGAACTTGACAACGGCACTCTTGCGTTCGGCAAGGGAGATGCTCTTGTCCCCGACAGGTCCATTGATACAGCCGCCCTCACAGCTCAGAAGCTCAAGAAACGGCATGTCCTTTGACAGTTTGGAGAACACAGCCTGTATCTCACCCATTCCGGACAGGGGGACGGCGTCACGGTTGAACGCATTCGCACCCCAGAGCTCGCTGGTGACTATCTGGCCGTTCTCAACAGGATAATATGCACTCACTCCGGCCTTTGCGGGAATGAAGCGGAGAGCCTGTGAGGTATCCACAGTGTCAAGGCTGATGTGCTCATCTGAGAGCCAGGTCCTGAGCTCGTCCCAGGTCAGGGCAATATCAGGATAGCCCGGAGCCATGTCGGCCTCGTTCTTCTTTGCGGCGCAGGGGCCGATGAAGATTATTCCGATGTCATCGCCATACAGCTTTCTGAGATAGGCACAGTGTGTCTGGAGCGGACTTGGAACCTTTGCGAGATACCCGGCTCCGTCAGGATGATACTTCTTCACTATCTCCACAACAGAGGGACAGGCAGTGGAGATCCACGGGCACTTGCCGTCATGCTCCCTGGCATATCTGTCTATGGCGGCAGAGACATAGGCAGCACCGACAGCAGTCTCGCTGGCACCCCAGAATCCGAGTCTGGCCAGTGCGGCCAGAAGCTGGTCCTCCCTGCCCTGGAACTCGCTTGCGAACGAGGGGGCGACTGAACAGATCACACGGTCTTTTGTGCCCATCAGCACCTTGGCACGTGACAGATCGCTCCTGATCTTCTTCGCGTTGTTGGGACAGACTGCGACACAGCGTCCGCAGAAAATACAGCGGTCCTTGATAATGACGGCGCTTCCATCCTTGATCTGAATGGCCTTGACAGGACAGGTCCTCACGCACTTGTAGCAGTCGCGGCAGTTTGTGGTTTCCGTGTATACAGGATAAAGCATGCTATTCCTCCAGGGCCCTCGCGATGCAGCTTATGGCCTCCTCCGGGCTGATCGCTGAATAGTCGGTGCCGTCTATGCGGAGGTTTGGCCCCTGATTGCACTTGCCGAGGCAGAGGTGCCCGACAAGCTCGACCTGATCGGCCAGGTCCTTCTCGGAAATATAGTTCTCAACCGCCTGCAGGATCTCGCTGTTGCCGCGGGCAAAACAGCTCGAGCCCATGCAGAGTTCCACTGTAATTTTCTTGGCCATCTCCAATTTACCTCTGAAAAATAGGTTAACCCGATAACTGGAAGTGCGTCAATAAAATACATTGTTGCAAACAGATATCTCCGCATTGGCTGATTATTGCACCTTCATGAAGGGAATAGTGGCCGTTTTATTTTCCTTTCGTCACATCAAGCCGCATTCCTGCGTTTCAAGTCAGCATTACGGCACATAAAACGGCCGCAGAGACAGTCAGGACTGCACTACAGTCCCCCCTCTCTGCTTGAGGAAGGCCAGAAAATCCCTCACCTGCCGGGGAGAGACGCTGGCTCCTGCAGTGATGCCGAGATCCCGGCACTGCAGCATCTCATCAGTAATATCCTGGACACAGGAGACAAAGTAGGCCCGGACGTCCTGCTGACATGCGATGCGGTACAGCTCCATCGTGTTCGCACTCTGACGGTCCCCGACGACAAGGACCGTGTCGCAGCATCCGCACAGCAGGAGAAGGGCCTCTCTTCTGCGACTGGATGCGCTGCAGATCGCATTGAGACAGCGGAAGTCAACGCCGCGGGAAGCGAGGACGGCCTTGAAGCGCTCTGCCTTCAGGCTCGAGAAGGTCGTCTGTATCACGACATTCCATTTCCTCGACGGATCCACCGCATCCAGGTCCTCCTCATTCTCAATGATGAGGTAATCGACTTTCAGCCTGTCCACCGTGCTGAGTGTCTCGGCGTGTCCCTTAATCCCGAAAAAGAGCACGGGTCTGCAGCTTTTCTCGCACTTGGCATGATTCGCAAGCACGATGCGGCAGGTGCCGTCTATCAGCGTGAAGCCTGCATCCTCGAACTCCTTTCTCTTCTCACTGGTGATTCCATGGGCACGTATAAGCGCGATGCCCGGCACATTGCCGGCAGGGCTGGTCACGACTTTCAGTCCGCGCTCATCATAGTACTTCACCACCTGATCGTTGTGGACGAGCTTTCCGATCGAGTAGACAGGTCTCTGCTCTCCATCAACCAGCTCATCGGCCAGCTGCGACACCGCCTGCACGCCACGGCAGAAGCCGTAGACCTTCGCGAGATGAATATTGAACATGCTGGAATTGTGCAAAAAAAACCGCCTCCAGTGGAAGCGGTTCAGCAGCGGTTTGAAGCAGGTTACTTGTCTTCGCCCTCTTTCTTCTCGGGAATCTTGAACTCGACAGTATTGTCCTCAGTCTTCTCTCCCTTCTTGTCCTCAACCTGGGCTGCAGATTCTGCCTTGTCCTCTTTCTTCTTATTGGGATTGGACTTCGCACCGTCCTTGTTCACGACAGTGGAGACTGCGGACTTGGTGAACTCGATGCGGGTGTTGTCATCGACCTTGATGACGACAGTCTGCTCCTTGACAGCGACCACGGTTCCGTGAATGCCCCCGATTGTGATGATCTTGTCACCCTTCTTCATCGCATCCAGCATCGCCTTGGTCTCCTTGTCCCTCTTCTTCTGCGGGCGGATGATCAGGAAGTAGAAGATAGCGATGATAGCAACGAACATTATGACTGTGGTCCACATTGAACCGGCCTGACCATTCATATCTTTACCTCGTAAATATAAGTTACAACGAAGGGAAAATTAACATTATTGATGCTCAAACGTCAAGCCTGAAGCTCGAATGACAGGACGTTCATCCTGTATTCAATGCCATCGGTGAGGGACTGCCCTCCTGCTTCAGCCTCACCTCTCTGATTGTCAGTCGGATCCGCAGCCAGTGCCCTCTTCCCGGTGAGTGTCCTGCAGCAGGCACCATTTGCGATCATGCGCAGCGCATCAAGTGAGCCGAAGTAATGACGGCGGCGCTTCTCATTTCCCTGGCGGAAGGCTCCTCCTCCGAAAGAGCAGTCAACAGGAAACCACCTGCCGCTGATGTTGATCCTGGCCCAGTCATGAGGCCAGGCGCCCTCATCGGTGACATACCAGCCCGATTCCCAGGCGGCGGGGATGCCTGAAATGCGGCACAGCGTGATGAAAAGCATCGCCTGCACTCCGCAGTCCCCTTTCAGATTGGCCCCTGCCCACTGGCTTATGTTGTCGAATGTCGCATAGGGACGGACGAAAGAATAGAGCACATGACTCGTAATCCAGTCATAAATCGCCTCAGCCTTTCCCCTCATACTGTCCTGACCTGCCGTGATTTCCTCTGCCAGCTTCCTGAGGTATGGCGTGAATGCGATATGAGGAAGCTCTTCTGAAAGATACTCCTGCATTCCGTCCGCGACAAACTCATCCTCAGGGAATGTGCTGATATGATCCGTGATCCTGTATGAGAACGTCAGAGAGAAGTCATCATCGCCTTCCAGCGTCTTCTCAAAGACAGCGGTGCGCATCAGGCAGGTCTCATCATCAACGGAGAGAAGATGCGGAGAATGGCTTTCCAGGACTATGCTGTCCTGCCGGCCCTCGACCCTGCGCGGGAAAGGAAGATTGACATGCGCCTTCTTCCCGATAAGGGACCTGTCCCTGACAGTCAGACCGACCTCAGCCCGCACATGAGCCGTCACCCGCCCCTTCTCCTCGGCAAGGGCAATACAGTCATCCCTTTTCTTCAGGTCCGGATCTTCTGTCACGGCAGCTTCCCGCAGCACAGCGCAGCGCTTTGCGGCATTGTCAAGAAGCTCCCTCTCAAACATGACATTTCCGTTGATGAAGGCCCAGTCAACAAGGCCTTCCGTCATGAAAGAGGAAAGCATGCCCTTCTCATACTTCGGGAAAGCCGCGGCAAGCGCTTCTTCTGCCTGGTCGAAAGTGTACGTGTAATGGGATGCGCGGCGCCGCATCATCATTCTCTCCAGCAGGACCCGCTGTCTGAGAGCCTCAGGAACATCTCCTGAGACTACAGAATCAATTATCCTTTCGGCCTCATCCAGAAAGCCTGCCCGGAGTGCGTTCTCAAGCCGCTCAGGAAGCGGACAGCTCAGTGCCTCAATCATATTCATGGAGAGATGATAACATAAAAAAGCACCCCGGGGTGAGATTCTCACCTATGGGGTGCCCTGCATCATGAGATGATGTCTTTCATTACATCATGCCGCCGTTCATTCCGGCTGCGGGAGCCGGGGGCTCCGGTGCGGGAATGTCAGTGACAGCACACTCTGTTGTCAGGATCAGGGCCGCGATGGAAGCAGCGTTCTGCAGTGCAGAGCGTGTGACCTTCGCAGGATCGATGATTCCGGCATCAACCATGTTGACCCACTTCATGGCATTGGCGTCGAAGCCCACACCCTTCTTCTCGTTCTTGCAGTGGTCAGCGATGACAGCACCGTCAAGTCCGGCATTGGCAGCGATCTGCCTGATAGGCTCCTCAAGGGCTCTCTTGACAATGTTGTAGCCGATCTTCTCGTCCTCACCGAGCTTCGAGAGATCCTTCTTCTCCATCTCGACAGCGGCCTGCACCAGAGCGACACCGCCGCCGGGAATGACACCTTCCTCGATTGCGGCCCTGGTGGCTGAGAGGGCGTCCTCGACACGGTGCTTCTTCTCCTTCAGCTCGACCTCGGTCGCGGCACCGACATTGATCAGGGCAACACCGCCTGCAAGCTTGGCGAGCCTCTCCTGGAGCTTCTCCTTGTCATACTCGCTTGTGGAGTCAAGGATCTGTCCCTTGATCTGGGCGATCCTGTCACGGATGGCCTCCTGAGAGCCGGCTCCGGAGATGATTGTCGTGTTCTCCTTCTCGACCTTGACGCTCTTGGCACGTCCGAGCATTGAGATATCTGCGTTCTCGAGCTTCATTCCAAGCTCCTCGGTGATGACCTGGCCGCCTGTCAGGATTGCGATATCCTCAAGCATAGCCTTTCTCCTGTCACCGAAGCCCGGAGCCTTGACGGCAACCACGTTCAGGGTTCCCCTGACAGAGTTGAGGACGAGAGTCGTGAGAGCCTCGCCGTCCACATCCTCGGCGATGATCAGCAGACCCTTGCCTGTCTGGAGGACTTTCTCCAGGATGGGCAGGAGATCCTTCATGTTGCTGATCTTCTTGTCATAGATCAGGATGTAGGGATTGTCCATCACACTTGTCATGGTGTCGCGGTTGTTGCAGAAATATGCGGAAAGGTAACCGCGGTCGAACTGCATGCCCTCAACGAAATCGACTGTGGTCTCAATTGTCTTGGACTCCTCGACCGTGATGACTCCGTCCTTTCCGACCTTGTCCATCGCGTTGGCGATCTCATCACCGATGGATCTGTCATTGTTGGCGCTGATAGAAGCAACCTGTGCGATCTCTTCCTTCTCCTGGATTGTCTTCGCCTGCTTCCTGATCTCCTCGACAGCATCTGCGACGGCGGCATCCACACCCCTTCTGATGCCCATCGGATTGACACCGCTGGCAACACTCTTCATTCCTTCCTTGGTAATGGCCCAGGCCAGGACTGTGGCGGTTGTGGTTCCGTCTCCAGCGACATCGTTGGTCTTTGAGGCAACTTCCTTGAGAAGCTGGGCACCCATGTTCTCAAAGGGATCCTCGAGCTCGATTTCCTTGGCTACGGAGACACCGTCCTTGGTCACTGTCGGTGCACCATATTTCTTGTCCAGCAGGACCAGGCGTCCCTTGGGTCCAAGTGTAGTCATGACAGCCTTGGAGATCTTCTCGACTCCGTTGACAAGCGACTTGCGGGCCTCCTCATTGAATTGAAGCTGTTTAGCCATATCTATTTCTCTCCTTGTATAATTGACACTTTTGGTTTTCAACCATGGGATAAAATAATGATTATGCGGACGATCGGCAAGGCTTAAAACAGACAACAGAGACAAAAACAGAGCAGGAATGCAATGACATTGCTGGTCAGGTTGACCATATCGTTGTCCAGGAACCTGATTCCACGCACGAGGCGCAGCTTCCTGCCGTCCCTGCCGCGGCTGTGTTCAGTGATGAGATCCTCCTCTTCATTGTAATAATGCGCCTGCACTGTCGCACCGAGAAAGGAGTCGGCCAGCATGCCGGCAAAGGCCGAGAGCGCGACAATGGCGCAATGGGCCGGCGGTGCGGCATAGAGAGAGAAGGAGAAGAGCGCATAGAGAAGCGCACACAGCAGACTTGCGGACGTGCCCAGCAGGCTGACCCCGCCGGACAGGCCGCGGGGAACTGGAGTGAATGTCAGGATCGAGACGGGAGGCTTTCCCGACAGCACGCCGATCTCACTCGCCCATGTGTCAGCACAGGCCTCACCGAGACTGGCGGCGAACACGACCAGAAACACCGCATCCCCTGATGCATGGTACAGGAACATCGCGGCAAGCGCGGGTCCGCCGTTTGCTAGGACCTGCAGCCAGTCCCTCCTGCCGCCTTTCTTGTGTATTTTTCCCAGTCCGGAGATCCTTGCGGAGAGGCGTCCGATGACAGCGGCGGAAAGCAGGAAGAAAAGGTAGAGGGAAAGGGAAGAGAAACCGCCGATCATTGTGCTTGCAAGGCCCATGATGATTGCCGCAATGAGTCCGGAGGGGCTCAGCTGCCTCTTCCACCAGGCGAGAATGGCGATCAGGACGATGACAAGCCCCGCAACTGCGAGCCTGAGAGGGAAATCCAGAGAAAAGAACCAGCTGTCAATCCAGGCCATCAGAGAACCACTCCAGTCAGTACGGTGAGCAGCGGCACCGTGATATTGTCAAGTCCGAGCGGCGTCACGGCCTCGAAGAAAGCAGCCACCAGCGCCATGACAAGAGCGGTGGTCAGGCTGTATGGCGTGAAGATCAGCACTACCGCCAGAGAGACAAAGAACATGACAAGGGTTCCTTCCCAGCTCTTGCGGGCATTCATGACAGAATACTGGTGCCGTCCCCAGAGGCTGCCGATCAGGGCCGCAAGCCCGTCTCCATAGCCCATGACCAGGGTTCCCGCGATGACATCATAAGGAGCGATGAGGCCGCGTATGTTCAGCAGAGTGAGTATCAGCAGCGAAAGGGGAAAATATATAAGGCCATTGTCACGCTTCCTGTTCCCCATGCCCAGGAACCTCGCCGCACCGCTGTATACAAAAACGGCATTGATGATGATGAAGGCAGCAGGACCGGCCAGGGCCACTCTGGGATCACTGAAGCAGAAGACCAGGATAAAGACCCAGTTCGACACCCCGATATGTATCAGCTTGCGCACCACCTCAGCTCCCAGATGAGCATATCTGTAGAGGAGGAATGCGGCAGCAACGATGGCAAGTATGAATGCGAATGAGAGCGCGAGCGCCGCGAGATCCTGACTGGCTACCATCCCCTGGCCCCTCCTCCGCCGGCTCCGCTTCCGCTGAAACCGCTGAAACCGGAATGAGAGCCCGACGTGGAGCCGAAACGGCTGCCGGCGGCACTCTGGGGCGGCGCCGCCACTGTATTGACGAAACAGCGGTTCATCCTGCGTGCCATTGATGAATAGATGTGGAATGAGACTATGTCGGCAGGTCCCGCATACCAGCTGGCCGGCTGTGTGAATATGCCGTCGAACTTGCCGACCCAGTCATCGCCGAGATCCAGGACGATCGCGTATGCCAGATTATGGTAGAAATACTGGGGATCCTCCCTGACCAGCGTCCTTAGTTTGTCAGCTTCAACATTCTCAAGAAAATCCCGGTAGCCGAGGATACGGCCAAGTATCTCCTGGGCATAGGCACTTCTCCTGCTTATGGAGAAGGCCAGGGCCGCAAGCACCGACAGACCGCAGACAATGACGACGGACATTATCCTCACGAGGCCGCGGCTGATGCCCGCAGACGTGCAGATTCCATTGATCAGCAGCAGACTGGCCAGGGTTATGACAATAATGAAGAAGGTACCGGTTATGTACTGTCTCCTGTTGGACAGCTTCCGGTTGAGCGACCAGAGGATCATCGAGGAGAACACATACTGCATCGCAAGCACGAAGAAGGCGAAAAGCCCGAATCTCAGGTCATTGACCGCTACGGCCACGCTCATCAGGACAGCATAGGCAACCAGGGCAGTGACACATACACAGGAGATCTTCCTCGACTTTGCGTCATACAGATCGCACTCCCCCCTGCTGTAGCGGCGCAGCAGGAGTGGCTTCACGTTCTGTTCCAGGTCGCTGTATATGTTCAGGCTGTCCAGATCGGCATCATCCCCCTGTCTGAAGATCGCATCAAACAGGTTCCGCTCATAATCCCTCGCACCGGCAGGCAGGTCCTTTATCCTGTGAAGGGTGAAGTGCCCCTCGTCACCCTCTTCTATCGTCAGATAGCCGCCATCAGCCCAGTAGTAAATCATCGAGACATAGTCCTTCGTCTCATCCCTGCTGTCGAAAAGATAGCCGATGTCAAGAGGAGACAGTCCGTCCGGGGCGCTGAATGTCGGGACGATGACAGGATTCTCGTCGCGCCCGTGACGCCTGTAGAGAATGACATAGACGATAAGGAGAATGAGCGTGAGCACGACTGCCGCACCGAAGGCGGCGGCAGAATGGTCGCTCCAGTAAAAGTAGCCGTCGGACAGCTCTATGCGCACGGTAATTCCGCTTTCAGGACCGATACTGCCGATCTTTCCCACGACTATGCGGCCGTCATTGATATGTGTCTCAGCGCGCTCGGTACTGCCATATGGACCGTATGAGACCCAGACCTTTCCGGCATCGATGTCCTTTGGCATGGCGACAGAGAACGAAATATTGTCCATGGTCTCATCAAAAGTGGAAAAGAGATCAAGATGGACCTCATCATATCCCGCATTGCGGTCACGTCCCGGATCCAGAGTATAGCTGATATCATATTCATGCACGCCCTCGACCAGCTCGTCCTCAGATCCGATCCGCACAGAAGCGAAGGAACCGCTGCCGGAGACAGAGAAATCCTCGCCGACGTGTATGTTCGCTATAGAGAGATCTCCGCTGAGCGGTATCTCCCGGACAATGCCGTGAAGCGGCGTATGGAAGTCATACACCAGAGTCTCATGAATGAGATACTGGCGGTTCTCGGTCACTGTCACCTCGAAGTCGGCACGCACTATGTCATAGTCTGCGGCGAAGAGAGCCAGGGGAAGGAGTATCAGAAGGAGGGACGCGGCTAATCTCTTCAAAAGCGCACCTCTGCATTGCGCCTCTCGTCATCGCTCACTTCTATGTATGACAGACGCTGGAAGTGGAAGGCAGCTGCCACCAGACTGCTGGGGAACATCTGGACCTTGTCGTTCATTGAACGGGCGATCGCATTGTAGTACTTGCGGGCATTGAGGATGTCATCCTCCAGCCGTGCCAGCTTCTGCTGCAGGTCCAGGAATGAGGCGTCGGCCTTGAGGCCGGGATAGGCCTCACCCAGGGCGAACAGGCTCTTCAGGCTGCCAGAGAGCGCATCCTCGGCCCTGCCCTTTCCGGCAGCAGGCGCGGCCATGGCCTGATTGCGGGCGTTGACCACCCGGGTCAGCGTCTCTTCCTCATGCCTCGCATAGCCCTTGACTGTCTCCACGAGATTGGGAATCAGGTCATAGCGCTGCTTCAGGTGGGCATCCAGGGCGCTCAGCGCCTCCTCAGCCTTGTTGCGCAGGCCGACGAAGGAGTTGTAGGTCGCCACGAGATAGATGACTATAACGGCCAGAATGACCAGTGCCACAATGAGAACGATCATGCCGAAATTGTCACCCTGCCCACTTTTTTTGTCAATGTTGCCTTTCCAGGCAAACACTTGCTTAAGGCATAGGAAGTTATATATAGTTAGGCGGTTGATTTGACAATTTCGGAGGCTTTATGGCGACTACGGAAAAGCGTACAAGATACGGACACGGGGCCAAGGACATTGCCCAGGATTTCGCTGAACAGCTGAAATACACTTTCGATGCTGACGTCTACCATACGACAGAAGAGGCACGCTATCAGGCACTGGCCATGGCGATCAGGGACAGGGTCATCCACCAGTGGGACATCTCCCGCAAGACACAGCGGGCGAAGAGCGCGAAGAGGGTCTATTACCTCTCGCTGGAGTTCCTCATGGGACGGGCCATGACGAACAACATAATTAACCTCGGACTTGAGAAGCCGGTGCGCGAGGCGCTCTCCTCACTCGGCTACCAGCTTGAGGACCTGGTCGACCAGGAACCCGACGCAGGACTTGGAAACGGAGGCCTCGGACGCCTTGCAGCCTGCTTTCTGGACTCTCTGGCCACACTGGAGATTCCGGCCTACGGCTATGGAATCAGATACAATTACGGTATTTTCAACCAGCAGGTGAGAAACGGCTGGCAGGTCGAGCAGCCTGACAACTGGCTCAAGAACGGCAATCCCTGGGAAGTCAAGAGGAGCGATCTGGTATATCCTGTCTATTTCGGAGGCGAGGTCAAGGTCATCCGCGAGAACGGACGAGACATCTTCAAGTGGGTGCCCGCCGAGCAGGTGAACGGCCTGGCCTATGACACACCTGTCATCGGCTACGGCGGAAAGACAATCAACACACTCCGCCTTTGGTCCGCACAGTCACCGATGGAGTTCAGCTTCGAGGAGTTCAACTCAGGTGATTACACGGAGGCTGTCCGCCACAAGATCAATGCGGAGAACATCTCACAGGTCCTCTACCCCAACGACACTCTCTACATGGGCAAGGAACTGAGGCTCAAGCAGCAGTACTTCTTTGTGGCCTGCTCGCTGGCAGACATCGTCCGCCGCTTCAAGAGGACCGGAAAGTACAGCTGGTCCAGATTCCCTGACGAGGCAGCCATCCAGCTCAACGACACCCATCCGTCAATCGCGGTTCCCGAACTGATGAGGATTCTCATCGACCAGGAGAACCTCTCCTGGGACGAGGCCTGGGACATCACTGTCAGGACACTGGGCTACACAAACCACACACTCATGCCGGAGGCACTTGAGAAGTGGTCAATTCCCATGCTGGAGTCAATCCTGCCCAGACACATGCAGATCATTTACGAAATCAACCACCGCTTCCTCCAGAAGGCGGTCTCCTTCTTCCCGATGCAGAGCGACAAGATAGCAAAGGTCTCCATCATCGAGGAGTCAAACCCAAAGATGGTGCGCATGGCGAATCTTGCCATCATCGGAACCCACAGCACCAACGGTGTGGCCCGGCTCCACTCCGACCTGCTGAAGACTTCCATGTTCCCGGAGTTCAGCACCATCTTCCCGGACCGCTTCAACAACAAGACCAACGGCATCACCCAGCGCAGATGGCTGCTTGATGCGAACCCGAGTCTTGCCAGGAAGATCACAGAGGCGATCGGAGACGGCTGGATCACGGACTTCAGCCAGATAGCCAGACTCAGACCTTTTGCGGACGACAAGGCCTTCAGGGAGGACTTCGCGAAGATCAAGTACGAGGCCAAGCTGCGCGCCGCCGACTTCCTCAGAAAGGACAGCGGCATCATCATCAATCCCGATACGATCATGGATGTGCAGGTCAAGAGAATCCATGAGTACAAGAGGCAGCTGATGAACGCGCTCAACATTCTCATGATCTATGACAGGCTGAAGAATGACAGCGCCTTTGCCCAGGCCTTCCCGCCCACGACTTTCCTCTTCGGCGGAAAGGCTGCACCCGGCTATGTCAACGCGAAGCTGATCATCAAGTTCATCAACAACATCGCCCATGTGATCAACCACGACCCCGCTGTAAGGGGCAGGCTGGCTGTATACTTCATGCCAAACTACCGCGTCACGATGGCCGAGCACGTCATTCCCTGCACGAACATTTCAGAGCAGATCTCCACTGCAGGACTCGAGGCATCAGGAACCGGCAACATGAAGTTCATGATCAACGGTGCCCTGACAATGGGAACGCTTGACGGAGCCAACGTGGAGATCGCCCAGGAGGTCGGAGATGACAACATCTTCATCTTCGGACACACGGAGGAAGAGATCGCTGGGCTGAGAAAGGACTACAGACCGCTGGAGTGGGTCGAGAAGGACGAGGCCATCAGGCGCGTGATCGAGCTGGTGGATTCCAACCACTTCAACCTCAACGAGCCGAACATCTTCGAGCCGCTGCGCCGCTCGCTCTTCGACTACGGTGACAAATACTGCATCTTCGCGGATCTGAGGATGTATCACGAGAGGCACAATGAGGCGACAGACCTCTACAGAGATGACTTCGACCTCTTCAACAGGAAGGCCATCCTCAACATTGCCGCCTCCGGAAAGTTCTCCTCTGACAGGACCATCCAGGAATATGCCGGGGAAATCTGGCACGTGAAGCCATGCCCCGTGAAGAAGAGTACGAAGGACACCGTCCTCGAGGACGCATTCAACCCGCTTTTCAGGAAGGAGCAGAAATAAGCGCCTGAGATTTTCCGAAAGCGCATCATGAGCCGGACCTGCGATGACGGGTCCGGCTTTCTGTATATGCACCACACTTCATGAAAGCGTGAAAGACGACACTCAACAGGAAAAAATATTTGCATTTTTATGCAATATTCTGAATATAAAGTGAATAAACATGTCTTGACACAAGGCCTTATTTGCCTGATAGTGGAATACAACGGGGTTGGCAACTTGTTTCATTTCATGTTTTTAAAAGGAATTAGCGAGAAAATTGCATCCAACTCCCCGGGAGGCAGAATGAAAAAGACACTTATAATTCTTGTAGTTTTGGCACTTGTTCTGGCTTCTCCGCTGATGGCTGGAGGAGCCGGTGAGTCCGCAGGAGGAACACTGCGCTTCGGAACAGGAGGCGATCAGGGAACATACTACGGCTTCGGCAACGTGCTCGCGCAGAGAATCTCATCAGAGACAGGCACACAGGTCGTGGCTGTCGTCAGTGCCGGCAGCCAGGACAACATCGAGATGATGGACATGGGAAGCTACCAGCTCGGCTTTGTCCAGACCGATGTCATGAGCTACGCATACAACGGAACGAACCTCTTCGCGGAGCTTGGTGCGATCACAGATTTCTCCACGGTCGCAGCCCTCTATCTGGAGCAGGTCCAGATCGTCACCCTCGACCCTTCCATCAAGACGGTAGCCGACCTTGAAGGCAAGACGGTCTCCATCGGATCATCCGGAAGCGGCGTCTATTACAATGCGCTTGATATCCTGGCAGCCTACGGACTGACGGAATCCGACATCACGCCCACATATCAGAGCTTCGGCGACAGCGTCGACGCCCTGCAGGACGGAAAGATTGATGCCGCATTCGTGGTCGCGGGTGCTCCGACAGTCGCAGTCTCCACTCTTGCGACAACGCATGACGTGAGGCTGGTATCCATCGATGACGAGCACATGAATGCCCTTCTTGAGGCCTCGCCCTACTACACTCCCTACACCATCCCGGCCAGCGTCTACGGAACAGATGACGACTGTCAGACAGTCGCTGTCGGAGCCGTCATCATCGCACGCAACGATGTCAGCGAGGATGCCGTCTATGATGTCGTGAGCACGATCTTCAACGACAGGGAGGCCATCGCACAGAGTCACGACAAGGGCAATGAGCTCGATCTCGCCTTCGCGACCTCGATCACCACAGTCCCATACCATCCCGGCGCCGCAAGGTACTTCGCCGAACAGGGAATCGAAGTCCCCTCGCTGTGATGCGGACAGCTGATAATCCGGGGGCTGTCTGATCTGACAGCCCCATCTTTTTGATACCAAAGGAGAATGCATTGTCAAAGAAGAAAGAAGAATTCATTCACGATGAATCAGTGGGAACCATGGCCGATGTGGAGGCCGTGATGAAAAAGTATGACAGAGAGTCAAACACCCGCATATGGACCGGATGGAGAAAGACTGTCATCCATTACATCATGGCGGCCTTCGCCATCTACTGCATCATTGACGCCATCTTCCTGACCACGCTTCAGGAGATCCGCTACTCGGTTTTCATGGGCATGATCATACTTCTGGGTTTCCTGACCTTCCCCGTGAAAAAGGGAATCGAGAAGCCTGACCACATGCCCTGGTACGACATTGTGATCATGGTCGTGGGCGCCGGGGCATATTTCTACTATGCAGCCAACGCAATGACTGTCATCAGACTCTCCGCCAGGATCATGGCGGATCCGGTTTTCATGACAGTCGGAGCAATCGGAATCCTGGCCCTGGTCGAACTCTGCCGCCGCTGTGTGGGTCTGCCGATCCTCTGCGTGGCAGGAGCGCTTGTCATCTACACTCTGGCAAGCGGGATCGGGCTGACACAGCTGATCAGGACGCTTTTCTACACAGCAAACGGAATCTTCTCCACCCCTGTCGGCGTCTGCGTGAAGTACATCGTCATCTTCATCATCTTCGGAGCCTTCCTGGAGCGCACCGGAGTCGCAGATTTCTTCATCCGATTCGCCAACACGGCCGTCGGACGCTTCACAGGAGGACCGGCAAAGGTCGCCGTTGTCGCCAGCGCCCTGGAGGGCATGGCATCCGGATCCTCTGTCGCGAACACAGTCGGTTCCGGCTCCATAACGATTCCGATGATGAAGAAGATGGGTTACAGGAGCGAGTTCGCTGCCGCCGTTGAGGCCGCGGCCAGCACGGGCGGACAGATCATGCCACCGATCATGGGAGCCGCCGCCTTCCTCATGGCCGAGTTCACAGGCATACCATACGGACAGATTGCCGTCATGGCGATCCTGCCTGCAGTGCTCTACTTCACAGGAATCTTCATCGCCGTCCATCTGGAGGCGAAGAAGAGCGGCATGAAGGGAATACCGAAGGAAATGCTGCCCAAGGTCAGGGACCTGATCAAGGACATCTATCTTCTTCTGCCTCTCATCGCACTGATCTATCTGGTAGGTTCCAACACCTTCACGATGGCCTACTCAGCCACACTGTCCATCCTGGTCGCGATGGTTGTCGGAGTAATCCACAATATTGTTCCGCACTTCCAGGCCACCACTGACGGCGGTGAGGAAGAGGAAAAGGGAGAGCGGCCATCACTGTCATTCCGCTGGATACTCGATGCCTTCGAGAACGGTTCCAGGAGTTCCATAACAGTCGTCGTCGCCTGCGGCATTGCCGGAATAATCTCAGGCTGCATCACTGTCACAGGACTTGCCTCCATACTGCTGGGCACCATCGTATCCCTGTCTCAGGGCATCGCCATGATCGCCCTCCTGCTGACGATGCTGTGCTGCATCGTGCTTGGCATGGGCGTTCCCACCACTGCAAACTACTGCATCATGGCAGGTGTCTGCGCGCCTATTCTGATTGCCCTGAATGTCGAGCCGGTGGCAGCCCACTTCTTCGTCTTCTATTTCGGAATCGTCGCCGACATAACCCCGCCTGTGGCCCTGGCTGCCTATGCGGGAAGTGCGATCGCCAAGTCTGATCCGATGAGGACGGGCCTTGTGGCAACCAAGCTGGCCATAGCGGCCTTCATTGTACCGTATGTCTTTGCCCTGAATCCGGCAATGCTCTTCGTCAATGTGACAAGCGTCTTTGAGATCGTGCAGATCTGCATCACTTCCCTGCTTGGCATCTTCGGCATAGCCGCAGCCCTGAACGGCTACCTCGGCAGGCATCTCAATCCGCTGGTCAGGATAATCCTGGCAATCGGAGGACTGTGCATGGTCATACCCGGTACCGTGACGGACCTGGTCGGCCTCACAGCCCTGGTCCTGGTCGTTGTTTACGAGTACGGAATGAAGCGCAAAGAACAGCTTGCAAAATCATGAGCATGAGGGGGGATCCGCAAGGGTCCCCTCCTGCATGAAAAGGAGTGAGGAAAGTCAACGACCTGCAGCACGAGACTATAGGCATGAGGAGGAAACTCCGAATGCCTGACGTTGACTAGCCCCAGTGATGAGGCTCAGGCCTCTGAACTACGTTGGTCGGGAATATATAGGCACCAGTGGATGTGGCTCTAGTCCACTGCTTCTGCGGTGCATGGTCAAAAGTCCTGTCAGGTAGGGACGGCGCCATGCACGACAAACCCCCTCCAACATGGGCGAAGGGCGACGGGGAGCAAGGCCCCGTGACGGCAGCGGAAAGCCGGCCAAGAAGGCGACGTTTCCGCATCCTCCTCCAGACGCGCATCAGGGAGTGCATGGACAGGCTCATACTCTCCAGTCCGAGGACCTGCCCGATGGCCGTTGACAGGATCCAGCACAGACTCTGTGCGGGGAGAAATCCGGATGAGCTGCGCATGTGCCCGACACAGGATGCGGCGAGGACACTGGCAGAGGCAGGCTATGGAGTCGCGCTGCTTCCGGCAATGGGCTGCCGGAGGGACAGCGGGCTGACCTTCGTCCCTGTCAGGGACAGCGGCAGACTGAGCTATGGCATATACTGCTTCAGCGCCGCGCAGAAACCGGAGACGAAACGGTTCATCCAGTACATGAAGGAGGCGTTCAGTCCCAGCTGAATCCGCTGAAGACCGGACGGCCGGTATATCGGCCGGCCTGTGCCGTTCCCCGCAGGACCTTGAGGACCTCACCGCACAGCTCTTCCTGCTCCACTTCGCCTTTGTAGACGCATACCGGAGCTATCCATCTGCAGCGCTCTGTGATGCCGTCGACAATGTCATCGAAGCGGACAAGGCCGCCTGTGAGCAGAATCGCATCAACTCTGCCGCCGAGTACGGCTGCCATGGCACCGACCGACTTGCATATCTGGTATATCATCGCATTCCAGACGAGAACAGCATGTCCGTCGCCCTCCACGACCAGATTGTGGATGCGGTCCGAGTCCGAGGTGCCGAAGTGACTGACAAAGCCTCCGGAACGGGAGCACATGACCTCAAGTTCGGCAGGAGTGTGTCCTTCAAGGTACCTCGCGATCTCCATGACCGGAACCGAACCCAGCCGGGTCGGAGTGAATGGGCCGTCTCCCCCTGCTCCCTCAGTGCCGTCTATCATCCGGCCATTGCGGTGGGCAGCCACTGTTATTCCTCCGTCAATATGGCAGACGATGAATGAACAGTCGCTGTACTTCCGTCCCAGCTTCGCCGCATGCAGACGGGCAATTCCCTTCTGATTCAGCACATGCGACTGGGCACGCCGGTATACGCCTCTGATTCCTGTTATCCTGGCGATATCATCATATTCATCGACATTCGTGGGATTGAGCGTATACATCGGCTTCGAGTACTCATTTCCCAGCTCCCAGGCCATCATGACGCCGAGTTTGGCAGGATGGTCACTGCCGCCCCTGTCGTCTCTCGTGTCCTCGTACAGGGCCCTGTCGATCTCCATCACGCCTTCCTTCTGGGAATACGCGCAGCCGCCGCGGCCGACGAAGCAGTCTATGCTTTCTACCGGAACAGAATGCGCCTCAAGCAGGTCCAGCACCACCTTTTTGCGGAATGGAAGCTGGTCATTGGTAGTAGGATAAGCCAGCAGCTGGGGCGCATCGTGGAAGACACTTTCTGTAAATACAGGCACCTCATCGTCGAAGACGCTGACCTTGGTGCTTGTCGAACCAGGATTGATGATCAGAAGTCTCATGTGGCCAAATGTACTACTCCCCTGCGCTGGCCATCAAGCCATGACAGCAGCCGGATGAGGAAAGGATCCGCACGCAGGGCTGCGGGAATGGCAACTGGGCCATCCCCGCCATACAATGCACTGCCGCAGTCAGAACTTCAGCTTGAAGACGGCCTTTCTGGCCTGTGCAGTCCCGCCGGCGGCAAGACCCGGCATGTGAAGCTCTCCGGGGAAGTAGATAGCGAATGTTCCCTCAGACAGGATGATGGATGAGTCCTCCTCCGCCTTCATGAAGGCGATGTCGGCCTTCTCAAAGGCAGGGTCATCCATATCCGCACGGGCTCTGGAATACCTGATGATCTCACGGCCGGATATCATGACCTGGAGATCGGCCATGACGCGGTGGAACTCGTACTCCGGCTTGTCAGCCACTGTCGTGTAGGTCTGCCAGCTGCCGCCAAGATCCCCGCGGTCTGACTCAACTGGTCCGTCAGGATGTGTCTTGAAGCTGCTGTCATTGATGATCTCAAGTACGGCAGCGATTGCCGGATGGAGGCACGAGTACTTAGGAAGGTTTTCAATTGTGTCGAATATCATAAGGATCTCCTGCCAGAATCATCCACCATGAAGCCGGTTTCGTCCACTGTTTTCCGTCCTGTGCACAGCCGCAAGGCCTCTGAAACCGGCCGGACCGGACCGCACCGGCAGGAAAGAAGACTTCACTCCACCTGTTGTGACAGATAGGTTCTTACCGGATCAAGCCAGGACTCATCCACGAAGTCTATGGTCTTGCCATAGGTCCCGATCAGGGCCCTGTCCTCATCACTGAGCTCCTTTTTTGACTTCATGAGAACCTTGACAAGTGCCCACATCATGGCCCTGTGCTTCACGCTCAGTTTCCTGTAGTCCATGCGTCCGCGCAGGTGGAAAATGACCAGATCGTCTCTCCTGACAATGGCTCTGACTGTTTTATCAATAGTCTCCGCATTGTCTTCAATCCCGGGATCGGCAAGGCCGACAGTACACACCACAAGACGTACAGGAGGCTTCGCAAGGGCGCATGCACGCCTGAGGCCGCACACCGTACCGGCATAAAGCCCGCCGAAGTGAACAAGGACACCATCGCTGACACGGCTTACATCCGCGACGTCACGGGCCTCAAGATCCAGAGAGGAAGCCAGACGCCGTGCATAGAGTTCAGATGATCCATAGACTGTCGAGAAAGTTATTGTTGTCGCCATGCCCGGATTTTAGCACATGCGGTGGCAGACCAAGGTGAAATCGCGGAGAAAAACAGAAGCAGGACAGCATATGTCCTTCCCGGAGGTGGAAAATGGCCTCAGGAGGCGGACGATGATTACAATCACCAGGGCTGACATCGAAACGTACAGAAGGGTACTTGCCTACTTCATTTCATGCGACGCATACAGCTGGTGCAGGAAGGCCGGAGTGGAGTGTGATGACGAGCTTGCACAGAACATCGCATCATACGTGATCTGCGACAGCCGGGGGCACACGGACTGGAATGCAATTGAGCGTGCATACGAAAAGTGCCGTGATTTTCTGCTGTGAAAACGGCGGATCTGACATTATACTTGAGAAAAGGAGATAGCCATGAAACGATGCAGTCTCATCATCCACTCCGTAAGTGGAAACATATACATCATCGGAGAGTATCTCAGGGAGAAACTCTGCGAAAATGGCGTAGACGCCCGCCTGTACCGCGTCGAGGACAGTGACCTGCACATACTGGCCAACACAAAGGACTCGGTAAATCAGTACTATGAGGACATTCTGGAGCTGCCGATCGCCACGGAGGAGACGCTGCTCAAGTCAGACATGATCATCCTCGGCGCCCCTACCCGCTTCGGAAACATGACAGCCGAGATGAAGGCCTTCATCGACAGGACTTACCCGCTCAGCGAGTCCAGAGAACTTGAGGGACGGCTCTTCGGCTGCTTCACGAGCTGTGCGCACTCGATCTGTGAGGGCAGCCATGCGCTGGACTCCATGCTATACTGGGCACAGAACATGGCTCTCATCCACATTCCATATGGCGTGCATACGGAGATCGCGCTGTCAAACCAGCCGGTTGCCGGCATAGTCCACCTGGAGGGAAAGGAGAATGACATACGCCCCTCAGACCGCCTCGGCGGCGTGATCGAGACCTACGCGAGGGCCATTGCTGAATACCTGGAGGATTAACTCGGGCTTATCTTGTCTTTTATGAGAGAGACCCAGCGTGAGATGACCCCGCCGGCCGATTCCTTCCTGAGGTCCTGACTGGCTTCCTTTATCGAGGCGTTCGCCTTGTTCTTCTTGAGCTCATCCCAGCGGCGCACCAGCCACATATACAGGTCGCCTTCCGCATTTCCGGGAAAATAGAAGAGAAGGTTGTCAGTCCTGATCTGCCTGACTATCGGGGCATATACGTTCCGGTACCAGCTCTTCGCGGCCTCTTCGAATGAGATCTCACCCTCGATGTTCTGGTTGATGTAGTACTTGTGGACCAGTATGTGGTTCACCATCTCCGGATACGATCCCGGTGTGGTGAAGGATATCTCCCCCATTGGAAGATAACTGGGCTTGTACTGCTCTATGAAGGCGTTCCTCTCGTATTCGACAACCCGCTGCTTGAGCTGCTTTGTCGTCATTCCCGGCTCCAGCCTGATCTCGCTGTCCAGTTCGACGACCTCAGCATCAATGAACTCAACGCCCATGCTTCTTGCGACTGACACGCGGTGGTTTCCGTCACGCACGAAGTAGTATCCGCCCAGAGAGAAGACCGAAATCGGAGGAAGGACCACGTCTGTCAGTCTGGCCTGGTCCACACTGGTCCAGCGGGCCTTCAGCATCTCCCGCTTAGGGAGAAAGGCAGAAGAGAAATCACGGTAGCGGCCCTCGCTTCCGATGATCTTGTCGATCTCTATCGTCCGCATGCCAAGATAGGTCTCCTTCTTGGGCTTGATGATGCTGGTCACCTCATAAAGGGACAAGAGATCCGGATTCTTCCAGCTCAGCTTGTCGAAGAGTGTATGCATCCGGGCCCTGTTCTTGGCCCTGTGGAAGTCGTCTATCGACTGCTGCCTGATGAATTCGTCAGCCATTTCCGTCTTCTCCTAATTCGGGATCGTCCAGGATGTAGCTCTTGTATACGTTGATGATCTTGGTGTCATGATACTGGAATATCCTGTTTGAGTTCTCATCGAAGAGGTGGACATGCCCGTGCACCATGTACTTCGGCCTGTAGGCATCCAGGAAGCTGAGGAAGGCCTGGAAGCCTCTGTGGCAGATGTCCTCTCCGTCGCCGAAGCCAAGTGCGGGAGCGTGAGTCACCAGTATGTCGAGATAGCGGCCGTACCGCTTCTTGTTGTATATCAGCTTCGGAATCAGGCGCCTGATCCTCCACTGCATCTGTCTCTCCGTGTACTGGCTTTTGCCGTAGTTGTAGAGCATTGAGCCTCCGAGCCCCATTATGATGAGCCCCGTCCTCTTGTCGCGCACCACCCTTCCGTCAACAAGATTTCCTCCGAACGCGGGCATGAAACTGGAGCGCCCTGTCCTGGCATATTCGATCGCAGGATCATAGCCGCCTCTCCTCATCACATCGTCGAAGTGCTCGAGATTGTGATTCCCATAGACGTAGAAGAAGTCCTTTCCAAGTATTGTCATGATGTAGTCGTAGTAACGGATCGGCAGGTCGCCTGCACTGAGCACGAGATCACAGTCGGCATAAAGCCTCTTGGCCTGGTTGGAGTAGATCAGGGGTTCGGTCTCATCCGCCACACAAAGGATCTTCATGGACAAAATCATAACAGAGACGGGCGAATGTGGAAACACCTTGATTATTCCGGCAAATGTGCTATCATGAATATACCCCCACGGGGTATGGGTATAGACTATGAGACATGAACAGTTCAACATAACAGGCATGAGCTGCGCCGCCTGCTCCTCCAGAGTCGAGAAGTCAGTGGCCGCGCTCAGCGGCGTGACCCAGGTCTCCGTCAATCTGCTGAAGAACAGCATGGTTGTGGACTATGACGAGGGCATTGTGGATACGGACGCCATCATAAAGGCGGTGGTGAAAGCCGGATACGGGGCATCACCGCTGTCAGGGACAACGCCGGGAAAGGCTCCTCAGCCCCACCAGGGCAGGAGCACGACTGATGAGGCACAGCAGGCCTACCGCTCAATGAAGCGCAGACTGATATGGTCTGTCATCTTCACCATTCCGCTCTTCTACATCTCGATGGGGCATATGATGGGCTGGCCGCTTCCATCATTCTTCCTTGGTCCACAGAACTCGATGACCTACGCGCTCACGCTCTTCCTGCTGGCGCTTCCTGTGGCAATCATCAACAGCAAGTACTACGTGAACGGCTTCAGGAGCCTGTGGCACAGATCACCGAACATGGACTCCCTTATCGCCCTGGGTTCCGGAGCCTCATTCGTCTATGGCATATACGCCCTGTACAAGATCGCCTATGGGCTCGGGCAGGGAGATCTTGCTGCGGCAGCACATTTCGCGCACGACCTCTACTTCGAGGGAGCGGGAACCATCCTCACGCTGATCACGCTCGGAAAGTTCTTTGAGGCCAGGGCAAAGGGACGCACGACAGATGCCATAAACAAGCTCCTGGATCTGTCTCCCAAGACCGCGACCATACTGAAGGACGGAAAAGAGGAGATCATTCCCGCCCAGGAGGTGCAGAAAGACGATATCCTGGTGGTCAGATCCGGAGAGGCCGTGCCCGTTGACGGCGTGATCCTCACGGGCCACGGGGCGCTTGACGAGTCGGCGATCACCGGAGAGTCAATACCTGTCGACAAAGAAGAAGGCGACAAAGTCATCGGCGCGACTCTGAACACAAGCGGATACTTCCAGATGAAGGCAACGAAAGTCGGAGATGAGACGGCCCTTGCCCAGATCATCCGGCTGGTTGATGAGGCGACAAGCTCAAAGGCTCCGATCGCAAAGCTTGCAGACAGGGTCGCAGGAATCTTTGTCCCTGTCGTCATCGCAATCGCGCTCATCAGTGCCATAGTCTGGCTGATCAGCGGAGCCACCTTTGAGTTTGCTCTCACCATAGCGGTCTCAGTGCTGGTCGTCTCCTGCCCCTGCGCACTGGGACTGGCCACTCCTACCGCGATAATGGTCGGAACAGGGAGGGGTGCCTCGAACGGAATCCTGATCAAGAGCGCTGAGGCCCTTGAGACAGCACACAGCATCAACACTGTCGTACTGGACAAGACAGGAACGATCACGCAGGGCCACCCTGTCGTGACAGACATCATCACGAATACAGGCACAAGCACCGAAAGGCTTCTGTCCGTCGCAGCCTCGATAGAGCGGCTGTCCAGCCATCCGCTTGCCAGGGCAATTGTGGAAGAGGCGGAGAAACGCGGAGCCGGACAGATCCCTGTATCAGACTTCAGGCAGATACCGGGACAGGGTGTCGAGGCTCTCGTTGAGGGAAAGAAAGCACTGGCAGGCAATGCGCGCATGATGGCAGCCAGCGGTCTCGACCTTCCGGCCCAGCCCGGAGACAGCCTGGCTAGAGACGGCAAGACCCCGCTCTACTTCACGCTGGACGGCAGCCTTCTGGGCATCATCGCTCTTGCCGATGTCGTGAAGCCCACGAGCAGGAAGGCCATAGAAGAACTCCGGAAGATGGGCATTGAAGTAGTCATGCTCACAGGAGACCATGAGAAGACCGCCGCGGCAATACAGCGTCAGGTTGGCGTTGACCGCTTTGTCGCCGAAGTGCTGCCGGAAGACAAGGAAGCAGAAGTGAGGAGACTGCAGGAAGAAGGCAGGAAGGTGGCGATGGTCGGTGACGGCATCAACGATGCTCCGGCCCTTGCCCGCTCTGACGTGGGCATCGCCATCGGTGCCGGAACTGATGTTGCGATGGAAAGCGCCGACATAGTGCTCATGAAGAGCGATCTGGCGGACGTACCTACAGCGATCAGGCTCAGCCGTGCCACGATCAGGAACATCAAGCAGAATCTCTTCTGGGCATTCTTCTACAACATCATCTGCATTCCGGTGGCGGCAGGGCTTTTCTACAACGCCTTCGGACTGAAGATGAATCCGATGGTGGCTGCCCTCGCAATGAGTTTCTCAAGCGTCTTCGTAGTGTCGAATGCGCTCCGCCTGAGGTTCTTCAAGCCTCTGGCGCTGGATCAGGATGCAGCTGTGGCCTGCCCCGTTGCCACAACAAGAAAAGAGGATATTATCATCAACAAGACCAATGGAGGTTCAGAAATGAGAAAGGAAATGTCGATTGAGGGCATGATGTGCCAGAACTGTGTCAGGCATGTCAGGAAAGCGCTTGAGGGAATTGAGGGAACAAGCGGTGTTGAGGTCTCTCTTGAGGACAAGAAAGCCACACTCACAGTTGACGGAAGCGTCACTGATGAGATGCTGTCCGGCGCGGTGACGGAAGAAGGCTACGAAGTCAGGGGGATCAGGAACCTATGATGGCGGACAAGGACAAGGTTTCCAGATCGGTCAAGATAGCACGCGGCCAGCTGGACGGTGTGCTCAGGATGATCGATGAGGACAGGTATTGTGTGGACATTTCAAACCAGCTGCTTGCGACCATCGCGATACTGAAGAAGACCAATCAGGAGATCCTGCATGCTCATATCAGAGGCTGTGTGGCCCAGGGACTGAAGACAGAAGAACCCAACGAGAAACTTGAGGAGGCACTGAGCCTTCTGGACAAGATGACCGCACAGTGATCCGTCAGGCTGCCGCGGCCGGCATCAAATCAAGATGCTCTGGCCCGGCAGATCTCTTAAGGACTCACGGCGGGAGAACCGTCAATCAGCAGAGAGTGAATCCGTTGTCTATTGTCACGCACTGCCCGTATATCCCGCGGCAGGTGGCGAGGAAGTACACGAGGTCTGCGATCTGTGAAGTGTCCATAAGCTGCGGGCACACTGTGTGTGACTTCCAGTAGGCCTCAAGACCGGAGCCTTCCAGAGAGGGACGGTGGATGAGCCCGCTCTGCACGGCATTTATCCTGAGTCCGGTCTCTGCGGCAAGGGAACGCGTAAGTGCCGACACGGCACCCTTTGAAGCATCATAGTGACTTGTGGACCCGAAACCCGGATGAATGGCATTCATCGATGATATGTTGACAACCGAACCGTCAGAGGCCTTCAGCAGCGGCAGGCAGGCCTGGATCGTCTTGATCAGCCCGCGCACGTTCAGATTGAAGACCCTGTCGTAATCACAATCCGTCATGTCCTCAATATGGCATTCGGTGAACACCCCGGCATTGTTGACCAGAACATCAAGGCTGTCCAGCTGCGGAAAGGAGACATCACGGCCGGAGAGGTCCAGCACGAAGAGCCTGTCCAGGTTCCCCTTGTCCTGGCCCTGTCTGCTTGTCGTGCCATAGACAGTCCATCCCCTGTCAGCGAATGTTCCGGCAACAGCACGGCCCAGGTTTGAAAAAACGCCTGTAATGAGAACGCTAGGCATTCAGATACTCCTTCAGAAAGGGATTGGCCTCCAGCAGCCGGGCTGTGGGGGCCGAATACATGGCAGGACTGAACTGCGGACACATCACCGTTGAGAAAAGCGCCCACTCTCCTCCGACCAGACGGGTTGACTGCCAGAGACCGGCAGGAGCCAGGCAGCTCCTGTTGTCCCGGTCAAGTCTGTGCCTCCTTACAGTTCCGGTCTCCTCGTCAAAGAGAACCTGCTCGGCAGCGCCGCCGTCCAGGAAGAACCACAGCTCATCCGTGTCCAGGCGATGGAGTGAGGAAAAAGAGTCCCGGCTGACGAGATAGAGGATTGACCCGGCATTGCAGTCTGAAAAGCGTGTCAGAAAGCGGAACCAGCCGCCTTCGCCCTCCAGAGGCGCAAGCCTGTATTTCCTGACGATATCCTCAATCAGATCCATGTGCGGACAATTTCCCTCACAAGAGCGGTGAATGAGGCCTTTACCCTCTCTCCCGTCTCCAGGACTTCCTCATGGTTGAGTTTCTGGTCCAGTATGCCGGCACCCATGTTGGTCAGACAGCTGATGCCTAGTGTCTTCATGCCCATGTGGCTTGCGGCAATAGCCTCGGGAACTGTTGACATGCCGACGGCATCCGCACCGAGGATCCGTGCCAGCCTGACCTCCGCGGGAGTCTCGAACTGGGGTCCGCCAAAGAGCATGTACACACCCTGCCTCACATTGACTGCGCACTTCTGTGCAGCTGCGAGCGCAGTTTCCCTGGCCTGGGCATCCCAGACTGAGGACATGTCAAAGAAGCGGGGACCAAGCTCGTCCGGATTCTGACCCCTCAGGGGACTGTCGCCCATCAGCTTGATATGGTCCGTGATGATCATGAGATCCCCGGGCTGCCAGGAAGTGTTGACACAGCCTGCCGCATTGGTCAGGAAGAGTTTTCCAATTCCCATGACATTGAAGGTCTGCACCGGATACACGCACTCCTGCAAGCTCCAGCCCTCGTAGTAATGGAAGCGGCCCTGCATGCACACGACACGCCGGCCCTCAAGCGTTCCGGCAACCAGACGGCCTTTGTGCCCCGGAACCGTTGATACCGGGAAATGGGGAATGTCATGGTAATCAACCGTAACCGCATTCTCAATGCTGTCGGCAAGATCGCCGAGACCCGATCCGAGGACGATTGCCATATCGACAGGTCCGTCTCCGATCCTGTTCCTGATGTAGTCACTGCTCTCGCGGAGCTTTTCAATAAGTGTCATAGAAGAATCTCCAGAAAACCGCAGGGGCCGGAGTCCGGCCCCTGTGTATGCATAATGTCAATAAGGTTGTCCGCTTGCCAGAGGTGCCGCATTCCTCTTCGAGGTGAAGATGAGAACGATGAGGGTCGCGACATACGGGAAGGCGGAAAAGAGACCTGCCGGGATGAAGCTCAGCGATGGCAGGATCCTCGACATGTTCGCCATTGTGTAGCAGAAACCGAAGAAGAAGGTGGAACCGAGGATTCCAAGCGGTTTCCACTGACCGAAGATCAGACCGGCGATGGCAAGGAAGCCAAGACCATTCATGCCTGATGCGCTGTTGAACTCGCCGCCGACAGTGATGAGGTATACCGCACCGCCAAGGCCGGCCAGCACACCTGAGGCAATGACGCCGATGTAGCGCATCCTGTAGACATTGACACCTGCGCTTGCAACGGCGCTGGGATGCTCTCCGCAGGCCCTGAGACGAAGGCCGAAACTCGTCTTGTACAGCAGGAAGTAGCTTGCAGCCCAGATGACAAGACACAGTACCGTCGTCCAGTACACGCGGCGGAAGATCATGGTGCGCAGGAATGCACCGAGTCCCATGGTCGAGAGCAGTCCGGCCACAAGCAGCAGGATGACACCGGTCAGAAAACTGGCGGCAGTTCCTGTGCTGCCGGACCTGAGGACAGGAACATCCTTCAGCAGGCCCTTTCTGCGGACCAGGATATAATCCAGCAGCGCGAGAACGGCGGCAAGCGCCGCAGCCAGGATTCCGCTGGGTATAAAGGCGGAGAGAATAAGTGCAATCACCAGGCTCTCTGCGAACCAGAAGGCGGCTGCCTTTGTATTCAGTCCTGCGCTGAAGGCCCCCTTCGTGATCATGTTGCCGATCTTCTTCACCAGGATCCAGGCCAGGAAGATGAAGAGCGCGCTCCACAGGATGTCATGGCAGGCCTGAGGCATGAACAGCTGGATATTCCAGGGAACGACACCGATGATGGTGATGTTTCCGCTATTCGTGATAGCCCTGGCGAGATAGACCGTAAGTGCGGTGGAAAGCAGGTTGATCGCCGTGCCGCTGATTGTCTGGTCCGCCTTGAGGTTGATCGACGCAACCGCATGCAGTATGGAGAAGATTGCGGTGAAGAGCACCGCAGCCCCGAGTCCGAGAAGGAAGAGGGCATTGCCGCTGACAATTCCGTTTAACAGCGTCATCACGACCGCACAGCAGAAACAGCCCATCAGCATCAGACCTTCGATACAGAGGTTCGTGACTCCGCTTCTCTCACTGTATAGTCCGCCAAGCGCACCCATCAGCAGAGGGATGGTGTAGGCAATGGCGGAAGGTACGACACTATTGAGCAGGGAACTCATTTCACACCTCCTTGCGTTGTGCCGAGGGCACTCAGCCTCTTCTCATAAACCGCATGGAAGAGCCTGTTCCACAGATTCCTGAACAGCACGCTGGTCGCCGTGAAGTAAATGATGGTGGCGATGATCGTGTCAGCGATTTCAGGCGGGATTCCGCTTGAGGCGCTGAGACTGCCCTTGCCCGCCTTCAGGATGCTGAAGAAGAGGGCCGAGAAGAAGATTCCCACAGGGTTGCTGTTTCCCAGCAGTGCGACGGCTATGCCGTCAAAGCCCTCGTCCGGCATTGCGTTGCGGTAGATCATGTTCGAATAGCCGCAGTAATAAGTGACGCCGGCAAGTCCGGCAAGGGCTCCTGCAATGACCATGCTGACTATGATATTGCGGTTCACCTTGATACCGGCATATTCAGCACAGTACTTGTTCGCTCCCACGGCCTTGAGCTGGAAACCCAGCGTCGTCTTGTCAAGGATGATCTTGATGACGATGACTGCGATAATGGCATAGATGATGCCCCAGTTGATGTAACTGCGCGGGAAGAACTGTGACAGGACCTCTGTCCTCAGGGTCAGCTCATTTGGCACCGTGAACGACCTGGAATTGATTGAGGGATCAGGAATGAATGCCGGTATGAGTTCATAGAGAACCCAGAGCGCGGTCCAGTTGAGCATGATGCACGAGACGACCTCATGGACATTGAACCTGGCCTTCAAGTAGCCGGAAAGTCCGCCCCAGATGGCACCTGCCAGCATGCCGGAGGCCACGATCAGGAAAAGGTACAGCGGCCTTGGGATATCAGAACCATAATAAGCCCAGCAGGAGGCCACGAAACCTCCGACCAGCATCTGACCGCTTCCTCCGATATTGAAGAGCCCCGCCTTGTAGGCGAAGCCGACAGACAGGCCGACGAACATGAGAGGTGCAGCCACTGCAATCGTCTGTCCTATTCTCCTCCTGCCGTCAAATGCTCCGTGCAGGATATCGCTCATGGCTTGGACCGGATTATGCCCGATGATCAGCAGCAGGATGCAGCCGGCCAGGATACCAGCGATGACTGCGGAGATTGAGACAAGGAGATTCCCGGCCTTGTGCTCCTTCAAGAGTTTGGGCTCACTTGCTTTCATGTCCGCCTCCTTCACCCTTCTTTATTCCGGCCATCATGAGACCGACGGCGTACTCGTCCGTCTCGCTTGTGTTCACAATGTCAATCAGCTGGCCGGCATTGATGACCGCGATCCTGTCAGACAGGTTGAAGATCTCATCCAGTTCGAAGGAAACGAGCAGGACCGCCTTCCCGTTGTCGCGGTGCCTTACAAGAGCCCTGTGAATGAACTCAATCGCACCGACATCAAGTCCGCGTGTGGGCTGGACGGCAATGAGAAGTTCCGGATCTGCAGTTACCTCACGCCCGATGATGGCCTTCTGCTGATTGCCTCCGGACAGCTTTCCGGCAAGGCTGTCAACGCCTTCTCCGGAACGGACGTCGTATTGTTCAACGATTTTTGACGAATACGATCTGATCTCTTTTCTGTTAAGGAAGCCGTACCTGCTGAAAGGCGCCTTGTCAAAGTCCTTGATGATGAAGTTGTCACAAAGTGTCTCGGAGAGCACCAGTCCCCTCTTCTGCCGGTCTTCAGGGATATGGCCGATTCCTGCCTCATTGCGCTCCCTGATGGAAGCCCTTGTGATATCCTGCCCCAGCAGCATCACTTTTCCGGACTCGGCAGGGCGGAGACCGGTTATGGCCTCAATGAGCTCACTCTGTCCGTTTCCATCCACTCCGGCGATGCCGACGATTTCCCCTGCATAAACATCAAGAGAGAAGTTCTTCACGCCCAGCACCTTTTTGTTGTTCATCACACAGAGGTCCTGGATGCTGAGGACACAGCTGCCCGGTCTGGCAGGAGTCTTCTCAACCTTGAAATTGACCTGACGGCCAACCATCATGGCTGCCATCTCGTCAACACTCGTGGAGGCGACATCCACAACACCGATCAGCTTGCCGCGCCGGATGACGGTGCAGCGCTCGGCTACAGCCTTGATCTCGGCGAGTTTGTGGGTGATGAGGATGATTGACTTGCCCTCCTTTGCCAGAGATCTCATTATCTCCATCAGTTCATCGATTTCCTGAGGGGTCAGGACGGCAGTAGGTTCGTCAAAGATGAGTATATTGGCATCACGATAGAGCATCTTCAGGATTTCCACACGCTGCTGCATGCCGACCGTGATGTTTTCTATCACACTGTCAGGATCAATATTGAGTCCATATTTCTCGCTCAGGGCCTTGATCTTCTTTCCCGCCTGCCTTGTATCAAGGACAAAGCCGCCCTCTTTTCCAAGGATTATGTTCTCTGTGACAGTATAGTTGTGTACCAGCTGGAAGTGCTGATGGACCATGCCGATGCCAAGATCATTCGCATCATTCGGAGAATTGATCCTGACTTCCCTGCCCCTGACCCTGATCACGCCCCTGTCCGCATGATAGAGGCCGAAAAGGATGCTCATCAGGGTGCTCTTTCCGGCACCATTCTCGCCGAGGATGGCATGGATCTCCCCTTCTTTCACCTGCAAGGTGATATCGTCATTCGCCACGATACCAGGAAACTCCTTGCGTATGCCAAGCATTTCAATTACGTAGTCTGACATTGGGTCTCCAAGCAATGGAAGCGGACTGAGCCGCTTGACTATAGTTCAAAAAGGCCGCTGTAGACTCTACGGCGGCCTTTGTCGTTAGTTGTTTGTTCCCGCTCAGGGGATAAGTCCATCAGATGTTCCCTGGACAGTGATCTCACCATTGATGATCATCTGCTCGACCTCTGCGACCACAGCCATGGTCTCTTCTGAGAGGTTGGGGTTCGTCTTGGGGATTCCGACACTGGCGGTTGCGGCACCGAGCGTCTGGTTCTCTCCTCCGGGGAACTCATTGTTGTATGCAGCATAGACCAGGTCATATGTCGTCTGGTCGATATACTTCATGGCGGATGTCAGGATGCAGCTCTCGCCATTGCCCATATCACCGACAGTGTACTGGTCGACATCAACACCGATCGCCCAGACATTCTCGCCGGAGAGCCTTCTTGTCCTGGCCTCGTTGATGACTCCGACACCTGTACCGCCGGCTGCGGCGAAGATGGCGTCGACACCCTTGTCGTACATGCCGGCAGCAAGCTGAGTTCCAAGTGCGAGATCAGCGAAGGAACCGGAATAGACGAAGTTGCTGGAATCCATCTCGATTGTCGTTCCATAGTTCTCATTGGCGAATGCTACGCCCTGCTGGAAGCCCCAGTTGAACTTCTGGACAGCGGGAATCTCGATTCCGCCGACGAAGCCGACTGAACCGTCGATCAGCTCGACAGCCGCGGCGACACCTGCCAGGAATCCGGACTCATGCTCGTTGTAGGAGATGGTGACTGTGTTGGGTCCGACCTGGTCACCGAGTGTGGAGTCGATCAGGATGATCTTGAGATCGGGGCACTCAGCCTGGACTTCCTTGACAGCATCCTCGAAGAGATATCCGGGGCAGGCGATCAGCCTGTAGCCCTGGTCATACAGGTCATAAATGGCTGTCGTGTAGTCACCTGTCGTCGTTCCGTTCGGCTGCAGATATGTGCACTGCAGGCCGAGCTCCTGGGCGGCCTTCTGAAGACCTTCCCATGTTCCCTGGTTGAATGATCTGTCGTCGATTGTGCCGGAATCTGTGACCATGCCGACCATCAGCGATGAACCGCTTGTGGCAGGACCGCTGGACTCCTGGGCGGGAGCGCTTGTCTCAGCTGCGGGAGCAGCTGCGGCAGTTGTCGTGCTTGCAGTTGTCGTGGTGGATGTGGTGCTTGTTGCTGTTGTTGTGGATGAACTGCTGTCATCACCGCCGCAGGAGGCGAGAGTGAAGACAGAGAAAGCAGCCAGAAGCATCATGAGTATTGCAATGGATTTCTTCATTTGCCATCTCCTTGTTTGATTGATCGGGTTTTCGAACCGATATTCCCATTCTACATTCACACCCGGCACAAGTCAAACAAATACGGAGCAGAGCGCATCAACTTAAATCATTGGAAGAAAAGCTCTTGGCAGAAATGCAACAAACCGCAACCGAAAAATACAGCAAAAAACCTCAGGCGTGACGTCTTCCAGCGCACCCGCCATACGGTTAATATTGCACTCATATGACGAAAACGGCGCATGGCTACATAGAGAACGTGGAATTCACTGCGGCAGAGGACGGTGACGGGCTGTGGACTGTCCGTGCATGCTTCGTCTTCAGCTGCCCTTCGGAAATCCGCCTGCCGGTGACCTTCAGCATTCTGGGCAAGGCTATGACCAGGCTTGTGTCTTTCAGCGGCGGCTCCAGCAGACAGACCTTCAGCCTCACTCTCGAGCATCCCGTAGAGAGCAATCCGCTGTCATTCATCGGGACCAGGGAGACCGAGGCCATGCTCAGGCTTGACGGAGAGACTGTGACAGGCAGTGTCTCTTTCTCCTGATCACGGCAGGGAAGGCAGCATGAAGGACATAAGGGTGAGCGCCGCTGTCATCCACCGCAACGGCATGGTGTATGCGACAAGAAGGGCTGCGGGGCCATTCAGGGGCGGCTGGGAATTTCCAGGAGGCAAACGGGAAAAAGGCGAGAGCGGCGAGGACTGCATCATCCGCGAGATCCGTGAGGAGCTGGATGTCTGCATCCATGTCGACGGATTCTTCTGTACCGTTGAGCATCAGTATCCTGACTTCCTGCTCACAATGGACTGTTACATATGCAGCATTGAGGACGGGCAGCCGAGACTCATGGAGCATGATGAGGCCAGATGGCTGACACGGGAAGAACTCGGCAGTGTCAGCTGGCTGCCTGCAGACATGCTTGTCGTGCAGCGGCTGAAAGAGGACTTTCCGGAACCGGACCGGCAGGCCTGATATGCATCTTCCAGTCCGCCGGTCCATGCCGTACTGCAAGTCTATCCACCAGAACCCCACAGGCTCGCCTGTGGGAGCAGTCAGACTGATGCCAGAGAAGGAGTAGAGACGGTACAGTGCAGAAAGGCGTGTTTTTCCCAGGCACCGGATGGAGTCACAGAGAGGAGCTGATGGTGATTCTTTCCTCCAGACTCGCGAAAGAGGACATCAGCATTCTTCCTGTTGACTGGACCGCCGCGATTCCATTCAGGCCGATAGAGACTGTTGATCAGGCCGTTGACATCTCTCTTGGCTTCGCCATTTGCGCGCTCATGGGGACAGAACTCCCGGAGCATCCTCTTGTAATCTCAAAAAGCCTGGGCTGCCATACAGCAGGAAGATGGTCTCATCTTATGAACGTGTCAGCATCCCACATCCTCCTCACTCCGCCAGCTGACTGTCTTTGCGGATTTGATGACAGACAGAAAATTCTTGCTGCAGTCGCAGGAGAGAAAGACAGTGTCGTGCCGGTGCACGAGCTGGAAGACTGGGCAAAAAAGCGGAATATTCCACTCTTCGTCCTTCCCGGCCTTGGCCACAGTCTGAAAGCAGGAAAGGAAGCCTGTGAGGACCTCGCAGGCAGACTGACAGAGGTCCTGGACAGGTCATGATCAGGGCTGCGGCCAGAGGGCAGGACCTGAGCCTGCCCGTATCCGCCGCATGCCTGAGAAAGGATCACTGCGCCATCTCGCTTTCCAGCAGCGCGAGGATGAAGGGGCCGACTCCCTTGAAGTCATCCCTCTTCTGAGGCTCCAGGAAGTAGTACTTCAGGGATCCGTCACGGTATGGATTGCCTCCAAGTCCGGCGACCGAGCAGATTCCATCCAGATGGTATATCCCGTTCTCATCACAGGTCAGATAGACCCTCTTGATGCCGTCAATGGCCTTTCTTCCATTGTCCAGATACTTTCTGTCCAGAATGCCGGTCCTCACACCCTTGAAATAGAGGTATGCGAACATTGACGAGCCGCTTGTCTCGAGGTAGTTGCCAACCGCATCCGGGTAGTCAGGGACCTGATACCACAGCCCGCTCTCCCTCTGGAAGGCAGCCACGGACGGGGCCAGGGCGCGGATGATGTCCTCAATCTCGCCCCTTCTGGGGTGATCAGCCGGCGTGTAGTCAAGCACATCCAGCAGAGCCATGCAGTACCAGCCGATCGAACGGGACCAGAAATGCGGTGAAAGGCCCGTGCTGATGTCACTCCAGCGCTGACCGCGGGACTCATCATATGCATGATACAGGAGGCCGGTCTTCTCATCACGCAGCGTGTTGTAAGTGATGATGAGCTGGTTCAGGACATCGTCCAGCTCCTGGGCATCATCATGACGCATTGCATACTCGGCATTGAAGGGGCCCTGCATGTAAAGTCCGTCCAGCCAGATCTGCCAGGGATAGATCTCCTTATGCCAGTAAACACCGCTCCTGGTCCGGGGCTGGTGGACAAGCTGGCTTCTCAGACAGTCCGCGGCCTTGCTGAAACGCTCCTCGCCGCTCTTGTCATAAAGAGGGAAAAGCGCCCGGCCGGCATTGATCTGATCAAGGTTGAACTCACCCTCTCTGTAAGTGGCAATTGTACCATCCTGGCCAATGAGTCTGTCATACATGGAGTACACCCAGGGATAGATGGAATCGTCCTTATGATAGCTTGCGCTCTTCAGCGAGGCGTAAAGCACAAGTCCGTGTTCATAGTGCCAGAGCATCATTCCGGGCTGGTAGTAGCTCTCAACACTCTTTGCAATTGCCAGTGACAGAGGCAGGTGGCTTGTTTGTCTCATATTGTTATTACCTCATAATCAAATGGCCGACGTCAACCGCCGGCCATCCGTGATTTGAAAAAGAGTCTCAGCGGACAAGTCCGTTCTCTCTCGCGTAGTCAATGCCCTGCTGGTTCCAGGCGGCTCCGCCAATCGCGTTGAACTGATCGAGGAAGGCCTGCCAGTTCTCCGGAGTGAGGGCCCTCTGTCCGGACAGGAACTCTGCCAGAGACTGCTCGTAATAGCGCTGGACATCGGCGTTCGGGGTCGGCATCTGGCCGCTTCCGATTGCGGGAGTCCAGTACTTGGACTGCATCTCGCGCAGCGTCGTGAGTGCGGACATCGTCTTACCGCTGACTGCCGTGGTATAGGTCGGGTAGCGGCTGGCCAGCTCTGTGTCGCTGTTGTAGAAGACCATGTTCCTCAGCTGGGTGTAGACCTGTCCGTCAGGTCCGGAGAAGGCATTGTCGCCAAGATCGCCGGAAACAGGGACACCGTTATCGTCCAGGACGTAGTTGACACCCTCCTGACCCCATCCGCAGAGGAAGTAGCCTTCATCGGAGCTCATCCACTCCAGCAGCTCACAGATCTTCTCGGCCTTGCCCTCGTCTGCGGCATCCTGGCTCATTGCGTAGATTCTGTAGTTCTGGTCATAGGCACCGACAGAAGCATAGCCTTCCGGTCCTGTGGGAGGATCGATGACAATCCACTCTCCATCCGGGAAGTTGGCGTCGAATGGTGCATAGTTGGCCTCGGCGGCGTATGCGGCATTCTGCTCCTTCATGATTCCGAACTTGCCCTGCTTCCAGGCAGCGCGGAAGTCATCCTTCTTATATGTCAGCCAGTTGGGATCCATGACACCCTCTGTGCACATCTGGCGGATGTAGACCATGGCATCATAGAAAGCGGGCTTGTAGACGTTCAGTCCGAGGTTCTCCTCCTCGAAGCACCACAGGCCGTCAACGCCGAAGGCACCGAGGATCGGGAAGAGCCTGGCCCCGGGATAGCCCTTGAGCGTGGCGTCTGACTCGACGTAGGCACCGTAGCCCCAGGTGTCATTCTTTCCGTTTCCGTCCGGGTCATCATATGTGAAGGCTCTCATCACGTCCATCAGCTCGTCAAGGTTTGTCGGGACCTCGAGTCCGAGGTTGTCAAGCCAGTCCTTCCTGATCAGGAGACCTTCGTTCTTGGCAACTGAGCCGGGGGAAGCGAAGCCATAGCTGTGTCCGTCGATTGTCGTCATCGCGATTGAGTCGGCGTCATACTGCTGGGCTGTGCGGTTGGGCATCAGCTGGTAGTAGTCGTCAACCGGAGCGACAAGGCCCTGGTCCACAAGTCTCGTGAGGACGGGGCGGGAGACCATGAAGAGGTCAGGAAGGCTGTTGCCTGCGGCAGCTGCCTGGATTCTGACATCCTGGTCACTCTCGTTTGAGGGGAGGACGGAGAGTCTGAGGTCAATTCCATGCTCCTCGCGGAGGATGTCATAGCCGATCCAGTCGTCTGGAATCGGTCCGGCCTCTGTGATGGCGGCACCATACCAGAGTTCAATGGTGACTGTACCGTCTGCATTCGTTACGGGTCCTGATGTCGCCTCGCTGCCGCCGTTTGCGAATACAAACGCGCAGGAAAGCAGTGCGACGAGAAGGATCGAGATGAGTTTCTTCATTTTTACCTCCAATTGATATATGGAAAGATTTCCTTTTTCACTAGCGACATGATCAGCCCTTGACCGCGCCAACCATCGTACCCTTTGTGAAGTACTTCTGGATGAACGGGTAAGCGATAACCATCGGGATTGCACTCATGAAGACCGATGCGGCCTTGATTGCCTCGATCGGGGCGTTGCCGAAGGCGCTGACCTCGACATACTCATTCATGCCTGCGGCCATCAGGATGTTCCTGAGCAGGATCGGCAGCGGGTTGAGGTTGCTGTCCTGGATGTACAGCATGGCGTTGAAGAAGTTGTTCCAGAACGACACGCCGTAGTAGAGACCTATTGTCATGACGATTGCCTTTGACAGCGGCATGACTATCCTCATCAGGATCTGGACCTCGCTGCAGCCGTCGATTCTCGCGCTTTCCTTCAGCTCACCCGGGATGCCGTCAAAGAACTGGCGCATGATGATGACGTTGTAAGTCGAGATCGCTCCGGGCAGGAAGACTGCGGCCAGATGGTTCATCAGTCCGATGTTCTGCACCAGGAGGTAGGCCGGGATCATTCCGACATCAAAGATGTACGGGATGAGGACGATTGTGGTCAGTGCCTTTCTTCCCGGCAGGCTCTTGACGCTCATGACATAGGCAAGAGGGATCGTCAGGATCAGGGCACAGATGACGCCTCCGATGAGGATCTTGATGCTGTTCGAGAAGGCCATGAGGAAGCCGTTGTTTCCGAGCAGGGCCTTGTAGGCATCAATCGACCAGTCCCAGGGCGGGAGGAACATGCCCTCGAGATAGCTTCCGATATACGTGTTGGGACGGAAGGACAGCGTGACTGTCGACCAGAGCGGCACGAGAATGATGATCAGCATGACGACCATGAAGACGTCAACACAGATCTGGAATATCCTGTCCGCACGGGTCGGGCGTACGGCCTTGTTCTGCATCTGCGGCTTGAGATGCACTTTCTGCTTTTTGACTTTTGCTGTTTCAGCCATTGTAGTACCCCCAGCCTTAGAAGAGTGAAGAACCTTCACTGAATTTCGAGACAAGCTTGTTGGAGACAAGCACCAGGACCATGCCGATGACGCCCTTGAAGAGGCCGACGGCCGTTGCAAGGCCGAACTGGAAGTTCAGCAGTCCCTGTCTGTAAACCCAGGTGTCGATGATGTCTGCGACTGAGTAGACCTGAGGGGAATACAGCATGTACATCTGGTTGAATCCGGCATCAAGGATCGTTCCGATCTTCAGCAGGAGCACTGTGACGATGACCGGCTTGATGGACGGGAGCGTGATGTATCTGACGCGCTGCCAGCTGTTGGCACCCTCTACCATGGCGGCCTCGAAGAGGGAGACGTCAATGTTCATGAGGGCGGCGATGAATATGATCGCGGACCAGCCCATCTCCTTCCAGGCATCCGAAAGCAGGACGACCCAGGGGAAGGCACGCACTGAAGAAAGGAAGTCTATCGGAGTGCCGCCGAAGAGCTTGATTATATCATTGATGATGCCGCTTGAGGGGCTCAGCAGGGCAAAGAGGACACCGTACATGATGACCCAGGACAGGAAGTGAGGAAGATAGGCCAGTGTCTGCACTGTCTTTCTCAGAGCGTAGTGGGTGCACTCATAAATGGCAATCGACAGTATGATGGAAACCGGCAGGCTGATGATGATCTTTCCGAATGAATAGAACAGAGTGTTTCTCAGCAGTTCCCAGAAATAGAAGCTGTTAAAGAAATCCTGGAAGTTCTTCATTCCGACCCAGGCCGAGCCGAGGACACCGTCGCGGGCCCTGAAGTCCTTGAATGCGATCTGTGCGTTGAAGATCGGCACATACTTGAAGACAATGTAGAACACGAAAGGAATGAGGAGCAGCAGGTACACGTCCTTATGACGTGCGATCTCGCGTCCGAGACTTGGCTTGATCATCAGCAACTCGCTTCCATCCACACTCTTGACGACCTTGACTCTGGAAGGTTCGACATTGTGCTTCCTGGCGAAATCCAGGATCCACGCAGGCTTTTTCGAGCCCTTTGTCTCCTTGTCAGATGCAGGTGTTTTCACATTCTGCTTGTTAGTCATTTTCCACCTCGTGTAAAAAGTATGTGGTGGCTTTTGGAAACAATCCTTGCAGGAAATTGTAAAATTCAGACTTCTGAAAGGCGCGCTCCAGGGCCGTGACTGTACAAAAACGTACACTCAGGCCCTACTTCCGCAGCTTTCCCGGAGCCACTCCCACAATCTTCTTGAACACCCGGCAGAAGTAGGCCTGATCCTGAAAGCCTATCTCATTGGCTATCTCGTTGATCGTCTTGCCTGAGGTCTTGAGCATCTCGCTGGCAAGCTGGATGCGGTATCTGTTCAGATAATCCCAGGGCGAGATTCCCATCTCCTTCTTGAAGATCCTAGTCAGATAGTCCTCGGAAATGTTGACGCTGTCCGCTATCTGCCAGCGGCTTATCTGGCTGCGTGCCTTATTGTTCAGATATACGATCGCCTTCTTGACCAGCGCTCCGGTCAGCGGCGGCAGTATCTGTCCTCCGGCGAAGATTCCGACCAGACGCGACATGAACTCATCTGACTGACAGATGCAGCTGTTGCAGACGAGAATATTGGGAAGCGACACCACCTCCTCTATCTCTCCTTCCGCGAAGTGATCCTTGACTATCAGGACCGGAGTCTGATTCGTGAGCCGGGAGCGCCTCAGCGCCTCAAGCTGGTCCCTGCGGCAGCTGTCAATGATGATCAGCGACGGCGTGGCGGAGATGGACTCCATCATCTGCCCGAAGGTCTGGAAAACTACCCTGTGCCCGAAGGCGTCGAGCCGCTCGATTCCAGCCGGACAGTCACCGGAACAGAGGATGTCGGCGCTCGACTCCCTCTGGCCTGCCGGTGAGCCGGAGAAGAGACTGGACCAGAGATCAGGTCCGTATGCAGGCGGATTGAAACAGAGGAACGGAAGGGACTTCGTATCCTGATGAACACGCAGCAGGTTGAGCGCGACCTTTCCGCTGCCGTCATCCCGGGAGGCGTCATAGGCCAGCTGAGTGACACCGTCAGGGATGGAGAAGGAACCCGAGAACACAGAGGCATCCATTATCTCCACACGGCTGAATGATGACAGGCAGGAAGGCAGGTCCGCGCTGCCTGACCTGATGAAGAGGAGGGTTCCGAAACCTCCCTGGGCCTCAGGACCGGACAGGCTGGTCCATGGGATTGAGATCATGATCGAGTGGTCCTTGAAATGGAAGGAACCTGACAGGAGCATCACAGTCTGCTCGGCAAGCTGCAGGGAAGGATCGTTCTTTATCAGCACAGGATGCCAGTTGGCGACACCGACCGAAATGCTGAGCGCGTTCGGAGTGACTGCGACTGAAAGATCCACACCGCCGGTCTCACCATCCTGTAAGGCAAGCGAACAGAGAATCTCCAGACTCTGGTCCAGCAGGGTGCGGTCCGTATACATGGCAGGAAGATCCTCAGGAATGGCTGCCGTGGAGAAGCTGTGAAGTGATGTCAGGGCGCTGAAGAAGGCCTTCGTGTCACACATTGTCTTGTGCACTTCCACCTCACCCTTCTCTATTAGGGCAAGGTCCAGAAGGTGCTCCGCCTTCAGCACACAGTCGATCACCAGCTCCCTCGTTCCGCTCTCCGGCACTAGGCTGAGGGCATTCCTGATCGAGGAGAGAGGCTCTCTCAGCCCCTCTGCGATATTGGCATAGAACTCGCTGATCGTACGCTCGGCGCCTTCCGCCCTCTCCTGGGCCTCCTTTGCCTCTTCCTGAAGTCTGATACCCTTGAGTGTCGATGACACGCAGGCCATCACATCCTCAATGAGGGAAGCTTCCATGCCGGCCTCGACCTCAAGGAAGATATACCCTACCGCCTCATTTCCGCTGATCAGAGGCTCGACGACGAAGAAGCCGCGTCTGGTAAGCGCGTCATAGCGCACCGGAAGCAGGTCAGGAGCACAGAAATCCTCCATTTCCAGATTCTCGTCTATGCTGCTGTAGCCTCCGACTAGGACTCTGCCCCGCTCTCCCCTGTCCATTACAAGATAGGCCTGCCTGAAGCCCAGCGACGGCAGATGGTGCCGGATTGCCTGAGCCAGCGACTTCATGCTCCTGGTACCCAGCAGCTCCATCTTGAAGGCATTTGTCCTGCCGGTCTGTTCAAGTCTGTGGAACTCATTCTCACCGACCACATGTGAGTAGACATCGAGAATGACACCGGGAAGACTCTTGAGACAGAAGTCACGCGTCTGGTCAGAAAGCGGCAGGAGGGTCGCGAACCAGTGGAATATCTCCAGCAGGTCATCCGCCTCACCGTTGTGCATGAAGAAGATCCTGCACATCAGACCGAAACGGGAGATGAAGGTATCACGCTCCACACGGGAGGGGGACTGCAGCTTCATCGCATATGCGACTACATATTCCAGATCATCACGCCCCAGTCTCTGGTCGCTGTATGCGACTGCCCATCTGATGAATGAGGGAACGTCCCTGATGACCTTCGCAGCCTCGTCCTCCCCTGAGAATGAGTCATGACAACCGCAGGAACGCCGGATGACAAGCGGCGCATCCAGCTTTATGTCGCCGCACGGCCGGCTGCCGTCCAGCATTGAGACAATGTTCTCCAGTGCGGTCTTGGCCATGCCGTCAATCGGCATTCTCACAGTTGTAGGAGAGACCGAAAGCAGCTTGTTGGTCTCGCTGTCGTTGAAGCCGCCCACACCGACCGGCTGGGGGATGCCCACGCCCAGCTTCTCAAGATAGCGCACCGCGGAGACCATCATCAGATCTGAGGCACAGACCACACAGTCGAAGTCCAGGGACGGCACAAGACCACGGGTCTCCACTATCTCACGGACAGCCTCCCTGCCCTCTCCCCAGGGAAAAGGACTGGAGACAAGGTCGGGATCGTAACTGATGCCGCAATCGGCGAGTGCCGCCTTGTAGGCACTGTAGCGCATCTGGCTGGACTCATGGTTCTCAGGGCCTCTGATGTAGACAATCCTCTTCTTACCGTGGCGCCTGATCATATGAACGACTAGGGAGTAGAAGCCCCTGTAGGCATCAAAGTCCACACAGGGAACCTGTCCTGCCACCTTGAGTCCGATAGTGACCATGGGAAGATTTCCGTAGCCTGACAGAAAGGAGGACACCTCCTCTGCACTGGCCTGCCCTGTGAGTGAGCTTGACCAGGCCACGATGGCATCAATGTTCCGGCTGTCTACAAGGGAGTAGATATGATTCCTCAGGTATTCCCCGTTGGTACTGTAGCCAAGGCGTCCGCCGGGAAGGAAGATCAGCGCGTCATCATCACTTCTGAAAGATGACAGGCAGCTGTTCCACATGTGGACCGAGGTTCCCTCATGAATCGAGGCGAGAATGAATGCGATGCGTCTTCCCATAGGTAGACTATAAGGCAGACACTGTTGGTTGGCAACAAAAATTGTCCGGTTTTGTGCAAATCAGACATTGTACAAAAACGGAGTGCATCAGGGGGCTGCGGAAGGTGCTATTTTGTTGACAATAGCCATGGGCGGGTTTAAAGTGGAATCATGTTTCATTTTGGCGCGACAAACAGGTTCCATATTGGCCATTCAGGCCTCATTTGCCTTTCCGGCGCCATCTGTTCCGGTTCATCCGGCCCCACAGCGGCCTTTTGCATATATTCATCCATACACGGGAGGAGAAAATGAAAAGCATTGTTGAAAGCGTTAAGACTGTCGACAGACCGATCAAGGTCCTTCAGTTCGGTGAGGGAAACTTCCTCAGGGCCTTTGTCGACTGGATTGTGGACAATCTGAACGAAAAGGGAGGCTTCAACGGCAACGTCATGATGGTCCAGCCCCTGGCCAATGGCATGGGAAACATGATCAATGACCAGAAGGGACTCTATACGACCTGTCTCAGGGGCATCCAGAATGGCAGCCCTGTCGAGGAGTTCAGGCAGATCACATCCGTAGCCGGATGCATCAACCCCTACTCCGACTACGAGGCCTCATCGCACAGGCCAAGAATCCAGACCTGAGATTCATAATCAGCAACACGACAGAGGCAGGAATCGCCTATCATGAGGGAGACAAGCTTGAGGACAGGCCCCAGGTAAGCTTCCCCGGCAAGGTCTGCGCCTTCCTCTACAACAGATACAAGGCCTTCAACGGTGATGAGAAGAAGGGCCTCGTCATGATCCCCTGTGAGCTCATCGACAAGAACGGTGACAACCTCAGGAGAATCGTCCTCCAGTATGCTGAGGAGTGGAAGCTCGGAAAGGACTTCACCGACTGGGTCGAGAACGCCTGCGACTTCTGCAACAGCCTCGTCGACAGGATCGTACCCGGCTACCCGAGGGCTGAAGCCGAGGCCATCTGCGAGAAGCTCGGCTACAAGGACAATCTGATCGACACGGCCGAGATCTTCCTCCTGTGGGTCATCGAGTGCCATAAGAAGACATATGAGGATGAGCTGCCCACGGCAAAGGCAGGACTGAACGTCGTCTGGACCGACGACATGACATTCTACAGGACAAGAAAAGTCCGCATCCTCAACGGCACCCACACCATGATGTCCCTTGCCAGCTATCTGTGCGGCATCAACACGGTTGAGGACTCTGTAAAGAGCCCTGTGGTCGGTCCCTTCATGAGAAACGGACTCTTCAATGAGATCATTCCCTCTATGGACGGCGACGTGGAAGAGCTCAAGCAGTATGCAGCAGATGTGCTGGAAAGGTTCGCAAACCCTTACATCGAGCACCTCCTGCTGTCCATCTCACTCAACAGCGTCTCGAAGTTCAAGACCCGCGACCTGCCCTCAGTGCTGGGTTACGTGAAAAAGACCGGAAAACTGCCGCAGCATCTGGCACTCTCCATCGCCGCGCTCATCGCCTTCTATCAGGGCACACAGTTCGAGGGTGATGCCCTTGTCGGAAACAGGAACGGCGAGAAGTACCTGATCAAGGACAACAGGGAGTACCTCGAGGTCTTCACAGAGCTCTACAAGGCCAGCTACAAATGCAATGGCTGCAAGGCCAGGGCCCTGGCTGAGGGAATCCTGACCAGGACTGACTGGTGGGGAATGGACCTGACCACGATCGACGGGCTGAAGGACGCCGTGGAAGGCTACCTGAAGACGATCTTCGATGAGGGCATGGAAGCTGCCATCAAGACACTTGCCTGAGGGGAGAGCAAATGGAGAAACTGATTAAGATCAACCCGCGCGACAATGTGGCGGTTGCGATCGAGCCTCTTTTCAAGGGTGACATCATCTGTCTGGATGGCGTCACCTACACCCTGGTGACTGATCTTCCGGCCGGCCACAAGATGGCTCTTGTCGATATCGCCAGCGGGGAGAAGGTGATCAAGTACGGCTATCCGATCGGTTATGCCACACAGGACATTCCGAAGGGCTCGCATGTGCATGCCTTCAATATCAGGACACTGCTCAGCGAGGAGGCCGAATACACCTGGAATGAGAAGAAGGCCGGCGAATATCTGGCCCTCGCCGCAGAGCGCGAACTCAGGTGGAAGGACAAGATTCCGACAATCAAGGCCTATGAGAGGTCAAACGGGGACATCGGTATCCGCAACGAGCTGTGGATCATCCCGACGGTAGGCTGCGTGAACCGCATAGGAGAGAATCTCTCCGCATGGGCCAGCCAGAACCTTGATGTCAGGGACGGTGTTCACGTCTGGACGCATCCCTTTGGCTGCTCGCAGCTCGGCGGCGACCACGAGAACACGAGGAAGATCCTGGCGGACCTGGTCCACCACCCCAACGCCGGAGGTGTCCTGGTGCTCTCTCTGGGCTGTGAGAACAACACACCGGAGTCATTCCGGGAACTTGTCGGACAGGTCGATGAGTCACGCGTCAAATTCCTCACCTGCCAGAAAGTCGAGAACGAGATCGAGGCAGGCAGGCAGCTGCTTGCCCAGATAGCCGAGGAAATGGCCCGGGACAGGAGGACAAGTGTCTCGATGTCGCGCCTCAGGGTCGGCTTCAAGTGCGGAGGAAGCGACGGCTTCTCCGGAATCACGGCCAACCCGCTGGTCGGACGCTTCTGTGACGAGCTGACCGCCATGGGAGGAACAGCCATCCTCACCGAGGTGCCTGAGATGTTCGGTGCGGAGCAGATCCTCATGGACAGGGCGAAGGACAGGAAGACCTTCGAGGATGTTGTCCGCCTGATAAACAACTTCAAGCACTACTTCACCAGCCATGGACAGGTCGTCTACGAGAATCCCTCCCCCGGCAACAAGGCAGGAGGCATCTCAACGCTGGAGGACAAGAGCCTCGGCTGTGTCCAGAAAGGCGGAGACAGCGTGGTCACCGCGGTTGCAGAATACGGCGACAGGATCACCACACCGGGCCTCAACCTGCTCAGCGGTCCGGGAAACGACATCGTTTCCACCACGGTCCAGGCGGCAGCCGGCGCCCACATGATCCTCTTCACCACTGGACGCGGCACCCCGCTCGGATCACCCGTGCCCACTGTCAAGGTGGCAACGAACAACGAGCTTGCAAAAAACAAGGCCAACTGGATTGACTTCAATGCGGGCAGACTGCTTGTCGAAGACGCCAGCAGCGTGACCAACGACCTGCTCCAGTATGTTGTCAAAGTCGCAAGCGGGGAGATACGCACCCGCAACGAAATCAACGGCTATGCCGAAATCTCTATATTCAAGGACGGAGTTGTACTATGAGAAAGTTTATGGATGAGAACTTCCTGCTGATGAACGACTGTGCCAGGGAGCTCTTCTTCAATCATGCAAAGGACATGCCGATCTTCGACTACCACTGCCACCTCATCCCCTCGCAGATCGCCGAGGACAAGAGGTTCACGACTATCACTGAAGCCTGGCTCGGAGGAGACCACTACAAGTGGAGGGCCATGAGGTCAAACGGCGTCAATGAGGAACTGATCACAGGCAACGCCGACCCCTTCGACAAGTTCATGGCCTGGGCCGGGACAATGGAGAACCTCATCGGCAATCCGCTGTACCACTGGACACACCTTGAGCTGCAGCGCTACTTCGGCATCTACGACGTGCTCAACAGGAAGAACGCGAGGAAGATCTACGACGAGGCGAACGAGAAGTTCGCAAACGATCCGGAGCTTTCTGTCTTCGGCATCATGAAGAAGTTCAGGGTCTATGCGGTCGGAACGACGGATGATCCGGCAGACGACCTGGCAATGCACCAGAAGATCATCGCCGACGGCAAGTGCCCGGCAAAGGTCATCCCCTCATTCCGCCCGGACAAGGCCATCCACATCGAAAAGGATGACTTCTGTGCATACATCACGAAGCTCAGCCAGGTCTCCGGAGTCGAGATCAAGAGCGCGGACGATGTCATCGAGGCCCTGACAAAGAGACTCGAGTTCTTCGTCAGCCTGGGCTGCAGGGCCACGGACCATGCCCTGGTCTACTGCCCGCACACATTCAAGACAAGTGCAGAAGTCACCAGGATCCTGCAGAAGAAGCTCTATGGCGGAACTCTCACCGATGAGGAAGTCGATGCCTACATCACATACATCCTCTACGGCATGGCCAGGCAGTACAAGAGGCTCGGAATCGTCATGCAGCTCCACTTCGCCTGCATCAGGGACAACAACACGACAATGTTCAAGAAGCTCGGACCTGATACCGGCTACGACGCTTCCTACGACGGCGAGCTGGCCCAGGATACTGCGACATTCTTCAGCCATCTCAGCGCAGAGGACAGTGTGCCCAAGACGATCTTCTACTCCCTCAACCCGAAGGACTACTACTCTCTTGGAACACTGATGGGCTGCTACCAGGGCGACGGAATCCCGGGCAAGATGCAGCTAGGCTCCGGCTGGTGGTTCTGTGATCACAAGGACGGAATGTACGAGCAGATGCAGGTTCTCGGAAACCTCGGACTGCTCAGCCGCTTTGTCGGAATGCTCACCGATTCCAGAAGCTTCCTGTCCTACTCCAGGCACGAGTATTTCAGGAGGATACTGTGCAATCTGATCGGGACCTGGGCAGAGAACGGTGAGATTTACTACGATCCCGAGGAGACCGGAAAGATCGTTGAGAACATCTGCTTCAACAACGCCAGGAACTATTTCGAGGGCTAGGCCTTGAAGGAGACGGACGACAAGAACAAGATGAGCGGCGTGGTGCGCACCGTCAGAATCCTGGAGGTGCTCAGCAAGGCCGGATCCATCAACCTGGAGAACCTTGCCAGGGAGACGGACCTGCCGAAGGCCACGCTGCTGCGCTTTCTCAACACGCTCTCCTGCCTGGGCTATGTCTGCCGCGATGACGCGGACCGGTATTCGCTTACGCTGAAGCTCTTCTCCATAGCGTCAAGGGCTCTGGCGCACAGCGATCTGATCGGCAAGGCACGCCCCTTCGCGAAGGAACTGTGCCAGAGTCTGGGAGAGACTGTCCATATGGGAATCCTTGAAGGAGACCAGGCAGTCTATGTCCTGAAAGAGGAATCCAGCTACACGCTGCGCATGTACTCCAGGATAGGCAAGTCCATCCCGCTATACTGCACTGCGATCGGAAAGATATTCCTGTCCGAGATGACGCCGGAGGATCTGCAGAACTATCTCAGGAGCCACACCCTGAAGCCTTACACAAGCAGGACTGTCGGTTCTGTGGATGCCCTCAGACAGCAGCTTGAGCTCATCAGGCAGCGGGGCTGGTCAATAGACGACCAGGAGCACGAGGACAACATAATGTGCATCGCAAGTCCGGTCAGGGACTATACCGGTTCCGTCGTGGCCGCAATGAGCGTGTCATGGCCGCTGTTCCGCTTCAACCAGGCTGATTTCGAGAAGATCGTCGAGGAAATCACGAACGCGACGGATGCGCTCTCAGCCATAATGGGCTGGCAGAAGGACTGACAAAGGAAAACGCACAGATTCAGAAAAGACCCTCCGCAGAGTCAGCCGCCTGCGGAGGGTTTTCTTAAATGACAGAGACAGTCTCACTCCTCTATCGCCACATAGGCGCTCGGAGCGGCCTCTTTGCCCATTCTGTGCTCGATCGCATTCACGATGAGGAAGGTCAGTGTGCCGACTCCGCATCCGAAGACAACGGGCAGAATGCCCAGGAAGAAATCTCCTCCGGAGAGTATCTGCCAGAACACGACACCTATTGTTCCAGTGATGATGGAGATGCGTCCGGCGTTCTTGGTCGCCTTCGGCATCACAAGACCAAGGCCATAGGCGGCGAAAGGACCCGAACAGCGTATGGCGAAGGCGAATGTGTTCATCATGATGATGTTCACTCCAAGGAATGAGATCAGCATGGCGATCACACAGAAGATCACATTCGACAGTCTCGTATAGAAGATCATCTTCCTGTCATCGAGCTTCACATTGAAGTTGGACTTCACGATATCATTCATGAACATCGTTGACATGCACAGCAGGTTGGAGTCTGCGCTGGACATTGTTGCCGAAATGATGGCTGCGGAGATCAGACCTGTGATTATCGTCGGAGCGAAGTGCTCTGTGACGCTCATCATCGCAGTCGCGCTGGTCAGATCCGGAACCATATCGCGCACAGCCAGGGCACACAGTCCGAGCAGTGTCGGGAAGACCGCCATGGCAGCCATCAGCACGCCGGAAAGCAGACTGGCGCGCATTGCAGTCTTCTCATCCTTCGCACTCTCGAAACGGCTGATCATCTCAGGGCCGGAGAGGAAGGTGCAGAAATAGTTGAAGATGTAGCCGATGATGACGACCCATCCGATCTTCGTGAATGAGAGCTGCTCTCCCGGCAGTGCGGCACTCACGGCATCCCAGCCGCCGCAGCCGTGGATGACAAAGGGAGTGGCGACAGCAAGTCCGACCAGGATTATTATGAACTGCACGAGATCGCTGATCTGGTCCGCGATCATTCCACCGAGCGTCGTATACACGATAATGACGATGCCGGCCAGGAAGAGGCAGACGTTCAGCGGGATTCCGGTAAGTGTCGCAATGACTCCTCCGGAAGCGGCCACCTGGCTTGAAGTCAGGCAGAAGAGCGCAAGAATGTTGAGAACGGCAGAGAAAGTCGCACTGCCCTTTCCGAACCTCCTTTCAATGACCTCAGGAATCGTGACTGCCATTGTCTTTCTTATCCTGGGGGCAAAGTAGGCAAGCGGAATCATCGCAATGGATGCCGCGAGGACATACCATATCGCACTCATTCCCCAGTCCTCGAAGGCCTTCTGTGCCAGACCTGTTGTGGAGCCGCCTCCAATGTTGTTGGCAGAAAGGGAGAATGCGACCATGAAAATTCCCATTCTCCGCCCGGCAACCATGTAGTCCTCACTGTCCTTGATCTTGAGCTTTCCGACTATGAATCCGACCAGAAGCATGCCGACAAGATAGACGGCTACTATCAAAAGGGCTCCCGTGTTTACCATAGGGCAACCTCCTTATATGTGTGTTACTTACATGGTACGCCACTTCCAGTGAATCTCAAAGCTTTTTGCGCCATGCGGGCAGACAAGCCCGGACAGAAACTGGCTCACAGCCGCTTACGATACCGCTGGCAGCAGATGAAGATTCTTAACACACTGTCCGCAATTTCTTGCCCACAGTGGAAAAATTTGCATGAAAAACCACAAAAACATCTGGAAACGATCCGGACATGAGAATATTATCGCTATATCTATTTGGAGAGATCGAAAAAATGAACACTCTTGTCATCGTACTGATCGCCGCCGTCTGTCTGGTGGCGGCCTATCTGCTCTACGGCCGCTGGCTGGCCAGGAAATGGGGCATAGACCCCAAGGCCAAGACGCCCGCACAGGTTCACAACGACGGGCAGGACTATGTGCCGACTGACGGATGGACCGTATTCGCACATCAGTTCTCATCAATCGCGGGAGCCGGCCCCGTCACCGGCGCAATTCAGGCCGCAGTCTTCGGCTGGGTGCCTGTATTCCTCTGGGTTGTCGTCGGAGGCATCTTCTTCGGTGCGGTCCAGGACTTCGGAGCACTCTACGCCAGTGTGAAAAATGATGGAAAGTCCATGGGGCTGCTGATCGAGAAGTATATCGGAAAGACGGGCCGCAAGCTCTTCCTGGGCTTCTGCTGGCTGTTCTGCCTCATAGTCCTGGCCGCCTTCGCAGACATGGTTGCCGACACCTTCAATGCCTTTGATGCTGTCACAGGAGAACCGGTTGCCAGCGCCGTCGTCAACGGGGCAGCGGGCAGCATCTCCCTCTTCTTCATACTCTTCGCCTGCATCTTCGGCTGCATCCAGCACAAGGCGAAACTCACAGGCTGGAAGGAAGTCGCACTGGGTCTGGTCTTCACGATCCTCTCTTTTGTATGCGGCATGCTGCTTCCGGTTGAGCTCGGAAAGGACGCCTGGGTCTATATAGCGTTCATCTACATATTCCTCGCGGCAGTGCTCCCGATGTGGTTCGTAATGCAGCCTCGCGACTATATGTCAACATTCATGTTCGTCGGAATGATTCTCGGTGCTGTCCTGGGCCTGATCTTCGCCCACCCCGCGATGAACCTGGCCCCCTTCACAGGCTTCTCAAGCAGTCTTGGGACAATGTTCCCGATTCTCTTCGTGACAGTAGCCTGCGGCGCCGTCTCAGGCTTCCACAGTCTCGTCTCCTCGGGCACCTCCTCAAAGACAGTCTCAAATGAGAAGGACATGCTGAAGATTGGCTACGGAGCCATGATACTCGAGAGCCTGCTGGCCATTGTGGCACTGTGTGTCGCAGGAGCTGCGGCAGGAATCGACGGAACACCGGCAACGGGAACACCATTCCAGATTTTCTCCTCCGGAGTCGCAGGCTTCCTCGAGATGTTCGGCATCCCAGTCTACGTCGCCCAGAGTTTCATGACCATGTGTGTCTCTGCACTGGCTTTCACCACACTGGATTCTGTCGCGAGAATCGGAAGGATGAGTTTCCAGGAGCTCTTCAGCGTCGATGACATGTCAAGCGCACCGCTGTGGAGAAAGGTGCTGTGCAACAAGTATTTCTCAACATTCATCACACTGCTTTTCGGATACATCCTCACACAGGTCGGGTATTCCAACATCTGGCCGCTGTTCGGCAGTGCGAACCAGCTGCTCAGCGCCCTGGTCCTGATCACGCTCTGCGTCTTCCTCAAGGTCACTGGACGTGAGATGAAGACTCTCATCCCGCCCTTCGTGATCATGCTCATCGTCACATTCACTGCCCTGATCCAGCGTTCAATCGCCCTGGTCAGAGCATTCGGTGCCGGAACCGGCGTCTTCATGGTCGAAGGTCTCCAGCTCATTGTGGCCATCCTGCTTGTCATACTCGGAGTCACAATCGTGTACACCTCAGTCAAGGAGCTGGTAAAGAGAAAAAGAGAAGCCTGAGCGCCCAGGTGCGCAACAAGCGGCGGGATTCCTCACAGGGTCCCGCCTTTATTGTTCTATCCCACCACTTATGCTTTTCTCTGTGCTGACACTTGTCTGATTCTGTTTTTCCAACACTTTTGTGCAAGAGCCAAAAAAAACCAGGCCTGTAAGCCTGGCTTGCCACTGGATCTGGGCGCGACTGGGATTGAACCAGCGACCCCCGCCGTGTGAAGGCGATGCTCTCCCGCTGAGCTACACGCCCAATGGACATGGATGGATTATGTAGAAAAGCGGGAGAAAAGTAAAGCCCTCTATTTCAGGAAGGGCAGCTTATAGGGTCTGAGGGCATCGTACATGAGACCCGCTATCCAGGCGGCTCCCTCAGGGCGCAGGTGCGTATCATCACTCTTTCCATCCGGGTAGTTCTCATAAATGCCTCCCGGGAAGTTCATGAACCACTTTCTTGATTCCAAGTCTCCTGTTTTCTCAAGAATGGCAAGCGTCCTCTGAGTCATTTCGACAAAGGGTATGCCATATTCCCCCGCAACGCGCTCCATCGCTTCGGGGTAGCCGATATGCGTGTTGACAGCATGCCCCCCGCTGAAGCGCCTGCGGCTGATAGGACTGGCCAGGACCGGATGCACACCCTTCTTCATGAGATTGTCAAGCATGAAGCGCAGGTTGACGACAAAGGAACCATCCGGATCACTGTAGCGGAAGACTTCCGGCTTGTTCTCATTGTGTCCGAACTGAATGATCACATAGTCGCCCTCCTCCGCTGCCCAGAAAACATCGTAGAAAATGCCTTCCAGAAGGATCATGAGCGTGGAGCGCCCGTTCTTCGCATAGTTCTCAAGGGCCCAGCCATCGGCCAGGTAATCAGAGAACATCTCTCCCCAGCCGGTCTCTGGACGGGCTGAGGCCTCTTTTTCAGCACAGGTTGAGTCGCCAAGCAGAAACAGTCTTTTCATGTGCATCACTCTAGCACTTCCGGCAGCTCTTTTGCCACCACAGGGACGAAAACCGTGCTATCCTGACAATGGAAAAATCTGGTGGGGGGTTCCATCAGTATCCTCCACCTCGTCGACCTGCAAAGCTCAACCGGAGGCGGAGACAATGCAATATTTCCATATCCTGTCTTTTATTACTGCAATACTGGCCTTCATGTTCGCGCTCTATCTCTATCTCTGGGTCAAGTCCCAGAAGGTTGAGAATCCTGAAATCAGCAGAATAGGCAGTCTGATCAAGGAAGGGGCGGACACTTTTCTCAGAAGGGAATACAGACTGCTTGCAGTCTTCGCACTGGCAGTGGCTGTCCTCATACTGCTTGTCTTTCCCAGGCCCATATGGAAGTCTGATCCGCTGACAAACCTGATGACAGCACTGGCCTATCTCGCAGGAACGGCACTCTCGGCACTGGCAGGAAAGATCGGAATCCTAGTGGCGACACTGTCCAACGGCCGCTGTGCGGAGCGTGCGCAGAAGGGTCTCAGGGAAGCCTTTCTCGTCGGTTTCCGCGGGGGAGCGGTGATGGGACTCCTTGTCGTCGGCTGCTCTCTCTTCGGAGTGGCACTCGTGCTGCTTCTGACCGGAAACACATCCGTCCTGCTGGGCTTCTCGTTCGGTGCCAGCTCACTGGCCCTCTTCGCCAAGGCAGGCGGCGGCATATTCACCAAGAGTGCGGATGTGGCGGCTGATCTGACCGGCAAGGTGGAACTTGGAATTGCGGAGGATGACCCGAGAAACCCGGCAGTCATCGCGGACAACGTGGGCGACAATGTCGGGGATGTCGCAGGAATGGGAGCGGACCTCTTTGATTCAAATGTGGCGGCCATGACCAGTGCGTTGGTCATAGCATCCTCACTGGGTGCAGACTCATACAGCGCGACGGCAATGGTTTTCTGCTATGCTGTCCTCGGCCTGCTCTCCTCCATTGCGGGCATTGCCACAGCCCGGGTAGGACGGGACGGAAGCCCGACCAGGGCGCTCAACAGTTCCACCTATGTCACGACTGCGATATTCCTCATCCTCACCGCTCTGGCCACCTGGCTTATCGAGGGATTCTCATGGAGAATATGGCTTGCTTCGGCAACCGGGCTGCTTGTAGGACTCGTGATAGGACTTACGACAGACTATTTCACGGATGACACGAAGCCCATAGTCAGAAAGGTCGCGCATGCATCTGCCTCAGGCCCTGCATTCACCATCCTCTCAGGCACAAGCTACGGCTTCATATCGTGCTTCCCTGCCATGGTTGGCATAGCGCTGTCTGCCCTGGTGAGCTACAGGCTCTGTGCTCCGCTTGGCGGCAGCTGGGCGCTGTTCGCAATAGCGATGTCCGCTGTCGGCATGCTCTCCATAGTCGGCATGATAATCTCAAACGACGCATACGGTCCGATCGTCGACAACGCCAGGGGCCTTGCAGAGATGGGAGGACTCGGGGAGGAGACGATCAGAGTCGCTGACGAGCTTGACAGTGCAGGAAATACCGTGAAGGCTGTGACGAAGGGCTTCTCGATAGCAGCTGCCGGACTTACCGTGATATCCCTGCTGGGAGCCTTCATGAGTGAGACTAACGCGGCACTGGCAGAGCTGAGCAGAGAGCTTGTGACCGGTTTCGACATCATGGACCCGACCGTTTTCTTCGGACTTCTCGCAGGAGCCTCCATTCCAGCCATATTCTCAGCCATGCTCATCCTCGGCGTTGACCGTAACGCACAGCGTATGGTTGCAGAGATCCACAGGCAGTTCAGCTCGATACCGGGACTGAAGGAAGGGCATGCGGATCCGCAGTATGGCAGATGCATCGACATCGCCACAGTGGGAGCGCTCAGGGAGCTCGTTCCGGCAGGTCTTGTGGCAATAGTCTCAACTCTTCTGGTCGGTTTCACCGCGGGTCCCAGGGCCATCGGAGGCTTTCTGGTCGGCAACATTGTCAGCGGACTCCTGCTCGCACTCTTCATGTCGAATGCAGGCGGACTGTGGGACAACTCGAAAAAGTATGTGGAAAGCGGACATGAGGGAGGAAAGGGCGGTGACGCACACAAGGCGGCCGTCATCGGAGACACGGTCGGAGATCCCTACAAGGATACGGCAGGGCCATCGATCAACACCCAGATCACCGTCGTGTCGCTGGTGGCCTCGCTGGCAAGCGGGCTGTTCGCATCATTCTCCCTTTTCGGCTGAGAAAACAACTTCGGGACCGGATTGCTCCGATCCCGAAGAGAAACGATTTATTCCAAGGAGAATTCTCATCTCTCGATGACTTGGTTACCTCTGGACGCGGCCGCTTCCGTCGCCCTTGCACAGAGCCTCGACCTCGCTGAGCCTTGAGAGGTTGAAGTCTCCGTCGATGGAGTGCTTCAGGCAGGATGCCGCAACAGCGAAGTTGATTGCATACTGCTCATCCTCATAGTGGCTGAGGCCGTAGATGATTCCGGCAGCGAAGGAATCTCCGCCTCCGACACGGTCGATGATGTCCGTGATCTCATAGTGTCTGGACAGATAGAAGCCTGTCTTTCCGCTGAGGGCAGCGCTCCAGCCATTGTGGTCGGCACTCTTGCTCTCGCGCAGAGTGATTGCAACCACGCTGATGTTGGGGAACTGCTTCTTGACTTCTTCTGCAAGCTTCTCGTAGACCTTGGTGTCAAGCTCTCCCTTCGTGACATCGCTGTCAGCCTCGATGCCGAGGCACTTCTGGATGTCCTCCTCATTGGCGATGATGACATCAGCATACTTGGCAAGCTCCCTCATCACTTCCGGGGCCTTCTTGCCGTAGTTCCAGAGCTTCTTCCTGTAGTTCAGGTCTATGGAGACAGTGGCACCGGCCTTCTTGGCCTCCTTCATCGCCTCAAGGGCGCAGTCGGCAGCCTCCTGGCTGACAGCCGGAGTAATGCCTGTGGTATGGAACCAGGTGGCTCCCTTCATGATGGAGGCGAAATCAAAGTCCTTGACCGTGGACTTGGCAATGGCGCTCTCTGCCCTGTCATAGACAACAAGAGACGGTCTCTGGTTGGCTCCGGTCTCAAGGTAGTAAATACCGAGTCTTCCGCCCTTCACCTTGTTGATGGCACTCGTGTCGACGCCATACTTCATAAGCTCTCTTACACAGGCTTCACCAACCGCGTTGTCAGGAACCGCGGAAACGAACTTCGCATCATCACCGAAGACGGAAAGGGAAACAGCGACATTCGCCTCACCACCGCCGAAGGTCGCCTCAAGCGTCGGGCTCTGGAAGAGTCTCTGCCTCTCAGGGCTCTTCAGGCGCAGCATGATCTCACCGAATGTAACGTATTTGTTAGCCATAATTGCCTCCAATTTTCTTTATGAATCCGATTGTATGGCATAACCATGCATCCGTCAACAAAATTTCGAAACATCGTTTCATTTTCAGATTACCTGTGTTATAATACTTCCAGCTTGAACAAAAAAGGAGTGGAGTATGACTAAAAACGAACTGTTGAAGTTTATTCACGACATCGCAATCGTTCCAGTCGTCAAGATTGACGACGCCGCCAAGGCTGTGCCGCTGGCCAAGGCAATGATGGCAGGAGGAATCCCTGTGGCGGAGATCACATTCCGCACCGCAGCCGCGGAAGAGGCCATCAGGAACGTCACAAAAGCCTGCCCGGAGATGGTTGTGGGAGCCGGCACCGTCATCAATCCGGCCCTAGCTGAAAAGGCAGTCGCCGCCGGCGCCAAGTTCATCGTTTCCGCAGGACTCAATCCCGAGACAGTCAGATGGTGCAACGAACATGACATCCCCTGCGTACCCGGAGTCTGCACACCTTCCGAGATCGAGCTCGGCCTCTCACTCGGGCTGGACACACTTAAGTTCTTCCCCGCAGAGGCAAGCGGCGGCGTCAAGATGCTCAAGGACTTCGCCGGCCCCTTCCCCCAGGTCAAGTTCATGACCACAGGAGGCATCAACCCCGCGAACCTGCTCGACTATGCCAGAACGCCGAACGTGCTCGCCATCGGAGGCAGCTGGATGGTCAAGGCAGACCTGATCGAGAATGAGCAGTGGGATGAGATCACAAGACTGTGCAGCGAGGCGGTCACACAGGTTCAGGGTCTCGAGTTCGTCCATGTCGGAATCAACAATGCCGATGACAAGGAGGCCATGAAGGTCGCCCAGGCGTTCGCCGCATTCGGAATGGGCATCAACAACGGCAACTCCTCAATCTTCATGGACAAGGCGATCGAGGTCATGAAGACCCCGTTCTACGGTGAGAAGGGCCACCTGGCCTTCCGCTGCCCCGACCTTGAGAGGACTGTGGCCTACCTTGAGAAGAAGGGTTTCACTGTCAGACAGGAGAGCGTGAAATACGACGCCAAGGGCAAGATGAAGATCTGCTACTTCAACGAGGAGATCGGAGGCTTCGCAATCCACCTTGTGAAGTGACAGCTGTCTGAATGGCAGAAACAAGAACCGGGAAGGTCTGGAACCCTCCCGGTTTTGTTTTGCATAGCTGCCGCGCTCAGTCTTCCAGAATCACTTCCTTTCCGGCTCCCTCGACATGTACGTTCTCCATGTCCAGATTCTCAACGAAGCGCAGGCGGATTCCCCTGTCCTCAATCTCGGGAAGTCCGAGGTACATATCACTCTCGCTTACCGGACGCAGTCCCTCACTGGCAACGGAGAAGTAACAGTCACGTATCCTGACATTGGACACCTTCTTCTCCGGCAGGCCGACAATCATTGCGGCAGAAGAGCGGGAGTCGTATCCCCTGCAGTCTGTGATCTCCAGATTGTAAAGACAGGGCGTCTCCTCCGTGACAGGCTGCGGGTCCAGCGAGAAGCAGGACATATCACTGCAGCCGCAGCGGTAGAACATGTTCACTACCAGCGGGCAGAGGTTGTTCCTCATGGTCAGATTCCTGAACACGAGATCATGCAGCACTCCTCCCCTGCCGCGCCTTGACTTGATCCTAATTCCCCTGTCGGTCCCGTCGAAGAGACAGTCACTGACTTCGATGTTGCTGATGCCTGCAGCCGTCTCGCTGCCGATGACGGCACCGCCATGGGCCGCCTTTACCGTACAGTTCGTGATTCTGACATTGGACGTGGGAGCCGCATCCTCGATGCCGCTCTTTCCGCTGCCGCTCTTCAGCGCGATTCCGTCATCACCGACGTGGACGAAACAGGAATCGACCGTGACATTGGTTGAGCTCTCTATGTCGATACCGTCCGTGTTCGGGGCATCGGCAGGATTCTCGATGACGAGGTTTCTCAGTGTGAGACGGTCAGAGAACACAGGGTGAACTGTCCAGAAGGGGCTGTTCGTGATCTTCACATCCTCAATCGTGACGTCACAGGACCTGTGGATCTGCACCAGAGGCGGTCTGAGGAACTGGACCTGGCGTCCTCCGCCTCCTCCGGGCTGATCCTCATAGCCGGGGTTGAGGGCGGCGAACTTTTTCTCAAGCTCGCTCTCAGGTCCGTTGCTGCTGTTGCGCCTCTCGCTGGCAGTCCTCCACCAGGAGGCACCATTTCCGTCGATGACACCCTTGCCGTGAATGCGGACATTGCTGGCTCCGGTGATGAAAAGGCAGGGATGCATGCACCAGCACTGCACTCCCTCCCATCGCGTATAGACAGGCTCATAACGGTCGAAATCGGCAATGAACTTCAGCACCGCGCCCTCTTCAAACTCGATTTCCGTATCGCTTGAGACCGTAAGGGGCCCTGTCATGTACTCTCCCCTGAGCAGCACAAGCTTGCCCTTCATGTCCAGCAGGGCCTGCAGCGCGGCAGTGTTGTCCGTCTTTCCGTCCCCGACGAGCAGGTATTCAGCCATTCTTCTCCTCCCGGGCTTCTTTCTTTACAGCAGAGCCCTGTTCAATTATTCTGAAAGGCATGAAAAACATCGGTTTCCGTGCCCACGATTTCGGTACATTCCCCACAGTCGATGCCCTGGCTGAGGCCATCAGGGCCGTCAGGACACCCACATGCATCCAGCTTGCGATCGGCAAGGTCCTCAAGCCCTCACGCCCCTGGAAGGAGTGGGATGAGGAGTATGTCTCTTCCATCTGCGGCAGACTCAGGGACAATGGCATCTCGGTTGCCGTCGTCGGCTGCTACATAAACCCGGTGCATCCGGATCCGGACTGCCGGAGAGAGCATCTCGCCCGCTTCAGGCACTCCCTGGAGCTCAGCAGGGCCTTCTCCTGCCCTATTGTCGGCACGGAGACCGGCAGCTGGACGAATGACATCTCATACAACATCGAGACCTATACGGACAAGGTGTTCTCCGTACTGCTCAGAAGTGTGGAGGAGATGGTCCGTGCCGCCGAGGAGAACGATGCCGTATGTGCCCTTGAGGCGGTGAGCTACCACCACACGGTCTGCTCAGTTGAAAGGATGGCAAAGGTCCTCGAGACCTTCCCGAGTGACCATCTCAAGGTCATCTATGACCCCGTGAACCTCATCCCCGTAAACGGCATCATGGAACTTGACGGCAGCTGGCCCGCAAGACCCTCCGCAGAGGCTCAGAGACGTTTCTACATCCAGTCTCTGGACGCCTACCAGGACAGGATCTGCGCGATACACTGCAAGGACTATGTCCTGGACGACAGAGGCTTCAAGATCGGCAACAAGAGCGCGCTCACTGGTGTTTTCGACTGGGAAAACTTTTTCAAAGAACTCGGAAAGAGGTCCATCGATGTCCCCATACTCCTGGAAAACCACGATCCGGCGACAGACAGACAGACACTTTCCGTCCTTGAGAAATTCTAACCTCCAGGGGCGCTTCAAGAAGAGACTGCCTTTTGGATTTTACAGACACTATAGCAGATAGGGCTGGTTGAAGACAACCGGCCTCCTGTTTGCCGCAAGCGTCTTCTCCAGATAGGGGATGTCAAGCTCCAGATCGAAGACAAGCCTGGTCAGCAGCTGTTCGGAGACAAGGTTCTGCTCACAGAACAGGTAACACAGCGCCTTCTCTGCTATGAGGCCGGGCAGAATGCTCGCCATATATTTCTCACCGTATTCATCATCGCCATAGCGCATGAGCAGGTTCTGGTACAGCAGACTGTCCTCGACATGTGAGTGCATGGCCTCCAGCTCCCTGACAAGCGGCTCAGTCCCCCCTCTTCCCGCCATCTCCCCAAGCGGCTTGAGCGTGAAGAAGGTGTACTCCTTGCCCGGAAGATAGTGATGCTTGTCGCAGCGCGCCGCGTAGTTCGGCTCGGCAAGACTTTCCTTGATCCTGTCTCCGCCCACGACGATAAGGGGGTCAAAGAAAAGAGCCGGGCACTCTATGCCGTCCACATTGTAAAAGCGGTAGGTATAGAATGCGCTGTCCATGCAGTCCGGATGCTCGCAGTAGGCGGTAAGCGGGATGACATCTGTCGCTATGTCCAGCATCAGACGGGCGGTGTTGTTGAAAAGATCCCGCCTGAAGTTCAGCACAAGAGTCGGGAAGATGAACATGCAGCCCTTCTCAAGAGAGGCATTGCGCACGACATAGGCCAGGCGCTCGTCGAAGAATGAGGCCTCATCGATGATGTAAGTGCCCACTTCAGGATTGTCCCTTATCACCTGCTCCAGTCCGAACGAATCACGTATTCTCGCGATGTTGTCTCCGCAGCGGATATAGCCGTTGCGGTATGCGAGGGCATCCTCCGGATAGTCAGTGAAGCGGGCCCCGTCAATCTCAGACCGGATGAAGAAGATCTTCCTGCGGTCCACGCCGCCTGTGCTGGTAAGGGCACGCACGGCATCGCTCTTGGTCTGGGCGACTGCGGCATCACGCCACACGCGTGCGGCGAACTCCGTCTTGCCGGAGCCCATGGGACCTATGAGGAGGACCCTGCGGCCCGGCTTGGTGAAATCGAAATGTGTGAATGTCTCATGTACTGACAGCGTCGGGAAGCCGAGACTCTTGAGAAAGTCCTCACTCGATGGCTGCCGCTCAATAGCCGGCATTGCCTTCCTCCCCCTTCGCGATCGCGACGCCTGACGAGCAGCCAAGCCTGCTGGCACCGGCCTCAACCATCCTCAGAGCCGTCTCAAGATTCCTGATTCCTCCCGAGGCCTTGACTCCGACGTCCGGGCCGACAGTCTTCCTCATCAGCCGGACGGCCTCCTCAGTGGCACCGCCGGTCGAAAAGCCAGTAGAAGTCTTGACGAAATCGGCACCGGCCTCAACCGCCGTGCGGCAGGCCCTGACAATCTCATCATCCGTCAGCAGACAGGTCTCCAGTATCACCTTGAGGACCTTGTCACCGCAGGCCTTCCTGACGGCCTTTATGTCATCAAGCACGCTGTCCCAGGCACCGTCCTTCACATAACCGATGTTGATGACCATGTCGACTTCATCCGCGCCGTCCTCCACGGCTGCGGCGGCTTCATATGCCTTCGCCTTTGTGGACATTGCTCCCAGAGGGAAGCCCACAACCGTGCAGACTTTCACACTGCTGTCCGCAAGAAGGGCGCGTGCCTGCGGCACACGGCACGAATTGACGCAGACAGAGGCAAAACCGTACTCGACAGCCTCACGGCAGAGCTTCCCGATCTGTTCTGCCGTCGCACCGGCAGCGAGAATCGTATGGTCAATCATCGATGCAATTTTCATGTCTCGTTATCTCCTCAGGTCTCTCCAGACTACTTCAAAAGACGTGACTCGGCAACCGAGGACAAAACGGCCCTCCTCACTTGCACAAGGAATCCTCCTAATCTATTCTTTGATTCATGCTCAATTTCCTGACCACAAACTATACCTGGATACTTGTTCTGATTCTTCTGATCAACATCTCGCAGAGGAAGATACCGCATACGAACAGAAAGCGCGTCGCCCTCATCTGGATGGCGGCCATCACCCTCGCCTACTACATGATTGTCGTCGTCACGGCAATGTTTCAGGACCCGGTTCCGGCAATCGGCGTGTGGGGAGGCCTTGTCCTAGTCATACTGACCGTCATCATCTTCCGGCGCCGCGTATGGCCATTCACCCTGCACTGCAGGGACTGCGGGAAAAAGCTCCGCTGGGAATTCATAATCGGGCACGATGACTGTCTCTGCCAGGACTGCCATGACAAGAAGAACCCAGAGGAAGCGCAGGCAAGACAGGAGAGGGAAAGGCAGAAGGCCGAGGCTGCGAGACCCCGGGAGGAAGTCATCAACGAGGGCTATGCCAGGGCCACGAGCGTTGACGAGATAGACTGGGATCTCTGGGAGCCGAATCACCGCTGTGTGATCACATACGTGCAGGACGGGGACAGGCTGCTTTTCATCGAGAAAAAGCGCGGCCTCGGAGAGGGCTACTACAATGCCCCGGGAGGACACATAGAGGAGGCGGAGACAGCACTCGAGGCAGCCGTCAGGGAGACGAAGGAGGAAACCGGCGTGGATATAAGCGGCATTGAGTTCCGCGGCACGCTCCGCTTCCAGTTCTCCGACGGCACCAGAGAGCTTGGCTATGTCTATTTCGCCACCTATGCGGGCGGAGAGCTTACAGAGTGTGATGAGGCACGTCCTTTCTGGATCAGGCGTGACGAGATCCCGTTTGATAACATGTGGGCCGATGACAGGCTGTGGCTGCCGGTCGCGCTGGAAGGACGGAAGTTCGAAGCCAATTTCATCTTCCATGACAGGGAAATGATCTCAAGTGACGTCAGGGTACTTGAGGAGGAGGCTGATGAAGAGGCTGAAGACGGCCAGTGAGGCGGAAATAGTCGTCAAGAAGTCAAGGTTCATCGCAATTGCGCTTCCGATAAGCTCACTGGATGAAGTGAAGACGCTGGTCAGAGAAGTCTGGCAGCGGCACCCGGAGGCGACGCATGTCGTCCATGCGGCCGTTGTCGGCGACAGCGGAAGCCTGTATTCATGCTCAGACGACAGAGAGCCGAAAAACACGGCCGGACGGCCCGCTCTGGAAGTGCTCAAGGGCAGCGGGATCACAGACATAATTGTCTGCATAGTACGATACTTCGGAGGCACGCTGCTCGGCACGGGAGGTCTCGTGAAGGCCTATGGCGATGCCGTCAGGGAAGTGCTCCGGACAGTCGAGACGGAGGAGATCGTCAGGCGCACCGGCTTCTCGATCCTTACTGGATATGAGTTCTACGACAGAATCAGGCGCGCCCTCCCCTCCTACGACATCTCAGGTCTTGAGGAAGACTTCGGTGAGGGAATAAGGATCCGCGGAGAGATCGCAGAGACCCAGAAAGAGGCCTTTGATGAGCTCTTCTCCTCACTGACAATGGGACGCGCGTCGCTGAGCTGGAAATGACAGTGACTCAGCGGAGGGTGAACTTCCTCTTCTCATCGGCCAGAGACGGCAGGCCGGTCTTCTCCTGACCGGCATCATCCCTCGCCCTTCCCTCGACTATCTTGATGCAGATCGAGATGGCCTCCTCAATGCTGGCCTTGTCCAGCACGCTCAGGTTGTCGGCATCAGTATGGATCACGCCGCTTCCGGCACCGGAGAGAGGAATTCCCATAAGGGTTGTCGCCTCAATGCCGCATCTGGCGGCACTCGCGGCATCAGTCGCTCCGCTGAGGACTGAGAGCGCTCCGACCTTCACATCATAGCCCATGCTGGCCGCACTCTGGGCGCACTCGGAGGCAAGCCGGGAAGAAAGCGGGACAAAGCCGTTCACGTCCTTTGTCAGGAAAGTGAAGTCAAATGATCTGAGCGGGCAGTCCAGGTTGATGTTCACCGCATTGACCAGCTCATCACTGTGCCTTCTGTACCAGGCCCTTGAGCCCTTGAGCCCGCACTCCTCGCCGTCAAAGGAGGCGAAGACAAGGCGCGTGTGGGCCAGTCCCTCACCGTTTCCCTTCTTCCACCAGAAGTAATGGGCAAGCTCGGTAAGTATCGCACAGCTGACCAGGTTGTCGCCGACTCCGGGAGAGCACTCCTTCCCGACCAGGGAAAACATCCTTGCATATACCGGAAGAGAGAGCGTCAGCAGGACCAGGAGAATCAGTATCGCAAGCGGCGGCAGGTTGAAGCGGAACAGCTGTCCGGTGATGATCTCGCTGATGAACAGACACAATGACACCACTGACAGGAGAATGAAATGCACTGTCGGAAGATACAGTGCCATGACAGGAGACTGACCTTGTCGCGAGAACATGGGTGCGCTGTCATGATGGCTGGTGAAGATGACCGTGTCCTGAACAGCTTCTTCCGGTTCTATGCTCGCACTGACATTCACGATGTCGCGGCTCAGCAGTCCGCGATCACGCCCGCTGCACAGCAGGAAGCTGTGCCATATGAAAAGACAGGTGAGAATGCAGAGGACAAGGGCCAGGGACGGAAAGCCGGTCCAGCAGAAGACGAGCATGGCCAGGGACGCGACAGGCAGCACGCTGTAGACCATCCAGAAGCTGGAACAGTCGGCCTTTTCCTCTTCCAGCGCCGCACTGTCGCTGACCTGACCGAAGGACTCGAGCAGCAGTTCGGCACAGCGGGCCGCCTGAGGACTTCCCGCCTCCCTCGCGCCGGTCTCGTTGAAGATCCGGCCGCACTTTTCAATGACAAGACTGGCGAGTCTTGAGGCCTTGAGCGTCTCAAGTCCCTCTATTCTCTTCGCCTTGACCTCAGCATTGAAAAGCTCCCGCTTTTCTTCCTTTTTCCTCTGCCAGGGTAATTTCAGCATACGATGAACTATAATCCCTGGCGGGAGATCAATCCAGACGGAGCGTCCTGCGGATACGGGAAAAATAGATCACGGCGGCGACCATGCTGGTGAGTGCGGCAGCCGACGGCATGACAAACCAGATCCCCTCAAGACCGAGAGGCTGAAGCGTGAACATCATCAGCATGGGGAAGATCAGGGCATTGCACAGCGAGAGCACCGTGGCTTCCCTGTTGTTTCCGATGGCCGATGAGAATGACTGGGCCGCGTAGCTGATCCAGCGGACGATGTATGTCAGACCCATAATGCTGATGGCATGTCCTGCCAGCGCCAGGGAAGCCGCATCTGCTGCCAGGAAGAGGGAGAAAATGACATCGGGAAAGAGTTCAATGATCACGACAGAAAGCAGGCAGATAAATGCAATGGCAATCACGCAGCAGCGGCTTATCGCCCTGACCCTGTCCTTTCTCTTGGCACCCCAGTTGTACCCGATTGCGGGCTGAAGCGAGTCAAACACGCCGTACATGCAGGGTACTATGATTCCGTCCACACTCATCAGCACACCGTATATCGAAACCGCCATGTCACCGCCCCAGCGCAGCAGAAGGCTGTTCATGAGGATGCTGGTGAGTTTTCCGGAGATATTGTTCAGGAAGACCGGAAGACCCTGCTTGATGATGTCCCAGAGGACAGCAGGGCTGAAATGCGGCCTGACATAGCTCAGCGCCATGTCCCGTCTCAGGAACTGCAGCAGACAGATGATGGCGACAAGCGTCATGCCTAGGCTGCTGCCCAGTGCGGCATAGGCGATGCCTCCGTCCATGAGCCAGAGGAAGATGGCCTGCAGGATGAAGCAGAAGACGCTCATGAAGATATTGATCCCCATGCTGAACCTTATCTTTCCGCAGATCCTGAGATAATTGTCGACGGCGAAGACCAGTCCGGTGAATGGGCTGAAGATGGCATAGACCCCAAGATAGGCCATGGCCTGGTCTATCAGGGCCTCTCCGGCACCCATCATCCTGAATATTGCAGGACTCGCAAAGACCAGTGCTATGCCGGAGACCGCGCAGAGTATCATGCAGACGATGATTGAGACAGTGAAGAGATTGTCAGCCTCTTTCTTCCTCCCCTCTCCAAGGCGGATCGCTATCCTGACAGATGAACCGACTGCCACTAGGTCGGAGAGTGCGAAGTTTATCAGAATGAAGGGCATGGCGAGATTGGCCGCGGCGAATGCGGTCTGTCCGACAAGCTGCCCGATCAGCAGCATCTCCATTGTGAAGTAAATGCTCGAGGCCACCATGCCTATGGCACCGGGCACTGAGGCACGGAAAAACAGACGAACCGACCTCGTCTCAAGAAAGAGTTTCTCGTTGTTCTGCATGGCATCTCATTCAAAACCATGGAGCAACTCAATAGTCAAGTGCTATGATGGCGGAATGAAAACTGCAACGAAGTATTACACGCCGAAAGAAGTCGCGCTCATGTTCTCCATACAGAAGGACACCCTGCTCTTTTACGACAGGATCGGGCTGTTCCAGCCGGATCTGAGAAAGCCGAACGGATACCGCTTCTATTCAGCCGGACAGCTGGCCGAGCTCGACGCCATTCTGAACCTCAGGGAACTGGGATTCTCCCTTCCTGCCATAGGACAGGCAATGGAGGGACAGTCAGTGGACTCCTTCCTGGACGTAATGGACAAGGAGAGGGGCGCTGTGGAGGCAAAGATAGACGCCCTGAAGACAAGGCTGACGGTCATCGGGGAAATCAGCATGAGGATACGGGACGCAGTCTCGAAGGAAGCCGGAAAGCTGTATGTCGGCTCCTTCGCCTCCTCTCCCGTTGTGACGGTGAAGGTCGACACCACAGGGGGCTATACCACAAACGATGCCTGGGACAAGGCCTATGATGAACTGGCAAGAAAGGCCGGCAGGATGAACATCTGCGCAATCGGAAGCATCATCCCCCTTGAGGAAGCGCAGCGCGGCAACCCCTTCTTTGTCAGGGAGCTGTATGCGGTAAGCGCCCGCAGGTGCCGGAAAACCATAGCGGCAGGACGCTATGCCTACACCTACTTCCGCGGTCCATATGTGGATGTGGAAAAACACTACGCAGACTTTCTGAGGCAGATATCAGAGGCACATCTTGTGCCCGCCGGAGATATCTATGAGGAGCTTTCCGTAAACATTCCGGCCACAAGGAAAGAAGAAGACTTCATAACACAGATCCGGGTCGCCCTGATGGATTGAACACCCATCAATCGATGATTATGATATGTGTCCATGAGCAAGTATCCATTCACCGACATAGAGAAGAAATGGCAGCGCTACTGGGAGGAGAACGACACCTTCCACGTCACAGAGGATCCCTCAGTTCCGCCTGAGAAGAGGCTGTACGTCCTTGACATGTTCCCATACCCCTCCGGGGCAGGTCTTCATGTCGGACATCCGGAAGGCTACACCGCGACCGACATCTACTCCCGCTTTTACAGAATGCGGGGCTACAATGTCCTGCATCCGATGGGATTTGACTCATTCGGACTGCCGGCCGAGAACTACGCCATCAAGACGGGCACGCATCCGCGTGTGACCACCCGCAAGAACATAGAGAACTTCACGCGCCAGATCAAGAGTCTGGGTATGTGCTACGACTGGGACCGCGTGATCAGCACCTGCGAGGAGGACTATTACCACTGGACCCAGTGGATTTTCCTCCAGCTTTACAAGAAGGGACTGGCCTACGAGGCCCACACTCCCATCAACTGGTGTCCTTCCTGCAAGACAGGACTTGCCAATGAGGAGGTCAAGGAAGGCCTGTGCGAGAGATGCGGCACACCTGTCGAGAGAAAGAACATCAGGCAGTGGATGCTCAGGATCACGGCCTATGCCGACGAGCTTCTGAATGGTCTGGATGATCTGGACTGGCCGGAATCAGTCAAGCTGATGCAGCGCAACTGGATCGGAAGGAGCGAGGGAGCCGCTGTCTTTTTCGATATCGAGGGGCTTGATGACAAGCTTGAAGTCTACACGACCCGCTGTGACACGCTCTTCGGTGCAACGTACATGGTAATCGCACCGGAGCACCCGCTTGTCGGCAAGCTCACCACGGCCGGACAGAAGGAGGCGGTGGAGGCATATGTCAGGCAGGCCAGCCACAAGAGCGATCTGGACAGGACGGATCTTGCAAAGGACAAGACCGGAGTCTTCTCCGGAAGCTATGCCATCAACCCGGTGAACGGGAAGAGAATCCCGATCTGGATTGCCGACTATGTGCTTATCAGCTACGGCACCGGCGCGATCATGGCTGTTCCCGCCCACGACACAAGGGACTGGGAGTTCGCAAAGAAGTTCAACCTGCCGATCATTGAAGTGCTCAAGAGCGGAGTCGATGTGCAGGAACAGGCCTGGACTGAGGACGGAATCCATGTCAACTCCGGCTTCCTCGACGGCCTGAACAAGGCAGATGCGATAAGCAGGATGCTTGAGTTCCTTGAGGAGAAGAAGTGCGGACACAAGGCCGTGAACTACAAGCTGCGCGACTGGGTCTTCTCACGCCAGCGCTACTGGGGCGAGCCTATTCCTCTGATCCACTGCGACCACTGCGGGATCGTGCCGGTTCCGGATGACGAGCTTCCGCTCCGCCTGCCCGAGGTCTCGAAGTACGAGCCGAGCGGCACAGGAGAAAGCCCTCTGGTTAACATCGACTCCTGGGTCAATACCACCTGCCCCGTCTGCGGACGTCCTGCGAAGAGGGAGACTAACACAATGCCCCAGTGGGCCGGTTCATGCTGGTACTACCTCAGGTACATCGATCCAAGAAACGACAAGGCCTTCATTGATCCGGAGAAGGAGAAATACTGGATGCCTGTCGACCTCTACATCGGAGGCGCGGAGCATGCGGTGCTTCATCTGCTCTATGCCAGATTCTGGCACCACGTCCTCTATGACCTTGGACTGGTCAGCACTAAGGAGCCCTTCCAGAAACTGGTGAATCAGGGAATGATCACATCCTTCGCCTACAAGAAGAAAAACGGAGTCATCATCGCGACAGACTGCGTTGAGGAGGTCAGTGCAGGAAAGTTCGTGGAAAAGGACACCGGCGAGAGCGTCGAGCAGATCGTCACGAAGATGTCGAAGAGCCTGAAGAACGTGATCAATCCGGACAACGTCATCCGCGATTACGGAGCAGATACCATGAGGGTCTACGAGATGTTCATGGGTCCGCTGACGATGTCAAAGCCCTGGTCGACACAGGGAACGATCGGCGTCTACCGCTTCCTAGACAGGATCTGGAGGATCGCGACTGAGAAGAAGATCGGGGAAGTGGAGATTCCATCTGACCTCGAGAAACTGCTGCACAAGACGATCAAGAAGGTCACGGAAGATACCGCCAGCCTGAACTTCAACACGGCCATCAGCCAGATGATGGTGCTTGTCAACGAGATGAACAGGCTTGAGACAGTTCCCAGAAGCGTGCTCGAGAAGCTGGCCCTCCTCCTCTCACCCTACGCTCCTCACCTTGCAGAGGAACTGTGGGAGATGCTCGGACACAAACCCAGCATCGCAAACGAGAAGTGGCCGGACTACGATGAGGCCCTCTGCGCCGAGGACATGATCGAAATGGTCGTCCAGATCAACGGAAAGCTGCGAGCACGCATCCCGATGCCGGCAGCGGCAGAACGGGATGAGATGCTCTCTCAGGCAAAGCAGAACGAGAAGATTGTCCCCTACATCGAGGGTCACACAATCGTCAAGGAAATCGTAGTTCCCGGAAAGCTCGTCAACCTGGTCGTGAACTGACTGCTCCCACAGGCAAGCCTGTGGGGTTCTGGTGGATAGGCTTGCACCATGTCCGTACACCATTCTCAGGCTTTGGGACCAGGGCTGCCGCCCAGAGCACCGGAACTGCCGGCCAAGCACCC
>CALXOO010000001.1 GCA_944390045.1 uncultured Spirochaetales bacterium | reverse complement strand
TGTTGCCCTTTTATTCCGGCTGATGATTTGCCCTTTCATTCCGGCCACGGTGTGCCCTTCTAAACCGGCGCCAACACACCTTGCCAGCAAGATAAAGAGGTATGTTTGTTATATTTCCATCCCTCCGGTATCCTCGCTTTGAAAAACGTACCGCATGTTCTGGATGATGCTCTGAGATATACCGCTTGAATGAGGGTGCAGACTTGTCTTCACCTCCTTTCACCTCAACAGGAACAATCTCAGTTCCATGCTGAAACACGAAATCAATTTCTCCTCTTTTATCAGAAAAATATCGTGGCTCAACATCCATCCTGCCGTGAAGCTGCTGCAGGACATAGTTCTCAGTCAGCGGGCCTTTGAACTGATAGCCGGTTTTCAGCAGGATTGCACTGTTATCTATACCTGCCATATGCTTCAAGAGTCCGGTATCAAAGAGAAAGAGCTTGAACTGATCGAGCTTGTCGAATGCAGCAAGCGGATGTTCAATTTTCGAAACATTGTAAATACGATTGATCATACCAGCTGAGACAAGCCACTCGATTGCTTCTTCAAAGTCCCTAGCCCTGCCTCCCTGGCGGACAGAGCCATAGACGAACTTCTCGTTAGATTTGGCAAGCTGGGAGACAATGCTACGAAACACCATCAGGATACGTCCGCTATTCACTTTTCCATTGTGTTTGGAAAAGTCATTTTCATATATCTCAATGAGTTCCCGCTGTATCCGGAATACTGCAGCCGGATCTTTGCGTTTGATCCAGGATACAACACATTCAGGCATTCCTCCGATAATCAGATAGTTACTGTAAGCCTCAAGCAGACGGTTATGGAAAATTTCCTCAATCATCTGATCTTTTCGGATGTTTTCATAGTAAGCAAATAGAGACGGGTCAACAGCTTCCAGAAATTCATCGAAATACAGAGGATAGAGATCAATTATATTGACCATACCAACAGGGTATGACTTTGGTTGCGAAAGAAGGGTTCCAAGCATGCTGCCGGCAGCAATGACATGATAGTTATTTGCCTTCTCCTTGAAGTATTTGAGTGTATTCAATGCATCAGGGCATTCCTGAACCTCATCGAAAATGATAAGAGTCTCTTCCGGCAAAATTCTTTGCCCTGCAACCAGGGCAAGCAGTTCAATGATCCGCTGAGGGTTTTTGTTAGTCTCGAAGATGGATTTAAGTTCCTCTGCTTCATCAAAGTTGAAATAGACAAAGCTTTCATAGCAGACTTTACCGAACTCCTTCATGAGCCATGTCTTACCTACCTGGCGGGCACCCCGGATGATCAGCGGTTTGCGATCAGGATCATTTTTCCATTCCACCAGTCTTGAAAATGCTTCTCGCTTCATAAATTTCATGGAGGGGGAAACCATCAGGCTCGTCCTGATGGAGGAACCTCCATAACCTCCTTGTAGATAAGATTCGTATTCGCACGCTCGACGAGCGTCAAGTGCCTGTAGTGTATTCCTGCATGGACCCTTGTCCCGTCCAGGCGACGGATGTCGAAGTAGCCCGAGCTCCTCCTGCCATGTATGTAGCACAGCTGCCCTGAGCACATGACCTTGTCGCCCAGGCCAAACCCTGCGACCTTCCTCGCCGCCTGGTTCGCCTTCCCACCCTCGACCAGATGCCTCGCCTTGGCCTCGGTGCATGGCATGAGGGGAGAGCCGTCATTGTTGAGTACGTATACCATGTCGTCATGCCTCCTTGCCGGCGAGTCTCAGGGGGATGTTCCAATCCTCTGCTCCCGACGCCCCTGATGCGCGTCTGGAGGAGGATGCGGAAACGTCGCCTTCTTGGCCGGCTTTCCGCTACCGTCACGGGATCTCTCTCCCTGTCGCCCTTCGCCCATGTTGGAGGGGGTTTGATGTGCATGGCGCCGTCCCTACCTGACAGGACTCTTGACCATGCACCGCAGAAGCAGTGGACTAGAGCTACATCCACTGGTGCCTATATATTCCCGACCAACGTAGTTCAGAGGCTTGAGCCTCATCACTGGGGCTAGTCAACGTCAGGCATCCGGAGTCTCCTCCTCATGCCTGCAGCCTCGTGCTGCAGGTCGTTGACATTAACAATCCTCATGATTGTGTTGTCTTAAACCCAGCTTAACACGTTTTTCCGCGTTTTGAGACAAGATTTTACACATTTTTCCGGAGAAAAAGGTTCATCAAAAACACGTTTTCCCGAGAAATTTTATAGTAGGTTGGGCCCAGTCAATACAAGTAGAACGATTTAATACTTTAATTAATGATACAGGGCCTGACACAAAAGAATGGCTTCCCGGAAAACCGAGCCGGGAAGCCTTTGGTTCTTTTGTGAATCAGACAGATGGAATCACCCTATTTCTTCTCGTCGTAGAGCTTCTTGCCCCTGACTGCCTCCTTCATCGGCAGTCCGGTGTCGTAGTCCCACTGCCGGGGCTCATACTCCTCATTCTCCCTCTGCCGGGTACAGGCCGAGTTGTTCCAGGACGGACTCTTGTCATTCCTCCAGGGGCGGCAGAGCCACTGATAGCCGCGGTAGAGGTCGCGTGTCTCATCCATATGGGCAATGAGCCTGTCATGGAGCCTGTTGCGGATTTCTGCATAGTCCGGATTCCAGATGAGGTTCTCAACTTCTTCAGGGTCACTTTCAAGATCGTAGAGCTCATCGCTGTCCATCAGGTTGATGGAGAGCTTGTAGCGCCCGTCGGTGACAGAGCGCATCATCTGCAGTCCGCCAAAACCGTCATGGTCGACTTCATAACGGGTGAACTCCGTATAGACGTAGTCGTTTATGCGCAGACTGCTGTTCCTGATCTGTGGCAGCATGCTGCGTCCTTCAAGGAGCTTGGGAGTGGGAATTGAGAAGAAATCGAGAATCGTAGGTGTGATGTCGATGTGGGAAGCCGGGTAGTCAACAACTCCCCTCTCTCCGCTGCGGCCGTCCCTCACAAGAAGCGGGATATTGCAGATCTCCTTGTAGAAGGCCGCGTTCTTTGTCTGCAGGCGGTGAGAGCCTAGCATGTCTCCGTGGTCGGAGGTGTATATCACCAGGGCATCGGGGCACAATTCATCCACCGCGTCCAGGAAACGTCCGATCTCGTAGTCGGCAAAGCTGTTGCAGCCCAGGAAAAGAGAGAGCATGTGGCCTGGTCCCCTGAGACTCTCCGGATCAGCATTGATGGCATCGCCAGCCCAGAGGCGCTGCATCATCGGCTTGTTCTCAAGGCTGTCGTGGAAGGCAGCCCTGTCGGCGAAGCGGAAATTCTCATACATCGTGTTGAAAGGCGGCGGGCAGATGCAGGGGCCATGTGGCTCATCGAGGGAGAGCGTGAAGAAGAAGTCCTCACTGCTGTGCTTTCTCACAAAGTCGATACCCCTGTCCGCGCAGCGGTGTGCATATGTCATCTCCTGACCCCAGTCCTCAGCAAAGGCGGTTTCTGACTGCCTTGAGCGCATCCTCTGTTCGTCTGTAAGCTCCTCAAGGTAATTGTGCATGTCATACCAGTAGTCAGGATCCCAGCCATCCGGGCAGACTCCGAGGCCGAAGTAGTCACCGCCGTCGAGGTGCCACTTGCCTGTATAGGCGGCGTGAATTCCATTGTCGCGCAGTCTCTGCCCCAGGGTCTTCACATTGTCTCCAAGCGGAACGCAGTTGGTGACCATCCCGTTTGAATGGGGGAATGTGCCCGTGAAGATGGCAGAGCGTGCAGGTCCGCAGACCGGCTGGCAGGTGTAGGCGGCATTATAGCGCAGACCCTCTGCCGCCAGACGGTCAAGATTAGGTGTGCTCATGCCCTCTTCCAGCCCGTAGCATGAGAGCATGTCACGTCTTGTCGTATCAGTAATGATAAGAATTGCCTGTCTCACTTTAACCTCCGCATCAGACTTCCGGGGCTGTCGGCCCCTCATGTCTGTGATAGCCAACCGGGTGGCTCCTCCACCTCCTGTCAGCCTTCACCTCGAGAGAGTAATAGGGATCAGCACTTCGCTCAATATGCTTTTTCAGTGCCGATCTCATTTCCTCAAGGACAGCACTGTATGAGGGGTCTTTTGCCAGATTCCTCATCTCGCGTGGATCCTTCTCGAGGTCGTACAGCTCCTCACCATCACCTTCAAGATAGTGCATGTACTTGTAGTGCCCGATTCTTATCATCCTGCCGGGGGATATCGTGTAGCCCCACTCCGTGAACCACTCACTTGCGACATATCCATGCTCCGGCATGGCGCTGCCGGCAAGAATGCCGCTTATGTCCATTCCGTCCAGCCGCTCATCCGGCTCAAGCCCTGCCGCACCGAGAAGGGTCGGAAAGAGGTCAAGCAGTGATGAAAGACCCTCAGATCTGCCTCTTGCCTTCACGGCAGGTCCGCTGAAGATGAGGGGTACGCGGGTCACTTCCTCGTAGAGCGAGACCTGTTTGGTCACGGCACCGCGCGAGGTGAGATTGTCCCCATGGTCACTGGTGAAGACGATGAGTGTCTCATCATCAATGAGACCGGCCGAGGCGGCTTCATCAAGCACCCTCTTCATGTCGCTGTCTGCCCTCTGCAGATAGTAGTTGTAGGCGGCAAGGTAGTGCCTGTAGTTCTCTTCAGTCCAGGCAGAGACCTGACCCTGCCTGACGTGCGAGCAGCAGATGTACTGCACGGGCAGCGGGCGTGATTCTATGTCGTCAAAGCGGAAATTGACCGGAAGTTGCGGAAGCTCTCCATCGAAAGGCACATCCTCATGCGGACCCTTGTTGATGCCGATCCAGCCGCAGATGTTGTGCGGGTTGATAAGGTCCACGACCATGAGAAGCGGGCGCTCATCCTTGCGCTCCCTGATGAAAGAGAGCGTCTCGTCAACTGTATAGACATCGGCATAGGTATCCATGTTGTACGGGAAGGCCTCGCTGTCATTTCCGATCTTCCTCTCCTCCTCCGCGGAACAGACAAAACCGCGCAGTGCCCCGCCGTCATGCTTCTTTCCAAAGTGACGGCAGTCCCAGCCGGCAGAGGCGAAGGCCTCTCCGAGTGCCGGGAAAGAAGAGTCGACCGGGGTGATGGGCCACTGGCGGCCATTCGACCAGACGCGGTTGCGGTGCGGATACTGGCCCGTCCACAGCGATGCGCGCGAAGGCTGGCAGAGCGGATAGTTGCAATAGGCATCCTCCACCACGACTCCATTCTCCGCGAGGGATGAGATGGCCGGCGCATGGAAGGGTCCGCCGTATAGGTCCAGGGCCAGGGCTGAAAGCTGGTCCATTACAAAGACAAGGATGTTCACCAGTAGGCCTCCCACTTGCCCTCTGCACGGGCAAGAGCTTCAAGATAGTAGTAGTCTCCCCAGATGTTGCACTCGTCAACCCCGCGGTTGCGGCAGGTGTTGGTCGCGCTCTTGCGGGCATAGGTGCCGTGGAGAAGAAGCCCGTTGGACACGGTCGCATCCTTCACGGCGCACTTCTCATAAAGCCGTGCAAGAAGACGGAGTGCGAGCTCATGGAGCTTGCGTCCCTCCTCTCCCCCGATCGCGTCACCCGCTTCCATCATGCCGCAAATGACAATGGCAAGTGCGGATGAGTCACGCGGCTCTGTGCTCGGATTCGTGAAATCGAAGTCCCAGTAAGGAATGATGTCCTCGGGAAGGTGTGAAAGAAAGAAGTCGAGGGTCCGGTGAAAGACGCTGAGGGCAAGACTGCTTCCTGTCTTCGAATAGCCGAGCGCACTTCCATAGACTGCCCAGGCCTGGCCGCGTGCCCAGGGCGAGCCGTCCCGGTTGCCCTGTGCCGTCACGCCGCGCAGCGGAGAGCCGGTTTCCGGATCGAAGTAGTATGTGTGATAGGTTGAACCGTCAGGACGCAGAACACAGGAGAGTGCAGTGTTGAAATGACGGCCTGCGATGTCACTGTACTTCCCGTCCCCGGTTGTCGCGCTTGCCCAGTAGAGAAGAGGGAGATTCAGCAGGCAGTCGACGATGAGGCGGTATTCCTTCCTGTTCTCAAGGCTGCCCCAGGCCTGGATGAACTGCCCCTTCTCATGAAAGCGGGAGATGAGGTTGTCTGCGGCAAGGAGGGCTGCCTTCCGGCCCGTCTCACTGCCTGTGTGCTTGTATGCGGCGACGCATGAAGGCGAGTAGAGAAAGCCCATGTCATGGTGTTCGACGTCGATCTTTTTCTCAATGCGCTCAAGGAAGGAATCGACCTGTACCAGTGCGGCATTGCGGAATCTCTCGTCGCCTGTAAGGCTGTAGCAGAGCCAGAGCTGGCCTGTCCAGAAGCCTGTGGTCCACTCTGTGTTGCCACTCCTGGGGTAAAAGCCATTCTCGCTGTGGCTGTACTTGAAATCTGTCGTGTAGTCATCAAGGCAGGATGCGTTAATTGCAACGGCCTTCTCAACCGCATCAGGAATGAATGCCTCACTCAGTGGTGCAAGCTTTGTCTCTATATTCATCTAATCCTCCAAAAAGAAGAAGTCTGCGGGTTTTCTCATCGAAGACCTGATCAGGTCATCATAGTGCTTCGAGACAGGATCGGAAGGTGAAAGCTCCTCTGGAGACAGCTCATAGGGGTCATTCACAAGGTCGTACAGCAGCCTGCGCCTCTTTACGCCCGGCACGGTTCCGTTGTCGACAACATACTTCTCCTTCTCTGTCCTTATGGATCTCCAGCCATAGGCACGGGGATCGAGCCCGAGCGCCCTGTAAGGCGCCTGCTGCTCGGGCATGCCCGGAGCGCTCATGAGGTAGGCATAAGGGCGCTGGTCCTCTCCTCCCCTCAGGGCCGCGGCCTGGCTGAGGCCCGTGACAGTCTGCGGGATCTCTGCTCCAAGGAGCTCAAGAAGGGTCGGCATCTGATCCTCACTCATTATCATGCTGCTGCAGCGGCCGGGTGCCAGATCCGGATCGTGGATCACAAGCGGAATGCGGATCGACTCTTCATACCAGACATTCTTGCCGTACAGGCCGTGTGAGCCCATGCAGTCGCCGTGATCTGCAGACAGGACGATGACGGATTCATCGTAGAGTCCTGTTGCCTTCAGATAGCTGATAATCCGCGCGAACTGCTGGTCGAGTCCGGCAACCGCGGCAAAATACTCCTGTCTTGCCTTGAGATATGACGGATCAGTCCTCCACTCTTCCGGCACATTGGGTCTGAAGTCTCCCTGATCACTGTAGAGCGCCAGGCGCTCCTTGTCGATCAGGTCATAGGGCGGATGCGGCGGATTCCAGGAAAGGAAGCACAGAATGGGCCTGTCATTCTTCCTTGCCTCTTCCATGTAGGAAATGAAGACATCTGTCTCGTGCTGGGCTGACCAGCATTCGACATTGATCATCTTCTCGTCATCCCTCCAGTAGTGAGGATGAAGGTGGTCATTCATGGCACCGTAGGAATACCAGTAGTCGAAGTGATGGCGCCTCTCTCCGGGCGGTGTGAAGGCATCCCAGGCGCTGGCGCCGGAAGACGGATCAGCATAGAAATTGACCTCGGCAGAGTCGAGATGCCACTTTCCGATGTAGGCGGTCTGGTATCCTTCGCCGTGCAGCACATCCGAGATCGTGATCTCCTGCGGATAGAGCATGACGCGGTCTGCGATGCCGTTCTTGCAGTTGGTGTAGAAACCGAGTGAGAGCGGATCCTTGCCGGTCAGCAGTGAGGCTCTGTGAGGAGAGCATAGCGGATAGGTCGAAAGCGCCGAGGTGCAGAATACGGAATCCTGTGCGAAGGCATCAAATGCTGGAGTTGTGATGTCATCTTCGCCTGCGGCCCCGTAGGCATGGTAGCGCCACTGATCTGCAAAAATATAAATAAGGTTCTTCCGCCTTGTCATTATGTCCTCCTCAAAGAGGGGGCACCGAAGTGCCCCGCAAGTAATATCTGTCAGTTGCTTCCGCTTCCGATGTAGAAGTCGTAGGCTCTCTGATTGATCTCGATGGCCTCATCGATGCCTCTGGTGTGAAGCTCTGCGATGAAGCTGTCATAATCGGCTTCGAAGTTGCTTGTGCCGAGAATCCAGCTCTGCAGTTTCTCCTGCACATAGGGCTCGATCTGGCCCATGATCCTCTCATAGCGGGTCTCGTCCTCAGAGAAGTACTTCATGTCCAGCTTGCCGTCCGCATATGGAGGCTGGCTGTTGTCGTACCACTCGGGATGTGCCTCGTAGAGCTCGATGACATCGACGCCTTCCTGGTTGGTGGCTGCCAGCTCATACTCGCCTGTCTGGTTCATTCCGACGCGGTAGATGGCGCCGATGGAACGCAGATAGCCGGTTGCGGTCTGCTCGCTGTTGAGCACATAGTCGTAGAACTGGAATTCTCCGTTCTCATCCACATAGTAGCTCTCGCCCTCAATGCCCCAGTTCATCAGCGCGGATCCCTCATCAGTGAAGAGGTAGTCCATGAACTTGATGACTGTCACGGGATCCTCGCACTGACTGGAGATTCCCCAGCCGACACCGGGATACCTCATCGTGCGCTCTTTGACAACACCGTTCTGGTCTGCAGGAGGAGCGATTCCGATCATCTTGAAGCCGGGGATGTCCTTGTCCAGAGTACCATTATATGAGACGGCGCTGATCCAGTCATGTGTGCATCCGCCGAGGTCTGCGGCAAGAAGCGTATCCCTGCTCTTCGGTCCGCGGGTGAAGATCTCAGGATCGATCAGGCCTTCGCGGTACCACTTGATCAGGTTGGTGACACCTGTCTTGAAATTCTCTTCCAGGGGCTCGTAGGTGATCTTTCCGTCCCTGACATAGAACTCGATTGAAGTGTCCCACAGATAGAGGTACTCATCCGGCATCTTCCAGCCTGCACGGTCGAAGAGAGGAATCTCGTCCTTCAGTCCGTTGCCATTCGGATCCTCATTGCGGAATGCGGTGAGGACGTCATAGAGCTCGTCGACTGTGGTCGGGACCTCGAGTCCGAGCTTGTCAAGCCAGTCAGCTCTGATGAACCAGAACTCTGCATTGTTCATGACCTGGTTCTTGGGAATGAAATAGATGTTTCCATCTGTGCTTGTCGCATACTGCCTGAAGGCAGGATCCGACTCCATCAGGGCCTTGATGTTCGGTGCATACTCGTCAATGAGATCATTAAGCGGGATCAGTCCGCCGTCACGGCCCAGCTTCTCCAGGTCCGCAGCACTGACGTAGCCGATGACATCTGCCAGGTTGCCGCTGGAGAGCATGAGGTTGTAGGCCTCGGTCTCATTGGAGTTGGTCTGACTGATGACGCTCTCGAAGCGGATATTCGTCCTCTCCTCAAGCTCCTTCCACACTGCCCAGTTGTTGTCGAAAGGCATGTTGTTGAAGTTGAGGAAGATTGAGAATGTCGTCTTCTCGTCTGCAATCGGAAGGTGGAAGCTTCCGTCTTCGTTGAGAGTCGGCCTGGCTCCGCTGTCCGATGTGGCGGCGGATGTGGTCTCGCCGCTGCCACCGGCTGCCAGAGGCAGGATGCAGAAGAGAGCGATGAGGATGGAAAGAATCAGTGTTCTCTTTTTCATCTTATTTTATCTCCTTTTGAAGTGTTAACCCTTGACCGCACCGATTGTGATACCGCTGCGGAAGTATTTCTGAATGAAAGGATAGATCACGGCCATCGGGATGATGGCAAGCAGGATCAGTGCATAGATCACAGTCGTCTGGTTGCTCAGGGATGCGCTTGTGATGATTGCACTCTCCATCTCGTTTGCAGTTCTGTCGACAAGCAGTTTCTTCAGGAGAACCTGGAGAGGTACCTTGCTGTCGCTTGTCAGCAGGTTCATCGGCCAGAAGTAGCCGTTCCAGCGGTTGACGCCGTAGAACAGCGCGACTGTGGCCAGAGCCGGCTTTGACAGGGGCAGGAAGATCTGCACGAAGATGCGGAAGTCGCTTGCACCATCGATGAAGGCCGCCTCCTCCAGAGCAGAGGGAACCTGCTCGAAGAAGCTCTTGAGGATGATCATGTTGTAAGTGCTGATCGCGAAGCCGAAGAGTATGGCCGTCCTGGTGTCCAGAAGATTGAAGTCACGGAAGTTCATGTACATCGGGATGATTCCGGCACTGAACCACATGGTGAAGACGGCAAGCATGGTAAAGCCCTTGCGGAACAGCAGGCGGCTTCTCGAAAGCGCATAGGCCATCGTCGTCGAGAAAACCATGTTCACAAGAACACCGAAGAAGGTGTAGAAAAGCGAGTTGCCGAAGCTTGTCCACAGGAACGGTGTCTTGAAGGCCTCCTTGTAGCTTTCAAGCGTGAAGAAGACAGGCCTGAACATCACCGATCCGTTCTCGACATAGAGCGGACGGCTGACGGAGGCGATGAACACATACCACAGCGGATAGAGACAGAGGATGACGAGCGCAATGCCGACAATCGTGATTGCGATGTCGAAGATCTTCTCGCCGCGACCCTCGATACGGGCGCCGGAGCCGCCCTTGTTTCTTTCTTTTGCCATTGTCCTTCCCTCCCCTTACCAGAGTGCGGTCTCTGTCAGTCTCTTTGAGACCTTGTTGGCCGCGACGACGAGGATCAGTGCGATGACTGCCTCGAAGAGTCCTGCAGCGGTTGCGATTCCATAGTCTCCGTTCTGGATACCCATGCGGAACGAATATGTGCTGATGACATCAGCAGTCGAATAGGTCGAGGGCTGGTAGAGCAGCAGGATGGATTCGTAGCCGACCTTGACCATCTTGCCGATGTTCATGACGAGCATTGTCACGATTGTGGGCACGATGCCGGGCAGTGTGATATGCCAGATGCGCTGGAAGCGTCCGGCTCCGTCGACAAGTGCCGCCTCATACAGCTCAGTGTCGATTCCCATCAGGGCCGCGATGTAGACGACTGAGTTGAATCCGGCGGTCTGCCAGAGCGTCATGATGGTGTAGATCGGGCGGAAGTATTGCGGATAGACCATGAAGTAAGTCGCCTCTCCTCCGAAGAGCTCAATGAACTTGTTTATGATTCCTGTGGAGGGAGAGAGGAAGTTCACGACCATGCCGCAGACAACGACTGTAGAGATGAAGTACGGCAGGAAGGTTGCCGTCTGGACCGCCTTTCTCAGCACGGTGCTCTTCATCTCCGTCACGATAATCGCAAGCAGGATCGGGAACGGGAAACAGATCAGCAGCTGCCAGAGGGCGATCATGAGGGTATTCTTCACCGTGCGGAAGAAATCCGGACCCGTCATGTATATTTTGAAGTTCTCCAGACCCACGAACTCACTGCCTTCGAAGCCGCGGAAAATATTATAGTCGTAGAAGGCCATTCTCAGGCCGATCATGGGCTTGTAGCAGAAGAGCAGGTACCAGATTAGGCCGGGTAAGAGCAGGATGAGGAGCTGCCAGCTTGCACGAAAGCGCTTCCTCATGCTCTGACGGCCAAGACCGTTACTTGTTGCCATAAGTCAACCTCCTTTTGTGATGATTTCAGGTTAAACCCCATTTGCAGGAGTGCGAAATCGGCAATTTTCCGTTCATCTCCAATATTCCGAAAATCAGGAAAAGAATTTATCGAAATGGAAAAAACAGGTAAAATCCACATATGGCAAAAAGCTCGAGGAACCATTCATACCAGCACAAGCTCTCACTTGTCTTCACCGGACTCTCACTGCTGATAGCACTGGTGGCAGTCGCCGCGGCTTTGCTTGCAGAGCGGAACATCACGGAGTCTGCAAACCATACGCTTGAGTCGCTTGAGGAGGTCTCGATGAGTGCGCTCAGCGCGTCACTGAGCGAGATCAGCCGCACGGTGGACTACTTTTCAACCTCATCCGATGTGCTTTCCTGGCTGGACTCGGCCCATGGCTCCGCCGACTACTACTACAATGCGCTTCGCGTCTACAAGGACCTCTGCCGCTGGGCACCGAGCACTAATTCCAACACCTATAACCTCGCAATAACACGGGACGAGGAGAAATCATTTGTCATCACGACCAACGGAACTCTGTCAAAATCCGGTTTCCTCTCCAGCATCGGAGGACTTGAGGAACTGCCTGAAAGCCAGGGTGCAGTGCTGACAGAAGACGGCGGCATGATCGTGCTGACTCTCGAGCGTTTCCTTAATGATTCCACACTGATTTTCTACTGCATCCTGCCTGCCTCGATCTTCGCACCGCCACAGGACAGCAGGATCACGTTCGCCCTGATCGATAGCACATCACACACTGTCTACAGCAGTGACGCGAAGCTTGCCACCTGTCTTGAGGATACCTTCCTTCCCTCCGGACACAGCCAGCTGAACAGCTACTATGTGAGAAGTGGAAGCTTCCCCTACTTCTCGTTCACATTCGTTCTGGCACATGCAAGCCGCCTGGCATCCCCCAGCATTCTCATCCTCGCGGCCTTCGTCACTCTCTCCCTTACGGCTGTCTTCTTTGCCGCATACCGCCTGAAGCGGAACCTTTATGAGCCTGTGAAACAGGCATATGAGAGTGTCGCTGGAACAGAGGCGTCACAGGAGCTTCCCGAGGGGAATGAATTTGACATGATCATATCCAGATGTCGTGAAGCCGAGGAGATCGGCAAAAGGCTTGAGGACCTCAGCCGTGATCTCCAGGCGGCAATGGATGTCCAGAAGTACCGCTCCTATATCCATGGAGCCGACTCGATGCACAGAATCCCGGATGATGAGACATCATTCTTCACGGTTGCGATTCTTGATGCTGACGGAGCTGGTGCCGAGAAAAGGCAGACTCTCCTGCTCAGGACAAACTCGATGACACGGCGCATCAATCACCTGCACTTTATCATGATGGACAACGGCAGTGCCACACTGATCTACAAGAGCCAGAATGAGGAAGAATGCCACGCCTTCCTATACAAAATGCTTAGGGAGTTCACGCTGCAGGATGAGGATGCGGGCATGCAGGCGGCAATCAGCCATACCGTACAGGGCTGGAGGAACATTAAGGCCGCCTACCTGAAGGCACAGAGCATCATGGACAGCCGCTACTTCGAGCGGGACAGGAACATACTCACCGAGGCCGATGTGAGACTGCGCTCAGGCTGTATGTACTACCCTGTCAGTGAGGAGAGAAAGCTTGTGAACGCGGCCCTGGCCGCCTCTCCTTCCGCGCTCGAGATCTTCGATTCGATCATTGATGCGAACTTCTCCGGCGAAATGAAGCTGACAGAGAGCGAGGTGAGGAACCTCATCACCGCACTCACTTCGACCATCGTGCGCATCCGTCAGGAGATGAGGCTGCCCGAAGAAAGCATTCCAGGGGACACCAGCGCACAGCAGAGCATACAGGCAGCAAGGAACCTTCTTTCCTCAACCATTGCGCTCAAGAGCGCTGAGAGCCAGGAAAAGGGAGACCAGGTTGCCAGGAAGATGAGGAACTATATCCACGAGCACTACAGCGAGCCCATCATGCTCATTGATCTTTCCGAGGAGTTCAACCTCACACCCAAGTACTGCTCTGAGGTGTTCAACCGTTTCAGCGGCGACAACTTCAAGAATTACCTCAACCGCTACAGGATCAACATGGCGCAGAAGATTCTCACAGAAGATCCGGACGTGAGGATTGCAGAGCTTGCCTCCCGCGTTGGCTTCTCATCCAGCAACACCTTCATCCGCGTTTTCGACCGCTATATGGGAGTGACCCCCAGACAATATGCGGACAGCGTGAAGGAAAAAGCCTGATACCGCAAAAGCCGCCCAGAACCGCCAGTGCGGCCCTGCTGCGGGCAATGTATACTGGAAAAAGCCATGGGACAGAGTCTCATCTTTTTCCCGGAAAGCCTCTTTGCTGTCAGCCTGAACATGACACAGCCGTCAGGGCATACGATATCCCTGGCATACATGCCAGAGCCACCGGCGTTCCTCAGGTCGCCTCCGCTCCTCACCGCCTCACTGAGGGGATAAAGCATCAGCATCACCTTTGGGCAGATCATCCTTTCTCCTTTCCTCTCCACCTTTCGCTCCGCTTAGACAAGATGGAGACTCCTGGAGGTAAAGGTTGAATTACGAATCATTGAACTATAATTCCTTATAATCGCAAACTGTTTGAAGAAGCCTTGGCCTATTCATGACAGGAGGCTTCGCATCTTCGTTGCCAGAGAAGCCGGCCGGGGAGAACAATTAAGACTTTGCTGCAGGATCCGTGCGGAAGGCTGAAAAGACCTTGCCGATGGAATAACGCAAGCCCGGAAGCGTCTTCTCCCTGCTGACACTGACAGGAAGCAGCAAGAAGACATACTCACAGCCCAGGGACAAACTCGATATTCGTAGCACTGAAAGCCTGTCCAGGCTGCTTTCCAAAATCGAGATGAACGAAAGCGTGAAGAGGCTTGAGCCCATCAGCAAGTCAGGCAACGACAGGAGAAACCTGCTGCACTTCTGCTTCACATACGTCCACCCGAACAGGGAACGCATCGTGAGGCTCGGAGATGATGAGGTCTGCGGGCTCTTTATGAAGGACCCGATCGACACATTGGCAAGCTGTCGTTTATAGGAAATCGCCAGCGCCTGCTTTTCCAGGCGGTGCACAAAGACCAGGGAAGGGACATCCTGGCCATCGGGCTGTACTGTACGATGGGCGCAAGCGCATGACGAATGGAGAATTCGGCTGCGTTCTTGCCCTCTCTGGCGCTTGCATAAGTAACATATTAAATATGCCGATAACGATCATTAAAGATAGCAGCCTGAATGAGAGGCCTGATAATGAAAGCCATCGAGCTTGTTTGGAGAATCAAGGCGGCAAGGCTGCGCTGACAGACTGTTCCTGTGGCTGGATTCTCGATATCAGGAAAGGGTTTGTGTCTTCAGACAGGGAACGCATGAAGAAATGAAATCCCGCCCAGCATCTCCGGCAGGACGGGATTGAAAGAAGTCAGGCAATCAGTCATCAAAGAACTGATACTCGTATGGCCCATAAGACACTCTGATATCCCTGTAATCCGGATCACGCTGTGATCTGTCATAGCGGTCATCATCGTCATCGCTGAGATACCTCTGTCTGCCTTCAATATCCTCCTCAAGAAGATCATCCGCATCATCCTGCGCCGCACCTAGGCTGAAATCCTCTGACAGAGGAACTGCCGTGATGATCCGGCTGACCAGGTTCGGATCCTCTGTCTTGTACTCATCCCATTTCCAGCTTCCTGAATCCAGATAGAGGTTGTCAGTGCCGCCCGCTGCCGTCACATCTGAAAGAACGATGTTGTTCCTTCCCTTGACGCTGTATGAGCCGGCATTCCTCACGATCGAATGGTAATATTCACTGTCTGCCTCATAGGGCGCCGATGAATTGACAAATACAACATTGGATGAAGAAGCATCCAGCTCCTCAACCACCAGAGCGTTCACAACATTTCCGGAGGCATTCTTCAATATTCCGGCAGAACAGTTCCTGAAGCCGATCTCGAAATCATCATCTGAGCGAGACAGCATGCTATAATCAAGTTCCTTCAGCCCAATGTTTCTCAGCTCAATTTCAAGCTCCTCAATACTGCCTGCGGAATTGTCCGGAAAAACGATGGAAGGGATAATTGTCCTCTCCCCGCTGAGATTCCATTTCTCATCATAGCCTCCGATCAGTTTGAGCTCGATTTCGCTTTCATCGTCATAATACCCTGTCCCAAGAGAAGACAGGTCCAGAGCAGCAGCCTGTCCGTTTCTCATCTTGATGGTGAGCTCATCATCGTCATACTGTCTGCTGTTCTGGCTTTTCAGCGCATCAATCAGTGAATCAATCCTGCCAAATGGCCTGGAGGCACTTCCATCTCCATCTTCCTGTGCCTGCGGATCAAAATAATACCCGCGCTCGAATGCCGGGCGTATGTATCTGATGTACTCAGGATTGATGTAAATTGTCTGGCTGTCGCTGGCAATGGCGTTCTGGATTTCAACAAGCACCGCCCACCAGCTGTCAGGGTAATCCCCCTTCAGCTCGCTCCGGCTGCTTCTTGGGATTTTCCACTCATCAAAGACAAATCCCCTGTTGGGGCTGACCGAATATGATACAAGTCCAGAAGCGACAGGAATATCAGCTCCGAACTCAACATCATTCGCGCCCCCTGCAGTACCTGGCTGCAACGGCCTTAGCCGGGCTGTGATGTCCTCGCCGGCCAGGCAAACGCTGCCTGACGCGAAGACAACTTCTGCTGATGCGGTGCTCCGGCCTGATGCTGACTGTGCAGTTCCGCTTACTCTCACCTGTGCGGTTGAACTCCCGCTTTCGTCCGGCTGGGAACAGGCGGACAGGGCAAGAATGAGGACAATCGCTAGGAAGGCAAGCAGACCGGTTTTTCTGTTTGTGATCATAGTGTGTTCTCCTTTTTTGGCAGAAATAATAACACGGCATTGCAAAAGGCGTAAATGAAAAGCTTTACGGACAAATGTGCCAATCAGACAATATCATTTAAGTGACATAATTCATTGCTGACAGCTTCAGTGCACTTCCATTAAAAAAGTTAGCCGCAAAAACTGCCGGGTCAACTGCCTTCAGTACAAGACTGAAGGCTTGGACCTAAGCGTTTTACCCACAGGTACCGTTGCCGGTTTGCCTGTGGCACCCCATCCATACGGCTGATTGGCTGCAGCATGCCCTGTGAGAAGCTTGTCAGCAAGAGCATGACTGTATTCAATGTCTTCCCTGCAGCGTCTCTTGCCTGTGTCTGGATAACCGGCGCTGCTGATAAGTGCGGACAGCCTGTTGCAATACCCTGTTAACGGCTGTCAGGCAGGAGATATAGATCCATATATGCCATATATAGGACGGATCTCACAGGCCAAGGCGGGAAAGTATTCTCCTGGCATCTTCTCCTATGTCATCCGACTGATATTCTCTGCCGAAAACATCGCTGTCTGTCCTGAAGTCAGCCATGCTGGCTTCATCCTCAAGCCCGTGCCAGGGGCTGAAGCCTTCTGGGGCGATGTGGGGGCCATAGGTACAGCCGGCGAAGGCCGCCCTGCCCTCAGGACGCCAGGGCCTCATGAGGTAGACAGAACCGTCCTCAAGATTCTCGCATCTGAACGAACAGTTCCTGAAAACCAGGCCGATGTCGCTGCCATGGCCGCTGGGCGCGCACACATAACCCGGTTCGTTGGAGATTATCTCGACATTATCAAAAAGGGCATCGGCTCCTCCGAAGATGAAATCGACCCCGCCCCAGATCCGTCCGCCGCGCATATAGACCGTATTGAGTTTGCGCGGTGACTTGAAGCGGGGACCATAGAAGCCTCTGGCCTCCCTCTCCTTTTCAGGAAGCGGAGCCAGGAAGAGCGTGTCCTGGTGTCCGAAAAGCTCCACGTTCTCAAGATATGCCCTGTCTACATCCAGATAGAGGGCCAGTGCCTGTCCTGCGGTCTTCCCGCAACCGGCCTCATTGCAGAATGCAATATTCTCAAGATGCAGCTCCTCACCGCTGAAAAAGGCCGTGTATGTGCGGAAGGTGCCGCGCTTGATTCCATCCGGCATTATTGTTCTGGCCGCGTCGTCCCAGACCACACTGACACTGCCAAGGCCCTTCAGCGTGATGGCGCGCTTATCGCAGAAGAGTTTTTCCCTGTATTCTCCCGGGCTGATGAGGACCATGGCCTCAGTGTTGTACGGCACCGCATCTAGCGCCTCCTGAATCGTCCAGTAATCCTCGCCGCTGTGGCCGACTGTGATCTCAAGCATTCAGATACCCGTCCCTGTCTTCTCGAAGTCTTCCTCGAGGTGCCCGTGACCGGAGTGGCGCGGTCCCCGATTATGTCAATTCAAAGCCTATCATCTGCACCAGGAAGTGAGTAGGCCCTCCTGACTTCTTCCACATATGGCAGGTCATTGTCCATCCCCTCTCGGGCCATTGAGCTGGTCATCCTCCACACTCTTTATCACGAGAGGACGGGGAACCTGTAAACTGGCGATGCCATTCACCTCGAAACGAGTCCCCGTAACCATGGAAGTATCCGCTGATGAAAAGGCCGCGGACTCTGGTGCCAGCATCGGAGATGTACAGACTCTGCAGCCCCCATGCCCCGGTATCAGGACTCAGAGCATGGAGCGCAGCTGCACGCACTCCCTTTCCAGCATCAGTTCCTCTTCTCCGGTGAGGACCAGAGTCTTCTCTGCAAAGCGGCTGCCCAGGCTGATGCGGGTATCACAGGGAACGATTTTGCAGGACAGCATTGTGAGCAGCTCAGTGAGGCTGGCAAGTGAGAAAGAGCCCGCGGAGGAACCGGCCGCACTGCTCATGGCAACGGTCTTCCCCCTTATGACTGCGGTGGAATAGTCGCCCGGCACAACCGGCCGTGACAGCCAGTCCATGAGATTCTTCAGGGCTCCGCTGAAACTGTGATTGTATTCCGGGCTTCCGATCCAGAGCGCATCTGAGTCTGAGACAAGGGCTCGCACTCTGGATACAGATGCCGGAGGCGGAAACTCAGCGTCCTGACTGAAGAGCGGAATGTCACTGTAATCGAGGAAGGAGCAGTCGGAATCAGAAAGCCGCGCCTCAGCCATCTCCAGCAGCTGGAGATTGTAGCTGTCCCTGCGCAGGCTGCCGCAGACGAACAGGATTTTCTTCATTCTGTCATTATAGTGCCGCCTTCCTTCCCCGTGCAATGCCAGGAACAAAGCGGTTTACCCGGTCGGTTATATAGTCAGATACCATTCTGCCAAAGCTGATCTGAGGCGGGATGTCTGCTGTCGTGCCGTCATGACCTGTGCCTGAATCCGGCAGAAAGCGCAGACCTGTCGACCTCCAGCGGAAGCCCTGTATGAGCAGCGATGAGATTGGCCTTGCGCTCAAGCGCCAGCCCTTCCCTCTTCGCAGGAACGATTTCGATTGAGGCCCTGGAGCCGGTCTGAGAATCAAGTCTGAGCCTCAGTGCGGCCATTTCCTTATGCCTCCATCCTGGCCTGATGGCAGTTGATCCGTCGGCGATGCCCTTATGGAAATGGACTATCTCAATGCACTGGATGTCGCCATATGATGTCACAGTCCGTTTTGCGAATGGACCGATACCGAGGACTGATACCGCAGTCCCGGCCGTATTGTCAAAGACCCACTCGTCGTGCCAGAAGACGACAAGCAGCAGAGCCAGAGTGAAGACGGCCGGAATGATGAAGGATGGAGAGAAACCCAGCTCACCCACTGCGGAGAAGCTGCCGATGATCAGAAGTATTGCAAACAGGAGGGAGACTATCCTCACGGCCACCCCCGGCCCGTAGACCAGGCAGCCGTCGCCCTTCTTTCTCAGCTGGTACTTGAACATAATGCAATAATACCCTGTAAGGACACATAAGGGCAAACAGGTGACTGGCGGTGTATACTTTCAAGAAATTTGCATACAAACCGCATAAAGATGAAAAAACTTACATAAGCATCTGGAACAATAAGGGAAAATCCGATAACATGGGTCCAAAGTTGAAATTTTACCAGGAGGTACAAATGAAGAAACTAATTGCACTGACACTCATTGCTCTTGTTTCATTTGGCGCTTTCGCTGGTGGAAGCAGCGAGACGGCAGCCGCAAGCCCGGCAGCCTCGACATCTTCCACGCCGGCAGCCACAACAACGACAACAACCACATCAGATGAGCCCGTGCGCTTCGTCATCGCAAACGGAGCTGAGCCGGAGTCACTCGACCCCAGCCAGATTCAGGGTGTTCCCGAGCACAGGGTCTATGAGGCCCTCTTCGAAGGACTCATCACAATCGATCCCGAGACAGCCGACGGAATCCCCGGCGTCGCCGAGAGCTGGGATGTCTCTGAGGACGGCATGACATACACCTTCCATCTCAGGGAGGATGCAGTCTGGTCAGACGGTGTTCCAATAACCGCACAGGATGTTGTCTACTCATGGACACGTGAGCTTGACCCCGCAACAGGAAGCCCCTATGCCTGGTTCCCCGCAATGTTCATCGCCGGAGCCACTGAGTTCAACAGCGGCGAGGCTGATGCCTCAGCCCTCCAGATCAGGGCCATTGACGACCACACCTTCGAGATGACCCTCATCGGACCGCTTCCCTATGTCATCGGCGCTCTGAGCCACTACTCATTCGCCATCGTCCCGCAGCACGCCATCGAGCAGTACGGCACTGACTGGACAAAGCCTGAGAACTTCGTCGGCAACGGCCCCTTCGTCCTGGCAGAGCATACACCTCAGGACAGGATCGTCTGTGTCAAGAGCGACACATACTGGGACAAGGAGAACGTCCATCTTGACGAGGTCGTCTTCCTCGCCAGCGATGACGCCGCTACGAACTACAACATGTATCTCTCCGGACAGGTTGACTGGGATACGGCAATCGACCTCAACAGATTCGACGAGATCATGATGAGGACCGACTACCAGGTCGCACCGCAGCTGTCAACATACTACTACACGATCAACGTGACTGAGCCGCCTCTTGATGATGTCAGAGTCAGAAAGGCCATCAGCTACGCCATCGACCGCGAGCAGCTTGTTGAGGAGGTCACAAGGGCCGGACAGATCGCATGCTGGGGCATCGTTCCTGACATGGCCGGCTACGAGGCTCTCCAGGAAGAGGAGAGAGGCGGAGTTCTCTATGATCCTGACTACGCACGCCAGCTCCTTGCCGAGGCAGGTTACCCGAACGGTGTCGGCTTCCCGACAATCTCCGTCCTGTACAACACAGATGACGCTCACCGCCAGATCGCTGAGTTCATCCAGCAGCAGCTGAAGACCAACCTGAACATCAACGTCACTCTGGAGAACCAGGAATGGGCAACCTACCTGGCCAACAGAAACTCCGGCAACTTCCAGATCGCAAGAGCCGGATGGGTCGGTGACTATCAGGATCCCAACACCTTCCTCGACATGTTCATCACAGGTGCCGGAATGAACGGCGGCAAGTATTCCAACCCGGAGTACGATGCCCTGATTGCCCAGGCTGCGACAATGCCCGCCGGAGAGGAGAGATTCGCTGTCCTCAAGCAGGCCGAGTCCATCATGATCAACCAGGATCAGGCCATCATCCCGCTGTATGTCTATGTTTCTCAGAACATGATCGACACCAGCAAGTGGGGCGGCTGGTATCCCAACACAATGGACTACCATCCGACAAAGGACATCTACCTCAAGTAGGTCTGAAACCCGATCAAATCGGAGACGCCCGGGAAAACCGGGCGTTTCCTTTTTTTCATCTCTGGGAGCGTAATCTTCCGGGCTTTCCAGAAAGGCCAGTGATGCATCCGATTGACCATCCATGCCGATTTGAAATAGGCTTGCCATTGTCCGGGGTGGCAAACATGGCCTGAGATCATACCCGTTACCTGATCTGGATAATACCAGCGTAGGGAGCGACAGCCTCATTTCATTTACCCATACCCAGGGCATGACAATCTTTCTGGAGGCTTTATGAAAAAGCGCACTATCTTCACTGTATTGCTTGTTCTGCTCTTGGCATCCTGTCTCTTCGCACAGAGTGCCGCCGAGACCACGGGCGGAGAAAGGTCTATCACGCTCTACTGCTATGACACCTTCTCCTCCGAATGGGGCAGCGGCCCCACCCTCATTCCCCTCTTTGAGGAGGAGACAGGGATCAAGGTCAACGTCGTCTCGACAGGAGATGCCGTCGAGATGCTCTCGAGGGCCATCATGGAGGGTGATGACTGCCAGGCAGACCTGATCATGGGCATCAGCGACGACCAGGCAAGCACAGCATATGAGTCAGGAATCTTCACAAGTTACGAATCGCCTGAGCTCGCAAATGTCGACGACTCGCTCGAGTTCGATCCTGAACACCGCCTGATTCCCTTTGACTACGGCGTGTTCGCCTTTGTCTGGGACAGCGAGAGTGACATCCCAGCACCGACTTGCCTTGATGACCTCAGGGATCCTGTCTACAAGGACAAGATCATACTCATCGATCCGAGGACATCTTCAGTTGGGCTTGGCCTTCTTCTCTGGACAATCGATGTCTACGGCGAGGACGGCTACCTTGACTGGTGGAAGGATGTCGGGGCAAACGCGCTCACCATTGCGGACGGCTGGTCAAGTGCATACGGCCTCTTCACTGAAGGTGAGGCTCCGCTGGTGATCAGCTATACTACAAGTCCTGTCTACCATGTCCTCTGGGAGGACTCCACACGCTACCAGGCACTGATCTTCCCTGAAGGTCACCACAGGACCATCGAGTCCATCGGAATCCTTGAGTCCAGCGACAACAAGGAGGAAGCCAGGATGTTCGTGGACTTCATTCTCACAGAGGGTCAGGCCGAGACTGCGATCGCCAACTCGATGTATCCTGTGAACAGCACGACCAGTCTTCCTGACGCATACCAGTGGGCACCGGTTCCGCAGAAAGTCTTCAGCATGGACACTGAGTACATTGCCCGGAACATCGACAGATGGACCACTGAGTGGACCGAGGCGATGATCAACCAGTGACAAAAGGAGGAAGGATGAGAAAAGACGGTTTCTATACAGCCATAGCCGCAATACCGCTCGCGGTGCTCGCACTTGTCTTCATCCTTCCTCTCTCATTCAATCTTGCCAGGGCCTTCTTCACACAAGAAGGCTTCTCGCTTGAGCTCATGCGGGAGGTATTCACCTCCCCCTATACCTACCGCCTGCTCTCATTCACACTCCTGCAGGCCTTTGTCTCAGCCGCTGTGAGCACGCTCATCGCACTGCCTGGTGCCTATCTGTGGGCCAACTACAGGTTCCCGGGAAAGACGCTCATGCTCTCCCTGTCCAGTCTGTGCTTCGTGCTTCCCTCAATACTTGTCGTACTCGGCTTCGTCATCTTCTACGGCAACTCCGGCTTCGTGAACAGTCTCTACATGGCACTCACAGGGGCAGAAGAGCCGGTCAAGATACTCTATTCATTCAGGGCCATCATTCTGGCACACGCCTTTCTGAACATCCCAGTAGCCCTGAGTCTGATCACCGAAGCCTGGGGACATTGGCCGAGAAGCCAGGAAAACGCCTCATCACTGCTGGGCGCCTCAGGCTTCAGGACCTTTGTCTCGATCAGCCTGCCAAGAATGGCTCCGGTCATCCTCTCCGCCGCCCTGCTGATCTTCCTCTTCTGCTTCACAAGTTTCTCAATCATCCTCGTGCTGGGAGGCGGAGTCCAGTACACGACACTTGAAGTTGAAATCTACAGGACAAACAACATTGTCATGGACAGCGCCAGGGCAAGTGCGCTGTCTGTATTCTCGTTCCTGGTGAACCTGGTCATCCTTGTGCTGTATGTCCTGGCATCAAGGAAACTCTCATCACGCGACAGCAACAGGGAGGACCGTGCCGTGAGAGTGCACAGCTGGAGGACAAGAGCCGCACTGATCATCTACAACACACTGATGCTGGTCTTCATCCTCGGCCCCCTGGTCTCAGTCGTTGTCAGGTCCTTCATCTCCACATCCAGCCGCTACGGGGAAGGCTTCAGCGTCAGAAGCTATCAGGAGCTCTTCGGTCTCAGACGGAGTGTCGGAATGATGTCCGATGCGTCCGCCGCGCTGCTCAACAGTCTGGCCATTGCGCTTATTGTCGCAGCACTGGCGTGCCTCTTCGCCCTCTTTCTCTCACTCTTCATCGCAAGACGCAACAGCAGATCCGTTGAGGTGATCGGCATGTTCCCACTGGCCATCAGCAGTGTCACGCTCGGGCTCGGGTATTACATCATAAAGGCACACATACACTCATCCAGTCTCGCCATGTCCTATCTTCTGGTAATACTGGCACATCTCGTCATTGCCCTGCCCTTCGCAATGAGGACCCTGCTTCCTGCCATCAGGAGCCAGAACCTGCGGGTGCTGGATGCGGCATACACACTTGGTTCAGGCACTGCCGGAACCTGCTTCAGAATTGAAATTCCGCAGCTGAAGAGCGCAATCGCAAAGGCATTCATCTTCTCCTTAGCCCTGTCAATGGGCGAGGTCAACGCCACGCTCACGCTTGCAGAAGGCAGGGTCGTGACGCTGCCGATGCTGCTCTACAGACTGATAAACTCATACAATTACCAGGGAGCCTGCACTATTGGAACGGTGCTCATCGCACTCACACTCGTGATCTTCATCACCGCACAGGCCCTCACACACTCATCTGGGAGGAAAGCGCATTGAACGGGACAATAGACATCATCGGACTGAGAAAGGCCTATCCATCCTTCACCCTGGACATCACACTGTCCGTCCGTCAGGGAGAGTTTCTCTCGGTAATCGGACCAAGCGGCAGCGGCAAGAGCACGATGCTCAACCTGATCAGCGGGCTTGATGAGCCTGAAGCAGGGAAGATAATCGCAGATGGACGTGACATTGCTCACCTGCCTCCTCAGAAAAGGGGAATCGGCATGGTCTTCCAGGACTACGCGCTGTTCTCGAACATGAATGTCGAGAAGAACCTGACCTATGCCATGAAACTCAGAAAGCTGCACAGGGCACAGCGCAGGCAGCAGTGCGATGAGCTGCTTTCCTTTGTCAACCTCAGCGGATACAACAAGAGGAAGGTCACCACACTGTCCGGTGGAGAGGCCCAGCGAGTGGCACTCGCAAGAGCCCTCTCCGCCAGGCCCTCAATCCTGCTGCTTGATGAGCCTCTGAGCGCTCTGGACGCAAATCTCCGCCGTCATCTCAGAGATGAAATCCGCAGAGTGCACGATGAGGACGGAACCCTGACGACGATTTATGTGACACATGACAGGGAAGAGGCATTCAGCATCAGCGACAGAATCGCCATAATCAGGGACGGCAGGATCGAGATGGTGGACAGCCCGGAGAACATATACCGCCACCCGTCCAGCCTCTTCTGCGCCTATTTCACCGGAGAAGGCACCAGCCTTCCGGCACAGATGTTCAATCTCAGCATCGACTGTGACACGATCTTCTTCCGCCCTGAGGCGGTGACTGTGACTGACGGCTGCTTTTATGGAGATGCCGACGCATATCTGATCCTGGAGAATGCCGAGGTCCTTTCCGCGGAATTCCTTGGAAGGGGCTATCTGCTGGGACTGCGCTATAATGGGCACAGGATACTTGCTGAGTCGCAGCAGCGGCCGCACAGCACCTCCGCCACGCTCTACATAAGGAAGACACAGATGCTGATGTTCAAGGACGGACTTGCAGTAAAGTGAAACGGACTGTACTCACTGCCGCCATAATGCTTCTCACCCTGGCGCCGCTGTGCGCTCTCTCATCTCGTCTGACCCTTTCAGCCTCCCTGGGTGGCAGCGCCTCATGGTACCTGATGGAGGGAGAGGATAATCCACTGCGCGGATCATTCAGCGCGAACATCACGGCAGGACTGGCAATCGGGGATACGGACAGCATCTGCGCCGGGCCCAGCCTGGCATTCGAACGCCACAGCATGACAAACGTCGTCTCCTCTAACTTTTATTCCGCCTCCAGCCGCTTCGTGCTGGGTCTCATGCTCCGTATCCCACTTACCGGCTCGCTTGAGCTCGAGACTGACATCGGCTATGCGCTGGGCAGCTATGACCTGCTCGACACGCTTTGCGCAGGCCCGCAGATCGCTCTTGCACTTCACTGGAAGCCTGCCTCCATCATCTCCCTGTTCCCCCGTCTGGTCCTGTCATACAACCAGAGTGACATCACAATGGATTTCCAGGTCGGCTTCGGCCTCATGAGCGGAGATCTTACAGGAGGTGCCAGGTGAAGCGCATCCTGCTGCTGATCTCCATTCTGACAGCCGTACTCATCTCGTGCACACTCTCCACAACACCGGCGATGAGACCCAATGATGTCTATTTCCTCTCCGTCGCCTGTGCCTATATAGGAGATTACAGCGGAGCCAGAGAGCTTGAAGGGACGCTGAATGACCAGACCTTCCTGGACAGGCAGCTGGAATATCTTGCAGGCCGGACAGAGTCCACATATCATGCTTATCTCCTGCAGAACGGCACAGTGAATGACTCACTCCAGAATGAGAGTGACAGGAACCTGATTACAGTGAAGCAAGATGGAACTGTCATCACTCAGAATGATATCGCACCTGAGGACTTCATTGCCGGCTTCAGGGACACAGTAAGGCTGATAGCCTCTGAGGCAGAAGCGGATGACGTCCTCATCTTCCACTACTCCGGCCACGGAAACGATGACGGCGGTCTCTGTCTGCCTGAGGGAAGCAGAGGATACTCAGTGCTCTCTCTGGCTGAGCTGGTCAGCCTGCTGGGCGAGGTCAGGTGCGGCGGCCGTCTTGTCATGCTAGATTCCTGTTACAGCGGGAATATAGTAACAGACAGCGACACCGACAGCAGACAGTCGCTTGCTGACCTTTTCTCCCCGTACGAGGGAAGCGTCAGCAGCTTCTGGTTTTCTGCTGCCAGTTCGCCTGATGAACTCAGCTGGTCAGCGGACTTTAATGGCGTTTATCTTGGAATCCACACAGCAAGAGTACTGAATGCGCTCGGCTTCGATCTGACAAGCATGTCAGCCGGCAGAAGGGATCCGGACTATGTCAGCTTCAACAGGATCATCTCCAGACTCGCAGCTGTTGAAGTGCCTGGCAGGACTCAGCACTATACCAGCAGCGAGAGCATACGGGACCTCGTGATATTCAACTTCCAGTGACCCGGCATCATCTGCTAACGTAGCTGATTTTCTGCACATCTGCTGACATTTCTGTCGACAGTACTGCGGAGGATAAAAATGAAGAACACTCTTATACTTGTCCTGCTGGCACTGTCAGCTCCGCTTGCAGCGGCATCATATACTCCGTCAGTCGATGTCGTGACCAATGCCGTGTTCAGCCGCAATCTGTCAATCGAGAAGGAGGTTCTTGACAACAGGACGCTCTTTGCCCTGTCGATAGACGCATCTCCGCTGTCAGTGACATTCGCCCGCCGGCATACACTCACTCTCGGAGTGCGGGTATCCTTTGTCTCTGACTCGCTTGAATACTGCAACACTGTACTGCTCGGAAGCAGGCGGTTTGCACTGCAGCTCGGATTCGAGGAGCGCTTCGGAGCCTTTCTGATTGCCCTTGACGCGTCGCTGGGCTACGCCCTCGTCAACCGGCAGGATCTGGGCTACAGCTTCATTGAGGCGGGACTCGAGGCCGGCTTCTCCATCACAGACTACCTTGCCCTCCTTGCCAGGACGGCCTTCGTATACCGCAGGGAATTTGCTGAGGTTCAGACCGGGCTTGTCTTCCACCTGAACCTCCCGTCAGGGATTCTGGGAGGTGAGAGATGAAGAGAATGAGCCTGATTTGTGTCATCATCATTCTGGCCCTCACCTCCTGCGAGCTCTCCTCAAAGGATCCGGCAGCAGGCAAGGATATCCATCTTGTATCAGTCGCCCTCGACTATGCTGACACCGACATGAACAGTCTGAAAGGCACCGTGAATGATCAGGATGCCATGACCAGACAGCTGGCCTTTCTCTCATCGGCTGAGGGTACCGCCTTCCACAGCACCTCATTCTGTGCACGGGACGGAAGGTGGTATGTCAGGAGACTCAGCCAGACCCCAGAGGGTATGGACAGCTCAGACATAGAATATATCTCACCCTCAGCAATGAAAGGCTGTATTCTGAATCACCTTGAGAAACTGGTACAGACAGCAGGTGAGGAAGATATTATCATATTCTACTATGCCGGACACGGTGCTGAATCATTGAGTGATACTGACAGCACGCTGAACGGGGCCCTAGTCGTCGGAGACATCACCTTCCCCAGCATCGGGACCTGGCAGGATGTAGGCAGCAATCTCTCCAGCCTGATAACCATCGCAGAGCTGGTCGGTGCGCTTTCCAGGATAAGTGCCCCGAAGTTCGTAATACTCGACTCATGTTACTCAGGATCGCTGATGCCGGAGGGTCAGAATGTGACAAAAGAGGGGGAGATCCTTGAATCCGTCTCAGCACTGTTCAGGGAAAAAGACGATGGGAACAACCGTTTCTATCTGCTGTCCTCCTCACGCGATGATGAGATGAGCTATGAGGATGACAGCATGGGGATGTATCACGGCTTCTTCTCAGTCTCGCTGCTACAGAGCCTGGGCTACAGGTTCTATGATGACGGCGTAGAGGGCACCGGCTATCCTGACCGGCCTGCAGTGACATGCTCGTCACTCTACGAGGACATAAAGTCGGACGGACTTTGGGAATACCAGAATCCGCAGATAAATCCCTACCATGTGGATCTGGTGCTCTTCAGTCTTCCGACCACTTCCCGCTTTTGACGCGCTCGATCTCATCCCTGATTGCGGCCGCCTTCTCAAACTCCAGTCTGTCAGCGCACTCCCTCATCTCTCTCTCAAGTGAGCGGAGATACTTCCTGCGGTCCTTGTCCACCAGCAGGTTGAAGCTGGCACGCTGGATCTTCATCTCCTCTTTCTGGATGTCCTCAGCGTCCTTCATCTGGCGCTCGAGGATATCGTCCACCGCCTTCCTGATTGTTGTCGGCGTGATTCCATGCTCCTTGTTGTAGGCCATCTGGACCGCTCTTCTGTGCTCGGTCTCTCCTATGGCCTCCCTCATGGCATCACTCATCTGGTCTGCATACATTATGACACGTCCGTTGGCATTCCTCGCGGCACGCCCGATTGTCTGGATCAGGGAGGTCGCGCTTCTCAGGAAGCCGATCTTGTCGGCATCAAGGATTGCGACAAGGGAGACCTCGGGAAGGTCCAGTCCCTCACGCAGCAGGTTGATTCCCACCAGCACATCGAAGACACCCTTCCTCAGGTCTGTCAGGATCTCGACACGTTCTATTGTCTCGATCTCACTGTGAAGATACCGTACCTTGAGTCCGAGAGTGGACATGTATGAACTCAGGTCCTCAGCCATTTTCTTGGTCAGCGTCGTGACAAGAACCCTCTCACCACGCGCGACTGTCCTGACCACCTCTCCGTAGAGGTCCTCCATCTGGCCCTCTGTCGGGCGCACCTCAATCTCAGGGTCCAGCAGCCCTGTGGGTCTGATGAGCTGCTCCACGACACGCGTGCTTTCCTTCAGCTCCGTCTTGCCCGGAGTTGCTGAGACATAGATTCTCTGTCCAACCTTTCTGTCAAACTCCTCGTATTTCAGAGGTCTGTTGTCCAGCGCGGAAGGCAGGCGGAAGCCGTAATTGACCAGGTTGAGCTTTCTTGACCTGTCGCCCTCATACATCGCACCGATCTGCGGCAGCGTCACATGGGACTCGTCGATGAACACCACGAAATCATCAGGGAAATAGTCCAGCAGGACAGCTGGACGCTCACCAGGAGCCCGTCCGGCAAGCGGGCGGGAATAGTTCTCGATGCCCGAGCAGTAGCCTACTTCCTTCAGCATCTCGATATCATATTCGACACGGGCCTTCAGTCTCTCCTTCTCAACGAGCTTGCCCTGACTCTCAAAGTACTCCAGCTGGTCGCGCAGCTCATCCTCAATTCTTATGATTGCCGCATCCAGCGCTTCCCGCGGCATGACGAACTGCTTCGCAGGATAAAGTGTGAAGCTGTCGAGCCTGTCCAGTTTCTCCAGCGTCACGGGATCAAACACGTCGATCGAGACGATCTCATCCCAGTCCAGGGTTATCCTTACTGCACTCTCAAGATAGGCAGGATAGATCTCGATCACATCCCCGCGTACCCGGAAGGTGCCTCGGTTGAGGACCATGTCATTGCGCTCATACAGCATCCTCACCAGCTGGTCCAGCTCGCTCTTGTGATCAAAGACTGTCCCCACGCTGTATGAATGGATCATGTCCTTGATGCTGACAGGGTTTCCAAGGCCGTAGATGCAGCTCACTGTCGAGATGACCACCACGTCCCTGCGTTCCATGAGCGAGAAAGAAGCTGACAGTCTGAGCCTGTCGATCTCATCGTTGATGTCGGCCTCTTTCTCGATGTAGAGGTCCTTGCCCGGGACATAGGCCTCAGGCTGATAGTAATCATAGGTTGAGACGAAGTACTCGACGGCATTGTCCGGAAAGAATGACTTGAATTCCCTGTAAAGCTGGGCCGCAAGCGTCTTGTTGTGGCTGAGCACGAGCGTCGGGCGGTTTATGCGCTCGATGATCTTGGCCATGGTGAAGGTCTTTCCAGAGCCCGTCACGCCCTTGAGTGTCTGTGCCCTGTCACCGGCCATGATCCCACGGCTGAGGGCGTCAATGGCCTGGCCCTGGTCTCCTGACACGTCAAACGGGGCAACCACATGGAAGCTGCGGTTCTTTATCGTGGCCCCCTGATGTATGTTTACTATTTCCTCTCCGGCCCATTCGGCCCCGCCTCTGTTCTCACTCATCTGACAAGCCACCTCATGTTCTCAACAGTCTGCTCGACAAGCTGGACATTTTTCACGGTAAGGGTCTGTCCGTCGCGTACCACAGTCACATCGACCCGGTCAGTGCTGGCCGTGTCCGCCATGAAGGCGTAATAGTCGTTATAGCCGGTGACCGGCACGCCGTCCAGTGCGGTTATGATGTCCCCTCCGAGGTAGATGACGCTGTTTCCATAGGCTACCCTGGTGTTTCCGCCTCTCAGTCCGGCCCGGTCCGCCTCTCCGGCAGGAACCACCTGACTGATCAGGATTCCCTCGCTTACAGGCAGGCCGGCATAGTCAACTATCATCGGATTCAGCTCAACGCTGAGAATATCCAGGGTACCACGGCTGACCCGTCCGTCCCTGATCAGACTTCCGGCAACATCGACCACGGTGTCGACAGGGATCGCAAAACTCACGCCCTGGCTTGAACCGCTGGTTGAGTAAATTGCAGTGACCAGTCCGACCATGTTTCCCCTGCTGTCCAGAAGCGGGCCGCCGCTGTTGCCCGGATTGATCTGGGCATCTGTCTGTATGAGGCCGGAAAGCGAGACACCAGTGGACGATGTGACAGTCCTCTCCAGAGCAGAGACTGTACCCACGCTCTGTGACCAGGAGTAGCCGTACGGCGAACCAATTGCGATGATCTTCTGGCCCACGACGAGCTCGTCAGCGGAAAGAAGGGAGACAGGTGTCAGCGGCTGTGTCACCTCGACGCTGATCACGGCTATGTCAGTGATCGGATCGCTTCCGACCAGCGTGGCCTCTGCCTGTGTGCCGTCATGAAAACGCACGGTGATGACGCCGTCCTGACTGACGACATGGGTGTTTGTCACAATATATCCACTGCTGGAGATGATTACGCCGCAGCCAGTTGACTGGCTCAGATCGCTTGAGACATATATCTCGACGACACTGGGCGCACAGCGTTCATATACAGTGATGTTCTGCAGTTCGTCAGCAGAGTACTTCCAGCTCTGGTTGCCCTCCTCAAAGAGAATGAGGCCTTCATCGGAGTGGAATATATTGTCCACCTGGTAGCCGGCAAGCGCCAGAAGGGCGCTCTCACCGCCCTGGGCTGTCACATTCTCAATCTCGCGCATCAGTTCATCACTGCGCTTCTGAGAAGCTATCCTCACTGTCCACAGGGAGAGGAGGACGAGAACTGACACCACGACCACAAAGAGGGCACAGGCCAGGATAATCCTTGACAGAGGGAGCTTGTCTTTCACGTGGAGAAAAATAACAGAAGGTCCATACAGGGTCAATTGAGACCGGGCAGACAGCTGACTGCCCGGCCTGAATCTGTCAGCAGATTCTGTGCACCCAGCCGGCAGGACCCTCGATCTCTCCCATCTGGATACCGGTGATGGTCTCCCTGAGCTTTGTCAGGACAGGACCCATCTCCTCCATTCCGCTGGGAACGAGTATGTCCTTCTCCTTTGTGTGGATCAGGCCCACCGGGCTGATGACCGCCGCGGTTCCGCACAGTCCGACCTCGGCGAAGTCCTCCACCTCATCAAAGCGGACAGGTCTCTCCTCGACCTCGAGTCCGAGATAGTCCCTGGCGACGACCATGAGCGAGCGCCTGGTGATTGAGGGAAGGATGGAATCTGACTTGGGTGTGACGACCTTGCGCCCGTCCCTGGTGACGAAGATGAAGTTCGCTCCACCCGTCTCCTCGACATAGGTCCTGGTCGCAGCGTCAAGATACATGTTCTCATTGTAGCCGGCCTTGTGCGCCATCTCACCTGCATAGAGGCTCATGGCATAGTTAAGTCCGGCCTTGATGTCTCCGGTTCCGTGCGGGGCTGCCCTGTCAAAGTCGGAGAGCATGATCCTGATGGGCCTGACTCCCCCCTTGAAATACGGGCCCACAGGGGTGCAGAACATCCTGAACTCGTAACTTGGCGACGGAGCGACGCCGATGACGGGGCCGCAGCCGTAGATGAAGGGTCTGATATAGAGGGTCGCACCGCTGCCGAACGGAGGCACATATGCCAGGTTCGCCCTGACAAGCTCATCCAGGGCGCTGATGAAGTCCTCAGTAGAAATCTCCGGCATGACCAGACGCCTGCATGTGCTCTGGAGCCGCTGGGCGTTGAGATCAGGCCTGAAGGCGACAATGTCGCCGTTTTTGGTCTCATAGACCTTAAGCCCCTCGAAGCCGGTCTGGGCATACTGCAGGACACCTGCGCACTCGCTGATGGTGACCTCGCTCTTGTCTGTGAGTCCGCCCTCCTCCCATTTTCCATCCTTCCAGATGCGGCTGTAGCGGTAGTCCGTACGGATGTAGCCGAATCCGATAGAAGACCAGTCAATATCTTTCTTGACCATATGCAAGCACCTCCATTCCTGTGGTTTGGACTACTTTATTCCTTTTGGCAGGGCTTTGAAAAGATTCAGGCGCGGCCTCTTTCCAGATATTCCACGATTTTCCGGTCCGAAGGCACCATCTCGAGGCCGGACAGACGGGAGAGCGGAATCCATTCCAGACGGCTGTGCACGCTCAGCTGCAGGTTCTGAGAGAGAAGAGTGACCTCATGGGCCCTGAGATGATAGAGCGTGCCGTTGTTGACAAAGTCGACGTCGCAGATATGGCGGCCGACCTTTATCTCTGCTCCGAGTTCTTCCTGAAACTCCCTCTCAAGTGTCTCCTCCACCGTCTCCCCATACCGGTTCTTGCCTCCGATGAACTCCCACATCCCGTTGCTGGCACTGCCGCCTGTGCTGCGGAGTCCGACAAGGTAGAGCCCGTCCTGCTCCACGATTCCGGCCGTAGTTATTCTCTCATCCATGGCTGCCTCCTAGATCAGCACGAGGAAGGGAAAGAGAAAGTGAGCCAGCGTGAAGACCGTGAGCATTACTGCACAGGTCCGGTCGCTGAGTCTGAGATAGGTCTTTCTGTCCTCATCCGCGTACCGCAGATAGTATATCGCAATGAAGATGCACAGCAGGGCACCAAAGAGGTCACCCAGCACCCTCGGGCCCGGATCCATGGGGAAAAGCAGCTGGAGGACTGCGAGCACGAGACCGCCGGCCGCCATTGCCAGCCTCAGCCTCCGGTCAACTATGAGCCTGTGGCGGAAGGTGAGCATGAAGCCCAGCGTCAGCCTGTAGTCATCCAGGAAGAGGATGAGAATCGTGACCAGGAAATAGCACAGTGTGAGAAACCAGATCTGGATCAACGTTCCACCCCCACGGCCGAAGCAAGCTCGTCGGCACTGTAGTAGCCGCAGCGGGAGGCAAGTGCCCTGCCCGTCCTCTGGTGCAGCAGCACGGCCTGCAGCGGATCACTTTCCGCAAGCATGAGTCCGGAGAGAACATCACCGCTTCCGGCGACACCGAGAGAAGGATTCAGGCCTTCGACGATGTCAACTTCATCCCCGTCCGCAATGTACACGGTCTCAGCCTTGTACACTATCACGGCGTCAAGTTTTCTGGCTGTCGCACACAGGCAGCTGTAGAAATCATCGCTGGAAGAGAAAGAAGAGCGCCCTGCGAGGCTTGAGAACTCTCCGACATGCGGAGTGAGCACAAGGCGTCCGGCCCCGGCCCCGCCTCTGTAGGCCCTTATCGCATCGGCATCGAGGATCAGACGTCCCCTGCGGTATGAGCGGACAATCATCTCGACTATCCTCTCAGCTTCCTTCCCCAGTCCGGGTCCTGCAAGGACGGCATCAAAGCTGTCTGCCAGGGCAGGAAAGTCATCATAAGGCCGGACCATCACGGATGCGCCGCACTCAAGGCTGACAAGCTGGATGAGATCCGGGTGCGTGAAGACCGTGAGCATGCCGGCACCAGCGCTGAAGGCCGCCCTAGCGGCAAGACGCACCGCACCGACGTATTCGGGACTTCCCCCTATGACCGCGAACCGCCCTCTGGTTACCTTATAATCAGAAGCAGAGAGGCAGAGAGGCCTGTATTCATCCAGCTCATGCAGGCGGATGCTGCTGTCCTCCACCGCCTCCTGGGGGTAGCCGAGAGGCACAAAGGCAAGCTCGCTGTAGTGCTCATGTGCCCGGCGCGAATGGAGGCACCTCTTGTCCAGACCGAATGTGATGACAAGATCCGAGCGGAAGACATGGTCCAGCGGAGTGCCGTCACCAAGGCCGCTGGGGACATCCAGAGCCACCCTGAAACCGCAGCGCAGGGCATTCATCGCATCGATCAGGGACGCGGCGGTACTGTCCACATCTCCTCTCAGTCCGGCGCCGAGCAGGCCGTCGACAAGCACGTCGCATTCACAAAGCTCAGTGACAAAACTGATCCCGGTTCTCTCGCAGGCAGTACGCTGGATCCTGCGCTCCTGCCTCTCCCTGCCGGGAAGTGCGAGTACGAGGACTCTGGCCAGCGCATGGGTGTGGACCAGCCGTGCCAGAGCCAGGGCATCGGCTCCGTTGTTGCCGCAGCCGGCCACGAAGAGGATTGTGGAGTTTTGATGTAGTTTTTCCTTTATCAGGGCCAGAGCACCGCAGACCGCCTCCTCCATCAGGGAGAGGGACGGAATTCCATACTCTTCAATACTTTTCCTGTCACAGGAAAGGCAGTCTGCCGCACTGTAAAGCCTTCTCATGGCCTTAAGTTACATTCTTTGACGGGACAAGTCCATATGATCTTGTGATACATCATTTGCATAATGATGCAATCCATTTGCAAATCTGTTGCACAAGAAGAAAAAATGCTTTTAAATAGGCACATTGCGAAGGAGTATAACCTGATGACAAAGTATATTATCAAAAGACTGGTGGGCATGATCCCCACTCTGTTCATCATTGTTACTCTCAGCTTCTTTATTGTGCGCATCGCGCCAGGTGGTCCGTTCGATGGGGAAAGGGCCCTTCCTGAGGCTGTAAAGAGAAACATAGAGGCCAAATATCATATGGACGAGCCTCTTATTGTCCAGTACGGACGCTACATGTTCGATGTCATCCGCGGCGATCTCGGGCCCAGCTACAAGTACAAGGACTACGATGTGAACACGCTTATCGCGGTATCCCTGCCCAATTCCATCATCCTGGGCTGCATGGCCATGGGGGTGGCGCTGATCTTCGGCATATCGCTGGGGGTGCTGGCGGCGGTGAGGCAGAACACGCTGCTTGACTACATTCCGATGTCGCTGGCGGCACTGGGACTGTCCATACCGCTCTTCGTCTTCGCCCCCTTCCTGCAGCAGGTGTTCTGCATGACGCTGGGATGGTTCCCAACGACAGGATGGTTCATGAATGACGCGCCATTGAGGACCATGGTCCTGCCGACCGTGGCACTCTCGTTCGCCTATTATGCGGACATAGCCCGCCTGACGCGCTCAAGCATGGTGGAGACACTCAGGAGCGACTACATCCGCACGGCACGCGCCAAGGGCATGAAGAACAGCACGATCGTCTTCAAGCATGCGATGAAGGGTGCCATGCTGCCGGTTGTCAGCTACCTCGGACCGGCCTTTGCCGGAATCCTCACGGGAAGTATCGTGGTCGAGCAGGTCTTCCTCGTTCCGGGACTTGGCAAGTTCTTCGTCCAGTCGTCATTCAACCGCGACTACACGCTCATTGTCGGCGTCGTCATCGTCTACTCCGTCATCCTCATCGTGATGAACTTCATAGTCGATATCGTCTACGCCTACCTCGATCCGAGGATCAGCTACAAGTAAGGGGGTCGGAATGGCATTGACAAAGAAGAAGGAAATAACAACTAACGAGTTTGACCAGACCATCGTGGGCACCAGCCTGACAAAGGAGGCCTGGAAGAGGCTCAAGAAGAACCGCATGGCCGTCATCGGCGGCGTAATCGTCATCATCTACTCACTGGTCGCCATCTTTGCCGACCTGCTGCCGCTGTATCCCTATGACCAGGCGATCACGAGCCACAGGAACCTGCGCCCCTCGCTGACCAAGACGGCAGGAGAGCTCATGCTCGAGCAGGAGATGAAGAACCTGTTCTTCCAGGCATGGAGACAGGGAAGACTCGTGCTCACGGAAGAAGAGGATGCCCAGATTGAGGCCTGGGTCGCAGCCAGCAAGACCAACAATGTCTGGGACCTGGTCTACGAACGCGGCACACAGGCTCTTGAGAACGGCAGCTTCGAGTGGAGCGCATCAGAGCAGAGGAGAATCGACAACATCCTCGAGGACATTGAGACTGAGACACTGATCACGATCAACAGCGTGAGCGCGCCGGTTGATGGGCAGATGGTCAACATCGAGGACATGGACTATGAGACGCTGATAACGCTGTACGCATCCCTGATCGGAAGTGACTACGAGAGCGTGAACCAGTCCATGTACAATGAGGTCAGCGCCACAGTGACCAACGAGCTGAGGGCAAATGACTCATCCCTCACAGGCGAGGATCTCACCGCAGCTGTCGAGATGGAGATGGATGCCATGGGCGAGGATGCCTTCCAGTCCAGGGCAATACAGAATGTCATCGGCTACATCGAGCAGCTCGCCGAGCGCGGTGCATCCAGCGACATCAACACGATGATCACCTCCGGCGGGGCCCAGCTCCCCTACCGTGGCGTCTTTGACCTCTCCAACGGACTTCATGTCGAGCTCGAGGTCTCCAGAATGCACGACAGGAGATACATCTGCGGAACTGACTACCTCGGACGCGACCTGCTGAGCAGGATCATCTACGGCAGCCAGATCTCAATTGCGATCGGCCTGGTCGGAACCATCACCAGCATCTTCATCGGCATTCTCGTGGGTGCACTTGCAGGCTATCTCGGCGGCAAGGTCGATTACTACCTGATGCGCTTTGTCGACATCATGTACGGACTGCCATACATGCTGCTGGTCATCATCTGTATGGCCATCTTCGGGCGCAACATAATCAACCTCTTCTTCGCGCTGGCCCTTGTCAGCTGGCTGACAATCGCCCGCATGGTGCGCGGACAGATCATGAGCCTCAAGAATCAGGAATACGTAGAGGCGGCGCGGAGCATGGGAGTCGGAACGATGAGCATCATCTTCCGCCACATGATCCCGAACAGCCTGTCCGTCATCATCGTCTACTCGACGATCAGGATCCCGGCCTTCATCATGCAGGAGAGCTTCCTGTCCTTCCTCGGACTGGGCGTCCAGGCACCTTATGCCTCCTGGGGCTCGCTGATCGGAGACGCCGTGAGCTCGATGGCACTCTACCCCTATAAGCTGATCATCCCCAGCATAGTGATGGTCATCTTCCTCTTCTCCATGAACTTCCTTGGAGACGGACTGCGCGACGCCTTCGATCCGCAGAGCAAGAACCAGCTTTAAAGGAGGAGACTGAATGAACAAGTTCAACGAAGCGAAAGTCCTTCTGGAAGTCAGGGATCTCAAGACCTACTTCAAGACAGACAACGGAATTCTCAAGGCGGTAGACGGTGTCTCCTTCACAGTGCACGAGGGAGAGACAGTCGGTCTGGTCGGTGAGTCCGGCTGCGGAAAGAGCGTCACCAATCTCTCGATCATGCGCCTTGTGCCCTCCCCTCCGGGAAAGATCGTTGGCGGAGAGGTTGTCTACCGCGGCACAGACATCATGAAGCTCAGCGAGAAGGAGCTGAGGAACATCCGCGGCAACAAGATCTCCATGATCTTCCAGGACCCGATGACCAGCCTCAACCCATACCTGAGGATCTCGACCCAGATGATCGAGACGATCAGGCTTCACCAGGACATGACCAAGCAGGAGGCGAGAGAAAGGGCCATCCACATGCTCAAGCTTGTCGGAATTCCCTCTGCCGAGACCAAGATAGACTGCTATCCTCACCAGTTCTCCGGAGGAATGAGGCAGCGTGTCATGATAGCAATGGCACTGAGCTGCAACGCCGACCTCCTGATCGCGGACGAGCCGACCACTGCACTCGATGTCACGATCCAGGCTCAGATCCTCGAGCTGATCAAGCGCATCAGCGCGGAGCTGAAGACAGCTGTCATCCTGATCACACACGACCTCGGCGTCGTTGCGGGAATGTGTGACAAGGTCTGCGTCATGTACGCGGGACGCATAGTGGAGAGCGCAGATACTGACGAGCTGTACGCAAATCCCCTGCACCCCTACACCAGAGGCCTTATTGCCTCTGTGCCCAAGATGGACGGCAACAGGGAGGAGAGGCTCTTCTCCATCGAAGGCCAGCCGCCAAACGTCATTGACCTTCCGCCCTGCTGTCCCTTCCACCCGCGCTGCGACAGGACCTGCGAGGTCTGCCGTCATGCCTATCCTCCCGTGAAGAAGACAGGCAATGATCACTATGTGGCCTGCTGGCTGAACTGCAGCGAGGAGGAAATCCAGGAAGCAATGAAGGGAGGTGCGAACTGATGGAGAACAAGGAACTCATTTTATCCGTAAAGGACCTGCGGCAGCACTTCCCCATTGACGGAGGAGGTCTGCTCAAGAAGACAGTCGGCTATGTCCGTGCCGTCGACGGCATCAGTTTCGATGTCTACAAGGGAGAGACTGTCGGAATCGTCGGCGAGTCCGGCTGCGGCAAGAGCACGACGGTGCGCTCGATCGCCCAGCTGTACAAGCCAACCACGGGACAGATCCTCTTTCATGGAGTCGACCTGTGCACTGCTGACAGGGACACGCTGCTCAGGCAGAGACGCAACATACAGATGATCTTCCAGGATCCGTATGCCTCGCTCGATCCGAGGATGACGGTCCGCAACATCATCCTTGAGCCGCTGAGGATCTACAACAGACGCGGCCTGCTTGAGAAGAAGTATACCGAAGAGGAGCTTGACGAGCGCGTCAAGGATCTGATGGAGAAGGTCGGAATCAACAAGGCCTTCATCAACAGATATCCTCATGAGTTCTCGGGCGGACAGAGACAGAGGATCGGCATTGCCCGCGCCCTGGCCCTGAACCCGGAGATCATTCTGGCAGATGAGCCGGTCTCGGCACTCGATGTCTCGATCCAGGCACAGATTCTCAACCTGATCAGCGACATCCAGAAGGAGATGGGGGTCACTTTCATCTTCATCGCCCATGACCTCGGCGTCATCCAGCACATCTCTCACCGCGTCATCGTCATGTATCTGGGCAAGATCATGGAGATTTCCTCATCAGATGAGCTGTACAGCAACCCGCTTCATCCCTACACTCAGGCCCTGCTCTCCGCTGCTCCGATCCCTGACCCGAAGCTGGAAAGGGGCAGGAAGCGCATCGTGCTGGAAGGCGACGTGCCCAGTCCTGACAAGGAGAGGCACTGCTGTTACTTCTATGACAGATGCGCGAAGAGGATGGACAAGTGCTCGAAGTGCGTTCCACCGATGTTCGACTGCGGCAAGGACCACAAGGTGGCCTGCTTCCTCTACGACGACCATCCGGTTGCCGAGGAGGCCAGCGACAAGCCGACCGAAGGCGAGCTGAAGCTCAAGGCGAAGCAGGAAAGGAAACACAGGAACAAGTGATTCTCAGGGGGCTGTCCGGAAGGGCGGCCCCTTTCATCTGCCCCGGCAGCGCTGTCTGTACTCGCTCGGGGATTCAGCGTACATTCTCCTGAAACAGGTCGAGAAATGGCTTACGGACTCAAAACCGGTCTCCAGGCAGATGCGGCCCATGTTTTCCACCCCTTCCTCGATGAGACTGCGCGCCTTCTCCAGACGGAGAAACATGAAGTACTTCATCACAGATGAGGAGAGATGTCGCTCAAACAGGCGGCTGGCCTCTCTGGTGCTGACATAGCCTGCCGCGGCGATGTCGCCAAGCCGCAGACGGCAGTCCAGATGCGTCTTCATGTATTCAAGCATGCGGCTGAGCCTCTCATCCATCCGTGGTCCGGACTCGAGAGCAGCCTGGCGCTCATAGACGACAATGGAGAGACTTTCGAGTATTCCTGAAAGAAGCCTGAGCTCACAGCCGAAGGCGCCCTCCTCAAATACTGACAGTGCGTTGCACAGCGCCTGTGCCCCGCTCGGTGAGAGCACGGCGTAATCGAAAGCAGCGCCAAGCAGCGGCCCGATATATTTCTCGCGGACAAGACCTGCACCGGCTATAGTCATGTCAAAATACAATGCCGTCAGCCTCGATGGGGCGTTGGAGCGCAGCGAGAGCGGCCTCATCGGATTGACGAAGAGACAGGCTCCGGAAAGCAGGGGGACAGTATTCCTGTCGAAGAAGAAGGAGAGATCACCCTCCTCCAGACAGAGAAAACCCGCCTTGCGCATCTGTGCGAGGCTGCACTTCTCATCTCTTTCAAAGACCAGGCGCTCCACAGTAAGGGGAAAGGAGGCCGAGTCGAAAAGCAGTTTTCTGTCCACCACTGTGATTCTTTTCCACACTTTCGGCGGATTGTCAACAATCAGTGGCCTGAAGAGAGAAGTCCAAGTCCCTCTTTTCTGCTAGATTTCCACTCATGGCAACGATTCTTCTCCTGGTAATATACCTGGCATTCATCTCACTCGGTCTGCCTGACTCGGTTCTCGGAACGGCCTGGCCCATCATGCATGCTGATCTCGGCTGCTCCATCTCCATGGCGGGAGTGGTCAACGTCGTCATCTCACTGAGCACGGTGGTCTCATCTCTGCTGAGCCAGAGGATGATCAGGCGGCTGGGAACCTGGGGAACCACGGTCTTCTCCATAGTCCTCACCTTCCTGGCGCTCTACCTGTTCTCCGCCTGCCGGAGCATCTGGCCGATGATCATATTCGCCATTCCCCTGGGCCTCGGTGCCGGAGCTATAGACACGGCGCTGAACAACTATGTTGCGAACCACTACAACGCGATGCAGATGAATTTCCTGCACGCATTCTGGGGAGTGGGCACGATCATTGCACCGGCGATGCTCTCCGTCTTCTTCAGTACAGGCCACAGCTGGAGGGAAGGCTATGTGGTGCTCGCCACAATTCAGGCCATAATCTGCATCATCGTATTCCTCTCGCGTCCGCTGTGGAAGAAGGGAGACGGCCGGAGCCGGAAAGAGGAGATGATGGAGGATGAGAAAAAGATCTACACTCCCTTGCAGCTTCTGAAGGTTCCCGGCGCGCTTTTCTCCTGTCTCGGCTTCACATTCTATACCTTTGAGGGAGTCACCATTCTCTGGATAGCAAGCTACTTAGTATACGGCAAGGGCCTGGATGCATCGACAGCGGCATCACTGAGCTCCATGGTCTATCTGGGAATAACCTGCGGAAGAATAGCAAGCGCCTTCATCGCGGACAGGGTGGATGCGAAGAAGCTCATCCTGACATCCCAGCTGCTGATCATGGCCTGCATCGTGCTTCTGCTCTTCTCCACGTCCGTCAGCCTGATGTATATCGTGATCTTCGCGCTCGGCTTCAGTTTCGGCCCGATTTACCCTGCCATGGTGCGCCAGACTGTCTCATGCTTCCACCCCCGCTACAGTGTCGGGATAATCAGTCTGCAGATGAGTTTCAACTACGTGGGAAACATGATCACGCCGCCGCTGTACGGCCTGCTCTCCGGCCTTGTCGGGCAGCAGCTCTTCCCCTTCTATGTGCTTGTACTGGTGATACTGCAGTGCACCTGCACCTGTCTGAAGAACAGATTCTGCACAAAGGGCGCCTGAACACAAGAAAAGATGACGGACACGGGAAAGCGGTCCGTCATCATGGCTTCAGATCCTTGTGTTACAGCAGATAAGGAACCTCGAGGTTGCAGCTCTGGTATACCACGAAGGTTTCCACACCTGCGATTTCATTGACTTTGACCAGCTCATTCTTGAAGAAGTTGAGCAGTGATGAGCCATCCTCATCGCTCAGCTCCAGCTGGACGATCAGGTCGAAGCGCCCGGTCACGACACAGCAGCTGATTACGCCATGCAGGCGGCTGAGCTCCCTGGCCTTGCGCTCAAGATCCATCGTCTTCGTCTTCACTCCTAGGATTGCGACCTGCAGGCCGGACATGTTCTGAGGGTTGACCAGGCCCTTGACGGAGAGCACACCGTCCTCGATCATCTTGTTGACCCTGGTACGTACCGTGTTTTCCGTGACTCCAAGCTCCTCAGCTATGGCGGAATAGCTCTTGCGTCCGTCCTGAAGCAGTCTGGCAATGGCCTTGTTGGTGTCGTCAACCTTCTTCGGCATCATCCGTTCTTCCTCTCGAACTCGACCATGAAGTCGGCAAGCGCCTTCACGTCTTCAAGCGGCAGTGCATTGTAGAGGGAAGCCCTCAGTCCGCCGACAGACCTGTGTCCCTTGAGTCCCAGCATTCCCTCTGCCTTGGACTCGCTGATGAACCTGGCCTCAAGCTCCTCGCTCGGCAGGCGGAAGACTATGTTCATTCTCGATCTGACTGCCTTGTCAACAGGAGAGCGGAAGAAGTCACTTGAGTCGATTACAGAGTAAATCAGGCCGCTCTTTTCCTCTGCCCTTCTGTCCATGCCCTGAAGGCCGCCGTTGCGCTCAATCCAGTCCAGAACAAGCTTGACTGCCCAGATCGAGAAGACGGGAGGCGTGTTGTACAGGCCCTTCTCCTTGCTGTGGAGACCGTAATCCATATAGGCGGTGAGATTCTCCCTGCGGCGCTCAAGCATGTCTTTCCTCATGATGATGAAGGTCGCTCCGGCAGGACCGAGATTCTTCTGCACGCCGCCGTAGATCATGGCGAATCTGGACACGTCAACCGGACGTGAGAGGATGTCGCTCGACATGTCGGCGATAAGAGGCACAGAACCCGTGTCGGGGAAGCTCTTCCATTCAATGCCGCCTATCGTCTCGTTCGCGCACAGATAGAGGTAGGCGCTGTTCTCACTCGGTCTGAGAGTTGCCGGGTCTGGGAGCGTGGTGTATCCGCTCTCCTTTCCGTCAAATATGACATTGACCTTTCCAATCTTCTGGGCATCGCTGGCCGCCTTGTTGGCCCAGCTGCCCGTCTTGCAGTAGTCTGCGACCTTTCCCTCGGTCAGGAAGTTCAGCGGTATCATCGTGAACTGAAGCGTCGCACCTCCGCCGAGGAAGTAGACATCATAGTCATCTCCGATACCGAGCAGGCGCCTGAAGGAGGCAAGGCACTCATCATACATTTCCTCGAACATGCCGCCGCGGTGACTGGCCTCGATCATGCTGAGGCCCTCACCCCTGTAATCCACGATATTGTCCCTGATCTGTTCAAGCACCTCTACCGGAAGCACGCTGGGACCGGCAAAATAATTCTTCTTTCTCATCAGATCTTCCCCTCCTTCACAAGCTTTTCGATTGTGTCATAGACCTCCTGCCCGATTCTGAGCAGGTTCTCATTGCTGTTGGCTCCGACATGAGGCGAAAGTGTGACATTCTCGCAGTCAAGAATCGGATTCTCTCCCTTTACAGGAGGCTCAGCTGAATAGACGTCAGTACAGAACCAGGATACCCTTCCGTCCCTGAGCGCCGCGGCAAGTGCCTCCTCGTCCACAGTCTTTCCACGCCCGGTGTTGATGATGACCGGATGCGCCTCCATCTTGTCGATAAGCGCGGCATTGAGGATCCTGTCCGTCTCACTGGTGTAAGGCAGGTGCATCGAGATGTAGTCAGCTGATCTCACTGCTTCCTCGAGGCTGCCGACGAGCGTCGCGTTCTCAGCCTCCTTCACATACGGGTCATAGGCCAGCACCTTCATTCCGAAGGCCTTTGCCCTGACGGCGACCTGTCTGGGTATGTTGCCGTAGCCCAGCAGGGCCAGCGTCTTTCCGCAAAGCTCGCTGCGCTTGGTCTTCTTGGCCCATTCGCCCTTCTTCATAGTGCTGTCGTAGTAGCAGATCCTGCTTGCTGTGGAGAGCATGAAGGCAAAGGCGAACTCGGCGACCGCTATCGCGCTGGACTTAGGAGTGTTGACCGCTATTATGCCTTTCTGAGCGCAGTACTCCCTGTCGATGTTGTCCATGCCGACACCGCCGCGGATGATGAGGCGGCATTTCTCTGCCTTGTCTATGTACTCTCTGGTGCACTTTGTCTTGGAACGCACGAGTATGACATCGGCCTGTGCCAGGCGGGAAGTGTCGTCCGTCACCTCGCCGAAGACCGACAGCTTGTCCGGCAACGACTTGTCGAACGCGTCCGAAATGAGAATCAACATTATGGGCTACCTCCTTCTTGGGCTGCGTATTTTTCAATTCCAGTATAAGGTCATTTTCTGATTAGTCAATTTTAAATTCATCTTTTGAGGGAAAAAGCAGAATCCGGCATCAGAGTCTGTCCATTGTCCATCCCGCGGCAACAGCCTAACCCGTATTGACACATTCTCTCCAATCGGCAAGAATCGACATGTTGTCTCGGGATGTCGCCTAGCGGCTATGGCGTCTGCTTTGGGAGCAGAATATCGCTGGTTCGAGTCCAGTCATCCCGACTGTGGATCAGGGGCTGCATCCGGTGGAGGCGGCCCCTGTCTTTTCTCGGTTTTCCTTTTGTCCGTTTCAGTGTAATTTAGTTGCATGATGGAAAAGACCTCCAGACTCATTCTCACGGCTGCGGTACTCATTCTGATCACCGCCCGGACAGTCCTGGCTGATTCCATCTTCTCAAACTATGACTTCACCTTCTACAGCACGGTGTCACAGTCACTCGCCATCATGGACTCATCAAACATCGGCTTTGACTACACCGGCTTCGGTTTTATCGGCACGCGCAACACAAACGGCCTCTTCGTGCGCATCGGAGTCCAGCTTCCATACAAGACTATTGTCAATCTTTTCGAACCGGCCGCCGGTTCAGGCACTGACACTGTCACGGATCCCGGTCAGGGCAGCGTGGACATGGACAGCACGGGAGGCGGGGAAAGCGACATTGATCTTGTCACAGACAGCGGCGCAGGGCTTCTTGAGAACGAATACACACTGACGCTGATCCTGGGTCCGGCCTTCCGCTACGTCGTCTCCCCCACTCTGGATTTCTATGCGGGCATCGGTCCTAAGCTTGAGGAGCACATCACGACATCAAACAACACCCTGCTGTCCCTGGGAAGCACGACATATGACACACTGCTCGCGCTTGACTTCGATGCCGGAGTGAAGTTCAACCTGGAGCACAACACATCCTGCAGGATCGGAGTATACGGCACGTACGAGCTGCTGAGCTACAGTTATGAGAGCAGCAGCGATCCCGAGTCAGGCGAGAGCTTCTCCACCTCGGGCATGCACATCAACATCATTGCCTCAGGTGAGGCACGGACCCCGCTGAGTCTGGTGGGCTATGTCTCCATGGGCAAGACCTTCAACAGCGAGGTGAGATCCAACATTTACCGCTATGAGACGACAAGTCCGCTGCCAAACAGGGGCACGACCTCAATAATCGGGCAGGAATGATGAAACTGCGTCTTAACTTGTTCCCCGTTTTGCCTTATCTTAGAGACTGAGAAGAAGATCATCCAGAACAGGAGGAACGCCAATGTCTGATTTCAAGACCATTGACGAGGTCTACGATTTCATCGGGGAGCTCGCCATCGCCCTTTATTCCAAGAAGATCCAGATTTCCCTGGGTTCGCTCAGGTCCATCCTTGCCGACCGCGGAAAGGACTACAACAACAACCGCGGCATGGCGACAGGCGTCTCAGCCGCATACAGGAGATGGAAGGACAAGGATCCTGTCGTCTACCATGCGATCGCCTACACTTACACGGACAAGGACGGCAATCTTGCCTGGGACACCAGCAAGAAGGACTGAGACCTGACGGTGCTTGCACATCATGCACGTTTCGTGTATCATCTCGAAACGTGTCTGGCTTGCGCCCTTAGCTCATCTGGATAGAGCAACTGCCTTCTAAGCAGTAGGTAACAAGTTCGAGTCTTGTAGGGCGTAAAGCAATGGGGTTGGAACTCACCGTTCCAGCCCCATTATTGTATCTTGGCATAATGTCTGTCATCCGGCTCTGCCGCAATGGCAGCTCAAGCAGTCAGTTCCAGTACTTCTCCATTCTCTTCCTCAGCGAGAGAGCATAGGCATCCCAGTCCGCAACCGGCTGGAGCGCAACCCCGTCTTCCACCGCCGCTTTCGCCACGGCAATGGCCTCAGCCTCAATGACCCTGGGATCAAAGGGCTTTGGGACAATGTAGTCGCGTCCGAAACTGAAGCGCTGTCCGCCATAGGCCTTTGCGACTTCCTCCGGGACCTCCTTTCTGGCAAGATCCGCAAGCGCCCTGGCCGCGGCCATCTTCATGTTCTCGGTGATGCGTGTCGCCCTGACATCCAGCGCGCCGCGGAAGATGAAGGGAAAGCCCAGCACGTTGTTGATCTGGTTGGGATAGTCGCTTCTTCCGGTCGCCATGATCACATCAGCTCTGGTGGCCTTTGCCAGCTCGTAGGTGATCTCAGGGTTCGGATTGGCCATGGCGAAGACAATGGGGTCCGATTCCATGGACAGCAGCATGTCAGGCGTCAGACAGTCTGCGACAGACAGTCCCATGAAGACATCAGCTCCCCTTACAGCCTGCTCCAGCGTGCGCATCTGTGTGTCGCGCGCGAACTCGGCCTTCTCCTTTGTCAGACCGTCCCTGCCGCTCCAGATGACGCCCCGGCTGTCACACAGTGTCAGATTCTCTTTCCTGACACCGGCACTGACGAACATGCGCGAGCAGCTGATTCCGGCGGCACCGGCACCGTTCACTACCACCTTCACGTCCTCCAGTCTGCGTCCGGTCAGCTCACATGCGTTCATCAGTCCTGCGGTTGCTATAATCGCGGTTCCGTGCTGGTCATCATGGAAAACCGGAATGTCACAGGCCTCTATGAGGGCACGCTCGATCTCAAAGCACTCGGGACCTTTGATGTCCTCAAGGTTTATGCCTCCGAAAGTCGGACTTATCGCCCTGACTATCTGCACGAACTTCTCAGGATCCTTCTCATTCACCTCGATGTCGAAGACGTCTATGTCGGCAAAGCGCTTGAAGAGAACGCCCTTTCCCTCCATCACCGGCTTGCTTGCCAGTGCTCCCCTGTCACCAAGACCGAGGATAGCGGTTCCGTTCGAGATAACGGCGACGAGATTTCCCTTTGAGGTGTAGCGGTAGGCATTTGCCGCATCCTTCTCGATCTCAAGCACCGGTTTCGCCACACCCGGGGTGTAGGCATAAGAGAGATCCTCAGCACTGGAACAGGGCTTTGTCGGAACAACTGAGACCTTGCCGGGTCTTCCATCCAGGCAGTGGTATTCAAGGGCTTTGTCCATAAACTCCTCCTTGTTCCGTTTCTACCATGAAAGAAGCCTGAGGCACAATTGCACCGCGCTCTCTTTTCAGCTAACCTTTCACCATGGACAGTCTAGAATCCATAATCTTCGATGACGGGGAATTCCAGGCGGGCATGGCCAGAAAGACACTGGCATACCTGTCCAGCCGGCAGACAACAGGCTATACAACCGGCGGCCTCTACTATGCCTTCCACAGGGCAGACGACGAGCGGGGGCTGGTGACAATAGTGCACGGCTTTTCCGAGGGAATGTATAAATACAGGGAACTGATCTACATCATGCTGCGTCTGGGCTACAGCACGCTGTGCTACGAGCACAGGGGACACGGCAGGAGCATAAGAACCACGGAAAGCGGCAGCGCGGTGCACATAGACTCTTTCGACATCTACGTAGACGACCTCGACAGCGTGACGCTTGAGGTTGTGCGCAGGTTTGCCGGCGGCTGTCCCTGCCATCTCTTCGCACACAGCATGGGAGGCTGTGTCGCAGCCCTGTATGCGGAGACACACAGCGGGGAATACTCAAAACTCATCCTCTCCTCGCCGATGCTCGGACTGCGCCTCAACCCTGTGGCAGGGCTGCTGGCTCCCACAGCCGTTCACATGCTCTGCCTTGCGGGAAAGGGAGAAGACACATTCCCGGTCTTCGGCAAGGACGAGAAGTTCCAGAACTCTCCCTCAACCAGCCTGGAGCGCTGGCAGTATTTCAAGTCAGTCAGGGATGGAAATGTCCTGCTGAGGCAGACAAATCCGACATACGGCTGGATAGACTCCGCGCTGAGGGCCTCAAAGAAGGCGGTGGCGGATTCGCCGCGCATTGACATTCCCTGCCTCCTGCTGATGGCACAGGACGACAGTCTGGTGGACAATTCCAGGTCTGAAGCCTTCGCAAAGGGAAACAGTCTGGTCAGGCCAGTCATGGTCGCAGGGACAAAGCATGAGATCATGTCCAGTCCCAAGAGCGTGCTGCTTGAATACTACAAACTGATTGACGGCTTCCTGTCTGAAGAATAAGTCCTTTGATCCATTAAAGTTAGACTGATACAACACAGTCTGGTTCTGTTGACCGCCGGATTCATGTGGACTATTATTCCCTTCCATGGTCAAACACGAGGACAGACAGAAGATCATTACACGGACATCGCTTGTCGGAATCATCACCAACATCGTGCTGGTGCTGGTCAAGGCCTTCGTCGGCCTTGCCTCAGGCTCTGTGTCCATTGTGAACGATGCGGTGAACAACGCGGCCGACTGTGTCAGTGCGGCAGTGACGATGATCTTCTACAACATAGGAAAGAGGCGGCCCACAAGAAAGCACCCGCTGGGCTACGGACGGATGGAGTACCTTTCCGCGCTCATTGTCTCCATGCTGGTCGTCTTCACAGGCATCCAGTGCCTGTCAAGTTCGATAGAGGCCATCAGGCATCCCGCCACAGTCAGCATGTCCGCCCTGGCATACAGCCTGATAGTCATCTCGATTCTCGCGAAAGTCTTCCTCTCCGTACTCAGCCGGAAGGCGGGAAAGAGCATTGACTCTGATGCCCTGATCGCGACAGGAAAGGACGCACTGTCAGATGTGCTTGTCACTTCCCTCACCCTGATCAGCGCACTCTTCAGCCATTTCACGGATGCGCCGGTCGACGGCATCGCCGGAGTCGCGGTCTCGCTTTTCATCCTCTACAGCGGGATATCGACAATATATGACACGACAAGCTCCATCATGGGAGAAAGAGCTGATGAGGCCACTGTGGAGAAGATAAGGAGCATAGTGGCCAAGCATCCTCCCCTTGCCGGCGGCTATGACATCATTCTGCACAACTACGGTCCTGAGCGCACACTGGGGACCTGCAATGTCGAGGTGCCGATTGATGCCCACGCAGAAGACATCTTCGATGCGATGACGGATGCGACAAAGGACATAATGGCAGAGACCGGAATCTACTTCACCTTCGGCCTGTATGCGGTGAACAACTACAGGAGTGACGTGAAGGAAATGATGGACAAGGTGCTGGCGACAATGAAGGCGACAAGCAGCCATGTGATCTCGCTTCATGCCTTCCATGTCCACTTTGACACCCATACAGTGCACTTCGATGTTGTCGTGGACTTCAAGGTCAGGAACTATCTTGAGCTGACGAAGAGGCTGGATACCGCCCTCCGTCTGGTCTTCCCGGACTACACATTCGAATTCACGATAGATCCAGAGTACGCCTGAGCCATTATATTTTTATTTGTATATTGGCCCGGACCATGCTACAATCCCGTCTGTGAACAAACGGACGGTACAGGAACTTCATTTTTACAAAGAGGACGACAGGAGGACCATCCCCCTGCTTGTCATTCTCTTCATCGCGGTCTTCTTCATCTCCTTCGCCATCGGGCGCTACCCTGTTGACCCGCTGACTCTGGTGAAGGTCCTTCTGTCGAGACTGTTCCCGGTTGAGAAGACCTGGAGCACGCAGGTCGAGACTGTGATCTTCAACATCAGGCTGCCGCGCGTGCTGATCGGGGCCTTCATTGGAGCCGGCCTGTCGCTCTCAGGCCTGGTCTACCAGGGCATTTTCCAGAATCCGATGGTCTCACCCGACGTGCTTGGCAGCACGAGCGGTGCCGGATTCGGAAGCGCGCTTGCCCTCCTGTGGGGCCTCGGATATATCCCGATATTCTCCATGAGCTTCATATTCGGGCTGCTTGCGGTGTTCCTTGTCCTGCTCATGTCCCGCTTCGTCAGAGGCCAGAAGGTCCTGACGCTGGTGCTTGGCGGAATAATGATCAGCAGCCTCTTCAACGCGGCACTGAGCTTCGTGAAGCTGGTGGCAGACACTGATGATGTCCTGCCGCAGATCACATATTACCTCATTGGAAGCCTGACCAGCACAAGGACGGTCGATCTGGCAGCCTGTGCCATTGTCGTGACCGTATCATCTGTCGTCCTCTTCCTTATCAGATGGCAGCTCAATGTGATGACTCTGTCGGATGAGGAGGCAGTCAGCCTGGGCGTGGATACGAAGACAATCCGGCTGATCGCCATAGTGTTCGCGACTCTCATGACAGCAGTCTGCACGGCATCTGCCGGAATGATCGGCTGGGTCGGTCTCGTCATACCCCACCTGGTCAGGATGACGAACGGCTGCGACTACAGGAAGACAATACCTGCCACACTGCTTATGGGATCCAGCTTCCTGATGCTGGTGGATACAGTCTCGCGCACGCTCACCACGAGCGAAATCCCGATCGGCATCCTGACAAGTTTCATCGGAAGCCCCTTCTTTCTCTACCTCATCATCAGGGAGGGCAAGCGGACATGAGACTTGACATCAGCGGACTCACATTCAGCTACGACGGGAAGAGAAAGATACTCAACGACATCAGCCTCAGCTTCCACGAAGGAGAGTTCGTCGCAATACTGGGACGCAACGGAGCCGGCAAGACCACATTCTTCAAGAACCTGCTCGGGCTGCTGAAGTGCCAGGAGGGACGCATGTCCATAGACGGAGCAGAGCTTGCTGGTCTCAGCGTGAGGGAGAGGGCGAAGAGACTCGCATACATTCCTCAGTCAACCTCGACGGTCTTCTCCTACAGTGTCCTGACAAGTGTGCTCATGGGCACGACGAACAACATCTCCACACTTTCCACCCCTTCAGATGCTCAGTACAGGAGAGCACGCCTTGCGATGGAGAAGTTCGGCATTGCCACTCTGGCCGGCCGCACGGTGGATTCACTGTCCGGAGGAGAAAGACAGCTCGTGCTGTGCGCCCGTGCAATAGCACAGCAGGCGGATGTCCTGATCTTTGACGAACCCACCTCCAACCTGGACTGGGGCAACCAGATCAGGACCCTCTCCACGATAAGAGGTCTTGTGGACGAAGGCTATCTTGCCCTGGTGTCGACACACAATGTCGAGCAGGCACTGAACTATGCAAGCAGACTCGTGCTGCTGGACGGAGGCAGGATCGTTGCTGACGGAAGTCCCGGGGAACTTGCCTCAAGCTCAATCCTGGGCGAATTCTACGATCTTGAAGTCGATATATCGAGAATCAACGGACACTATGTCTGCATACCGAAGGGAGAGGGCAATGTGGTGGACTGATGAGAAGATAGGCTTTTACGACAGGGCAGCATCCGCATCTGACTTCCACAGACGCCTTGCAGACCTGCTGGAGCCGTATCTCGGGCAAGCAACTTCCATCGCCGAACTGGGATGCGGACTCGGGTTCATGACAGCACAGCTGACAGACCGGGGTCATACCGTGACCGGCTATGACAGTGATCAGAGAGCCATCAGCTGGGCGGCGCGGCGCTTCCCCTTCTCCGCATTCCGCTGCCGGGACTGCTACAGCCTTGGACTTGTGGCGGACACATCCATCGCGGTCTTTTTCGGGAGGCTGACATCTGATGACAACTGCGAGAGACTGCTTGAAACCTGCTCAAAGCGGCTGATCTATGTTGACAATGAGCATGAGGAATACGAGGGCTGTTCCTGGAAGCATTTCCAGAAGACAGAGGACTTTCTCAGGCAAAAGGGGCTGAGGCACAGCTTTCAGAAGTGCCATCTCCGTTTTGACCAGATACTCTCCTCCCGCACCGAGCTTGAGGACTACATCCGAGTCAACTACACGGAGCGTTCACGGGAATTCAGCAGGCCCGTTGTCGAAGAGGGTGGCCTGATAAGGGTCATCAACGACAAGGCCTTCTCAATATTCGCAATAGATAAGGAGGATAAGAAGTCAACTACCCCACCTTGAAGAAGGTGAGGCTTGTGAAAGTCTTGGTTGACTAGCCCAAGGTCTTTAAGACCTACGTTACGGAGGAAGATACAGGCACCGGCGGATGTCGTCCTAGTCCGCCGCTCTGCGGTCCGTGGTTAAACAGTTCTGATGGGTAGGAACAGTGCTGCGGATACACATAACCCTCCGATAACATCGGCGAAGGACAGTGAGGAGAGATACCTCACGACAGGGATCAATCCCTGCATTACCCGTTAAGTCGGGAAAGGAGAACCAGATGGTCTATGTAATCGCACAAAACGGAAAGCCGCTGATGCCGACCGAACACCACGGGAAGGTCAGATGGCTTTTGAAAAGAAAGAGGGCAAGAGTTGTGAGGCATTCGCCATTTACAATCCAGCTCCTTTACGGAACTGGATGCGAACGCGTCCAGCCCGTGACGCTTGGAGTCGATACCGGATACAAAACGGCAGGATACTCGGCATCAACGGAAAACAAGGTTCTTTTTGAAGCAGAAGAAGAGATGCGCACGGACATCCCCCATCTCATAACTGAAAGAAGGGAGAAACGCAGTGCGAGAAGGAACAGGAAGACAAGATACAGACAGACACGCTTCGACAACAGAAGACGCACAGGAGGCTGGCTTCCGCCTTCTGCAGAGGCAAGGCTCCTATCCCACGAGAACATGACAGCCTTCATATCCTCTTTCCTTCCTGTATCCCATATCGCAATCGAAACAGCCGCATTCGACATCCAGAAGATAAAGAATCCTGAAATCGGAGGCAAAGAATATCAGGAAGGAGAACAGCTCGGCTTCTGGAATACCCGAGAATACGTACTCTATAGAGATGGACACACATGCAGGGTATGCGGCGGGAAATCGAAGGGCAAGGTCCTTGAGGTCCATCATATCATCCGTCGCTCGGATGGCGGCACGGACCGCCCAGAAAACCTCATAACGCTCTGCAGCCACTGCCATGACGGTGTGCATAAGGAGACGGTAAAACCAAACTTCAAGAAAGCTCCGCAATTCAAGGCGGAGACTCTGATGAGCATCATGCGCTGGGAGTTGTACAGAAGGCTACAAGAGCTGTACGGGAAAGAGAATGTATCCATGACATACGGGTACCTCACAAAGAACACGAGGATTACCCATAAGCTGGAGAAATCGCACCACGTCGATGCCAGATGCATTGCAGGTCATCCTGAAGCATCCTCTGACGAGGACTGGTATTACATGCGCAAGACCAGAAACCACAACAGGAAGATCCATAAGGATACGATTCTCAAGGGCGGCGAGAAAAAACGAAACCAGACGGAGAAGCTGATAGGAGGCTTCGGGATCTTCGACATCGTCAGATATGGTGATGATGTCTGCTATATCCACGGCAGAAGAGCCTCTGGATATTTTGACATAAGAAAACCAGACGCAACAAAGATTCATTCTGGCATCCACTATCGCAACCTTACGCTCGTTGAGCGTGTAAATACAAGACTAATTGAAAGGAGAAAGCCGATTCCTCTCCAGCCTGCAGAGGCTGGAGTATCCTCGGCTAAGATTTGATGAAGAAGATCACATTCATTTTCCTGGTGCTGATCCTCGCCCTGGGTTCCCTGTGGGCACAGGGAGCCGCAGAGGCTGCAGCTGCCGAGGCGACAGTCCAGTTCACCGACGATCTGGGCCGCACGGTGACCGTGCCGGCAGCGATCGATTCCATCTGTCCCTCGGGCTCAATGGCCCAGGTGATACTTCTCACCTTTGACCAGAGTCTGATCTCAGGGCTCACGACAGACATGAGCGCACAGGAGGAAGCCTACTACCCGGACATCACCCACGGTCTGCCGGTGCTCGGCACCTTCTACGGCAAGAAGGCCAACCTCAACAAGGAGGCGCTGATCGTGGTCAGCCCGGATGTTGTTGTCGATATCGGAGAGATCAAGGGAAGTACTGATGAGATGATCAGCGACCTTGACGTCCTGCAGGAGCAGATCGGAATCCCGGTCGTCTTCATCGAGAGCTATCTTGCAGACAGCGGAAGCACCTACCGCAGGCTTGGCCAGCTGCTGGGAGATGAGGAGCGCGGCGAGGAGCTTGCAGCCTGGGCGGACGAGGCAGTCGCATACGCAGACTCAGTCAGGGCAGAGCTCGGCGGAGAAGTGACATTCTATTACTCTTCGGCGATAGACGGACTGGAGGCCATTCCACAGGGCAACTTCCACGGTGAAGTGCTTGAGGCGGTCGGCGGCGTGAATGTCTGTCCCTCGACCTTCTCCTCCGGCGGAAACGCGATGAGCCTGGAGCAGATCTTCATCTGGGATCCGGATGTCATCATCCTCTCCAGCCCGGAGGCCTATGCCTCCGTTACGGCTGAGGGCAGTCTCTGGCAGAGCCTGTCAGCGGTCAGGGAAGGCAGAGTCTATCTGGTTCCAGCCGTGATCAACAACTGGATCGACTCCCCTCCCTCAATCAACCGCCTGATAGGAATCTACTGGGCAGCGGAAACCTTCTACGGCGAGGAAGCCGGCATTGACCTCAGGGCTGAGGCAGATGAGTTCTACCAGCTCTTCTACGGCTACACACTCACGGACGCTGACACGGCGGCTTACGGAATCTGAAGCGCCTGGAACCCATAAACAATGGCCGGACTGAAACTCAGTCCGGCCAGCTTTTTTCCATCTCAGAATTACAGGATTCTCGGAACTGCCCTGTCCAGCAGCTGATCCAGCTTTCCGGACGGGTTGCTGAACTTGGCAAGGAAGATCATGGCCGCGATGATATAAGGCTTGTAGCTCGCTTCCTTGTACAGAGGCACAAGATAGCGGTCGAAGACAGACTGCTCGACCTCGCCCTCCTTGCAGGAAAGACCGGAAATGTCGGCAGGCAGGCAGTGCATGTAAAGAGCCTTGCCATCCTTTGTGGTCTTCATCAGCTCCTCGGTGCAGGTCCAGTCCTTGAAGCGGGCGTTGTTCTCAAGGCACTTCTTCTCCAGGTCCTTCAGGTCATCGAAGCGTCCCGCCTCGACAAGGCGCGTGCGCTCTTCCATGACCGCAAACGGAGCCCAGGACTTCGGATAGACGATGTCAGCATCCCTGAAGGCCTCTTCCATCGTGTTGACCTTGCGGAAGGATCCGTCGGAAGCCTTTGCGTTGTCAGCGGCAATCTTCTCGACATCCTCCATGATCTCATAGCCTTCCGGATGGGCCAGGACGACCTCCATTCCAAAGCGGCTGAAGAGACCGATGATTCCCTGAGGCACGGAAAGCGGCTTGCCATAGCTGGGTGAATAGGCCCAGGTCATCGCTATCTTCTTTCCCCTGAGGTTCTCAACTCCGCCGAAGTAGTTGATCACATGAAGCATGTCGGCCATTGACTGTGTGGGATGATCGATGTCGCACTGGAGATTGACCAGAGTCGGCCTCTGCTCAAGCACTCCGTCCCTGTATCCCTCTGCGACAGAGTCGGCAACAGTCTTCATATAGGTGTGGCCCTTTCCGATATACATGTCATCCCTGATGCCGATGACATCTGCCATGAAGGAGACCATGTTGGCCGTCTCCCTCACTGTCTCTCCGTGTGCTATCTGGGAGACCTTCTCGTCCAGATCCTGAACCTCGAGACCCAGCAGGTTGCATGCGCTGGCGAAACTGAAGCGGGTTCTGGTCGAATTGTCGCGGAAGACGGAAATGCCGAGTCCGGAGTCGAAGACCTTTGTGGAGATATTGTTCTCCCTCATCGCCCTGAGAATCTCAGCGACCTGGAAAACTGCGGCGATCTCGTCATCGCTTTCCTTCCAGGTGTGGAAGAAGTCATTGAGATACATCGCCTTTGTGTCAAGCTTTGACAATGCGACGATCATCGCCTTGATTTCGCTAGTGTTCTTCATGCCAAAAAGCCTCCCGAAGTATTTTTATCTGCTATCATGACTCTAACATGGCATCAGGATGCTGTGCAAGGAAAATGTTGCATTCTGTTGCATGCATCAGGCCCTGACCACAATGGCCTTCTCCCTTTCCGGCAGGCAGCGCCCGATTACCGCGCCGACTCCGCTGAAACGTGAGACAAAGTCCTCTGCCGAGGCCGGATCCATCGCAAGTGCCAGCGGACCGGAGGTCTGGGGATCGAAGAAGAGATCACACAGGGCCCTGTCTATCCCCTCATCAATAAGCACCTTGTCCTCAAGATAGTCCCTGTTGCTGTATGCTCCCTGCGGAATGAAGCCGAAACGCGCGCCTTCCAGCGCCTGAGGGTAGACAGGAACAGCGCTGCTGTCGATTTCTATCGTCAGACCGCTGGAGTGAGCCATCTCGTAAAGGTGGCCAAGCAGCGAGAAACCGGTGATGTCAGTCGCCGCATGCACTTCGAAGGAAGAGGCCAGCTCACAGGCGCTGCGGTTCAGCTCCATCATTCCGTCCAGGACTTCTCTGGTGAAACCGGCATCCGCCTCCCCGGCCTTTATCATGGTATTGGCAACCCCTACTCCGATGCGCTTGGTCAGCACGATCAAGTCACCCGCCCTGGCTCCCCTGTTGGTCCACAGCCGGTCCCGGGTGGTGAATCCGGTGACAGAAAGCCCGAACTTGATGGTCGCGTCCGCTATTGTGTGTCCGCCGGCTATCACGCATCCGGCCTGTCTGCAGGTCTCCTGTGCACCCAGCAGGATATCCCTCATCACTTCAAGATCCATATGGGAGCAGAAGCACATGATGTTCATCGCCACGGCAGGCCTGGCGCCCATGGCATAAATATCAGACAGCGCGTTCGCAGCCGCGATGCGTCCGTAGTCATAGGGCTCATCCGCTACCGGAGGGAAGAAATCCACGCTCTGGACCATGACACGTCCGTCACCCAGATCCCAGCACAGTGCGTCATCGCTGGTCTCGAAGCCCACCAGCAGCTTCTCATCCTCCATCGGCGGTATCGTTGAAAGGATGGCGTTCAGATCTCCGACAGGCAGCTTTGACGCGCAGCCGCTGGTCTTCACCGTATGGGTAAGCCTGACCATTTTCCCTCCTTGAAGGCGTATGCGCCCTCCAGCGAATCTATCAGACGGGCTGCCGGATACGAGGCGGCATCCATCAGGAGCGAGGTGCCGCAGCTGGAGGAGAGGGAGCGGGGAACCGGAACCAGAACGGATTCGATTCCGCTCTCCTTAAGCATTCTCCTCTGTCTGACGGCATCATAATGACTGTGGAATGTGAGGACTACTTTGTCAGTGTAAGTATCCATCTGCTGCCTTCCGACACACAGCCAACACTGTAGCCCGTCGCCTGGGCGAAACGTGTCACGTTTTCCCGGCTCGCAACGTTGTCAACGATCACTTCGAGTCCCTGCCCGCTGGATTTCAGCGCTCGCTTTGTCATCAGCACCGGCTCGGGACAGCTGTAGCCGGATGTGTCAATTCTTTTCATTCACTCCTCCTCCTTGAGACGATCACCAGAGCCGAGACGAGAGCGAAGAAGAGGAGGATCAGCACAGTCGCTGCCCTGCCCCCCGCAGTCGTGCCGGATGTGGAGCTTGCCAGATTGAAGTTATGTGCCATTGCACCGCCTGCGGCCAGTCCCAGGACTGTCACAGCACTGTCACTGTTGCCCTCTCCGGCCAGGATGAGCTGTCTGAGAGGACAGCCTCCCAGAAGGATGCTGCCGAAGCCCACGACAACCATGCCGAGCATGTTCCACAGCCACTGGGTATGGGCAACGCTCTGTCCCTCGAAGCCGGGCTTGAAGTTTCCTGACACGAGGTTTATCACAAGGGAGATGACAAAGAGGGACACCAGACCTGTGATGAGCGTGCTGTCGCGCAGGAGAAAGAGATCCCTGAAGCCTCCTGCAAAGCACATCCTCGATTTCTGGGCCATCGCTCCGACGGCGAGTCCCATGGCAAGTGACAGAAAGAGCGGAGCCCTCATGCTTCCCGGGCCTTCCGTGCTGAAACGCAGCAGCCCCGGAGCCGCAATGAGAATTATGAAGAGAATGATCGTCAGGATGCTGATTCCGCTGCCTTCGATCCGGCCCGTCTGTCTCGCAGGACCAAGAGAGAAACCTAGATTGAGCACGAGGCAGCCTGCCGCGATGCCGATCACGAAGCCCAGAAGCCCGAAGAGGGCGTTGAAGTCACCTGCCGCAAGGCGGAGTACCATTCTCAGCGGGCAGCCGAGGAAGACCAGTGCCCCGATCGAGACACCTGCTCCTATCAGGAAGCGCAGGACAGGACTGGAACCTGTGCGCGGCCTGAACTCACCGCTGGCCAGTGAGATGACAAAGGAGCCCAGGATCAGACCGAGGATCTCAGGCCTCATGTACTGCACATTCGCACTGGAATGAAGGCCCAGCGAGCCGGCCGCGTCACGCAGGAAGCAGGCTATGCAGAAGCCCATGTTCCCCGGATTCCCGAAAAGGACAAGCACAAAGGCCGCGCCAGCGACGAGCGCACCAGTAAACAAAAGCATTAGACGGTTATTCATTGTTTTCATGACGAATCAATTCTACCATTGTTAAATTGAGAATACAATGGCCAATTTGTGTTATCATCTGAGGCATGAACCGACTCTACTTCGATAATGCCGCGACCAGCTGGCCGAAGGCACCCGGACTGTCCCGGGCAGTCAAGGACTATCTGGACAGGGACTGCTCAAATCCCTCCAGGAGCTTCGGACGGGGCGGAGACCAGAGCGGAGAGAACGCATACGAGCTCCGCTGCAGGATCGCCGGACTCTTCCATGCACCCAGTGACGCCGTAACTGTGTTCACCCCCTCTCTCACCCAGGCGCTGAACATACTCATCGCAGGCCGCTACGGCCGGGATGACCACCTGCTGGTGACTGCATTCGAGCACAATGCGGTGATGAGGACACTGGAACTTCACCATATCCCCTACTCAGTTCTTGAGACCGACGGCAGGGGCAACACAGATTACAGCAGCGTGGACAGACTCGTGCGCAGGAACACCAGGGCACTGGTGGTTAACGCGGCCTCCAATGTCAGCGGAATAGTCACCGGCCTCGCCGCGGCCGGAGAAAGCGCGCAGCGCCATGGACTCGACTTCATACTCGACAGCGCACAGGCCCTTCCCTTTGTCAGCATTGACTTCACCGCGCTCGGCATCTCTGCCGCCGCATTCACGGCACACAAGGGCCTGCTCGGACCGGAAGGGCTGGGAGGCTTCGTCACGACGGCGGACTTTGCCAGGCAGACCAGACCGCTGATCGCAGGCGGGACAGGAAGCCTGTCTGACAGCCTCCTCATGCCGCCTGATGCTCCGGACCGTTTTGAGGCAGGCACTCAGAACAGCCCTGCGATAGCGGGCATGCTGGCCGTGCTTGACTGGTGGCAGGAGCATGGGAAAGAAGCCCTTGGGGCAGAGTACAGGAACATGATGCTGCTTCATGACAGCCTTGCCGCAATTGAGGGCATCAGGATTGTCGGAGACTGGGAACCTGAGCGGCACTGCTGTCTCTTTTCAGTCACGACTGACCGGATGGACCTGGCACAGCTGTCGTATGAGCTGGAGAGGAGGACCGGCCTTGAGGCCCGCGTCGGCTTGCACTGTGCACCTATGGCACACAAGGCACTGGGGACCTGGCCGGAAGGCACACTGCGCCTCTCGCCAGGCGTCTTCACCCGGCAGGAGGAAATAGAGACTCTTTGCGGCGCACTTGAGGAGGTGCTTGATGAGACTATATGAAGAGCTTGACAGAATCCTGAGAAGCGGACAGGCCTGCCTCTCTACTGACGGCGATGGAAACGAGTACATCGGGAAAGGCGGTGTTTACTGCTCGCACCTGAGCTACCCCGCCTCGCTCGTACTGTTCGGAGGCGGCCATGTGGCACAGGCCCTGACCCGGATCGCAGCCTGCTGCGGCATGTCCTCACTGGTGGCTGATGACAGGCCGGAAGTACTGAGGAAAGAGAATTTTCCTGACGGCACCAGGCTCGTCCTCACAGACTTCAATGAACCTGACGATGATATCTGGAAGGTGGACAATCCTTATTACTGTATCTTCACACACGCGCATACATACGACAGCCAGGTCCTGGTCCAGTGCTGCCGCCACCAATCGTCATACATCGGCATGATCGGCTCAAGGCGCAAGATTGAGAAGTGTTTTGAATTCGCAAGAGCACAGGGCATAAGCGATGAGATACTGGCCACGGTCCACAGCCCGATAGGTCTTCCGCTCAACGCAATCACACCGGCGGAGATTGCCGTATCCATAATGGCGGAGATCATAGGCGTCTACAGGAAAGACAAGAAGCTGGTGGTCCTTGATCCGGCCATGGTCAGACGGATCGCACAGGAAAAAGAGGCGGCAGTATGCAGGATACTGGCCTCCGGCGGGTCATCGCCGGCACGTGAAGGTGCGATAATGCTGGTGGGCAAGTCCTGGCAGGCCGGCACTGTCGGGGGAGGCGCGCTGGAAGAACTCGTGAAACATGACGCGCTGGCGGCAAACAGGCGCAGGATAGTGCACTACGACCTCACCGAGCAGGGGCGCACAGGCATGGCCTGCGGCGGAGATGTGACTGTCCTGATCACTCCTCAAGCATTATCCTGAGGATCTCTGCATCAGTCTCCCTCATTCCTTCGCGACCGACCCGTCCGAAGCTCTCTATCGTCTTCTCGATATCGCAGCCGACCAGACCCTCTCCCCGCTTGAAGCAGTTGCCCTCAGTGGTCATCTCGTAACTCAGGATGGCGGCCTCCAGGGCGCTTGAGATCTTGGCGGCACAGCTTGGCTTCGCACCGTCGCAGACGATTCCGCCGACATTGGCCAGCACGTCCGTGATGGTTCTGCCGATCTCATCGTCGCTTCCTCCAAGCAGGAAGCAGATTCCGGCCGCAGCCCCTGTCGCCGCATTGACGGCACCGCAGAATGCGGACAGAGGACCGATGTAGCGCTTCTGGTGAATTGCGATCAGGTTGGACAGTGCAAGGGCCCTGACCAGCTCCTCATGGCTCTTCCTGTATTCCTTGGCATATTCAATCACTGGCAGAGAGACAGTCAGCCCCTGGTTTCCGCTTCCGGAATTGATTATCACAGGCAGCGAGCAGCCGGACATCCTGGCATCGCTTCCGGCAGCGGCCATGGCCCGGGCACGGATCCGCACGTCGGAAGCATCATAGTGGGTCATCAGTGTGCGTCCGACAGAGACGCCGTAGCGTCCTCTGAGACCTTCGCGCGCAATCGCGGTATTGTATTCTATCTGACGGTCTATCACCCGGCTGAACTTCTCCAGCGGACAGTGCTTGGCGAAATCGATGATCCTGGAGACACTGAGATGCGAGCGGAGCTCCTCACCTCTCTTATCGCCGCCTGTGCAGTCAGCATTCCTGTCAGCCAAGACCACCCCGTTCTTCTCCAGATGCGTGATGTTCGTGTGTCCTCCTGCGACAGTGCAGGTGCAGGTCTGACCCCGTCCCTGTCCGGTGATCTCTATGTACAGGGAAGGCACTCCGGTGGCAAGCTCAACCCGGGCATAGCCTCCTGCGATAAGCTCCCCCGCCCTCTTCCTGTCCTCGTCCGTTATGCAGGAGAGAACCTCAAGGACCAGATCCTCGCGGCCGCCCAGCACCCCCAGGACAGATGCGACCTCAATACCCTTGCCGCCTCCTGAATTCGGGACAGTCACTGCCTTTACGTTCTTGATCACATTACCGCTTGTGCGGATCAGTATCGAGTCCGGGACAAAGCCCAGAGTGGCCCTCATCTTCGCCGCACAGTAAGCGATGGCTATGGGTTCAGTACAGCCGAGAGCCGGCTCCAGCTCCCGTTCAAGTATCTCGCAGTAGATGTTGTAGAGATCTTCGTTCATCACAGCCCAATCCTAGCACATTCCCGTGCCGCTGTGACAGCAATCTTCATCTGAAACCATGGCTGCGGACGGTGCCGGCTGTCCAGCACCGCTAGGAACTCAGAATTCAGAAACGTCTCTCTCCGAATTTGCTGACGTAATCAGACACCTTCGGGACAGGAAGGGAATCTTTGTTGTCAATCAGATAGTTCAGCAATTCCTCGAATCCGGTCCCATCATTCAGATCGTCATTGTTCTGGAAACCACAGTCCCCCAGATAGCACTGGATATAGAAAAACAGCGCATCGCCGCTGGTCATATCACGGCCTGTATATTCCATAAAAACCTTGTCAAGAATCACAGGATAAAAAAGCTTGCCATTTCCGGAGATTGAGAATGTTGTCCAGCAGGCCTCGTAATTCGCACTGTCAGCGATGAGGTTCCCGGACAGCTGGCTGGAAAACGTTAAGCTGCCGATATACATGTCGAAATGATCACGCTCGCTGTCAACATTCAGCTTTGTGTATTCCTTACCAAAGAACGGCTCAAAGTCAGAAAGGTCTGTCGGCTCTTCATTGCTCCCGCCATTCTCACTCTTCTTATAATCTTCCGCTGTGGGATACGGAAGGTGTTCTGCAGCTCTCAGGGCATCAAGCAGCACTTCCATTCCATTACGTCTCACATCATCCAGGGATATGCCGAAGTAAGTGCGGGTGTAAGTCCACAGAGGGTCTCCGCTGTCCGGTCTCTCCCCGGTGTACTCTTCATACACGTCCACGAGCACCATCGGATAGTACAGCACTTCCTCATCAGGCGAAATGCAGAAAGCTCTCTCAAGCTTGTCCTTTTCATCGCCGGGCTCACCGAAGGGGCCTCTGTCGCCGGAATTGACCTTGCATTCCGTGAAAGTGACGCTGCTGTCAGGATCGACGAGAATCAGGCTTTTCCCCGGGGCCCCGGTCAGCACCTCCTGGTCTTCCCCGGGAACTTCAGGCATATCATCCTGACATGAGACAAAGAGCAATGACAGAAGCATCAGCACAAAAACCAAGCCTTTTTTCATAACAAATTCACCTCATGAGACATACTACACCACCACCGTCTAAATTTCCATGACCTCTTTCCTCTTGACACCTTTTGACTTATCTTTTACGGCAAATCATATGAGAGAGGAAAAGACTGTATGAACAATATTGATGAATCAAATATGGAGGAGACCTCTGGGCTTCCGGCAAACCTTCTGGTGCTCCCGCTTACTACAAAGCCCCTCTTTCCGGGGCTCTTCACCCCGCTCTATATCTCGGGAGACCGGGACATCACCGTCATAAACCAGGTCGTCTCGAAAGGCGGCCTCTTCGCAGCGATAATGGAAAGGCCTCATGACGAGAATGAGAGGGATCCTGTAAAGCGCTTCTATTCCATGGGCACTGTCTGCCGCGTCCTGAAAACGCTGAGGATGCCGGACGGAGGACTTAACATCTTCGTCTCAAGCCTGTGCCGCTTCAGGGTCGAGAGCTTCTACAGCACGATCAGCTATACCTCGGCGAAAGTCGAGTATGTCTATGACATCGTGGATGACAGCGAACAGCTCAAGGCCTGGATCAGGAGCCTGAATGACGAGTTTGCCAAGATGCAGAACCGTCCTGCCATGTTCTCAGACGAGAACAGGCTGAACATGGTCAACATCGACAATCCCGGCCGCTATGCGGACTATGTCGCATCAATCCTGCCGATTGACGGGGAGAAACAGCAGCAGATCCTGGAGATACTGGATGTCAGGAAGAGGATCGAGGAGGTCCTCTTCTATATCTCGCAGGAGCGGAGGATCGCCGAGATCCAGAGCGAGATATCCAACACGATCAACCAGCGTCTTGAGAAAAACCAGCGCGACTATTTCCTCCGTGAGGAGATGAGGCAGATCCAGAAGCAGCTCGGCCTGGACGGAAAGAGCGGCGTGAATACTGTCGAGAAGATAAGGCAGGAACTGGAGAAACTCCATCTGGAGGGAGAGGCCAAGGAAGCGGTCGAGAACGAGTTCTCGCGCTTTGTCTCGCTTGAGCCCAACTCGGCGGACTATGCTGTCACGCTCAACTACCTGCAGACGATCATCGCCCTTCCCTGGGAGGATGAGGGTTACAAGGACTTCGACATCCAGAAGGCACGCAGGATCCTGGAGAAGGATCACTACGGCATGAAGGAGGTCAAGGAGAGGATCCTGGAATTCCTTGCTGTCAGGAAGCAGAAGAAGGACACAAAGGGCGCCATCATCTGTCTGGTAGGCCCTCCGGGAGTCGGCAAGACCAGCGTCGGACGCTCGATCGCCCGTGCGCTGGGCAAGAAGTACTTCCGCTTCTCAGTCGGCGGCATGAAGGACGAGGCAGAGATCAAGGGACACAGGAGGACCTATGTCGGCGCACTGCCGGGCAAGATCATCCAGGGGCTGAAGATCGTCAAGACAAAGAGCCCTGTCTTCCTCATCGACGAGATAGACAAGATGGGACAGAGCTACAACGGAGATCCCGCCTCCGCGCTGCTTGAGGCCCTTGACCCGGAGCAGAACAGGGAGTTCAGGGACCACTATCTCGATCTGCCCTTCGATGTCTCACAGGTGCTCTTCATCGTCACGGCCAACACTCTGGAGACAGTGCCTGAGCCGCTGCTTGACAGGATGGAGGTCATAGAGCTGTCAGGCTACACTTCGAACGAGAAGCTGAACATTGCCAAGAAATACCTCCTGCCCAAGAGTTTCGAGAGGACAGGCATCACAAAGGCGGATGCGAAGTACTCCAACAAGGCCATACTCTCAATCGCGAACCAGTATGCCCGTGAGGCCGGAGTGAGGAACCTTGAGAAGGACCTGGACAAGATCAACAGGAAGATCCTGCTCGACCTGATGGAGCATCCCGAGAAAGAGCGGCCTGTGAGCGTTGACGAACCTCTGATAGAGAAGTATCTCGGCCTGCCCTACTTCCCCACCGACGACATTGTCAGGGCGGACAAGGTCGGAACGGCAATCGGACTGGCCTGGACCAGCATGGGCGGAGACACTCTGCTCATCGAGGCGGAGAACTACCCTGGCCGCGGTGAGCTGCAGATCACAGGCAAGCTCGGTGACGTGATGAAGGAAAGCGTCTCCATTGCCTGGACCTACCTCAAGAGAACGGCAGAGCGGCGCAGGATCGACAGGAGCTGGTTTGAGAAGAACAACGTGCACCTGCACATCCCTGCCGGAGCGACGCCGAAGGACGGCCCGTCAGCTGGAATCACGCTGACCTGCGCCCTCTACTCACTTCTGACCGGTCAGGTCATCAAGGATCACCTGGCCATGACCGGAGAGCTGACGCTCACAGGCATGGTCATGCCGATCGGAGGCCTGAGGGAGAAAGTCCTTGCCGCAAAGCGCAACGGAATCAGGGAGATCATCATTCCGAAGCGCAACAACCGTGATCTGGGAGAGCTGGCCGATGAGGTCAAGGAGGGCGTCACCTTCCACCTTGTAGAGGAAATGGACGAAGTCATAGCCCTGGCATTCCCAAATGACGGAACGAAGGTCATGAGCGAGGCGGAATATGATGTCTGGCTGAAGGAACAGGGAGAGACGAAGGCAGAACAGGAGGATCCTGCAAAGAAGCTGGCCGGAGCCCTGAAGAGTCTTCTGGAGGCATAATGTCAATAGAACTACTCGCCCCGGCGGGCAACATAGACAAGCTGGCTACGGCATTCGCCTTCGGGGCGGATGCCGCCTACATGGGCCTGACAAGCTATTCGCTGAGAAAGAATGCCGGCAACTTCACGCCGGAGGATCTGAAGAAGGCCGCTGACCTGAAGGCAAGGTACGGCGGCAGGCTCTACTGCACGATGAACATCCTCTTCAGCGAGAGCCAGATCAGAGAGGTCGTGCCTGTGCTCGAGAGTCTTAAGGACAGTCCCTTCGATGCCTTCATCATCTCGGACATCGGCCTGGTCCCGCTGATGCAGAAGTATCTTCCGGACAGGCAGCTGCATCTGTCGACCCAGGCCAGCTGTCTCAACTCCTCCTCCGCCCGGATGTACTTTGACATGGGCTTTTCCCGCGTGATACTCGGACGCGAGGCCAGTCTTGACGACATAAAGAGAATAAAGGATGCGGTGCCCCAGCTGGAGCTTGAGGCCTTCGTCCATGGAGCTATGTGCATGAGCTACTCAGGACGCTGTCTCCTGTCCAGCTATCTGGCAGGCCGGAGCGCGAACCAGGGTGACTGTGCCCATACCTGCCGCTGGAACTACAGACTGCACTACGCGCTCGAAGAGGAAGAGAGGCCCGGCATCTACTACCCGATAAGCGAGGAAGACGGCTGCACGACGATCCTCTCAAGCAAGGATCTTTGCATGATTGACCACCTGGACGACCTGACCGCCAGCGGGCTGAGCTCTCTGAAAATCGAGGGCAGGATGAAGTCCGTCTACTACATCGCGCTGGTCACCAGGGCATACCGCAAGGCCCTGGACAGGGATCCGGACTGGAGACTATACAGGGACGATCTGTTCAACGTCTCCCACAGGGAGTACTCCACAGGCTTCTTCTATGGGCATGACCCTGTTGACACGGCCGACATTGACCGTCCGACAAGCTATGGATACCGGAGGGAATATCTTTACCTCGGCACAGTGCTTGATGAAGTCGAAAAGGGTGTGTGGAGACTTGATGTGAGAAACCAGATCAGGTGCGGCAGAGTGCTGGAGTACATTGGAAGCGATGTATACAGAATCTGCGATGACAGCTTCCGTCTCACAGATGCCGATGGGAATCCGGTTGAGAAGCTTGACCATGGCAAGGAAGGCTTTCTGGTGACGGACAAAGCGCTCAGAAGCGGTTACATAATCCGGACAGAATCTGATATAAAGACTATCAACTGACCCATGAAGTCCTATTTTGCCTTTGTCCTCCCCTCCCTGCTCGCCTACGCGCTGAGCGGAATATACTCAATAGTCGACGGCTTCTTTGTCGGAAACGCGGTCTCCGATGCTGGCCTGAGCGCGATCAACGTCGCCTACCCTCTTGTCTCCGTGATCCAGGCACTAGGCACGGGAATCGGTACTGGAGGAGCCGTGCTGTGGGCAGTGAGGAAGGCAGGAGGCTCCCGGGAAGAGGCTGATGAATATCTGAGAGGAAGCCTGATCCTCCTTGCGGCATCCTGCGCCGCAGCGACTGTGCTGGGGCTGATCGCTGCACCGGCTGCCCTCAGGGCCTTCGGCGCTGCCGGTCAGGTATACGACTACGGCTTGGACTATCTTACCGTCATGATGGCCTTCTCCAGCTTCCAGATCCTCGCACTTGGAATGATCCCTGTGATCAGGAACAGCGGAGAAGCAAGATTCGCCTTCCTGACGATGCTGGCCGGCTTTCTGGCAAACGTCTTCCTTGACTGGCTTCTGGTCTGGGTCTTCCCCTTCGGAACCGCAGGCGCGGCTTATGCCACAGTGGCCGGACAGGGGCTGAGCGCACTCATGTGCGCCATCTTCATGATCAGGAAGGGCCTGCCGGGACCGGGGCACTGCCGCTTCTTCACAAAGCGGGCCGTCTCTATCATACGCATAGGAATCGCGCCGTTCGGACTGGCACTGACACCTATGATGTCGCTGATGCTGATCAATCTCTTCAGTTCAAGATACGGAGGTCAGGAGGCCGTGGCGACCTATGCCTGCATCGCCTATGCCATCACCATAGTGCAGTGTCTTCTTCAAGGAGTGGGAGACGGAAGTCAGCCCCTGCTGAGCATAGCCTACGGAAAAGGAGACAGGGACTCACTGGCCTCGACAGCTACGCTGTCATATCTGACAGGACTGGCCGTGGCCCTGCTGTCCACACTGGCGCTCTATCTGGCAAGGGGCTCACTGGGCGCCCTGTTCGGCGCCTCGGCCCAGGTCAGCACGCTGGTTGCGGCAGTCCTGCCCCTCTTTCTTGTGGGACTGGTCTTCTATTCGGTGTCAAGGGTAACGACAGCCTGCCTCTACGCGACAGAAAGGATTCTCCTGTCCTATATCTGCGTATATGCAGAGCCTGTACTCCTGTTGGTACTTCTGCTGATCCTCCCGGTTTTCATGGGACAGAGCGGAGTCTGGCTCTCTGTCGTGCTGAGCCAGTGTGCCCTTGCCGTCATCTCGCTTGCGGTGAGACGCGTCAGAGGCCTCTGACTCTGGCCATCTCGTCGCGGAACATCTCGACCATTCTGGCCACGCACTTGTCCAGGCGGTAATCATCCGCCTCTGCGGCATAGGCCTTCTCCATGCGCTTTCTCTCGTCCTCATGCTCAATCCACCAGTCGATCTTGGCCGCGAGATCAGTGCTGTCTCCAGGCCTGAAGAGACTCCTGTCGTCTAGTGCGAACTGCGGGGTGGCAGACCTTTCGCTGTTGGCGATGATCGGCACAAGGCCTGAGGCGAATGCCTCCATGCAGCCCATGGCCTCTATTTCGGCATCAGAGGCGTGGACGTAGATGTCAGCCATGCCGAAAAGACGCTGGAGCTCATCCTTCGTCAGGAACTTCATCACAGCCTTGTTCGGAAGATCAGCGCACAGCTTCTCATACTGCTCCTTCATCGGTCCCTGACCAGCAAGGAAGAGTACGATCCTGTCCTTGTACTTTGACTTCTTCACAGCATTGATCAGTACATCCTGACGCTTCTCTCCGGAATAGCGCCCTGACATGACGACAAGTATCCGTCCCTCAAACTGGGGATCCTTCGGATTCTTGTGATAGACACAGTCCCTCTCGATGCCGTTGCTTATGACTCTCATCTCGGCCTTGTAGCCATGTCTCCTGAGCTGGTTCTCGATCATATGGCTGGGACAGTGAATGTAGTGGAAGTACTTGAAAAGATACTGTCTGAATCCCCAGTAGGTGAAGTTGATCAGCGGCCTGCAGTTGCCCAGGTGCACTGAATACCAGATATTCTCCGGCTGGACATGGAAGGCACCGGTCACCGGCTTTTTCTGTCTGATTGCCTCAAGGACGGCTGAGCGTCCAAGAGCGAAGGGCATGAGGACATGGACAATATCTGCCCAGGCGACGGCCTTTTCCATCTTGGCCCTGTCACGGCTGGCAAAAGTGAAGCCCTGTGCGGTTACGAGCTTGTCGAAGAATGGCAGATGATATAGGGCGAAACCGTACTTGTCGTCCCTGTCCTCTCCCTGGGCGGCGACCCTGACCTCGTGTCCCTGTCTGCCCAGCTCATCCTTCAGCCTTCTGGCCGAATTCGTGTTTCCGTTGTTGGCACCGTCAAACTGGTCCAGCACAAGCAGAATTTTCATAAAAACTATCCCTCGTAGTTCGAGATTATCTCATTGACAAGAGGATCGGCGCTGTAGATGTCACTTGCGAGCAGTGCATACTGATAGGCCAGCTCATCCTCCTTTGCCTTGTCATAGCCGACGGCAAGCCCCGCATAAATCGAGAACTGGTCCCACACGGCACAGCCCTCCTCCATCGCGACGACCTCTGCCAGCTGATAGAGTTCCAGCCCTTTCTTCTTGTTTCCGCCTGCGATTCCCGGCGAATGGAGATACTTGTCCGCAGTCAGGAGCAGGACATGGAAATCCTCAGGATGCTCATCCCAGAGATCACCCACGATGCGGCCGAAGGCAAGTCCCTTCGAAAGAGAGCCGTCAACCAGATACCAGAAGGATGAGGAAAGCGCCTCAAGCACCCCGGCTGCGGATTGCGGGGCTCCGAGCGACCTGGCTGTCTCCACGAAGCTGTCAGCAGCATTCATGTATGCCTCGGCAACCGCCTTCTGGTCCTTGTCATTGGCATAGCGGGCCACGATCAGGGCCGCACGCGCACTCATGAGATATGAGACCCAGTCATCATAACCTTTCGACATGATTGTCTGCATGAGTGCCGCGTAATCGGCAAGGGCGGTATCAAGTCCGTCATCATCGAAAACATGTTTCAGCAGCGTGGCGTATTCAGTGTCATTCATGCAGTCAGCGTAATAGTTCACGCGTCCTGTCTGGTCAGCGGCGGCGAAAAGGCCCGAAAGGCCAGCTGCCGCGATCATGAGCATAAGAAGCAGTCTTCTCATCAGGTCTCTTGTCCTCATTGTCATAAGATGCAGATTCAAATCTAACATAAGAGGAGACTTAAGGAAATACGGCACTTTCCATATATGCTCCTGAAGCCGTGCAGGAGCTCAATCAGGCCCGCATGGAGACATTTCAGCAATTCTCACTTCCGATCGCGGAATCAGCGCAAACTGACAGGAAAATACCTGCCCTGGCTGCCCTTCTCCGGTTAAGATTTGCAGACATATCATATCTTCTCAGGGTGGTTCCGATGCTGTCAGAATATGGTCTCGACCTCATCTTCCGAAATTGCATAGCATGACAGCAGGCTCAGCAGCTCATCACGGGATCTGACAAGCTGAACTTCCAGGAAAACCCTGTCAGAGAGTCTTATGAAGCCGAAAGACTCCTCCCCCGTGCATATGCTCTTCCTGAGTGCGGGAACATACTGGTCCCTCGGGAAATCAGGCCTGTGCGCCTGCTTCTTTCTGAACATCACAGCACCCCCAGTGCAGCAAGATCACTGTCAACGCCATTGATGTAGGCATCCACATTCCTCTCAACCGGAATGTCTGGCATGAGAGGCCCGCTATACCCATTATCAAAGTACTTTGTCGACCAGGTAAAGACCAGGCCGGAATTCTCCAGCGTCCCGCTGGCAAGTTCTCCGTAATGACTTGCGCTTCCGCCTGTCGGCCTGCCTACAAGAACGGCGCCCAGCCGATCCCTGAGCTCTATTGCATTCAGCACGGCAGAAGAAAAAGTATCCTCTCCTATGAGAACATAGAGTTCCAGTTTCTCTTCCTCCATCAGTGTCCCGAGGCCGTCGATGAGGGGCCCGATCACACTGCTGTCGCCTCCGCTGTTATAGCGCAGGTCAACGATTATCTTTCCATAGCCCCTATCTCGGATGAGATCCAGGACCTGTCCGGCAAACTGTCCGAAAGGATAGCCTTCCATCTCGGCACAGACATGGTAGTTGATCAGCAGTGCATTCTCATCCGCAAGTGCCATCGCACTGTAATAGGCTGAGGGGTTGACCGTAGGAACAGCCTTCTGCATCAGGTATGCTTTTGGACTTGTGCTGTACTGGGCAAGAGACTGACATTCAAGCCGGAAAAAGCATCCATCATCAAACTCCAGCTCGATGTCCTCACCCTCTTTCACTATCCCAAGCTCCTCGTAGAAGTCCCTGAAGACGAGATGGTTGTCCTTGAGCACGGACAGAAGATGAACGTCGTTGTCGCTGGGGATAACCGTCCTTGCGCGCTCAAGTATCTGATCCAGTGAAAAGCCGTTGACTGACACGACTTTCTTTCCCAGCAGCCAGGAAAGCTGGCTGTCACAAGCGACTATGGTAAGCTCTGCCCCGTCGAAGGAGTCGAAGATGACAGGAAGGAAGCTGAAAGACGCAAGCGTGGAGACGGAAAGCTGGAGTGAGGTGTGGCTGTCATGTGCAAGCGCGGCGACGGAAGAGAGTGCATACCAGTACTGCGCATCATTCATTGAGTCCACCTTGTCAGACAGCTGGCTCACATAGTCATCTGCTTCCCCGGCCGTGACAGTATTGTTGAAGTCAGCATGCCCGCTGGCGAGAGTCGAATACAGCTGTCTGAGGTCATCCTGTCTCGCACTGGCAGGAAGGATGCTGCTTGCCAGCAGCGCAAGGCAGAACAGGACCAGGATCCTCCTGCTCATCGTCTGGACTTCCTCCTGCGCTTTCTGTTCTCACCGATATTGGCCTTGATCAGGCTCTTGTTGTGTCTGTCAGAGATGATGTAGCTGCCGACTGCCGCGACGACCAGACATAGCGCGGCCAGCCAGAGCCAGGCCCAGGAGCTGTCGGTTCCCGGAATGTGTATGTTCATCCCGAAGAACCCTGTTATGAAGGTCGGGAACATCAGTGCGAGATTGATGACGGTGAGCCTCTTCATGATGACATTCATGTTGTTTCCGATGACCGAGGCGAAGGCATCCATCGTTCCGGTCAGGATATCTGAATAGATGTTGGCCATTGCGATTGCCTGCTTGTTGTCAGTTATGACATCATCAAGGAAATCAGTCTCGTCCTCATTGTTCAGCTTGAAAATCGGGCTCTTGACCATCTTCTCGAGCAGCATCTCATTGCTGGTCAGGCTGGTCGTGAGGAAGACAAGTGACTTCTGGATCTCAAGCAGCTGGATCAGCTCATAGTTCATCACGCTCTTATGCAGCTGCTCTTCCACGAGATCCTTCTGCCTGTTGATGTACTTCAGTATCCTGATGAAGACAAGCGCGGAACGGCCCAGGATCGAGAGGACGAAACCTTCCTTGGTATCAACAGGGTACTGTCTGAAGCGGGCTCTGGCGAAATCCTCCAGCACCACGCTGTCCGCCTGGCAGACCGTGATGACCTTGTCCGGATAAAGGACGATTCCAAGCGGCACGGCATTGCGTGTCAGCGGATTCTCCTCATCCTCCTCGTCTCTGGGGATCCTGACGATGAAGGCCAGGTAGTCATCCTCCTTCTCCATGCGGCTCTGCTCATCCTGGTCCAGGATGTCAGCCAGGAGCTCCGATGAGATCGCGTAGTCCTCTGAAAGCGTGGTGATATCGTCCCGGTTCACATCACGGGCATCGATCCAGGTATATTTCTCGCTGTTGTTTCTGATTGTGATCATCTCTGCCTCCCGCCGGGGCAAAGAGGATCTTTATCTGGCTGCCTCGGCTGAAATGGTGGTTCTACTGCTACTGTCAGGGTGAGGGTTTGCGTCGTCAGTCGAACGTTTCACAGCCAATGCCTCCTGAAAAAAGTCTTGCCACTAGACCTTATACACCGAAACGAATGACAATTACAATCATTAAAAATGTAAAATGTTCAGGCACGTGTATCCTTGCAGCGTGTGCCGGCTGCAAGGACTAACAACCACTACACATGATTTTTCTGAGACGCACTGAAGCGTCCATTTAATATTTTCCTGTGCACGGTAATAATTCAGAACAGCCTGCCGTCGAATCACGTTTGAATCGAAGCCATGATGCGGATCCGCGGCACGAACCAGATGCCACACTCATTCAGTGGCATCCGGACCGGCAGGCCCATGACCAGATACATCATGGGGCCTGAAAGGAAAAGAACGCAAGTCTACTGCTGAGACGGAATAAGTGACACGGCGAAGACTCCTGTTTCCAGTATTACCGCAAGCGGACTGTCATTTGACGTCACAACGTATTTCACGTGGATGGCAGGGTAGCGTCCAAACTTGTATATCGCCACCTGGTTCGGGAACCATCTGTTGAAGCCGTACTCAAGCACGTAGAATTCAGCTCCGTCCCCTGTCTTCTGAGAGACAAGAACCTCATCCTCACCGACAATCGGACCGTACTCGCGAACAGTATTGCCTGACTCGTCCACGACGCCGACTGACCAGCCAGACCCGGAAATGTCGGCTGTTACTGAATAGATGTGCTCCTCCCCCGTTCTGACCACTGTGAACGGAAACTCACCGGTGTAAGTACCCCAGGCCCACTGCGGCACACTGACGCCCCCTTCAGTACCGGCATCAATGAGCTCAGTATCGCCATTAAACTCAGGAATGCTCTCTCCATCCCTGAGCGGCTCAAGGACAATATCACCAAAATACAGAGACCCGTCCTTTCCCTTAATCAATCCCACCGTACTGGCCTCCCCTTCAATGCTGGAAGTAACGGACCATGCACTGTCAGACTGCCACTGGCTGGAAATTCCATATTCTTCCAGCAAGGCACCGAAATGCGTTATCACTAATGGAGAAGTAAATGACAGGGAAGACTCGCTTATATGCACGTATAATTCCGTTCCGGCTTGCATGGTCCAGTAATCTCCCCAGGCCCACTGCGGTATGTGAAGACTGTCTGTGGGAAGCGTCTCTATGCCAGAGTCAAGCGTTATTATGCACTCTGCACTGAATTTTCCGGCCTTAGCCGTGATTCTGACAGGGTTTGAGGAATACGCCAGTGCCCTCACGAGTCCGTCCTCATCAACACTTACACAGGCTGGGTTGGAAGAGGACCACTGCACATCAACCTCAGTGATATAGGAAGGAAGCAGCGTCGCATTGAGCTGCAGTTCATCTCCAACCCTCATCACAGCCTCTGTTCTGTCCAGAGTCACTGAATCCAGAACCGCCTCCGTCACTGTAACGACACAATAGGCGACTCTGTGATAGTTTTCGCAGTACACCCTCACCATGACAGACATTGTCTCCGGTGTTGGACTGAGACCAGTGACCAGTCCGTTCTGGTCGACACTCACGTACTTTTCATTATCAGATGCCCATACAAGGGACACATCATCTGCATCTTCCGGCTGAAGGCTGGCCGAAAGCTGGAAAGTCTGGCCCTTCTCTATGGTTATTTCTGCCGTATTCAGAATGATCCGCTCAAGCGGTCTTACTCCTCCGGCATCGCATGAGGCCAGAAAGACAGCTGCCAGACATAACAGGACTGACAGAATGATATTTCTTTTCATTATTCTCCTCTCCATGTGACAACGACCGGGGCATCACTGCCCCGGCCTCCCGGTTCCTTCACTAAAACCACATCGGGAAAATGAACTTCTTGCCGTCAACATCATATTCCAGAGACTGCCGCACAAGTTCTTCTGTAAGACCAGTGATGGCGCTCAGATCAAGGGCAAAGCTGTAGTTCACGACTCTGCCATTGACCTCGAGATCCTCAATCACGCTGCTCATCGATAAAGCAGACGATTCAGCTGTGATTGACCCGCCTGAAACAGTGAAATGCTCATTCGAAGCAGGATCGGTGTAAACATAGTTGTTGAACAAGATCCTGTAGTTTTCCTCATCCTCTGCCGTAATATAGGTCCCGTCAGGGGCCTTGCCAGTCCGCCTATATTCACTGATCAAGTCAGGCCCAATACTCATTGTACACAGGACAACAGAGATTGTATCCTCATCCAGAAGTTCCTTTTCCGGCATTTCCACTCTGGTGTATTCGTTTGCCCACAAGCTTTCCCCTGCATTTTGCTCGACGCTGACTCCCGAGGAGGTTTTCGTCACTTTCACAGTGCAGGGCTGCCCGTCCGCATCAGTATACTCAAGCAGCCAGCTGGTATGATTATACTCCTGTCTTGTTATGGTGCTGACTGACAGATTGCCATAACCGTAGAGATAGTCGCCGAGATCCAGCATACGGGAGAATGAAGATGCGCTGGCTGTCATGTATTCATCAAAGTGGAGTTCAGGCATGACTGACATATCCTCCGGCGGAATGACTGTCGCCTGACTCACCGCCTTGTATGTACCCTGAAGCCAGGCAGGCAGACTGAGTCCTGATGTGCCGGCATCAACCATCGGATCTGATACTGTTATGACACATGGTTCTGATTCAACATCACCATATACAGCCCGGAGTTCAACTGTGCCTTCCCCAACTGCCTCGCACATGCCAAGATCAATAACATTATCAGCTGACACCTTCCAGCGTATATAGAACTGGTTAAAGTACGAGTTCGGATAGATTGTGACATTGGGGAGATCGAAATATTCACCGACATTCAGACTGAGTGATTCCTGGTCAAGGCTGATGGCCTCAATATCTTCGACGACAAGTGTGAAAGTATCACTCAGGCCGTCCGCAGTCACTGTTATGTCCACTTCCCCAGGCGCATAGGTGCTGACTGTGCCATTGAAAACAACTGCCACTGCAGGATTGCTTGATGTCCACTCCTGAGACACGATCGCAGAATTCTCCGGTGTTACCTTCAGTCCAAGCATGAGGGAATTGCCTGTGATGATGCTGAGATGGTCGCTGGTGATCTCGACTTTCTCCAGTTTCGGCTTGACACTTACAGTGATCGAATCAGAGACAGATCCATAGCTTGCTGTTATGACCGCCTGGCCTTCTGTCAGTCCGGTAATCGTTCCGTCTGCGTCAACCTGGACAACATCAGGTGCATCTGAAACCCAGGAAAGCAGTTCAGGTGCAGCGTCATATGGGGAAAGACTCACACTCAGTTTGTAGCTTGTCCCCAGTCCGAGGTCTATTGAATCCCCATATGAAATATTGATTGAGGTCGGAGGAAGCGGAACGACGTTGACAGTGACTGAATCTGACAGCTCATCCACATAGGCTGTAATCGTCGCACTTCCGGTTCCGACGGCCTGACAGCTGACGGTTGACGACTGCGTTGAGTAGGCCTTCACTACAGCAGGGTTTGATGAGACCCAGGTCGCATTCTGCAGGGACTCACTGGACAGGACCAGTTCGAAATAGTAGCCATTGGTCACGTTGATGGTCTCAGGTCCGGAGATCTCGACAATCTCTGCCTCAGGCGTAGACTGGTCACACGACATCAAGAAAAACACACATAGCAGAGCGATGCACAAAGGCAGCAGCTGCATCCTTCTTCCCTTTTTCATTCCTACCTCCAGGTATTCTGTTTTGTCAGAAGGATATACCCCCCCCCTTCGTGTCAATGCCGCTTGCACACAGATTCTTCACTTTCTCCATACTTGCAGCGTTGTGCTCAGTCCTGCATACAGTTTGCAGGTACCTGGTGCGGAGAGAATCATTATATGAGGATGGAAAGGAACAGCCCCCGGACCCGGGTGCTGCCATGGGTGAGGTGTGAGGATGTGATTTGACTCTCAGCTGAGACCGGAGAATGGATCAAATGGGTATTCTTCCCTGGCCTTTGCGATCCTCCAGTCCAGTCTGTCCGCAAGCCTGTTGTCAGACTCTATGCCGAAGCGGTCAGCGGCAGCTGAGCAGAAAAGCTCCACCAGACGTGCATGCGGCACTCCGTCAGCCTTCAGACGCTTAAGCAGCAGCAGGCTGCCTGCAAAGCCCGGGATTCCGCTTGCCCCCGCCTCCTTGTCCGCAAGGGTATGGGGAGCGTGATCGCTCTCCACGAAGTCGACATCACCGTCAATAAGTCCCTGGTAGACCGCCTGTCTGTCAGACTCGTCCCTCAGCGGGGGATTCATCTTGAGAAAGAGATCATGATTCCCGGCATCTGAGGCTGTCAGCAGGCTGTGATGGGCTGTGGCGCCACAGGAAATATCCAGTCCCTCTGCCCTTGCCTTCTTGACGAGATCAAGCGCGGCGCGTGTTGAGATGTGACAGATATGCAGTCCCCCGCGAAAGCCTGTCTCCATGGCAAGGCTGATCATGTCGCGCACGGACTCAGCCTCGGCCTCCGGCGGTCTGGCTGCGCTATGGGTCTCAAAACGTCCGGGAACAAAGAGCTCAGGCCTGAGCAGGGACTCTTTCTCGCAGTGCACGAGAAGGATCCCCCTGTAATCCGAGTCTGTGAGTGTCCTGAAAACGGTCCTCTGGGCATCAGGCGAGACAAGGCCCATGTTTCCCGTGGAGTGGCCGGCGAACATCTTCAGTCCCAGGACCCGTGGAAAGAGCTCATTGTAGGTGTTCACGGCATGACGGATCTGGTCCTCATCGGCGGTCAGCCCCATGTGCACGCTGTATGAGACATGGTGCTTTCTGGCGTAAGGGCTGGCAAGGGCCAGCCGGTCCAGGACGGTCTCCCTGTCAGTCAGGGCAGGAGCGGTGTTTGGCATGTCTGCCACCCATCTGAATCCGCACAGTGAGGCGACTGCCAGTCCGTGCCCGACAGTTTCCTTTGCACTCTGCTGCCAGTCTCTCAGGTGGACATGTACATCAATCATCTCTGCTCCAGAAGTTCAGGGGCGTTCTTTCTTATGAAACCATAAGGCTGGAAGGTACCCCACTGGCAGGTCAGACGGCCGCCGCAGCTGCACTCTCCGCACAGGCCGACACCGCAAAGCGTGCTGCGCTCAAGTGAAAGAAAGATATCGTCCTCATCAAGGCCGCAGTCCATCAGCCGCCGTGCGGCAAGCGCCATGAAGATCTCAGGGCCGACAAGATAGGCCTTAAGGTCCTTCTTTCCTGCCGTGTGTTCCGCTATGCTGTCCAGCACACGTCCCGGCTTCCCGTCATCAGCGACAACGGTATATGAACCGGCATGCTCCCTGAAATAGTCCTCGAACAGAGCCTTCCCGTCACAGCCGACAGTGCTGGATGCGCTGGTTCCGACCAGGATGTCGATCCTCTCAGGGCTGTTTATCATGCGGCACAGCGAGGGGAGGACGGCGACACCGCTTCCTCCTGCTATCAGGAGGGCATCCCCGCCTTCCGGAAGCTCAAGAGGCTTTCCGTACAGTCCCCTGGTGTATACCACATCCCCTACCTTGAGATCGAAAAGCGCGTTTGTGAACTGTCCGCGCCTCCTCACAAGGAAGGTCAGAGGCCTGTTGTGGGCCACACTGAAAGGTTTCTCACCAAGTCCCGGCACGAAGAGGAAGGCGAACTGCCCGCTCCTGCAGTCAAGTTCCCCGTCCAGTTCCATGATCAGCATTTCCTCAGTATGGGCCGTGAGCTTCGTGATCCTGTGCTCTGTGTAGGACATGCGGTTTTCCCTGATGATGAGGCCGGCAGCCCTGTTCTCAATGCTTTCTCCATTCCCAAGGGCCACGGCTTCCGCCTTCAGTGTGCTGATATACTCAGGCCAGTCCTGCTGTGCGACCGTGCCGAAGACGCTGCCCAGGCCGACAATGTCGGCTCCCTGGTCAATCATCGCCCTGACATCATGCGCATCCTGAACGCCGCCCATACCGATGATGATGGCATCGTCGCCGATGGCGGCGCGTATCCTTCCGATGCAGTCAATAGCGGTTTCCTTGACCCAGGCGCCTGAGGCACCGCCCTTTCCTCCCAGCCTGTTGTTCAGGATGGGGATATCGGTTCCCGGAATCGTGTAGAGCCTCGGGCCTACGGTATTTATGGCGGCTATTCCGTCAGCACCTGCCTCAACACAGGCCCTGGCTATTGCGCCTATGTCACTGACATTAGGAGTCAGCTTGACAATGAGTGCCGATTTCAGTCCGGGACAGGCTTCTCTTATCGCACGCACATAGCCGGATGCGATGCACATATCACTTCCGATGCTGGCCCCGTAACCGGCTGCGGCATGCGGGCAGGAGAAATTGAGCTCAAGTGAGTCAGCATAGTCATCAAAAGCTCTGACCAGGGTGATGAAATCCTCGGCGGATGAGGCGGAAAGTGAGATGTTCAGCAGCTTTCCAAGCCCTTCCATTCTGATCTGCCTGATCTCCTCAAGAGCTGTCTCCATTCCCGGATTGCGCAGTCCCACGCTGTTTCCGAAGTCACCGGGGGCAAGCTGACAGATGACCGGCTCCCTGTTTCCCGGATTCGGAACTACCTGAAAGCTCTTTGTCGTGATCATGTCGATGTCGGTGCTGGCATCGAACCAGCGGATCATCTCCTTCTTGGTGGAGGCGACGCCGCTGACCGTGCACAGTCTGACACCGGAGGTCCTGTGTGCCCTGACCAGGCTCTTTATCCTGTCAGTCATTGACTCTTGTCTCCTCGATAAGGGCCCTGATGTTCCTGATGCACAGATCAAGCCAGTCCTCGGGTACCGGAGCCTTCTTCCAGGGATGCGTCAGCCCGCTGGAGGAGTTGATCCTGGCAAGCCTGACATCGTATGAGGCCTCACGGAGAGCTGCCATGACATCGGTTGCGCTGCCGCCCTGGCTTCCCACTCCGGGGATCAGGGTCGGGATGTCCTTCTCAGCATAGTAGCGGACAATCTGCTTCAGCTCGTCCATGTTCGTGGCTCCGACGACGGCGCCAAGCCCCTCATGCTCATTTGCCCAGGAGGCTATGTGATGAGCTACGGCGATGTAGAAAGGATAGACATCCCTCGCCTCGACCTTGTCGATGGCAAGCATGTTCTGCAGGTCCCTGCCTCCGGGATTGCTCGTCCTGTTCAGGATATATACGCCCTTGTCCTGGAAGGCGAAGGGCAGTACGGAGTCGCTGCCCATATAAGGAGAGATGGTCACAGCATCCGCGTCCCAGCCCTCAAAGGCCTCCCTGGCATAGTTGAGACTGCTTTTCGCTATGTCTCCCCTCTTGCTGTCCAGGATGACCGGAATGGACGGGAAGAAAGAGTCCAGCATGTCCAGCACGTCGCACAGGGCGGCGGAACCGGAGAAGTCCTCTTCGCGGGGATGGTCGTTGACCACATAGTACCCGATATTTGGCTTGAAGGCGGCAGGAGAGATGCCCTCCAGCTTCATCCTTCTGAAAAGCGTCTCGAAGAAAGCATTGACCCTGTCACGGAAGCCTCCCTCTCCGGGAAGGGCGTCCAGAACGGGATCAAGTCCCATGCAGGTCACATTGCCGGCGAAACCGGCACTTTCTCTCAATGTATCGACATAGCTCATAACTTACCTCTCAACCTTCGGAAAACCGTTCTTCTCGCCCCAGCCGAAGGGATCCTCCCTCCAGGCATGCAGCATCTCAGCCTCCTCTGCGCTGATGTAGCCGACTTCCACGGCTGTCCTGACCATGACAGGATAGCTGAGGATCGTGTAGGCCTCGCACTGGGGATCCAGGGCGGCGAAGGCCTCGGCTGCGGCGTCAAGGCCATAGGTGAAGATCGCCAGGGTATAAGGCACGAAGCCATCCGCCTCTACAATGGCCCTGACCGCGGCAATGGAGCTCTTGCCAGTACTGATCAGATCCTCGATCAGGCAGACTGGCTCATTGTGATAGCTTCCATCCTTTCCCAGCCCCTCGATCTGATGACCGAGGCCATGGTCCTTTGAGGAGCTTCTGACATAGCTCAGCGGCTTCTGGAGTCTGTCTGCAAGCGTCGTCGCATGCGGTATTCCGGCCGTCGCCGTCCCGGCGATGTTCTTCGGATCGAATGAGAGCGATTCCAGCATGTCGGTGAATGCGTCACAGATCAGCGCCCTGTAGCTCGCCTTTGAAAGGAACTGTCTGTTATCGTTGTAAATAGGCATCCTGTAGCCGCTGGCCCAGGTGAAAGGTGCCTTGGGAGAGAGCCTGATCGCACCGAGTTCGAAAGCCGCCTTGGCAAGCTGCGGACCATAATACCTTGTGATTTCCTCAATTGTCTTCATCTTTTATATCTTCCCTTGACTCTTTTTGACAAAGTTTAGCCCATTAACTCCTGTGGGTCCATATCTCCTTATAGGAGTGGAAGCGCCCGCAGTAGGCACAGGCATAGTGGCCGTCCGCAGTCCTGATGAACATTGACGGGACTCCCTCTCCCTGGCTCGGATGAGACACACAGGCCTCGTTCGTGCAGCACAGGTCATCAAAATTGTAGATCCTGGGCGGCATGTGGGTGCGGTACTTCTCCTTCACCTCGCCGTCCTTGATGATGTTCAGAGTGCAGTCAGGCGCCAGGGCTGCCAGTCTCTTGAGGTCCTTTCTCTCCAGCCTGTACTCGCCGGGACGGAAGATGATGCCCTTGTACTGGCCGTCACTTCCGCGGCTGATCCATTCTCCGCCCCTTCCGTCATCGATTCCCAGCACAGATGAGATCAGTCTCATGTGGCTCCTGATCTGGCCCGGCCTGTCACCGCGGCAGATGTGGTCAATGACGATTCCATTGTCTATCGGATGCACGCCCTCGGAGTAATTCTTCACCTTGGCCGGGGCCTTTTTCTTCGACAGATCAACCTGGACGATGTACTCCTCGTCAGTGATGGTCCTGTCAACACCGCGCACGGGACCGCTGTAATCATCACCTATCCTGCCGGCGATGAGACCCAGCAGCACTATCCTGCAGTACATGCCGTTGATTGCCTGTCTCTCCCAGCCGTTCAGCGGAGTGTTGTCCAGGAAGGTGGGGATGGTCGGATGCTCCTTGTGGCGCGGCAGCGGATGATAGAACCTGGTTCCCTCCTTCAGCCTGCCCATGAACTCGCGGCGGAAGGTGATGCTCTTTCTCAGCTCATCCTGCTTCTGGAGTATGCGCTCTCCCATCCTCTCTAGCTGCGGACGGGTGAAATACCACATGGTTGCAATGTCCCCGCTGTCCAGGTAGTCCTCGATGGAGGAGAAGGAGCGGACCTCGAAGCCGTTCTCGTTCATCTTCTCCACATAACTGTCCGGCATTGCCAGCTCAGGCGGCGCTATCAGGTCAACCTTCACCTTGTCGAAGACCTTGAGACCGTCAGCCTTCGAGTGGACCGTGCGACCATGGTAGAGGTCGCCGACCAGGGCCACATGCAGACTGGAGAAGTCCATACCGTTGTCCTCAAGGAAGGTGAACTCGTCAAGAAGCTCCTGAGTGGGGTGCTCATGCTTTCCGTCCCCCGCGTTGATGAATGCCGGCTTGACAGGCAGATGGTTGCGCTCTGTGTAGGCCCTGCTCTCCTCATCAAGATAGCGGCACAGTCCCTCGACCTTGCTTCTGACAATGAAGATCCTGTTGCTGTAGCCTGAAAGCATGTTGAAGGTGTCAGCATAGCTCTCGCCCTTGTTGATCGAGCTGGAGGAACACATCAGCTCGCTGACCTTCGCATGATGAAACTTGGCCGCGTTCCTGAAACTCTCTTTAGTCCTTGTGCTGTCCTCAAGGAAGACCTCGTAGATTCCAAAGTCGGGGTCGTTGATCCTGAAGCTGTCGAGAGTCTTCTCGTCACCTTCTGCTATCGCCTTCTTGAGCTGGGCGACCTTATTGAAGAAGTAGCGCCTCTCGTCGATTGAAAGATCCTCGATTACAGTGAGTGATCTGCCGAAGAAAACATTGTTGGACATGTTCCGCCTCCATTCAAGCAAAAAAAAATCCCTTGAAAAAGGGATTCTCATCTGAAAACAGTTCGGGAGGTGAAGTGGATAAGGTTGTCGGTCATTGTTCCGCCTGCTCTCATTTCAGTTCCTCCTGCGTCAACATATCAGTTTGGCACTCTCTTGTAAAGATGCGGGCGCAGAGGATTTTCCTCCGCGCCCCGGTAAGTACTCAGCTGATGTCAAGTTCCGGCTTGTACGGATGTGTCGGCCTGACACGCTTGCCGGGACTGCCGTGCTTCATGCGGTACCTCTCATCCCTCTTGTAGCGCCGTCTGTAGTACATCTTGCGGCTGCTGAACCAGGGCACGCGCTTGATGACCGAGGCCAGGGCGGTGGGATCCTTGCTGGCATAGGAATAGGAATAGCTTCCATAACCGCTCTTTCCGGAACCGTGAGAGATGATCACGGCGTTCAGACAGGCACCGACGACAGTCGCTCCGCAGGTTCTGAAGTTCTCTATCATCTCGACCAGGACGGACTTGTTGGTTATGCCGGCCCTGGTTACGATGAGGATCTCAGGCGCGTTCTTGGCAAGTGCCAGGAGCTCAGAGGCGAACGAGAGCGGAGGAGCGTCGAAGAGGATGATGTCGTAGCGCTTCTTCAGCAGCGCGATGAGACTGCTGAAGTTCTCAGATGAATAGACCATTGACGGAATCGCCGGCCTCGAGCCGCAGGGAAGGAGGTTGAGCTTGCTCACATTCTCCAGCGGCTGGACGATACAGGAGTCCAGATCGACACCGTCCATGACGATATCAACCAGTCCCCTCTCCTGATGCTCAAGGTTGAAATACTGCTCGCAACTCGGCATCCTGAGATCTCCGTCAACGAGGAGGACCTCGTAGCCGTTCTGTGTGAGTGCGATTGCGACATTGGCCATGACCGATGTCTTTCCCTCATTCTTGTCCGTCGAACAGACAGTGATGACGCGGTTGTTTCCGCCGCGGCCGAAAATGAGGTTGCTGGCCAGCAGCTTATACTTCTCGCTCTCAAAGCTGTTCGGATTGCTGTTGACGACACTCGAGACATAACGGTGGTTCCTTGTCGCCTTGAGCATGGGAAGCCATCCCAGGAAGGGCACGTCATCAGGCAGCGTCTTGCGCAGGTCGTCAGAGGAGAAGATACTCTTGTCGTTGAGCTCCAGCAGAAGCGCGATTCCGACGCCGATGAAGCCTCCGAGCACGACCGCGACTGCGAGTACCATGAGCTTGTTCGGGCTGACAGGCCTCTCGCTGACCAGTGCCTGGTCGATCGGAACTACATTGTCATCAATCGCAGCGTCGCGCAGCTGTGCCTCCTGGCCCATCTGCATCAGCGTGACGACCATTGTCTGGTATACCTCAACATCGCTCTGGAGGCGTGCAAGCTGCATCTGAAGCTCAGGCACCGTCTCCAGCGTGGCACTCTCAAGCGCGCTCTGCTCATCGATCAAGTCAATCTGGCTGCGGGCTGAGATCTTCTGCACCATCGCGGAGGCATAGGTTGAGGCATCAAGGGCGCTCAGTCCCGGGATCATGGAGACAATCAGCTGTTCCAGACTGCGCTCAATGGTCTGCTGCCTGTTCACGAGAGTATAATAGCGCTCGCTCTGTCCGGCAGGGACCATGGCTGTACCGGTAGTGGCACCGTTTGCGGACACACCGGTCACAAGCGACATGAGGTCATAGCTGAGGATCTCCTTCTGCGTGCTGGAAAGCTCAGCCGTCAGGGACTGCACTGAGGCATCCGCCATCAGCTCATCATATCCCGGTCCGAAGGTCGCGGCCGCGAGGATGGCGTCTGCCTCCTGCTCCTCGAGGGAAAGCGGTGCCCTGCGGCTCTCAAGGTAGTTGTACCGGGTCAGCGCCAGCTCGCTTTCTGTCGTGGCCTGGAGCACACTGTTCTCCCGCTGGAAGTCAGCCAGGGCCTGGCTGGCCCTCTCTGCCTCCGCCATGGCGATAGGTATCTGCGAGTTGACGAAGTCAATGGAGGCAGTGCTTCCGCTTCTGGCGAATCCGGTCAGGACGGTGTTGAAAGCCTCAGCCACTGCATTTGCGAGATCTGCGGCGAACTGCGCGTTGGTGTCCCTCACCGTGATCTGGACGATGTTCGTATCTGTCACGTTCGTCACGGAGATGACATCACCTGCGATAAGGCCCTGTGCCGTCATCGGATCCTCAAGATCACTGTATGCCACACCGTCCGGTCCCGTATACCTGGAAAGATCAAGCCTGTCCAGCGCATCCTGCACTGTCAGCCGGCTGGTCAGCAGCGTGACCTCAGTCGTGATCTCGCTTCCGGCTGATCCGCCAAAGCCGTTCAGCAGACTGCTCAGGCTGTCCGAGCTGTCATTCGAGAGGCTGGAGACCATGACTGTGGCGCTGGACTCATAGACAGGGTCCGCGAAATACAGATAGGTGAGCGCCAGGGCGAGAGCAGCGACCACGATGATGCAGATCATGAACTTCTTCCTGAATACTGCCGCAGCTATGTCATACAGTGAGATTTCTATCTCGTCATCCTGGACAGGTCTTGTGTTCTGATTCTCCATATTCCCCCACTCCTCAGTTTCCAGATGCGGCAATATCGATGATGTTGAGTATGATCGTGGTCACAGTGGAGACGACTCCGATGACGCTGATCGCGATTCCGAGGTCGCGCTCGAATGTGCTTCTCTCCATCTCGATAGTGGTCTCAGCCGTAATCGGGCTGCTGTCATCTATGCGCTCTCCGTAGCTGTTGTACAGCTTGTACTTCTCAAGTCCCTTAGCCTCGCTGGACAGCCCTCCGGCCAGATTGACATAGTATGTCACATCCTTGCCGGGCACGAAGGCATATGTTCCGGGGCTGTTGACGGCTCCGTTGACAGTCACGATCTGATTGGAGAAGGGAATCGTGAAGCGGTCCCCGTTCTGCAGTACCATGTCACCTGCGGGATCATTTCCGTACAGCACGTCGCGGAAACTGACCGGATAGCTCTTTCCGCCCCTGGTCAGATAGCATCCGTCCAGATCGCTGCTTGCCGTGAAATAAGGGCTCATCTGGACGAGCATGTCCTCTACGGTGTCGCCGGCGAGGAAGCGGAAGAAGTACTGTGTGCTGACCTGTCCGGCGATTGAGTTTGTGCCTGCCGACGAGTCAGATGACTGGAGTGCACCCTCGAGAGTGACTGAGCCCACGGGATAGTCCAGGCTGTAGACACGAATGCTGTCGCCGTCCCTCAGCGCGAATGAGCTGTCATCAAGGGCCACATTGTATTCGGAGTAAGTGCCGTTCTCGTAACGCGTGACTGAGATCCGGCCGGCATCTGCCTGCCTTGACAGTCCCAGTGCATAGCCGCTGATCACGTCAGCCAGCGTCTCACCGTCGAGAATCTGGTAGGTTCCGCTCCTCATGACGGCCCCGTTGACCAGCACTGTGGTCTCCTTCTGGTTGAAGATTATCCTGTCGCCGGGTCTGAGAAATGGATCCTGGCTCAGGTCCCCTTCCCTCTTTGCCTTGTACAGGTCGTAGTGACTCTCGAATCCGTCTGCGGAGATCACCGTCACATCCCTGGTCGAGGCGTTGTCACTGGCGTAGTATGCCATATCGCTCAGGCTGTCGAGAGCCCAGGCACTGACGGTCTGGCTGCTGTCGACATAACCGGACACATGGACAGGGAAGGCACCGGTGGCGATCATTGTGAGATTCGGATTCGAATAAGGATAGCGGGCCAGAATCGCCGCCTCCACCTCATTCTTGAATTCGGTGAAGGTCCTGCCGGTCCTGTCAAATGAGCCTATGCTGGGGACAGGCACCGAAGGAGAGTGAGTCACCTCCAGCGACAGGGTGACAGGCTGGTTGTTGTAAGTGTATGCCAGCTGGTAGATATCTCCGACTGTCACCATGTAGTTGATATCGCCGCGCGCCTCCATCAGACGCATTTCCTGAAGGTAGTCCAGGTCAATCTGGTCGGGCATGGTAAGTCCGAGCTGTTCCTCATAGCTCTGCCACAGGCTGGTCTGCGACGCAGCATTCTCCTCTTCAAGGCTTGTCACCCTCTGGCTGGAGACAACCTGGTTGTCGGCCATGAGCGGCATGGCAGCGATCAGGAAGCCCAGCACCATTGCGGCAAGTTTCAGTTTTCTTGTCATCTTTCAGTTTTCCTAAACAGGGATGTATGCAGTTGGATTCTATCCCAATATGCGGAAATAGACAATTCTGAGACACCTGCCCCGGCCGGCTGTCAGGCAGGGACAGGTGCAAGAGTCTTAACAGTATCTGAACTTCCACTGCAAGGGAAGGCGTAATTTTCAGAGGCGGGTGACCCTGACTGTGACAGTCCCTCCGTCACACCAGCCCATCTTATTCACATATGCATAGCTCAGGCCGAGATCCGGATCATGCTCATACTCATCCCAGACCAGATCACTTCTGCGGAGACTTGAGCCGGAGTAGCCATGGCTGCTGAATGCGACGACTCTGATATCATATACTTTTTCGAAAATCTCACTGTCCACTTCCAGACTCAGGCCGCTGAGTGCCTCATCCGACCCTTCGAAAAGGATGACAGGGAGGAAAATCTCGCCCGCAGAAGGAAGCTTGACCTCTATTTCCTGCGTTTCTCCCTTCTCAAGTTCTTCAGCGTTGAAGTGTGTGAATACGTATTTTTCAAGCCAGGCCTCATCTTCTGTCGTTGCCGTCCTCAGGCTGATGGTTCCGGCATCATCCTGTCGGGATATGGCACCGTCACTCTCAAGATAGTAGGGAAAATAGAACTCCGGAGTGTCAGGAGCGACATAGACCGTGAGTGAGTTGCCATTCTTCTTCACAGGAAAGAAGCGCCGGATTGTATTATTCTGTCCGTCATCAGTCTCACTGCCCATCAGCTCATGCAGAGGATACTGAGCCGGGCCTCCATCCGGTGCACTGATCTCTTTTGCACTGATCTCTATGATCTGCGCTTGTGGAGAGGATGGGATGACATAATGGCGCGGGGACTCAAGCGTCTCAGTCTCTCCGGCTTCCAGTCGCAGCGGAGTGTCCATCATGACTTCATAGCGGAGAGTCTCATCCATTTCCCCGCTTCCGGACATATCACGGTGAAGGGAGAAGAAGATGCTGATAGAATCCAGGCCCTCATAGACATCCAGACCGCGGCCAAGGCTGCGGGCATGGCTGTCCAGGATGCGGACAGATGACCGTCCTCCGCCATTGCCCAGTCTCAGCACCTCAACGACAAGCGAGGAAGTGTCGCTGATGCCATATTCCCCGGCCTTCGTCAGGTCAATGTGGAAACAGGCCTCGTACACAGGCCATCCCTGGCTGTCGTAATACACAATGTTGTCCTCGCGCGGCTCGAAGTGGAGATCCTGTGGTCCGTTGAAGACCTCACGCGGCACCTCATAGAGGCGGACAGGGGATCCGTCGAGCTCAATGACAGCCACACCATTCTCATCAGGCACTATGAACCAGCCCTCATCCTTTGAGACCAGGCAGGAACCTCCTGCAGCCGCGGCTCTTGAGCCTTCCTCTGTACTGACGATGCTGTAGAGTCTGTCAGGATCAAGCCCTGTGAGGGTCAGTGTCCGCCTGCCGCCGGCCGGGATGTCGCGGCCTTCGGCAATATCGGATGCGGTAAGCGTCATTTCCTGTGACGCGTCAGGATCAGTAACATCATCACTAACGGCAGGGGTCTGTCCGCTGCATGAAACAATCAGAATGCAGGCCGCAGCCAGCAAAGACAGCAGGATCTTTCTCATCTTTCCCTCCAAAGCCCCGGCGGGGGCCACATATGGAAAGTCCGGACCAGTAGTGGTCCGCACACACCTTTTCCAAGTCTAATCCTGTTCCTCCGTTTTGCACAGAGCATGAATGCGTGAATATGCTACTGGAAGCCAGTGCGTGTTTGGTGTATTGTCGTTAGGCTGTGAAAGACAGGGACAGAAAGACGAATGCGATGAGGATCCTCGACTCACTGGGATTCAGTTACGAGGTCGTGCAGTACGAAGTTGATGAGGATCATCTTGATGCGATGCATGCAAGCCGGAGCGCGGGAATAGATCCTGAACTTGTCTACAAGACGATAGTCATGACCGGCTCATCCGGCCAGGCCTATGTCTTCGTGACTCCGGCCCTCTTCACGATCTCGCTGAAGAAGGCGCGCCAGCTTACCGGAGAGAAGGAGCTTGACCTGCTGCCACTTGGCCTGCTGCAGAAGTACACAGGCTACATCAGGGGCGGCTGCTCCCCTCTCGGCATGATAAAGAAATATCCGGTATACATAGAGGAACTGGCCCAGCTCGAGGACTGGATCTTCGTCTCGGCCGGGCTCAGGGGTTACCAGCTGAAGGTCCGCCCCTGCGACCTGAAAACGGCCTGCGAGGCGGAATTCGCATCCTTCACCTGACTGCTATGACTTCAATCTCAACCAGCACGTCCTTGGGCAGTCTGGCAACCTGCACCGCAGAGCGGGCCGGAAGGACCGGGCAGCCCTCAAAGGCCTTTGCGTAGACCTCGTTGACGGCGGCGAAGTCGTTCATGTCGGCCAGGAAGACAGTGGCCTTCACAACATGAGACAGATCCGTCCCGGCCTCTGCCAGGACAGCGCTGATGTTCTGGAAGACACGCCTGGCCTGCTCAGGCGCACTGCTGCCCTCCACCAGTCCGGTGGCGGGATCGACAGGAATCTGTCCGCTTGCATAGATGAAGTCGCCGAAGCTGACAGCCTGGCTGTAGGGTCCGATGGCCGCAGGGGCCTTGGATGTCTGTATTCTCCTGATTTCCATATCAACTCTCCTTGACAATCCCGATGATTTCCTCTGGCCGGGAAACTGTCTGTCCATAGTCTACCACAGTACCGGCACTGAAGCCAAAGCCCCACAGCGCGGCGGCGAACCTGACGCCGGCCTGTCTTGCCCCGTCTAGGTCGTTTACCGTATCCCCGACCATCAGGACACACTCCGGGTCAAGCGAGAGATCGCTGCAGGCCATTCTTATGCAGTCAGCCTTTGAGATGGTCCCCTCGTGATTTGTCCCGTGAATCGTATCGAACAGCCCGGTGATCCCCTTCTCATCAAAGATCATGCGTGACAGCTTCTCATACTTCAGCGTGCATACGCCGGTCCTGATGTCCATTGAGCGCAAGCGGCCGATTGTACTCACAATACCGTCATACAGCCGGCACAGATGCATTCCCACCTTCTCGTATTCCTGCCTGTAGACCCTGACGCAGTCCTCAAGCAGGGCCTCATCCTCATAACCGTAGACTATGCGGAAGCAGTCCTTAAGCGGAGGACCCACGAATTTCCTCAGCTGCGATTCGTCATATACCGGCTCCCTTCCCAGCTTCGCCACAGCGTAATTGGCCGTATGGAAGATGCCCTCGCTGGTGTCCATCAGGGTTCCGTCAAGGTCAAACAGCACTGCTCTGATCATTTGAAAAACACTCCGTCAAGTATGCCGCTGTAGGCAGATGAAAAGACCGCGACATCAGTCATGTCATCCTGTCTGGCCCTCGTATTGACCAGACAGCCGGCCATCTGTGCGATGAAGAGGCCCGCCGCTATGTCATACTGGTGCAGCCCCCATTCATAATACAGGCCCGCGCGCCCCGCAGCCACCTGACAGCAGCTCAGGGCAGCGGAGCCTATGCTCCTGGTGTCGCTGACAAGCGGGTAGATCTTCCTCTCATCATCCCAGAAAGAATCCAGAAGGTCATGGAAGCGGTGCGGCGGCACGACCAGCGCGACAGTGTGCTCAAGCGGCAGCCGTGTCGCTGAGATCCTCCTGCCGTTCAGCCGGGCGCCATCTTCCCGCGTGGCATGATACAGTTCATCGAAGAAGGGATTGTAGACCGCCGCGCACTCTGTCACTCCGTCACGCTGCACAGCCACGGAGACAGTCCAGCCGGGAAAGCCGTTCATGTAGTTCACGGTCCCGTCAATAGGATCAACCACCCACTGGAAACCGTCACGGGAAGCGGTCACGCCGCCCTCCTCCCCGAAAAAGCCGTCCTCAGGAAAGGCACAGAGGACCTCACGCCTGATCAGGGCCTCAAGCGCGGCATCGGCCTGGGTGACGAAGTCATTCACCGCCTTGCTATGCACCTCAAGTTCCTGTGCAGACATTGAGAGTGCGAGTGCCCCGGCCTTTCTCACCGTCTCAAGCATCACATCCGCACGGCTCTTCATCCGAGACTTCTCCTGAGCTCTTCTCCGAGCACTCTCACGATCTTCCAGTCTGAAGCGCCGAAGCTGTCCCGGTCCACACTGCCGCCCCAGGCACGGACCAGACGCTCCTTCTCATCATAGATCAGCAGCGCGAATGTCCATCCGTCGCAGCCGCGGGCATACATCTGGCTCCCGGCCGCGTTCCTGATCTCCATCCTGCGCAGGGCGTCAAGCCTGTCTGACGCGCTTATGGTGAATGAGAGTCTTGCAGAAGGAATGACAAGAAGCTTGTCACGTCCCTCGCTGCGGCAGGCCGTGATGGAGCGGCCCAGGGCAGAGTCAAGGGAATCAAGAGTCGGGCGGTCAAGAGATGAGAGAAAGCCTGCAAGCTCCGGCAGATTCTGCGACAGGCGGGATGCCGCCACGGCAAGCTGCGGGGGCAGGCTGACTATCCTTGTCTGCGTATCGGCGGCCTGAGAGGGCAGCGCGCTGTCACGGTCAGCATCAGTGAATGAGGCTTCGCTGCCATAAGGGGCGCTTTGCTCCTCCATCAGATCATCATCAGTGCCGGCAGAGAGCTCTCCGGCAAGCTCGTCTTCCTCCTGTCCTGCCTCCTGGCTCTCCTCGCTGGGAGCACTGTCAAGCAGCGCCTCCTCCGATTCCGCCCGGACAGGATCATAATCGCCCTCATCATCGTCCGCAATGGACACAGGAGGCTCTTCCTCCTCATCGGCTTCCTCTTCCTCGCTTGCGCTGACAAGCTCGTCAGATCCGCCGTCATCCAGCAGTCTCTCCTCGTTTTCTGCGAGCGCAGGGTCCGCGAGAATGGCCTCGGCCTCCTCGTCATCCCCTTCTCCCAGCTCCTGGCTTGCGACATCGTCCTCAGAGTCTTCCTCAGGCTGCGGTGCATCCTGCACGGAAGCCGGGTCCGGTTCTGTCAGGTCTTCATCAGCCTCAGGAGCGGCACCGTCCTCGCCGGCCAGATCAGAGGTATCCTCCTCGAGGCTGTCCAGCTGGGCCAGCTCATCCGTTTCCGGGTCCACGGCAGGCTCCCCGTCCTCATCGAAGAGCACGAGCTGGTCAGGGTCATCACCGGGCACATAGCACTCCCCGTCCGGGATGTCGGCGCCTTCAGCGTACTCCTCATCCTCCACCAGTGTGCTTTCCGGGGCGATGTCATCATCCTCGAATCCGGTGAAGTCATCCTCATCATCTAGCTCATCCTCATCGTCCAGGAGGAAGGACTCCTCATCCTCCTCATCCTCGACATCCGGGACCTCGTCGTCCGTGAACTCATCATCGTCAAGATCCTCAAGTTCCTCACGAAGCGGCTCATTCCTCAGCTCCTCCGGGATCTCGTAGGAGTCAATGTCGACAGGAGGGGCCTGAGGAAGTGCGTCATCAGGCAGGGCCTCCTCCTGGTCAAAGCGGGACTCGATCTGACGGGCCTTCTCGTCATCATCTGCCCAGTCGTATTCGCCTTCGTCGTCAATCAGGACCTGCGGCGGCACATCATCAAGCTCCTGGACGGTCTCTGCCGTTCCCTCATCGTAATCAGAGAGAGCCTCGTCAAAGATGCCGTCCTCCTCTCTGTCCTCACCGTCATCCAGACTGAAGACAGCATTCAGGAAGGACTGCCACCTGCCATCATGGGCGCACATGTCAGCCAGATCCGGCAGCGGTACGAGCCAGTGTCCGTCAGCTTCCTGGCTGGCACTCCCCGTCCTGTCCGGATCGACAAAGATCAGCGCATGGCCAAGCTGGGGCCTGGTGGCCTCCTCTGTCTTCCTTCTGGAGCGCCGCGTCATCCAGGCCTCCGGATAGCGCCATGCGTTGATATAGCCGAGGCTGGAGAGGAGAATGACATCAGCCTTGTATCCCTTGTACCAGTAGACATTCTGCACGTCATCCTCCCGGAAGAGGAAGAGAATGTACTTGTTGAAAAGCTTCTCAAGCTTTGCCCCCCTGTCTCCGCCAGAGGGACTTTTTCTGAAGATGTCCGCCAGGGCCAGGACCACTGTCTGATAGAACATGGGACCCAGGAAGGTGTAATAGCGGTCCGCAAAGCGCACGAGAGGATGGACTGCCGCACTGAGGCGCCCGCAGATCAGGACCTCATCACAGCCTGCGGCCTCAGCCGACAGCGGTCTGAGTGAGCTGCCTGAAAGCAGGCTCTCATATTCAACACAGAACATGTCATAGCTGTTTCCCCGTGCGGCAAGACGTTCCAGTACCGGCTTGTATCCGCCTTTGGCAACCACCTCGTCAACTGCTATCTGTCTCGTGATCTGTGGTTTTTGCGCCATCAGGGCATCGACTTTTGCCCGGATCTCCTCATTGACCTGTCCGGTCTGTGCCACGAGACCGGCTATGGAGGTGGCGCATGAGCGCGCGATCTTGTACAGCTCGGCCATCAGGTTACCGGCATCCGTCCTGAAGATTTCCTGACACAGGTCCTCATCGCCGCTCAGCAGGTCCAGAAAGAGCGATCTGGTATCATCAATCGTCTTTTCCGTCAGAGGTCTGCCGAAAAGCTGGTCGAAGAGAGCCTGTCTGTAGTCAAAGAAGGAGGCACGGTCAATGAGCCCTTCGTCCAGGGCTATGACGGCATGGCAGTCAATCAGGCGCAGGAAGCGGCGGCAGGCATCATCGACCAGGCTTCTCAGCCTGTCCCAGTCCCGGTCCCTGATATCCTGGTTCGAGGAATAGCCGGAGCTGTTGTCAAAATATCTGCTGATGAAGACGGACTGGAGCAGGACCGGAAGGATCCTTGCCACTGCAAGCTGGAAGTCATCCTGGCGCCTGGCAGTGGAAAGCTGCCATGACTGCCAGGCAGCCTTCGAGAGGATTGCCGGCGGGTAGTAGCGCCCGAGAATCGCGGCGATGGACTTGTAGTCGTTCTCCAGATAACCCAGAGCCTCCTGACGGTTGCGTCTGGCCTTTTCCGCTGGCATGAGGAAGATTCCCTCGTCGTTGGTAAATACGCTCACTTCACCACCCTCTACTGGATGTTGCACTTCTTCCGATAGGCCTTGAGACCCTCCTCAAGACATTTGACCGCTAGTCTCAGCTCATCCTCGTTTAGAACATATGCGATTCTCGCCTGGGTCTTTCCCAGATGTTTCGTGACATAGAAGTCCTCAGCAGGGGCGAACATGACCGTATTGCCCTGCCATGAGAACTCGCGCAGCATGAAGATGGAGAACTTCTCCGCATCATCCACCGGAAAATCAACGACAAAGTAGAAGGCACCCTTCGGACGGCTGACCTTGCAGCCGGGAATCTCCTGGATTCCGCTGACCAGCAGGTTCCTCCTCCTCTCATACTCCTGCCTCACGTTCTGGATGTACTCATCCGGTGCATTGAGTGCGGCTGCGGCAGCCACCTGCTCTATCGCTGGCGGGCAGAGACGTGCCTGGGCAAGCTTCATCGCGCTGTCCAAGACATCCCTGTTGTGGCTCACAATCGCACCGACGCGGGCACCGCACATCGAGAAGCGCTTTGAGAAGCTGTCAATGCAGATGATCCTCTCACCGTACTCAGGGAACGAGAGGACGCTGGTGAAGGTCTCCCCGTCATAACAGAACTCACGGTAGACCTCGTCGACTATGAGGAAGATGTCATGCCTCCTGCACAGTTCCAGCAGCTCGGCAAGCTCCTCGCGGCTGTAGACATGCCCAGTCGGATTGTTCGGAGAACACAGCAGAATCGCCATGGTCTTCTTCGTTATCCTCTGCTCGAACTCGCTTATGCTGGGCAGCACGAAGGCATCGTCAATCCGGCTGGTGACCGGAACCAGGTTCACCATGGCCGTGGCGGCGAAAGTCGAGACATTGGTGTAGAAAGGCTCGGGGATTATGACCTCGTCATAGGGATCGCAGAGCGTCATGAATACGAACTGCAGGGCCTCACTGCCTCCGGTCGTGATCATGATCTCGCTGGGACTGACATCGACTCCATACTTCCTGTAATATCCGCAAAGCCCCTCCCTCAGAGCGACTTCGCCCTCGCTGAGGCCATATGCGATGTAGGGTTCGTCATAGGAACGCACCGCCTCCATGGCTTCCTTCGGTGTCCTGATGTCAGGCTGTCCGATATTGAGGTGGATTACGTGCACGCCCCTCTTCTCCGCCTCTCTGGAGTATGGGACCAGGCGCCTGATCGGGGAAGCCTGGAATCCTGATATCCTCATTGACATCTGCATGATGACTCTCCTTGAAAACAGGGGCCCGGAGCCCCTGTGTCATATTCTGATCTGCCCTACTCGCCGATCGGCTCGTTCGTGTCCGAATCGTCGAAGGCCTTCTTGGCCTGGGTGTCGTCGATGAGTTTCTGGATGAACTTCCTGTTGTCGAGCAGCGGGGAGATGGAACGGCCATGGTGCAGGCGGCTGATGACACGTGCGAAAAGCTCTGTCACATCAGCCTGAATGAACCACTCCTTCTCCAGCAGGTGCTTGCCCTGATAGACGGCGTTCGTTCCGATGATCCTGTAGAAGACACCCTCCCTGTAGGCCGCGTCGAAGTTCTCCACGGCATTGCCGTTGAAGAACGGGAGGGAGACCATGCAGATGATCTTCTTCGCGCCGAGATTCATCAGCTCCCTCATCGCGATGATCATCGTGCCTCCGGTGGCGATCATGTCGTCCGCCATGAGGACTGTCTTGCCTCTCACGTCACCCAGCAGGTTGATGCTCTTGATATTGCTGTTCTTCGCATCCTTGCTGACAATTGAGTAATCACGCTCCTTGTAGAGCATGGCCAGAGGCCTGTGCAGCCCCTGCGCATAGAACTTGTTGCGGCTGACGGCTCCGGTGTCAGGGCTGACGACGACGAGATCGGGATCTGACAGATCGATGACCTTGCGCAGCGCGATCAGCGTCTGGTAAGAGCCGTGGAGATTCTCCAGATGACAGGTCGAGAACGAGTTCTCGATCTCGCGTGAATGAATGTCAAGCGTAATGATCCTCTCGACTCCCAGGTTCTCGCAGAAGCGTGCGAAGAGACTTGCCGTCAGCGCCTCGCGTCCGGCCTTCTTGTGCTGTCTGGCGTACGGATAGGTCGGAAGGACGAGAGTTATCGAGGCCGCGCCTGCCAGGCGCACCGCGTCGATTGTCGTGAAGAGGAACATCAGATGGTCGTTGACCGAGATCGGCTGGGGATCCTCAAGTCCGGCGACTTTGATCGGCGCCGAGTTTGACACATCATGGATGATATATACGTTCAAACCGCGTACCGGGTCGATGAGCTCGGCTTTCTCCTCCCCGTTTGCGAAGCGCGTGTACTTCACGTTGATGGTGAAGTCGGGGCAGTAGAAAGCGCTCGGGAGCCTGCCTGTCGGTATCTTCTTGCTTTCAAGGTCATCAGTAAGCGTGACCTGCTTCAGAAGCTCTTCCTCAGTGATTCCATGTCGCTTGGACAGTGCCTTGGAGACTTTCTCATAGCGGTCTATGTAAAGCCTTCTCAAGTGCTTGACAACCTTGCCTGTGAAATACTCGCTGCCGGGGCCGGCGATCACTCCCAGCTTGTGCGGTTTGATGATGCTCATGCCTCGATATTATAGTGGCTGTGTTTTTTGTTCAACATTCGCCATGGGTCAGAGAGTACAGACTTCCAGTTGTCTTCCGCACAGGCTGAGATAGACTTTTCCCAGCCTATCAAGCTCGCGCTCCACCCTGCCGGAGAGCTCTTCCAGTGCCGTCATATCCTCCTTCAGGGCCAGATTCCCGCTGGTTCCCGTGCTGGTGCGTCTCCTGATCGTGGCATCAGCATCCAGGCTGCTGACCGACTCCAGATCCAGTCCCACAGTCTTGTAGCTGTCGCGGAAGCTTCCGCCGGCGCTGACAATCTCGAAGACCTTGTCCGTGGCGTAGATCTCGCTTCTCATCCCCTCTCTCAGCCTGTCCTCATGAACCTCAAGTCCGTCAAGCATCCTGGTCATGATCGCAATGATGCTTCCGGCAGTCTCCAGTCCGGTCATGAGCGGCTCCTTAGTATCCTGGAAGTCGCGGTTATAGCCGCTGACGAGGCTTCTGGTTATGTCCTTGACAAGGTCAGCGCATGAGATGACCAGGGCACTGCGGCTGCGCACGAGCTCGAGTCCGTCCGGATTCTTCTTCTGCGGCATGATCGAACTGCCCGTGGTGAGTTCCTTCGGCAGCGAGAAGTAGCCGAGCTCCGGCAGGGTGAAGAGGACAAGGTCCTGTGCGAGCTTGCAGGCTGTCGATGTGATATATCCAGCTCCGTCCAGGAGCATTGCCTCAAATTTTCCCCTGCTGTTGTTCGCATAAAGCACGTTTTTCTGCACGCGTGAGAAGCCGAGCAGGCCGGCAGTGTACTCCCTGTCAAGCGGAAGCGGCACGCCATAGCTTGCCGCGGATCCGAGCGGGCACTGATCTAGGATATGGTAAATCCCGGACAGATGGAGGCACTCATCATACAGTTCGGCCGCATATGAAGAGAACCAGAGTCCGAGAGAGCTGGGCATGGCCAGCTGTGTGTGCGTGCGCCCCGGCATCGGCACCATCTCATACTCAGCCGCGCGTTCCAGCAGCGCACGGGCGAAGGAGATTCCCAGGCGCGTGAGCTTGAGGCAGGCTTCCCTCATATATATCCTGAGCGCTGTCTGCACCTGGTCGTTCCGGCTGCGCCCGGTGTGGATCTTCTTGCCGACATCTCCGCAGTGTGCGCACAGGTAGCCCTCGATCGCAGTGTGGCAGTCCTCATCCTCCTCCCGGATTGCGAAGTCCCCTTTCTGCTGAAGCTCCAGAATTTCCTCCAGACCCCGCTGCAGCAAGGCAAGCTCCTGAGCAGTCAGAACGCCGATTCTCTCAAGCCCCCTGGCATGGGCCAGACTGCCCAGCACGTCGCTGCAGACAAGCTTCCGGTCCAGAATATAGTCGTTGCGCACCGTGAAGTGCTGCATGAGTTCGTCAAGTGAATAGTCTTTCTGCCAGAGTCTTGCCATGCCGGCCCCCTTGTTCCTGTTGGTGTTAGGAGAATATAGCAAGAAGGAAATTTGGTCAAAAGTGCCCTTTTTTCCCGACTGGTCAGTATGAAGACCGCTGTCTGCCTAATCATCTGCCTGCTGGTCCTGGGCTGCCGGGAGCCTGGTCTGGGCAATATCATCAACTCACTGGCAAGCCAGGACAGACAGCTGCCTGTGCTTGAGGAAATGGAGATCCTTGACGGACATACCATATCGCTTGTCTTCAGCGAGAACATCACACTGGAGGACGCACGCCTTGACGGAGTGAGCGCCGAGGCGGTTCAGGAGGGAGGAAACAGTGTCCTGATCCTCAGCCCCCACAGGCTTACAGTCTCGGATGCGTCCACTCTCTTTGTCAGGGTCAGGGACGGCTCATACAACAGCGCGGCCTTCAGCCTCACTGTGCATGGACACAACGACAGACTGGCCGCTGTCCAGATAAACGAGTTCTCCAGCAAGGGGACTGAGACCCAGCCACAGCGCATCGAACTCGAGGTGAGGGGCGACGGGAATCTGGAGGGATTGTGCATCATGGACGGGACAATGGGAAATGAAACACACGCATTCACCTTCCCTTCCCTCGAAGTCAGGAAGGGGGACTATGTCGTCGTCTTCTGGACAGCCGTGCCTGAAGAAGAGGAGATACTGCAGGAAGACGGCAGCAGGACAATAAACCTGACAGCAGCCAGCGGTGAGGGACTGCCCACGAACAACGGGGCACTCGTCCTGTATGAGTCCCCCGGCAGCGATGCCGGAGTCATTGACTGTCTTGTCTACACGAACGCCGAGGCGGTGACATACTCCGGCTTCGGCTCACGCCGGGTGGAGGCCAGCTACAACGAGCTGACAGCGGATTTTGACTGGATGGGCCCAGCATTCAACTCGAAGCATTCGACATCAACACGCTCTGTCTCCAGGCGCCTTGGCCTGGATAATGACACCAACAGGGCCTCAGACTTCTTCATAACAGAGACCAGGGGTCAGAGCTTCGGCTTCATGAACGGGAGCCGGGAGTACATTCCTGATGACTGATGACGCGGTCCAGGAAGCCCCTCATGACCGCATGCGACATCACTCCGGTGACCGCCTCGAGCAGATTGCCCTTCCTGAAGACCAGGATGCGCGGCGTCGAGAAGACGCTGTACACCTGGGCCAGCGAGACATCCTCGGTTATATCGCTCTTATAGAAGGATGTCGAAGCACTGTATGAATCCATCAGGCTCTCCAGCGCATTCTCTGCCAGAACGCTGTTGACATCCATTGCGGAGGAAAAGAGGAGCACCATGTACTCCTTCTCCATAAGACATTCTCTCAGCCTGTCCTTGCTTATCTTTTCCATAATGACTCCTCCTGGGCAGAGTCTACCAGCTTATGCGGGGCCCCTTCAAGGACAAAAAGGAGCCCCGCAGTCAGCCATGACCATCAGTATTCGTAGATGACAAGCGGCTCGCTGACCGGCGGCATCTCCTCCCGGCTGTCGGCATTGAGGGCAAACTCCTCCTCACCGGCCTCCAGCTCCTGTGAGGATGACCTGCGACGCCTGAACTCGATGTGCTGGGCGATCACGCTGGCACGGGTCCTGACGGCACCCTCCCTGTTCGTATAGCTGGACAGACGGAAACGGCCGACAATCCGGACTGTCATGCCCTTTTCGACCAGATCCATGCACTTGCCTCCCAGCGAGCCCCAGGCAAGCACGTCAAGGAAGATGGCCTCATCCGACCAGGCCTCCCCTTCCCGCTCCCGCGGCTTCGTGTAGCGGTGGGACACAATGGTGAAAACGACGAGCTGTCCGCCGCCGTTCGTGGTCTTCGCCTCAGGATTCTGGGCGACCACACCTTCGATCAGTAGTGAGTTGAGATGATTCATGATCATTTCCTCCTGCACCTCACTACACAAAAAGCACGGCAAGAGTGTAAAATTCCTTTCCAGGAAGGAGTCAACAATGCCCAGAACAACAGTCTTGTCACTCGGAGGATCGATAATAGCGCCGGATAAGGTCGACACGGACTTCCTGTCAGCCTTCAGGGCCGCAGTCGCAGCTTATCTGGATGAGGATGAAACACGCCGTCTCGTGCTCGTATGCGGAGGAGGCGCTCCGGCAAGGATATATCAGGGTGCGCTGCGCACCGTGAGGCCTGATTCGGATCCTGAAAGCCAGGACTGGCTCGGGATAAAGGCCACGCACCTCAACGGAGCCCTGGTGCGCGCCATCTTCAGCGACTACTGTCAGGACGCACTTGTGACCGATCCGCTCGATCCGGAAGTGACTTTCTGCGGCCGGGTGCTGGTCGCCGCAGGATGGAAGCCGGGATTCAGCACCGATACGGATGCAGTCTATCTGGCCCGCCGCTTCGGAGCTGACACTGTCGTCAATCTGTCTAATATCGCGAAGGTTTACACTGACGATCCGCGCAGGAACCCGGATGCGAGGCCGATCGACAGCATCAGCTGGGAGGACTTCCGGAAGATCGTGGGAACCACCTGGGAGCCCGGCAAGAATACACCCTTCGACCCGATCGCGAGCACCATGGCAGCTGAGAGCGGAATGAGGGTCATCTGCGCAGACGGAAAGAACATAGAGAACACACTGGCCATCCTGACCGGAAGGCCCTTCGTGGGAACATCTATCGGCTGAGGCGCCTCTTCAGCTCCAGAAAGAGCGGATTGGCATCCGCGAAGGACGCAGGAAAGGGCACGTCGCGCCTGAAATCCGGGATCCACAGCACATCATCGTCGCCGGGGTCCTGGATGAAGCCCTCGTCTATGTCCAGCTCCTCGAGCAGGTCGACGAGGCTGTCGTAATCTGCCTCGCTCAGCGGAGGGAAGCTCGCATCCTGCTTGGGCGGGATGAACTGGACCATGAGTGAGAGGGCCGTGCTTTTCATCCACCTGGAGGCATAGACACGCAGGAATTCGCGCGTCGCGTCCAGCTCTCCGGGAAAGACCAGGTGGCGTACAAGTGTCCCGCTGAGTCTGTCCAGATCAGTATGGGGATGGTGCGCCGTGATGAAATCCATCACACCTGAAATGCAGTCGACGTATTTGCGCCTGCCGCAGAAGATGTCTGCGACCCGTCCTGAGAGTGTCTTCACATCAACAAGATAGAGATCCACATAGGGATCGATGAGCTCAAGGCCCTCAATGCTCTCATAACCGGAGCTGTTCCAGACGACAGGCAGCTGCAGGCCGCGGCTCTCAGCGTCATCGAGCGCCGCCGTGACTGATGGAATGAAGTGCGTTCCGGTGACAAGATTCAGCGATGCGGCTCCCTGATCCTGAAGCGAGAGCATCAGGTCCGAAAGCTCCCGTATGCTGACGCATATGCCGTACGCGGACTCGAGAGGAGATGAAATCTGCCAGTTCTGGCAGAAACGGCAGCCCAGGGGACAGCCGGTGAAGAAGATCATCCCGCTGCCCTTCTGCCCGCTGACCGGCGGCTCCTCTCCCCGGTGCAGTCCGCACCAGGCTATCTTCACGACATCAGTCTGACCGCAGGCACCCCTGGCCACATGTCTGTCCACACGGCACATGTTCGGACAGAGCACACATTCACTGTAAACGCTCAATTGACCCATCGGCCAAAGTGTAGCAAGATTTGACAGCTATGGGCAGATGGATAGATCTACTTGGGCACAGGAATGCCGCCAGTGAGCCGGAGGAGAGGTTCATTCTCTCAATCGACGGCGGCGGAATCCGCGGGATCATACCCGCAATCATTCTCGCCAGGCTGGCACAGGATCTGAAGGGTCTGGGAGACGACAGACCGCTTTACAGTCATTTCGACCTTGTCGCCGGCACCTCCACAGGCGCCCTGCTCTCACTCGGCATCACGCTCCCGGGTCTGGGAATCCGGCAGGAAGCCGGAGAGAGGACAGCGGTCAGACATATCAGCAGGAAGGTTTTTTTCAGGAAGGAAGAGGTCCTTGACGGCTATATAGTCCGCGCCGGAGACCCTGCCTGCCTTGCAGGTCTCTATCTCGACAATGCGAAGAAGATCTTCCATCAGAAAGGCAGGCTATTCGGCACAGTATTCGCCGACAAATACGACGCCGCATCCCTTGAGGACTTCCTGCTGGCAAGTTACGGTGACGTCAGACTGTCAGCTGCCCTCGTGCCCTGCCTGGCTGTGGCCTACGACAGCCTGTCAGGAAGGGCCGTGGTCCTCTCATCATACAATGAATGGAAGGATATGGAGGCACGCTGTGCCGCCCGCGCATCAAGCGCCGCCCCGCTCTACTTTCCTCCTTTCTACACCAGGGATCCGGAGGGCCGTCAGGCGGCCCTGCTGGACGGAGGACTTGTGGCAAATGATCCTGCCCTGGTGGCCTATTGCGAGGCCAGAAGGCTCTATCCGCACTGCAGCCGCTTTCACATACTGTCCCTGTCCACGGCACGCGGGATCTATACATTCAATCCACAGGAGGGACTCACAGGAATAGCCGGATGGGCTGAGCCGGTGATGAAGATGTACCCCAGCGCACAGATGTCGCTGGTCGAGCAGTCGCTCTCTTGCCTGCCGGATGTCGTGTACACCAGGATAAGCGGCAGCGTGTCCAGGGAGAAGATCAGGCTCGACGACACAAGGGATGAGAGCATGAGGATCCTCGTGGAAGGAGCCGGAAAGCTCTATGAGGAAAAGAAGGCTGAGATCATAGCTTATCTGACAAGGCTGGCCTCAAGGACCAGCCTTCCCGGCGTCAGACTGGAGAGGGAGGACGCGCTCAGTCTGACAGGGAACTGACGGCATAGGCCACATTCACGCCCTGTCTCCGTTCCCTTCCATCACGGAGCGTGCAGGCGATCGCGTGGCTGGACACAGCAGTCGCCCTGCGGCAGGAGACGAAGAAGGAGCTTCCGTTGAGCATGAACGACAGAAGCAGGGAGGCGAACATGTCACCGCTTCCGGGATAGCTTGTCTGCAGCCTGTCGAAGCCGAAGATCCGTGCCTCAGATCCGTCGAATGCGCAGTTGGCCAGGAAACCGCCGGTCAGCGGCACGCTGGTGATCACGACCGCGGCGCCGGAGCGGGCACTGAGTTCTCCGGCGGCAGCCTCGGCATCCCGCACACTGACCTCCTGTGCGACCGGAGCTGACAGAAGGAGACAGGCCTCAGTCCAGTTCGGTGTGATGACATCACTCCCCTTCACGAGTTCCCTCATCATGTCAACATGACCGGATGTGAGGTTCTGATACAGATCCCCGCCGTCTCCCAGGACTGGATCAGTGAGTATCAGGGCATCAGCTTTCAGGAAGTCTCTCCTGGCAGCCATGACCAGATCCTGATGTCCCCTGTCGCCGAGATAGCCCGAATAGAGACTGTCGAAGTGCAGTCCGTAACCCCTCCACACATCCATTATCCGCCTGCACTCCCCTCCCAGATCCCTGCAGTAGAGCCCTTCAAAACCATCACTCTGGCTGGAGAGAAGAGTCGAGGGAAGTATGGACAGATCGATTGAGGAGGCAAGCAGTATCGGCATCGCGACCGAGAGGCTGCTTGCGCCGTGACAGCTCAGATCATGGATTGCCAGCGCGCTTTTCATGACTACCCATTCTCAACCAAATCCACATCTTCGTCAAAGACTGTGCTATACTTCCCGCCATGAAGTACATAGACAGAAAGACAGGGTATCTGGTGTGCGACAGCGCAGCAGACCCATTGAGGGACATCAGAATCGGCGCACAGGATGTGCAGAAGGCACTTGAGGGCTATATTCTCTCAGCCTCCGGATGGAGAAACATCTTTGCCGCAAGCAAGGATGAGGAAGATGCGGATGAGCACATCTCGGATGCGGACGCGGTCATAACCGCCCATATCGCAAAGGTCCTGTATGACAGCCTCGGCGTGAGCCGGCCCAGAATACTTCTGGCAGTTGACGCGCGCCCGACAGGCCGCATCCTCTCTTACATAGTGATGAGGGTGCTCAGCGGGCTGGGAGCAGATGTGGAGTATCTGTTCATCTCCGCAGCTCCGGAGACCATGGCCTGGTCCCACGACGGGCATGACGCGTTCTGCTACATCTCGGCAAGCCACAACCCGATCGGCCACAACGGCTTCAAGTTCGGCCGTGACGGCGGAGTCTATGAGAGAAGCATCTCGGACAGGATGGCGGACATGCTCAGGCAGTCCGTCGCTTCCGGCAGCTGTGTGGAGACGGCAATGGCGCTCAGCGCTGCGGCGAAGGAAGAGGATCTGGACCGGATCCTTGAGGCGGCTGAGGGCAACAAGGAAAAGGCCCTGGCCTTCTACCGGCGCTTCGTGCTGGACACCGCCGGCGTGGATTCCGGCTTCCGCAGCAGCTGCGGCATAGTGGGAGAACTCAACGGTTCGGCACGCAGTCTCTCCATTGATGAGGACTTCCTCTCCTCCCTCGGCTGTGCGACACACTTCATCAACAACAGGGCGGGTCAGGTTGTCCACGCGATAGTTCCCGAAGGAGAGAACCTGATCCCCTGCAGGGACGAGCTTGAGAGAATGCACGGGAGCAATCCTGCATTCATCCTCGGCTACTGCCCGGACAACGACGGGGACAGGGGCAACTTCGTCTACATAAGGGATGACGGCAGGGCTGAGATCCTCCAGGCCCAGGAGGTCTTCGCCCTGGTCGCGGCCATAGAGCTGGCAGACCAGGCAAGAAAGGGCATGAAGAGGATCGCGATCGCCGTGAACTGCCCCACCAGTGAGAGGATCGAGGCAATGGCCGCCTGCTTCGGTGCCAGTGTCTTCCGTGCAGAAGTCGGAGAGGCCAATGTCGTGAACCTGGCCCATAAGCTCATGGATGAGGGCTGGTCGGTGCACATCTTCGGCGAGGGAAGCAACGGAGGAAACATCACTCATCCTGCAAAGGTGCGCGATCCCCTGAATTCAGTCATGAGCATACTGAAACTCCTCTCGGACAGAGAGCTCTATGATTTCGCCATCAGCCGCCTGACGGGAAAGAGCCCGGACGGAAAGGCATCCATACAGGCACTGATCGACGCCCTGCCCGTCTACACGACGACAGGAGCCTTCTCCTCTCTTGCGAAGATGCATGTCAGACATACTGACTGGGCCAGTCTCAAGAACGCCTACGAAAGGCTGTTCGTCACGGGCTGGGAGGGCATGTCGCTTGAGGCGGAAGGCATAGTCTCATACGAGGAGCACCAGACAGAAGGCACCACCGAGAGGATAGGCCTCGGTCCGGCTTTCCGCTCACAGGCGGCGAAGGGCGGTCTCAAAATGGTGCTGCTGGATGAGAACGGCGGGCACCAGGCATACATGTGGCTGAGACCCTCCGGAACGGAGAGCGTGCTCAGAGTGCTGGTGGATGTGAGAGGTGACAGGAAGGCGCTGCACGACAGACTGCTGTCATGGCAGCGCTCCCTGATAGAGGCGGCCGACAGGGCCTTAGACTGAGAGTCCCGCGATGGCGGCCCCGAGTGCGGGGCTGTCGTCGATGCGGATCATTCTCGTGTATCTGGAGTACCTCTTCTCTAGAATGTCGAAGAGGTACTTTTTCGTATACTCCTCAAGAAAGGCCGTCTTGTAGAAGGTCGTCCCGTCTGCGTTGATGATCACCGGATAGCGGGGATTGGTGCCCAGTCCGCTCTTCAGGACGGCGGCGGAGAGGTTGACGGCCGTCATCTTGGCCGCACGCTCTATGACATTGCGGATTATGAGCCAGAGGTTCACGGCATCCTCCTCGTTGTCGCCGACACAGCGCACCAGGTCGTAATCCCGGCGGTGGCAGTCCTCAAGATAGTAGCTCATCTGGGTAGTGCTCAGACTCTCAAGCGCGCTGAAGCGGGAAACGAAGCCGGGTGAGAAGACATTCTCCTGACAGGCCAGGGAAATGACATGCCTCGCATACGGACCCAGATAGGCTCCGCTGATCAGCTTCTCGAAATGGTGGATCTCAGGATTGTTCGTCGAGGCGATGAAGCTGTCATCAACGCTGCTGTTCGAATAGGCGAGACCGCCGGACTCGACATTGATGATCATCCTGCCCTTCTGGGCCGTGCTGATCTTCCCGATATTCGCAATCTCCTCACTGTAGGCCGTGTTCGTGCCTGTTCCCAGAATGAAGCCGATCGAGCCGGAGGAAGGTCCGTGGTAACAGGCCTTGCAGGCAAGCAGCGTGGCCACAGTGTCGTTGACGACGGAGAACTTCTTGCCGCTCACATCGTGTCCTCTGCGGCCCAGTTCCTCAAGCAGGGTGCGGGCAAGCGGTTTTCCGATGACCTCCGGCGCCTTGATCTCCTTGGAAAAGGCATATGGAATGCCGTCATGCTCCTCTGTGATGCCGGCCTCGTAGCTGAAGCAGAAACCGATCCTGTCCGCCTTGTCGATGAAGCGCTCGACATTGTCTGCGAGGATGCAGAAGAACTCCTTTGCGCTTACCTCGCTCCTGATGCCGGGCATCGGGACCTTTCTGAAGTCCTCGATCGTGAACTCACCTTTTTCATCGAAGCTGATCAGACAGGTGCGGAAATTGGTTCCGCCCGCATCAAGGACAATGACTTTCTCCCCGGAGGCGGCCCTGTCCACTTCCTGGGTATAGGTCGGTATCATCGGCAGTGAGCCCGGCTGTCCTGCCAGCCCCCTGTCCATCTCGCTGAAGAAATACTCCAGCAGCTTCTCCTCATCCACCTGCTCCGGGAGAAGATTGTGCGCTCTCAGAAAACCGGCAGCCTTTTGCTCCATAATCACCTACCTCCTCAGCCGATGCTGAAGCACATCGGCGCTATTGTTATCTCAAAATTGTTGCATGTCATCATTTCTGTCGTCAAGGTTACGCAGTCCAGGCTGTCGTCACCGCTTACGGACAGGCGGCCCTCAAAGGCCAGCGGAGTGTCGAACAAGCCTCCGGAGACGACCAGAGACACATCGACATCAAAATCGATGTCCGAGTAATTCCTCATCACGTACAGGCTGAAGATCAGGCCTGCGATGTCACCGGCGGGCAGACTGCCGCTGAAAGAGAGCGTGCCGTCTATTATCACATCACCGCGCCCTATCTCCATGGCCCGGATGCTCTCGACAGCCATTCTGCTGAGAGGGGAAAGACGGGAGGAAGCGCTTGACAGCAGGCGTCCCAGGAAGGAAGCCGCACCGCGCGGGTTCTCAAGCTGTCCGGCAACCGAATACAGGTCACAGCGCAGATAGCTGATCACGGCACTCTCCTCCCCTCCCTCGCTGCGGGTTCGCTCAAGCGTGACTCCGTCAAGGCTCACGGAAGGAATTGAGGTGCTGGCAGCCAGGGTCGAGACGACCGAGCAGCCGACCGCGTGGAGGGCAGTCTGCATATCCCCGACCGATGCAGGCGCACCGGTCAGCGTGCCTGCAAGCAGGACTGCTGTCAGAATGATCAGCGCGGCCCTTCTCATCTGGCTTCCTTCTCGAAGGCCTCTCTGGCCCTGACAGCCTCATCCTCGTCGACCCTGTGCAGCAGTATGCCTCCCACAAGGAAGAGAATGACCAGGGAAAGGATGCCTGCCCTGTGGCTGCCTGTCAGCAGCGTGACGACGCCGACCAGCATGGGCCCTATGATCGCCGCGAACTTGCCCAGCATGTTGTAGAATCCGAAGAACTGGGCCTCCATGCCGGAGGGGACGAAACGGGTGAAGTAGCTTCTGCTGAGGGCCTGAATGCCGCCCTGGAAAAGTCCTATCATGCTGGCCAGGACATAGAACTGGATCACGTTGGTCATGAAGAAACCGATGCACGAGATGACCGCATAGGCGCTGATGGCGGCAAGAATGGCCTTCTTCTGTCCTATCTTCCTGCCGAAAATGTTGTAGGCAAGCGCCGCTGGAAAGGCGACGAACTGTGTGATCAGGAGTGCGACTATGAGGCTTTCGGAGGGGAAACCCAGACTGGTACCATAGTCGACAGCCATTCTTATTATTGTGTCGACACCGTCGATGTAGCACCAGAAGGCGACCAGGAAAAGACCTGTCATCCTGAGCCGCCTCAGCGATCTGAGGGTGTACACGACATCACCGAAGCCCTTCCTGACTGCCTGTCCGGCACTGAGTCTCCTTACCGGAGCATCCTCCTTCACGAAAAGCATGAGGGGGATGGTAAAGACGATCCACCAGACAGCGACCATGACAAAGGAAGCCTTGACTGCGGCGACTCCACCGTCATCAGGCAGGCCGAAGACAGCCGGAAACAGATACATCAGCACATTGATCAGGAAAAGCAGGCCTCCCCCGATATAACCGAGCGAATAGCCCAGGGCCGAGACGAAGTCGACCTTCTTCTCGCTTGCCACGGCGGGAAGCAGGGCATCATAGAATATATTCGCTCCGGCGAAGCCCACGCAGGCGATGACGTAGACAAACATGGCAGCGAGCCAGGCTCCGGCATGCACCATTGCCAGTGTTCCGGTCAGCAGCGCTCCGAGGAAGGAGAAGAAGACGAGGAAGCGCTTCCTGTATCCTCCGCTGTCTGCGACGGCGCCGAGAACCGGTGCGAGTATGGCCACGACAAGCGACTCCAGGGAGTTCGCGATTCCCAGCCAGAAAGTCGTGACCGAACTGTCCTGGTCGAGGGACCAGTAACTGGAAAAGAAAATTGAGAAAAAGGCCGCCATGACTGTCGTGGCAAAGGCGCTGTTTGCCCAGTCATACAGGGCCCAGGATACAATTGACCGCCTGGAATCCTTCACTGATGTTTCCTCCGCTGGTGTCCAATAGTACAACGCGGAAGTGATGCGTTACAACACTGGCACAGGTCGTTCAGCATTTGCAAGGACGTCCTCTTGAGCTATACTTGCTGACAAGAGAATATGGCACAGAGTTTCCTCTTCTACGATCTTGAGACCTTCGGCCTGGACAGCAAGGCGGACAGGATAGCCCAGGTGGCCATGGTCAGGACTGACATGCAGCTCAGGGTCATCCAGGACCCGGTGGTCATGCTGTGCGCAATCGCCCCTGACTATCTTCCCAGCCCCTCAAGCTGCCTGGTCACCGGCATCACGCCGCAGAAGACGCTCAGGGATGGTATTTGCGAGTTCGACTTCATCAGCCGCATCAACCGTGAGTTCATGGTTCCCGACACTGTCGTCCTGGGCTTCAACAATATCGCATTCGATGACGAGTTCATCAGGAACTGCCTATACCGCAATCTCATGGACCCTTACGAGAGGGAGTGGATGAACGGATGCTCGCGCTGGGACGTGCTCGACCTTGTCAGGGCAGTGCACGATTTCAGGCCGGAGGGAATCAGCTTCCTGCACAGGAAGGAGAACGGTGCCACATCATTCAGGCTAGTACATCTGACTGAGGACAACGGAATCCCCCAGGAAGGAGCGCACGATGCGCTGGTCGACGTTTATGCGACAATCAACGTGGCAAAGCTGATCAGGCAGAAGCAGCCTGCCCTCTTCGACTACTATTTCAGCCACCGCTCGAAGAGAAGTCTCAACAGCATGCTCGACACATTGCGCGGCACTCCTGTGATGTACACCTGCCAGTTCTTCACGAACGAGCACGGCTCCAGCCGGCCGGTCTGTCCGATAAGCCTTGACAGAAGCAGGTCGAACACCGTTGTGTGCTTTGACCTGACGAAGGATGCGAGAACACTGCTGGATGCCGAGGATGTCTGGAATGGACTGGTCAGGATCACTACGAACCGCTGCCCCTTCATCGCCCCGATCACAATCCTGAGCAAGGTGGAGGAAGTGCAGAGGCGGCTGGCCATAGACATGGAGCTGATGCAGTCCAATCTTGACTTCATTCACCACAACAGGGCTGCCATTCTCGAGAGGCTTGAGCCGCTGATGGAGACGAAGAGCCAGACAGATGCGAACCTCGACCCCGACCTCAGGATATATGCAGACTCATTCTACTCCGACAACGACAGGGCAAACATGAAGCTCATCAACAGCTTTCCTCCCCAGCGCCGGCTCAGGGCAGGACTGCACTTCGACAGTGAGAAGGTCCCCAAGCTCCTCTTCCGGCAGGTCGCCAGAAACTGGCCTGAGGTGCTGGGCGAGAACGAGAGGCTGCTGTGGAAGAACTACTGCGCGACCCGCCTGATACAGCCATTCGGGCGCAATCCCGGCTATAACGCATACATGAGGGAGATTGCAGACGGCCTGGAGAGCATGGGCACTGACGCGCGCAGCAAGCTCACGCTTGTCGCGCTGAGGGAATACGGACAGCAGCTGTACAGCCAAGTCATGGGCTAGTCAAGTTTTCCCCAATTGCATAATATGATTCGCGCACTATGATTGAGAAACTGGAAGAATTCACCAAACAGCTCGACGCGATCGATGCCCAGCTCGCCTCCAGTGAGGTGATGAAGGACATGAAGAAGTATACCGAGCTCACACAGGAGCGCAGCAGGATAGCGCCCATCGTAGACTCGCTGAGACACCTTGGCGGAATTCTCAGCCAGATCGACCAGGCCCGCGAGATGATCAGGGCCGAGGAGGATCCGGAGCTGCAGGAGATGGCGCGTGAGGAACTTGCGAGTCTGGAAGAACAGGCCGTCAGGGAGGAGAACAACGCAAAAATGCTCCTGATTCCGCCTGATCCCCTGGCAGGCAAGAACATCATCATGGAAATAAGGGCCGGAACCGGCGGAGACGAGGCCAGTCTCTTCGCAAGCGATCTTTACCGCATGTACAGCCACTACGCCGAATCGAAGCGGTGGAAGATGGAGGTGATGAACGCAAGCGAGAGCCAGGTGGGAGGCTACAAGGAGGTCGTGGTCTCCATCAGCGGCCGTGATGTCTACGGCTCACTGCGCTTCGAGAGCGGAGTGCACCGCGTCCAGCGCGTGCCTGAGACCGAGTCCAGCGGCAGGATCCACACCTCCGCCGTTACGGTAGCGGTTCTTCCGGAGGCAGAGGAGACTGACATTGAGATCCGTCAGGAAGACCTCAAGATCGACGTGATGAGGGCCGGAGGTCCCGGCGGTCAGTGCGTCAACACCACGGACTCCGCAGTCAGGATCACGCATATTCCCACCGGAATCGTAGTCATCCAGCAGGATGAGAAGAGCCAGCTGAAGAACAAGAACAAGGCACTGAGAGTGCTCAGGGCCCGTCTCTATGACCTGGAGGAAGGAAGGAAGCGCGCCGAGCGCGCCGCAGAGCGCAAGAGCCAGGTCGGAAGCGGCGACAGGAGCGAGAGGATACGCACATACAACTTCCCGCAGAACCGTGTCACCGATCACAGGATCAACCTCACGCTCTATCATCTGGACCAGATCATCAACGGTGATCTTGACGAGATCATCGAGCCGCTGAAAGTGGCCGCAGGTGAAGAGGCCCTGAAAAACCTATGACTCTGCGCCAGCTCAGACTGGAGGCTGCCGCCAGACTGGAAGAGGCAGGAATACCCCAGCCTATGCTGGAGGTCAGGGTGCTGCTGGAAAGTCTGGGAATCAGTGCGGAAAGGCAGATCATTGACGCGGCAAAGAGCGTCGACGGGGAGCTTGAATCCCGCTTTCTTTCCCTGGTCAGACAGCGTTCGGCCCACCAGCCGTCAAGCTATCTGACGGGACACAGGGAGTTCTACGGACTGGATTTCATAGTGGACAGGAACACTCTGATACCCAGAGCTGACACAGAGACCCTCGTCGATGCTGCGGCCGCATATATCAGGCAGCATGGCTGCACTGCCCTGCTCGACCTGTGCACCGGCACAGGCTGTGTGGGGATTGCCATCGCGCACAGTACCGCAGTGGGACGCCTGGTGCTTGCAGACATCAGCATGAGTGCGCTTGAGGTCGCACACAGGAACGCAGCCGCGCTGCTGGGGACCGAAACAGCATGGGACTGTGTGTGCGGCGATCTTTTCAGTGCGCTCGGCAACCAGCGTTTTTCCGTGATAACTGCAAACCCGCCATACATCTGCCGCAGCTGGGAGGCAGGACTCTCCCGGGAAGTGGCAAACGAGCCGGCCCTTGCGCTCTTCGATGAGGCGGTGGACGGACTCGGAACTGCGAGAAGGATCGTGGATGAGGCTCCTGCCCACCTTTTCCCCGGCGGCTTTCTTGCCCTTGAGTGCGATTACAGACAGACAGGAGACCTGGCCGTCTGCATGGAGCAAAGAGGCTTCAGACAAGTGGATGTGCTGAAGGATCTTGCAGGTCTGGACCGCGTTGTTTGTGGACTTTTGCCGCTTTAGTGTTTACACTCTCATGCATTCACGCTAATACTCACAGTCAGTGGAGAAAAGTCGAGCATGCATGAACAGCTGGTACAGAAATTCTATCAGAAGGCATTCCAATATCCCAAGGAGGACCAGGACAAGATCCTGTCCGCAGCAGTCTATGCCGATGAGCTCCACGGAGATCAGAAGAGAAAGAGCGGGGAACCATACATCATCCACCCGCTTGCAGTCGGCAGCATACTAATCCAGCTGGGAATGGATGCCGACACAATCTGCGCCGGACTTCTGCACGATGTGGTCGAGGACACCGAGGCAACACTCCAGGACATAGAGGAGCGCTTCGGCCCTGAAGTTGCCCTCATGGTTGACGGTGTGACGAAGATCAGCCGCCTTAAAAGCGAGTCCAAGAGCCTGCAGGAAGCGGAGACCATCAGGAAGATGTTCTTCGCCATGGGCAAGGACATGAGAGTCATCATCATCAAGCTCTCGGACAAGCTGCACAACATGCGCACTCTCGGCTCTCTCGCACCCCAGCGGCAGAAGGAAATAGCACAGGACTGTCTGGACATCTTCGCCCCCCTCGCCGGGAACCTCGGCATCAGCTGGATGAAGACCGAGCTAGAGGACCTCTCGCTCAAGACGCTCAAGCCGGACACTTATCAGTACATCTCCGACTTCCTGCTTTCGAAGAAGGGCGAGTACAATGCCTATATCAAGAGCGTCCAGAAGACCATCATGATGGCCTGCGCCAAGGCCGGAATAACCAACATCAACGTAAAAGGACGTGTGAAGCATGTCTATTCCGTCTACCTGAAGATCAAGAGGCGCAAGAAGGAGATTGACGAGATCTTCGACGTGCTCGGCATCCGTGTGATCTGCGACACTGTGACCGAGTGCTATACGATTCTGGGCATCATCCACCAGACCTGGCCGCCGATTGAGGGCCGCTTCAAGGACTACATCGCGATGCCGAAGACAAACAACTACCAGTCTCTGCACACGACGGTCCTCGGCCCGAACAACAGGCACCTTGAGATCCAGATCCGGACCCGTGAGATGGACAAGACCGCTGAGGAGGGTGTGGCCGCCCACTGGTCATACAAGGCAAGCACGGGAAGCGAGAGCGGCACCTGGAAGAACTACGACAGCGTCAACTACCAGAAGATCATCAACAAGATCAAGAACTGGTCCCGGGAAATCGAACAGAACGAGGACTACATGGATGAGATCAAGAACGAGCTTCTGAAGGACTCCATCGTCGTCTTCACGCCACAGGGCCGCGTCATCGAGCTGCCTGTCGGAGCAACCGCACTTGACTTCGCCTTCAAGATCCACACTGAGATCGGAATACACACCACCGGTGCAAAGGCTGACGGAAGCATCATCCCGCTGTCCAAGCCGCTGGGCAACACGCAGGTCATAGAGATCCTGACCTCCCCTTCGGCCCACCCTCACCATGCCTGGCTGGAGATGGCGAAGACATCCAGTGCCAGAAAGAAGATCATGGCCTGGCTGAACAAGAACGCTCCGGCCCAGAACACGCAGGCAGAAAAGAAGAAGGATGTCAGGGAGGAAGTCCCTGAGGCTCCCAAGCCCATCATCCCGATGATGCAGGGTATAAAGTTCATCCCTACTGAGAAATCAAGCTCATCAGTCATCATCAACAACAACAGCAACATCCTCTTTGACTTCGCAAAGTGCTGCAATCCGGTATACGGAGATGAGATTGTCGCCTATATCACCCGCGGGCGCGGCTATGTGATCCACCGCAAGGACTGCAAGAACCTGGCAAACATGGCCGAGGCAGACAAGCGCCTGGTTCCCGTGGAATGGGACAGCAACGAGCTGGTGCGCCGCTTCAAGGTCACAGCGAAGATGAATGCGGAGCTTTTCGGCGAGATCGACGGTGCCGTGAAGAAGTACAACGGACGCCTGGTCGCCGGCAGTCTTGATGTCTGTGCTGAAGGACTGTCAGGAACATTCACGGTCAGCGCAAACAACGAAGTGGAGATGAGGAAGATGCTTGCAGCGATCAGACTCCTGCCGAGCATCATCAAGATCCAGGGAACGGACTAGGACAGGACGCGCAGGATCTCCGGAAGCAGCTGCTTCTTTCTGGAGAGCACGCCGGGAAGATGGTACACCCCCTTCCCGACTTCCTCATACATCAGCTTGTAGCACTTCCTGTAATCAGTGCTGAGCAGCATCGAGTCCTCACTCATCACATTGGTGACCAGCAGCATGGTCCACTCCAGCTTCTCCGCCTGTCCAGTCTTCTCCAGCTGGGAAATATATGTCTCCCTCACTTTTCCGATGTCTGCGAAAGTCGTGACCTCCACCTGACCTATTCCGAAGCTCACTCCTGATTCACTGTAGATCTTGAAGTCTCCGCTGACAGCCCTGGCCGGATCCTGATTTGACAGTGAGCTGCCATGCGAGAAGAGCCTCGTGCAGAAGTCCTCATAGTCAATGCTGAAGCGGGCACAGATATCCCTGACCGCTGTGCTGTCGACAATGGTCGTGGTGGGACTCTTGAGCATCACTGTGTCGGAAGAGATGCCACACAGAAGCAGTCTGGCCATCTTCTCATCAAGCTCCTGTCCGCTTCTCATCCACTGCTCATAGACAATCGTGCAGGAAGAGCCCACGGGAGCAGTCATTATCGTTATCGGGGTGCGGGTCTTCGGGGCATCAAGCCTGTGATGGTCCAAGATTTCTACGATCTCGGCATCCTCAAGGCCAGGAACGGACTGGGCCACCTCGTTGTGATCGACAAGAATGATCTTCTGTCTTGGCTGGGTCAGGAAGCAGCGTCTGGTGATGAAACCGACAAAGGCACCTGTCTCATGGCTGAAGACCGGCAGGCCTCTCAGGCCGCTCTCGGTGAGCATTCCCTTCGCGCTCTCGAAGAGCATGTCATCAGGAACCTTCTCCTTCGCGTGGCGCACGAGGAGATTCTTGACCGCGACCGAGAGTCTGAGCAGCCTGATTGTCTCGGCAGTGTCCTCGTGCGAGACATAGATGAATCCCTCATAGTCCGAGGCATCCAGCGCCTGCAGGCTGTCCTCGTCCATTCCGGTAAGGATGATGCCCGGAAGCTGCCTGGCAAAGGCGGCCCTGATGTGGTCTGCCCTGTTGCCGACGACAAGCAGGGGTTTCGTACCGCACTCATCCAGTCTGGACGAGAAGACTCTGTAGTCCATCGCACCCACCATGAGAGGGGCATGCACGAGTTCCGTTCTGGGACGTTTGAGAAAGAAGCCCCTGATGACGCGCGGTATGTTTTTCAGGAGTATGTCGTAGACTGGCCGCCTGTCCATGTTCTCCCTCAGGAAATAGCGGTTGATCTCATCAATGGACAGCAGGCCAAGGTATTCCCCGTTCTCAAGAATGGGGACCACCGAGGGGTTGTTCTGATTGTACATGTTGACCAGTTCATAGACAGGATCATCAGGGTCCAGGATCAGTGTCGGCTTACGATAGACTGAAGAGGTGCGGGAATAGACATCCTTGAGATATTCCGGACTCTCCAGCCCAAGCTCATCAAGCACGGCCCTTGACTGTGAATTCAGCGGTCCCAGAGCCGCAGGCACATAGCAGTTCTCACTGTCAGTCATGTTCTTCAGTGCGGCATATGCGACCGCGGCCGCAATCGAATCCATATCAGGATTACGGTGTCCTGTAATATATATCCTGGCCAAAGCATCCTCCTTCTTTCAGATCAATCCTAACCCTGAAGGCAAGTACAGGACAAGGAATCATTTTTCACCGGGCAGGAAAACAACCATTCGATGCGGATACTTATACACAAATCAATAATTCCGATATCGGGATATAATATATACAAATATATAAGAGACTTGGAATACGTGTCTGTCCTTCCCCGTTCTGATACAGGGATGGCCCTGGAGGAAAAGCGGTAAGGTCTGCGCAAAGGACAAAAAAAACCGCCGGAGACCGGCGGCGTAAAGCAAGCTTTGAATCAGTAAGCCTTGGAAGCGTGGATCTTGCGCACCTTCTTCATCTGCTTGCGTGCAAGAGCCTTGTTCTTCCTGTTGAGGATTGTGGACGGCTTCTCATAATACTGGCGCCTCTTCCACTCGCGGATGATGCCTTCCTTCTCGACCATTCTCTTGAATCTCTTGATCGATTTCTCCAAAGGCTCGTTCTCGTCGACCTTTACATATGCCACTGTTCATCACCCCCTTCCTGCGTCCCAGGTCAAGAATAGCTGTCCCAGAGGGGCAACGGTATGTATCAAAACAGAAAATCTGTCCCTTAGTCAAGTACCGCATTTCACGGCAATATCACATGCAGTTCTATTGATCAGCCGGCAGCCAACCATGTACAATCCTCCTCCGGAGGAGATTAATGGGCAGCAGCAACAGTCTGGTCGAGCGTTTCAGTCCGACTGCGACACCTAATCTTGGAACAATTGTCATCACAGACAAGAACAGGAGACTCATCAACGCATTCATCAAGGAGGCAAGAGAGCCTGACGAGTTCAGGAAGAACGGACTTCCGCGCAGGGCAACACTGCTTCTGAGAGGACCCTCAGGAGTCGGAAAGGTGCATACGGCTCACGCCATCGCCAACGAGCTTGCCCTCGACACCTGCCTTGTCAAGACACCGCTGATCTTCGCTGACGGGGAAAATGAGCTCAGGAATCTCGATACTGTCTTCAAAATGATCATCGAGGAGAAGGCTCTATACATAATCGAGGACTGCTTTGATTCCACATTCAGGCTCTCGCTGCGCCATTTCAACATGATGGCCTCAATGCTCAAGGTCAACCGGGAATTCGCTCAGAGCATCGTCATTCTGACAAGCACCCGGAAGTCTGTCGATGACTCACCTCTGCTCCAGGCCACCGATCTCTATATGACCTTCCCTATGCCTGATGAGGCTGCGCTCAGGGAGCTTTTCAACATCTACCTGCCAGGCTACAGCGAGTTTGCGGAGAGCAGCAGGGTCGTGAACACCTGCATGGAAATGGCCCACAGCGAGATAGCCCGGGCCCTGAAGCAGGTGCGCTTCGAATCCGTCGCCACAGGCAACAAGATAACCTTCGGCCAGGTTCTCAACGCACTGGTCGACACGCTTGTCGTAAACAGCTAGTCCATGGCCTTCATCATCTTCACATCCACCCTCGGAGAAAAGTCTATCTCCTTCCAGGGGTTGCTGTTCGAGGAGCTGAAGCAGCGCCTCTCGCACACTCTGCAGGCGTGTTTGTTCATATAGCGCCGCCGGCCGTCTTTCTTCACGCTTTTCAGGCTGAGCACCTGTCCCATCGGGCAGTAGACAACATCCTCCTCCCTGTCACGGACAAAGGCATTGTTCTCCATGGCCCAGACACTTTTGTCTCCGTCCATCAGAACAGTCCCGTGATCACACCGCTGTCTGAGATATCTATCTGCTGGGCGGCGGGCACCTTCGGCAGCCCCGGCATTGTCATGATGTCGCCGGCATAGGCCACGATGAAGCCGGCACCCGCACAGACCTTGATATCACGGATCTTGATTCTGAAGCCAGATGGACTGGCAAGCCTGGCCGGGTCATCCGAAAAAGAATACTGGGTCTTCGCTATGCAGACCGGATACTCTCTGTAACCTTCTTTCTCAGCCATCCGGATTTTAGAGATGACGCCCGGTGCGAAGTCGACTCCGTCCGCCCCGTATATCCGTGTGGCGACAGCCCGTATCTTGTCCGCGACCGAGAGATCATCTGTATAAGTGAAACGGGCCTGATAGCGGTCCCTGTCTGCCAGCGCGTCAAGAACGGCGTCTGCCAGATCCAGTCCGCCCTGGCCGCCGCGGGCCCAGACATCACACATGCGGACCTCTGCATTTATGGATCTGCAATAGTCCTCGAGGAAGCTGATCTCAGCATCAGTGTCAGTCGCAAAGCGGTTGATGGCCACAACAGGAGGAAGATTCCACACATCCCTGATATTCCTGACATGGTGAGCGAGATTTGCAAGTCCTCTCTCCAGAGCACCTGTATCCTCACGGCCCAGATCCTCTCTGGCCACTCCGCCGTGGCTCTTGAGCGCCCTGATCGAGGCGACAAGGACAATCGCGCTGGGAAGCATGTTTGACAGTCTGCACTTGATGTCGATGAACTTTTCGGCGCCGAGGTCGGCTCCGAAGCCCGCCTCTGTGACTACGACATCAGCAAGGCGGAGCGCGGTGCGAGTCGCAATGACGCTGTTGCATCCGTGAGCGATGTTTGCAAAGGGCCCGCCGTGGACGAAGGCAGGAGTATGTGCAAGTGTCTGGACCAGATTCGGCTTCAGTGCATCCTTCAGAAGGGCACAGACCGCTCCCGTAGCATTCAGGTCCCCCGCAGTGACGATCCTGCCGCTGAAGGTCCTGGCCACAATGAGACGGGAGACTCTCTTCTTCAGGTCAGCCAGATTCAACGCAAGGCAGACAGTGGCCATGATCTCGCTTGCCGCCGTGATGTCAAAACCCTCCTCACGCGGAGTCCCGTTGGCCTTTCCTCCCAGACCGGAGACAATGAAGCGCAGCTGCCTGTCATTCATGTCCATACAGCGTCTCCAGGTTATTCTCCTGGGATCAATTCCCAGGGGATTGCCCTGCTGCACAGAGTTGTCGATCATGGCAGCTATGAGGTTGTTCGCCGCCGTGATGGCGTGAAGATCCCCGGTGAAGTGCAGGTTGATGTCCTCCATCGGCACGACCTGTGACCAGCCGCCTCCGGCTGCTCCTCCCTTCATGCCGAAGACCGGACCGAGAGAAGGCTCTCTCAGGGCAAGGGCGACATTCACCCCGCGCAGTGCCAGAGCGTCAGCCAGACCGATGCTGACGGTTGTCTTTCCCTCTCCTGCAGGAGTCGGGTTGATCGCCGTCACCAGGACCAGGCGGCCCCGCCTGCTGCGGTTCTCCAGCGCGCTGTAGTCAACCTTGGCCTTGTAGCGGCCATATGGCTCGACAAGTTCTTCCGGGATGTTCAGCTTCTGCGCTATCTGAAGCACCGGAAGCATCTCAACCGACTGGGCGATCTGTATGTCACTTGGCATGTTCCACCTCCCTGTCTTCAAGATAGGCCCTGAAGAGGTCAAGTATATGGCGGCAGTCTGCCACTCCGGCGCTCTCCCAGCTGGAGTGCATCGCCAGCTGCGCGAGGCCCACATCGGCACATGGAATTGAGAGCTGGTGCGCACTGAGGTTGCCCAGCGTGCTGCCTCCTGTCACATCGCTGTTGTTCACGAATATCTGGAACGGGATGGATCTGCGCTGCATAAGATCCCTGACATAAGAACCCATCACGGCATCCGTCGTGTATTTCTGGTTAGCCGAGTACTTCACTATCACGCCGCCGTTGACGACAGGATGGTTGGTGATGTCACATTTCTCGCTGTAGTTCGGATGAAGGGCATGCCCGTTATCGGCGCTGAGCATGGAGCTGGAGGCCTGCACTCTGCAGATCTCGTCGTAGGACAGCCCCAGAGAGAAGAGAATGCGCCTGAAGCACGTTGCCAGGAAGTCTGAGAGAGCTCCCTGCCTGCTGGAGGAGCCGACCTCCTCATTGTCGAACAGGCTCACAATGCGGAGACTGCCGCTGTCCTCCGCCTCGCAGATGGCCCTCAGGGCTGAATAAGAGCACATCAGGTCATCCAGCCTGCCGGATGATATGAACTCTCCGTCCGCGCCCCAGATCACACCGGGAGTCCTGTTGTAGAGGAAGAGGTCGCTGTCAAGTATGTCTGACTCATCCACACCGAGCTGGGAAGACAGCAGACGAGAAAGGACACTGGCATCGGATGAACCTGCAATGATGGGCCTGCATTCCTTCTGGACGCTTATCTTCACCCCGTTGTTCACCTCACGGTTCTGATGAATCGCAAGACTGGCCATCACGACAAGGTCGCGGTTGAAGTCGACAAGACGCTCTTCAATCCCGTCCTGCGTGCGGACAAAGGCCCTGCCGGCTATTGACAGAGGCCTGTCGAACCAGGTGCTGCAGATCAGCCCTCCGTAAGTCTCCACGTTCAGAGTGCTGTATGAACCGCTTGAGACATCCACCGGATTCGGCTTGAGCTTGAAGCAGGGGCTGTCGGTGTGCGCTGCTATGATTTGCGCGCTCCTTACGGCACAGTCAGGCACTGTGAAGGCTATGATCGATGATCCGTTGCGCCTGACGAAGTAGCGGCCGGAAGGCCTGATGTCGAAGCTCTTTCTCTCATCCAGCTCGACAAAGCCTTTTTCAGAGAGAACCGAGGCCATGTTTGACACCACATGGAAACAGGACGGTGAAGCTGAAATGAAATCCAGCAGCTTTCTGGCATCTGAACAGTCTATCATGAGGGAATTATAGCCAGGCAGGCCGTCTTGATCGAGACTTCTCAGGGAGAAAAGCGCAGGGCAAGACTGAAACTCATGGGACGGCCGGCGTCTCCGCCCAGCCATGAGGTCGGAATCCTGAAGCCGGATTCCAGTGTCCACGAACCGAGGACAAGGTCAAGGGACAGCAGCAGTTCGCGCCCCAGGACATCAAGCCAGCTTATGTCAGCGTTCCTCCGGCTGATGAGCCCGGCTTCAAGCCGGACATCAGTGTCCGGAAGCAGCTGGAGGACGAGGGCGAATGAATAGAGCATATAGCTTTCAGCACCGGTCATGTTCCCTGACTGTACGGTGAGCACGGGCTTGACCAGACGCAGCTCACCCTCGTCAGTGAAACGGGGAAGATAGAAGCTGAGGCCGAGCGACAGCGAATCTGTAAGGTCGGCGAAGTCAAACACCACGCTTCCGTTGGAGGTGCTCATCACCCGGTCACTGTACAGGCCGGCAGTGAACCAGTCGTCGTACCACATCAGTCCGGCACCCAGCTGGAAGTACTCGCTGCCCGGGTTCTCATAAAACTGCGAGAACAGCATGTTCGTGGCAAAGTCGATGACAGAGTCCACTCTGCGGTCTGAGCGCACCAGGCTGCTTCCTCCCTGGAAACGCACTGCGAGGCTGAAGGGTCCGAAGGCGTAGGCGAGATCCAGCTGGAAGTGCATCCTGAAGTACATGTCGTAAGTGAGAACTCCGGAATCTGACAGTCTCCTGTCATCAAGATCATGGCCCAGGGCGACTGAGAACATCGCATTCCGCCCTCCGAATGAGAGCGTCACAGCATCTGCGCTGGTCTGGAAGAAGCCCAGTTTCTCTGAATACTGGCCTGAATGGATCTCATCCCCATAGGTGAGTGAGAGCATGAAGTTGCCGTTGCGGCTGCTCCTGAACGGGAGTGCCGCAGGATTCGTGAACGTATCGGCAAAGTCGCCGGCCTGAGCGACAGACAGAGAGTCGGTCACGGTCAGCGGGGCAGCCTGCAGCTGCAGGCAGATAATGAACATGACTATTGCCGGCAGGATCTTCTTCACATGTGGAAATATAACACAGAAGTCCTTCGCGCAGGTAGCAGTGAAAGGCGGTGAATGCTAATATTCAGCACATGTTGACGCCGACAGAGCTGGCCGGACACCTGAGCGGCAGGGCCATCATCAGAAAAAACCTCCCGATAAGGGACATCCAGCACGATTCCAGATCATGCACTCCCGGATCTGCCTACTTCGCCTTTCCCGGGCTGCACCATGACGGGTGCAGCTTCATAGGAGATGCCATAAACAGGGGTGCCAGCCTGATCGTCAGCCCGCAGGCAGCTGATGCGGACCCCAGGGCGGATCACATCATCCTGGAAAGCGGGCAGATCAGACAGGCCTACGCTCTCGCCTCCTCCCTGTTCTACGGCAATCCGTCAGCTGACACCGCCGTTGCGGGAGTGACGGGGACAGACGGAAAGACATCCACATCATACTATCTGTATCAGCTGCTGAACGGACTTGGCCTCAGATCTGCCCTCTCCACGACTGTCCTGGTCGATGATGGAAGAGGCCTCATCAGAAGTCCCTTCCACAACACGACGCCGGAGGCATGGGATGTGCAGGGAATGATCAGGCGGAGTGTGGAAAGCGGCTGTGCAGGCTTTGTGCTGGAAGCCTCAAGCCATGCGCTCAGCACAGATTACAGCAGGCTCCTCGGGACCTCGTTCAGACTTGCGATCTTCACCAGGATAACAAGCGAGCATCTGGATTTTCATAAAAGCTGGGACGCTTATGCACAAAGCAAGCTCAACCTGGCCAGAATGTGCAGCGGACCGGTTGTCGTCTACCGTGACAGTCCGCTCCTTGAAAGTCTCAGCAGGACAGTCCCATCCAGACTCGTTGTGATAGACAGGCCTGAAATCACCGGCACAGACAGGGAGGGACTCACATTCAGGTACGGACATGCTCAGTACAGACTGCCCTTTCCCTACCCATTCGCACTGGAAAACGCCTTCGCTGCTGCAGCCGCCGCGGCCCTGATCACCGGTAATGACATGGATGCGGTGCTTGAGCGGCTCCGGGATCTCAGCAATCCGCCGGGACGCCAGGAAGTGCTGTGTATCGCAGGCCGTACCGCGGTCATTGACTTCGCCCACACTCCGGATGCGATTTCCCGCCTTCTCTCCTCATTCCGCAGTCTGTATCCGGACTCCCGCTTCATTACGGTATTCGGGGCCTCTGGAGAGAGGGACCGCACAAAGCGTCCTCTCATGGGCCGCGCAGCTTCAGATGAAAGCAGTCTCATAGTGCTCACAGAGGATGACAGCAGGGACGAGGACACGCAAGACATCTGCCGCCAGATCGCCACAGGAATCACAGGGGCGGACCACCTCATCATAACCAGGCGCATGGCTGCGGTCACAGAGGCAGCCAGGGTCTCACGGCCCGGTGACGTCATCTTCCTGCTGGGCATCGGAGTACAGGACACATTGACAAGACAGGGCAAAGCTGAAAAATGGGATGAAAGGGCGGCCATCACGGCGGCCCTGGAGGACTTGTCATGACAGTCATGCTTGTAAAGGGAGGGCCATCGCTGGAGTACGATGTCAGTCTGAGATCCGCAGCCCTGATCAGAAAGACACTTGAGAACCTGGGCCACGAGGTCAGGGAGGTCCTGATCCCGCGTGACGGAGAACTTCCCCGGCAGCTGTTCTGTGAGAAGTGCGATCTTGTCTGGCCTGTCACCCACGGAAGACTCGGTGAGGACGGTTGCCTGCAGGGACTGTTCGAATGCCTCCGCATTCCCTATGCGAGCGAGGATGTGGCGACAAGCGCCCTCGGCATGGACAAGGCCCTTCAGCTGAGGCTTTTCAGCGCATCAGGCATCCCCTGCCCCCGTACTGTCACCCTGACCGGGACCGGCAATATTGATCAGAATGTTTTCTCCTGCGATGAGTACATCGTGAAAATGTGCTGCGGCGGCTCATCCATCGGTGTGCGCAAATGTACCCGCAGCACACTTGCCGCGGCGGTGGAGAGTGTGCTTGAGATGGACGAGCGGGTGCTTGTACAGGAGTGCGTTACTCCGCTGCGCGAACTCGAATGTCTCGTACTCTGCCGCGAAGACGGGGAAATCATGGTTCTGGGGCCGGTTGAGGTCATGGCAGGCAAGCCGTATTACATCTATGAGAACAAATACTCCTCATCAACCAGCTGCGTTCCGGCAGAACTTGACAGCGCCCTCGGATCAAGGCTGAAGGATTACGCCATAAAGGCCTTCCGCGCAGTCCATGGCAGTCTCTACATGCGGGTCGATTTCTTTCTCAGCGGCAGTAAACTGATGATCAATGAGATAAATACAATCCCGGGGTCAACCGCCACGAGCCATATCATTCCGCTTTCCGGATGGATCGGAGGCATGGAGAATCTCGTCTCCGTCATAATCTCTGCGGCTCTTGAAAGACACAGACGGAGGCAGGAGAAGGCCGGCAGATGAAGAGTCTATTCTTCCATGTCGATCTTGATGCCTTCTTCGCGGCTGTGGAGGTCATTGACCATCCTGAATACGCCGGCAAGCCCCTTATCATCGGACATAAGGGACCGCGGAGCGTCGTCTCGACCTGTTCATACGAGGCACGTGCCTTCGGAGTACATTCGGCAATGCCCATGTCCGTTGCCCTGAGACTCTGCCCGCAGGCCATCTGCGTTCCCGGCAACATGCGCCGCTACAGCGAGATGTCCAGACGGGTGATGGCAATCATCGCGGACATCGCACCAAGCTGGATACAGGCCTCCATAGACGAGGCCTATCTTGACATGAGCGGGACTGAGAAACTCTACGGCTCCCCCTCCGTGGCGGCGCGGATGCTTAAGGCAAGAGTGAAGGACGAGACAGGCCTGACCATATCTGTCGGCGTCGGTTCATCCCGCTTCATCGCGAAGCTGGCAAGCGATTACAGGAAGCCTGACGGGCTGACAATCGTGCCGGAGAATCTTGAGGTTGATTTCGTCGATGCCGTGGGTCTGGGAAAACTCTGGGGCGTCGGCAGGGCAACGCTGGACCGGCTTGAGAAGTACAACATCAGGACGACGCAGGATCTGCGCTCATATTCGCTCGGCCGGCTGTGCGACCTCTTCGGGCAGGCGAGCGGCAGCTACCTGTACAAGGTCTGCCGTGGTGAGGACCCGGGAATATACTCCGGTGAGAGCAAGTCTCACTCGATCTCGGCCGAAAGGACTTTCTTTCCGGACCTGATCGAGAAGGAGGCAATCGACCTCTATCTCCTGGAGCTGAGCCAGGAGGTCTGCTTCCGGGCGCTGGATGAGCACTTTGTCGCCAGGACGGTGGGTGTGAAGATCCGCTACGGAGATTTCTCAACGACAAGCATCCAGACCACCCCGCAGGACGGGATATACAATTCAAGCGAGGTCTATGACTACGCAAGAAAGCTCTTCTGGCAGCGCTACAGGGGAGGAGGCGTCCGCCTGCTCGGCGTCGGGCTGTACCAGATGTACGAAGGAGACGAGATAGATCAGGGCGAACTCTTCAAGGATGACGAGATCAGAAAGCGCAGGCTTGAGCGCCTCATTCTTGACATGGGAAAGAGCGGTCTGTCGCTGAGGCGGGCAAGCACACTCGTTAAGGACGGCTACGACAGCGAGAAGTAGGCGGTCACCACCACTGCCAGTACTATCCTGTATACTCCGAAGACAGAGAAGTCATGGCTGCGCACATAGCTCATCAGGCCCTTGATCGCCGCAAGCGAGACAAGAAATGCGACCAGAGAGCCAAGTGCGAGGTAGCCCCACTCGGCACCTGAGAACGCAAGCCCGCTTTTGACAAGGCGCAGCAGACTGGCTCCGGCCATCACCGGCAGGGCCATGAAGAAGGAGAACTCTGCGGCGACAGGACGGCTGATTCCGCCGATCATGCCCCCGAGGATCGTGGATCCGGAGCGTGAAGTCCCGGGAATCAGTGCAAGCATCTGGAAAAAACCCATGTACAGCGCATCCCTGATGCTGATGTCATCCAGAGTCTCAACCCTGGTCCTTATCCTCACCTTCTTCTCCAGGACAATATAGAGCACGCCGTATATGGCCAGGGCCGCAGCTATCACAGGCCAGGTGGAGAGCTTCTGGTCAATAATGTCATCGAAGAGCAGTCCCACGACTCCGGCAGGTATGGTGGCGATCAGTACGCGTCCCCAGAGCCGGAGAGTCCTCATGCTCTCCTGTCTGCTCTTCTTCAGCGGCCAGAGTCTGTTGAAGTAGAGCACGACCACGGCAAGGATGGAGCCGAGCTGGACGACGACCATGAAGACGGATACGAAATCTTCTGACAGGTTCAGCGGCAGGAGCGCATCAAACAGCAGCATGTGTCCCGTGCTTGATACGGGCAGCCACTCGGTTATTCCCTGTATGATTCCCAATATGACAACTTTTACGGCTTCAACTGCATTCATAGCATGTGAGAGTCTATTTGGTGAAAGCCCATCTTGACAAGGCGCCCGGAGGGACAAAGTATTAACTCATGCTCAACATCGTCCTCATCGAACCGGAAATACCGCAGAACACCGGAAACATCAGCCGCACCTGCAGCGCCACCGGCAGCAGACTGATTCTCGTGCATCCGCTGGGCTTCTCTCTTGATGAGAGACATCTCAGGCGCGCAGGCCTGGACTACTGGGACGATCTTGACCTGGTCCAGTACCCTGACAGCGGCTCCTTTCTCGCTGACCACAGCCGGGACCGCCTGATACTCTTCACGGCGCGCTGCAACAGGAATTACTACTCACTGGACCTCAGCAGGGAGGATGATCTCTATCTTGTCTTCGGCAGGGAGTCATGTGGCCTCGGCAGTGATCTGATCTCCCGTTTCCAGGACAGCTGCGTCCGCCTTCCGATGAAGGAAGGCAAGCGTTCGCTGAATCTCTCGAACACTGTCGCGGTGGCCGCCTATGAGTATTACAGGCAGAGAGGCTTTTCCACTCTCGCGACAAATGACATTATTGCTGATGCAGGAGCTCAGTGCTCCTGATTGTGAGGTCGAAAAATGAAGGCTTTGATAGTTTCAGACATACACGGCAGTCTTCCTGCCGCACAGAGGATAACGGAGCTGGCAGAGGGCGCTGACCTCGTGCTGTGTCTCGGTGACGTGCTCTACCACGGTCCAAGGAATGATCTTCCTGAAGGCTATAACCCGAAGGCGGTCATTCCGCTGATGAACTCACTTGCAGACAGGATTGTCGCCGTGAGGGGCAACTGCGAGGCGGAAGTGGACCAGATGGTCCTCACCTTCCCCGTAATGGGCACGACTGCGGAAGTATACATGGACGGATACAGGATGACTCTGTCTCACGGGCACATATACAATGAGGAAAACCTGCCACCGGGAGCCGGCATCTTCCTGTACGGACATACACATATCCCGGTATGCCATCTCAGAAATGGCGTGCTCTGCTTCAACCCGGGCTCAGCCAGCATTCCGAAAGGAGGATGGGAGGCAAGCTTCGGTTATTACGAGGACGGCATTCTCGAGCTGCGGCGCCTTCGTGACGGAGAGGTTCTCATGAGGCACAGCCTGAGAAATCAAGAGTGACGACGACATCATCCCTGTCCTGCCTGATGTCGACACCGGCCCCGAGCAGGGAACATATCTGTCCCACAATCGGCAGTCCCAGTCCGTTGCCGCCCTCATGACGGCTCCGGTCTCCGCGGGCCCAGGGCTCAAAGAGGTCCGGATGATCCTCCGGCAGCCGGCCCTTGTTGCGCACTCTCACCACTGTGCCGTCCACGACAACGGAAACCTGTCCGTCATCTGCCTCCAGTGCGTTCTTGAACACTTCAGACAGTGCCCTCGCAGTCAGGGCCTGATCAACACTGACTTCTGAGGAGGAAAGGACAGTCAGGCTTATCCTCGCCGAGGCTATCTGGCCGACGGCGGCGCTGGCCAGCTGACCGAGGTCCAGCTCCTGCCGCTGTACAGTGAAATCAGGGTCCATAAGAGTCGCAAAATAGCGCACTGCCGAGATCCTTGAGGTCATGCTGCCCACTTCGCGGCGAAGTGTCGCGATGAAATTGTCATCCGCCTGCCAGATGCCGTCGGCAAGGCCCTCCACAAGCAGATTGATGCTCGTCAGCGGAGTGTTGAGATCATGGGCTATCGAACGTATCCACTCCTTCCTGGCGAACTTGTTCTTCTGAAGGTTGATATCCATTTCGCGTATGGATCTGGCTATCTCGTCAAGCTCGTAGGTTCCCTGCCTGGCGATTGTCACGTTCTCGCCGCCGTGTGAGATCTCCTCCAGGGCGTTCCTGATCGCTCCTATGGCCCTGCTGTTCCTTCTGGACATGAAGACGGAGACAAGCACCGAGATGACCAGACAGGCAGGCAGCATCCATGCCAGGGCCATGATGAGCGCGTCAAGCATATACCTGGTTGATTCATAGGTGGCGATATTGATCACCAGCACATCGAAAACACTCCTGAGCTGGCCGTCTATCGTGAGGAAGATTGTTGCTGCGACATCATCCGGCCTGATGAAGCCCGGCAGTGTATATGTGACGCTGCCGAAGCCGTCATTGCCGTTTCCGACCGGCGTGACAGTGGCGCTGAATGAGCCTTCTGCCAGCGTTATGTCCATCACGAAGACCTGGCTTTCCTTCGTGAATGTGTGCATCTCCTGTGTCTCATCGATTTTCCTCAGCCGCTTCTGGGCAGGAGGTTTGCCCTGCTCCTCGGCCGGGACACGCCCGAAGAGGAAGAGATTTCCATCCACTGCAGAACGTACGAAAAGGCCGCTGACACGTTCATCCATGCACTGAGAGAAGGTGTCCATGACCTCTTCTATCGTGGGATCCTCAAGTTCTGAGAAGCTGGTCATCAGCCGTGAGACATAGTCGTTCACGACAAATACAGGCCAGTAGCGGTCCGCATTCCAGGCCCCGTAGCCGATTACCAGCGCCTGGATGAAGAGCACGAGCCCCACCATCAGCAGCAGGGAAAAGAACACGCGGAAAAAGTAATGGCGCAGGGTCCTTGCCTTCACTGCTGGGCACCATCCTGTCTGGAGCAGAACCGGTAGCCGTAGCCGCGCACGGTCTCGATCCAGTCACCCGGTCTGAGCTTTGCCCTGATGTTCTTGATGTGCGTGTCGACGACGCGCTCATAGCTGTCGAATGAATAGTCGAAGCATTTCTCCAGAATGAGGGAACGGGAGACAAGGCGCCCCTCATTCTGGGCAAGGTAGGTCAATATTCTCCACTCCGCGGCAGTCAGGACCTTCTCCTGCCCGTTGATAGTGAGCCTGTGCTGTGTGAGGTCAATGACCAGCTCATCACTGCCGTCTTGGAAATCCATGACATCTCCGCCGCGCACATTTCCATGACTGTCCATCCTCCTGAAGAGGGCACTGACGCGCAGCACGAGTTCTTTCGGGCTGAATGGTTTGGAAATGTAGTCGTCCGCCCCGAGCTCAAAGCCCAGGATGCGGTCAGACTCCTCGCTCCTTGCCGTCATGAAGATGACCGGAATGTCCAGGCTGCGGCCCTTGAGCTCCTTTATGAAGAGGAAGCCGTCGCCATCAGGAAGCATCACATCCTGTATGATGAGATCAGGCTTCTCCTGTTCTATCGCCTTTCTCTCCTCAGCAATTGTCGCAAGACCTCTGGCGTCATAGCCTGAGATCTCGAGGTATCTGACGACACCGTCCCTGATTGCATCATGATCTTCGACAACATATATCAGCTTCATGTCTGAAATGTTCACATCTTTGACGAGCAAAGGCAACAAAAAGGCCCATCTCTTCACATAAAAAACAAGTGCCGGCAGGCGGAAAAGAGCAAGACCCGTCAGCAGGTGACGGGTCAGCGGAAAACCGGGGCCACGCTCAGTCTTCCTTCTCCTCCTCCATGGCAGCCCACAGGCGCTCCAGGGAATAGAAGTCCCTCAGCTCCTGGCTCATCAGGTGGATCACGATATTCCCCGTGTCGATCAGCGTCCAGCCGTCCTCTCCCGGGTTCTTGTGTCTGTTGTTCACCGACAGTCCCAGCTCGTTAAGCAGGTCCCAGATCTGGTGCACGACACCCTTCAGGTGACCCACGGAATTGACTGTCGCGATCACGAAGCAGTCCGTCCATGAGCAGTTCTCCAGCGGCATGACCACGCAGTCCCTGCAGCTGTGCTCCTCAAGGAAGGAAGCTATTCTCTCACTGTCTCTTCTCGTCTTATCGTCCATAGCGGAATGATTCTCCTTCAAGTGCATGCCATTGTCAACCACAGCGGAAGGAAGCTGTCAAGCTCATCCTCTTCCACTCTCTCGGTCACAGTGACAAGATCATATACGTAATGTTCCCCGGCTCCGCGCAGATCCCTTATGAAGGCCTCCTCATCGAAGCCGCCGGCCAGTGCCTCGACAGAAGCCGGGAAGTCGGAGGAGGCAAGCTTCCTCCAGCTGGCCGCGGCCGCCATCAGTCCGTCATCCTGGCCCATGGCGCCTGCGAGGCTGTCATAGCACCTGTCACGCAGGCTCATGGCCTCATCGTCAGCAGCCGCCCTCTCGTCATAGCCGGCCCCCAGCGCGTCCACAAGGTGTGAAGGACCCGACACTTCGACCACACGGCCGCCGCCGATGAACCAGGCTCGGCTCACTGACTGTCCGTCCAGCCTGTAGGCCCTTGTGTCACCGGCGCAGGAAGTGAGGAGCACAATGACGAGCAGCAAGAGCGGAAGCCTAAAGCGCAAAGCGTCCTCCGGAGAGCAGGTAATCACGGGTCTGGGCCGTTATGCGGGCAAGAGGACGGTTTACCGTGAATGAGTACTCCTCTTCCCTGTGAAGCACCTCAAGCACCATCTCCTCGAGGTTGGCCTTTCCCCAGATCACAAGCCTGTCGTTATCATCAAGATGACGCCTGCCCTTCTCCGAGTAATCGGCCACATAGAGCACTGCTCCGAGCGCTCCCATGCCGGGACTGGCTAGCGTATGGTGCCTGATGGCAAGCTCTGCCCTCTCATCCCAGATGTTGGTTATCCTGGGAAAGTACCAGGCTGCCACGGCTCCATGCAGGAGCATGGGAGACTTCCTCTCCTCCTCTTCGACCGGAATCCCGTGCTTGAGGCAGAAGGCAAGCATGTCAGAGCCGTCCATATAGCGGGCATAATCATGGAAGATGCCGGTCATCCTGCTGAGCTCAACGTCCAGCCGGAAGCGTTTTGCCAGCACCTGACAGACCTCAACGACCCCGAGCGAATGCTCGAAGCGCGAGGGCTTCTCACTCTCCCTTACGATTTTCTCCAGTGTCGTATAGTCCATGTTCGATGACGTAATTCTTAACGGATGGAACAAGCTCGTCAAGCGCTCCGGCCCTCACCTCACTGCTGGAAGCATGGAAGGGGGTGACCTGTATGAGATTCAGCCTGGCGCCTGGAGGAGCGGATATATGAGAAGCATCCCTGGTGAAGACAACGAAGTCCACGATGTTCCTGAGATCATTCCATCTGTACCACCGCTCAAGCCCGCTGACAAGATCATCACCCATGAGGAATCCAAGCCGTCCCCTGATGGCGTACAGTCCGTACATAGCCATCACAGTGTCATAGCTGTAGCTCACTCCTCCCCTGTCGATCTCGTAAGTCGAGATGACAAGCTCACGGCCGCCTGTGTCAAGACCGTCAAATGCGAGATGGAGCATGTTGAGCCTGTCAGCGGCACAGGCAGGCCTGCTGTCCTGCTTGAAATTGGACAGATGGGCAGGCATGACGATGATGCGTTCATAGTCTGTCTTCTCCAGTGCCTTTTCCAGAATATACTCATGGCCGCGGTGCACCGGATCAAACGAGCCGCCGAAAAGCAGCGTACTCTTCTCAGTACTCGTCTCTGTAGTGGGCATCGTTGTCAGCATGGCTCGTGAAACCGCCGGAAGCGTCATCCTCAGCTATGCCGCTTGAGGAAACGACATGAATGAAGGCCTGCTTGATCTGCTCTACCGTCTCATCCATATAGATCGAGAGCGGATGTATCTCACGTCCGGCAAGCCGTGTGCGCAGATCCTCAAGGCGCTGCACAGCGCCATCCTCATCAAGCTTGCTGGCGATGATGACCTGCGGCTTTTCCAGAAGCGCCGGTGCGAAATCGGCAAGCTCCCTGGAGAGGATGTCGTAACTGTCGAGACAGTTCTCATCACTCAGATCTATGAAGAAGGCCAGAGCCTTTGTCCTGGAGATGTGCCTGAGGAACTTCAGCCCCATTCCGGCACCCTGACTTGCGCCCTCAATGATGCCGGGGATGTCGGCGAGGATCATATCCTGCCCGTCATAGCGCATCGCACCCAGCTGAGGGATCTTCGTCGTAAAGGGATAGCCGGCAACCTTGCTTCTAGCATTCGTCAGCAGGTTGAGCAGACTGCTCTTGCCTGCGTTCGGAAAGCCCACGAAGCCGATGTCTGCGATCACGAGGAGCTCGACTCCGATGCGCATCTCCGTGCCGGGCTCTCCGCTCTGTGCAAAGCGGGGCGTCTGGCGCGTCGCGGTCCTGAAATGCCAGTTGCCAAGGCCACCTCTTCCTCCCTTGAGGAAGACATAACGCTCCTCACCGGTGAGATCCTTGATGACCTGTCCGGTCTGGGCATCCTTGATGACAGTTCCGGGAGGCACGGGGATCTCGACATCGGCGCCGTTCCTTCCGAAACAGCGGGCACCCTGTCCAGGCCTGCCGTTCTCCGCCCTGTAGCTGCGTACCATCTTCAGGTGACCCAGCGTCCTGAGATTGTCACGGACCACGAAGACGACATCTCCGCCCTTGCCGCCGTCCCCTCCGTCCGGACCGCCCTTGGGAACAAATTTCTCCCGACGGAAGGAAACACAGCCATTGCCTCCGTTTCCGGAGGCAACGTCGATATAGGTTTCGTCGGAAAAACCGAACATAAAGACCGGCTTACTCCGCGCTGACCACCGTCGCGTACTTGCGGTTGTTGCGGTTCACGTACTCGACAGTTCCTGCGGTCTTGGCGAAGAGCGTGTAGTCTGTGCCCAGGCCGACATTCTTGCCCGGATGGATGACCGTGCCTCTCTGGCGGACGAGAATCTCGCCGGCCTTGACGACCTGGCCACCATAGCGCTTTACACCCAGGTACTGGGGATTCGAATCGCGTCCGTTGCGGGATGAACCGCCACCTTTCTTATGTGCCATAATGCTCCTCCCTTATGCGTTGATCTTGTTGACAGTGATCAATGTATACTGCTGCCTGTGGCCCTGGGTCCTTCTGTAGCCCTTCCTCCTGTGGAACTTGTATACCTTGACCTTCTCACCTTTGACTTCGCTGCCGACTGTGGCCTGGATGCTGGCTCCGGACACATAGGGTGTGCCGAATCTGGCGTTATCCCCATCGACAACAGCGAGAACCTTGTCCGTCTCATAGGAAGAACCCTCTTCCTGATTGAGCAGATCGACCTGCAGGACCTGGCCTTCCTCAGCCCTGTACTGCTTGCCGAGAATTTCAACGAGTGCGTACATTTCTATCCTCTGTTTGTTTTAGTTTCCCGCCCACTTTATCCGCACCCGGAAAAGAGATCAAGCGGCCGCGGCCGGAAAAGCCCGGAAAAAAGGGAAAAAGCGGGGAATCTACCTAACGACCGGTAGACACAGGGCCAGTTCCAGGTCACAATTGACTCATGACACGGGAAGACATCATCACAGCAGCTGTGGAAATCGTTGCGGATGAGGGGTACGACAGACTCACCCTCTCCCGACTTGCAGGCGCCCTCGGGGTCAGGAAGGCCAGCATTTACTACCACTTCACTGGCAAGCAGGAGATGGTTGACTCCATATACGCCCACTTCAGGGACCAGTTCCTGAATCTCGGTTTCGCCGTGGACTTCTCCAAAGACGCGCGCACAGTGTTCATGACGGCGATGAGTCACTGGAAGACAGTATTCCAGGACAAGCAGAGGGCAGCTTTCATCTCGCTTGTGGAGCAGCGGAAGAACATCGATGACAGATCCTGGGACGTGGCCAACAGCCTCCGCCTCATGATCCGGGGCCAGTGCGAGGCCATGCTGGAGCATGTCATGGCGGCAGGACAGATGAGAGGAGTAAGTTCCTCCCTGCTCTCACTGATGTTCTCGAACACTGTCTACTCTGCCCTGGTGGATGGGCAGGGCGACCCTGACGCCTTTCTCGTCTCTTTTCTGGATTCATTCATCAAATAGATGTTTTGCTTGCGGAAAACGCAGAATCGGCCTTAAAATTCTTGCAAAGGAGAAAAAAAAACAATGGATAAGTCATTGAGAGACAGGCTGGCCCGTCTGGCCATTTCCCCAAGTGATATCCTCCTGCCCCGCAAGGGCATTGACCTGATGAAGTGGGCCGTCGTCGCCTGCGACCAGTACACCAGCCAGAGGGAATACTGGCACCAGGCTGAGGTCATAACGACGGACAGCCCGTCGACACTCAATCTCATTTTCCCGGAATGCTATCTCGATGACGGTGATGCCGTACAGCGCATCAGGCGGATCAACGAAAACATGGAGGCCTACATTTCCAGCGGCGTCTTCGACTGCTATCCTGACTGCTTCATCCTGGTCGAGAGGACCAGCGAGAGCGGAAGCCGCTACGGCCTGATGGCGAGTCTGGACCTGGAGCAATACTCATATGCACCTTCATCGCGCTCTCTCATCAGGGCAACAGAAGGGACCATCCTGTCCCGGATCCCGCCCCGCAAGGAGATCAGGAGGGGCGCCATGCTTGAGCTGCCGCATATCATGGTACTCCTCAACGATGCCAGAAGACTGGTCATCGAGCCTCTTGTGGCGAAAAGGGCCCGGCTCAAGTGCATCTACTCAACGGATCTGATGCTGGGAGGAGGACATCTGAAAGGCTACCTCGTGAATGACGAGGCTGACATCGGGATGATCGCATCCGGCCTTGAGGCGATACACAGCAGGCTGGATCCCCACAACCCGCTGATGTACGCCATGGGGGACGGAAACCACTCCCTTGCCACGGCCAGAAGCCTGTATGAGGACCTCAAGGCTGAAATCGGACAGGAAGAGGCAAGAAAGAGTCCCTCACGGTACGCCCTCGTGGAACTTGAGAACATCTTTGACCCGGCGCTCTGCTTCGAAGCCATACACAGGGTCTTCTTCAACACTGACCTGGAAAGGTTCGAATCAGCACTCAGCGGCAACTGCGAAGGCCTCGGAAAAAAAGATGTGGCATCACTTGATGAGCTGTGCAGGGAGGTCAACAGTGCAGACGGCGTCTGCTTCGGTCTGATCAGGGGAGATCAGCACACCGTCTACACGCTCACACGCCCGCGTTTCGCACTGGCCGCATCTGTCATCCAGGCCTGCATAGACAGCTGTCAGCTGGATGTCGACTACATCCACGGCACTGATGTGGTGGAGTCAATGGCCGGACAGGACGGGAATCTCGGCATCATCCTTCCGGACATATCGAAGGAGAGTTTCTTCGACGCGATAATCAGAGACGGGGCATTCCCGCGCAAGACATTCTCGATCGGCCACGCCAACGAGAAGCGCTACTACATGGAGGCCAGGCGGATCAGGTGAGACGCATCGTAGGCTCCCTGGCGCAGGATCCTGCAGCCGCCTGAGGTGAAGTCGACAAGTGTGGAGGGAAGGCCGCCTGCGTCCTCCCTCCTCTTCTCCACGATGAAGTCGAGGCTGATGCCGAAGGTCTTGCGGATATCCTCAGCCCGCGTCAGGCTTGGCATGCCAGAAATGTTGCAGCTGGTGGACCAGATTGGACCACAGACTGCGGTCAGTGACTGTATGAAGTCATCAGCAGGCACCCTTATGGCCTGAGTCGAGCCGTCTGGTGCGCGGAGTATGGCAGTAAGGGGCGCCGGCCAGATGTCATACAGCACCTCAGGAACCTCGAAGCCTGAGCGCTCAATCCAGTCAAGCGATGCCAGCATGATCAGGTTCTTGCTGGCAGGCCTCCTCTTCACCTCATATATCCTCGCGGCACCGGACGAATCAGCACGCGAGCTTATTCCGTAAATCGTATCCGCAGGTATGACGCCGACGCAGCCCTCATTCAGCAGCTGCGCGACCTGTCTGACAAATTCTTTCTCGTTGTACAGTACAGCACTCACCAGTCAAAATCTCCGTAATCACGTCCAGTCCCACGCCTGTCTTCCCTGCCCTTCACATGCCTGCCTGACGACAGTCCACAGACCACTGTCCAGATGAGAATCACGGCAAGACTGACGGCCAGACTTATAAGGGCCAGGATCCAGCCGTCCACTCCGGCATATGGCTCCTCCAGGACCACAGCATCATCAGATTCAGTCCGGGAAGGCTCAGGCACATCGGCTTCCTGGAAGTAATAGACAACGTCTCCGCTGCGGTTGTAGCCGAGTGAGAGCGCCAGATCATCAAGGGCCGCACCCTCATCAAGCAGCATGATCCGGCTCCTGAGGGCATCCACTTCCAGGCGCTTCTCCTCCTCCAGTCTCTCCAGCGCCGCCAGCCTGTCCTCGAGGGACCTGTTCACCAGATATCCGGTGCGGCCATACACGGATGAAAGCAGTGTGAAGAGGGTCAGGAAAAGAAAAATACCCACAAAAGGTTTTTTGATTGCCATATCATTACTTCACTTGTATAATAACAATATGTGTGGCTTAATGTATATATGTTAAGCCGGAGGTGAAATTAATATGCCAAAGTCCAGAAGTACGGCAAAACTGGTTGTCACGAGTGTAGTAATATCATTCGTCGTCATTGCCATTTTCGCCCTTGTCTTCCTTAACTTCATTGTTCCCGCCTATCAGATCACAGAGGACCAGATCTACTCAGTTTTGATCAAGCTCTTTCCAATCCTGATCGGTCTCATCCTCATCCAGATCGGAGTGATGATAGCCAAAAGACATGAGGACGAGTTTGCCGACCAGGTGGACAAGCTGCCTCCGAACGCCTACACGAAGGCCTTCGAGAGTTCCCCCAAGGATGATCCCCTGAACGTGTCGATTGATGCTTCAAGGACCTTCGATACGGTTGCTCCCCCGCAGCCTGCAGCGCAGGTCGAGGTCAGGGAGGTGATCAAGGAAGTTCCGGTCGAGAAGGAAGTCATCAAAGAAGTCCCGGTCGAGCGCGTCGTTGTCAAGGAAGTTCCGGTAGAGGTCGTCAGGGAGATCGAAAAGGAAGTCCCGGTCATCAAGGAAGTCGTAAAGGAGGTCGTACGCGAAGTTCCGGTTCCCTCCGCCGATGTCCAGACCGTGGAGAAGGAAGTCCCCGTCGAGGTGATCAGGGAGGTCCCCGTCGAGGTAATAAAGGAGATCATCAGGGAAGTTCCGGCAGCCGGCAGCGAGCGCGAGATCGTGCGCGAGGTCCCGACGATCAAGGAAGTCGTAAAGGAAGTCCCGATCGAGATCGTGAAGGAAGTTCCAGTAGAGGTTCCGGTCGAGGTCGAGAAGATTGTCGAGAGGATCGTCGAGAAGCCGGTTGAGAAAATTGTCGAGAAACCCGTCGAGGTCGAGAAGATTGTCGAGAAGCCTGCCGCAGCCGCACAGGCTGCACCCGCACAGGTCAGGATGCTGGACTTTGATGAAGTGCTCGAGGAAGAGTGTCTTGGTGCGAGGAACGACGGCTATGACATCTCACTCGCCCTCTTCAAGAAGAGCGAGGGACTTGATGAGAGTGCCCTCTCTGCGGCCTTCGGCGACAATGCCTTTGTCTTCGACAGGGATGCCGATTACGCGCTCATCTTCAGTTTCGCGAACGAGGACGAGGTCAGGAACCTCATCAGCAGCAGGGAAGCACAGCTGCCCGGAGCGGTCTTCTCCATTGCAACTATGGAGGCAGGAAGCGCCGATGCCGGACGCCTCGTAAAGATGGCGGCAGCTGGTTTCTGAACCAGGCCCGATGCGGACACAAGAGGGAGCGGAATGAGAGTTCCGCTCCTTTCATTTTCTGCAATAAATTTGCAGAAATCCTGATCAATGGTGGAAATACGGAAAATTTCCGGTTATTTTTTCCATTTTTCCGTTGATTTGTCAAAAAAATATGTTAATCTGAATTAAATAACGAACTTGTCTATAGGAGATGAATCATGACACTACATGAGCAGTTGGTTGAACAGTTTGAGATCTATGTGACGGAATCTGGAAAGTTTGAGAACAAAGGCGTGAAGGCCTCCGCCGCAAGGGCCAGGAAGGCACTTGCCGAGATCTCAAAGCTCTGCAAGGAACGGAGAAAGGAAATCCAGGACGCGAAGACGACTGAATAATACCTGACATATCGCGAAAAAAAGCCTGGCCGGAAGCCGGGCTTTTTCTCTTTTCCGGAGGAAAGAATATGGAAAGACTCACATCCGTCGAAGGCCTTGAGGAGAAGCTCATGAGGGACAGATACGCTAATCTCTTCTTCATCAATGATCTCGCCCTCTTCCCCGGCAGCGACATCGCCGTATACCGTATCGGAGGGCTGTATGCCCTGAACTACCGCAACGACGGAATGTGTCTTTTCTCAGACGGGGACTTCGATCTGGGTGAGGCAAAGGCCTTCCTTGACGGGCAGGACTTCCACACTCTGATGGGAGAAGGCAGCCTGATGAAGGCCTTCATTCCGCTGTATGCCGGATCCAGGGTCCTCGAACGTGACATGCTTGCCCTGGACCGGAATGACCTCAAGGCTGTTGACAGAGGCTATGACACAAGGCTGCTGGACAGCGTCCAGGACATTCTCAGCGTCAAGGAACTCTATCATGAGATTCCGGAGTTTGACTGTCCGCCACCCACACTTGAGCAGGCAAGGGCCGAGGCCGGCAGGAGCGACACGCTGTACTGCGGAACATTCGTGAACGGACAGCTTGTGAGCACTGCCGCACTGAGCGCCATCTGCGCAAAGAGCGCGATGGTGACCGGTGTCGCGACAAGAGAGGGCTGGCGGAACAGAGGCTGTGCCTCACACACCCTTTCCCGTCTCGCATCAGCAGGATTCAGCCAGCTCGGCCTTGACTATGTATGCCTCTGGTACAGCGACGAGACTGCCCTGGCAGTCTACAGGAAGCTGGGCTTCCGGAGCGTGGCCAGGTTCACGTCAATCACAATGCGGCGCACTCAGGAATAATCCGGCGCCTCTGACGCCGGATCATGGTCACATGGCTTCCAGGAAGGGAATTCCCACAATCCTGAAGGCATTTTTCAGCGTCTGCAGGACCATCCTGCTCAGTGCGACGCGGGCAACGACAAGTTCCTTCGTGCCTGCCTTCAGTATCTGATTGTCATGATAGTAATGGCTGAATGTCTTCGCGATGTCATAAAGCAGAGCGCAGACCTCTGAAGGATCATATGCCGCAGCCGCCCTGGCAAGGGTCTCAGGATAAGAGTCGATGAGCTTGATCAGGGTCTTCTCATCCTCCTCGCCCAGCAGCGAGCCGTCAAAGGCAACGCCGTCGTACTGGTCACTCACCTGCGCGAACCTGGAAAGCATTGATGAGATCCTGGCACCCATGTACTGGAGATAGGGCCCGGTGTTCCCATTGAAGCTGATTGACTCATCCGGATTGAATATCATATCACGCTCCGGGGCAACCTGAAGCAGGTAATAGTTCAGTGCGCCGAGTGCGATGTCATGGCTTGTGCCCTCCACGTCATAAAGCGCACCCTCTCTCTCCTTCTTCACGATCTCAGCTCTGGCGAGAGAGGCGAGGTCAGCGACCAGATCATCCGCATCGACGACTGTGCCTTCCCTGCTCTTCATCCTGCCGTTCGGCAGATTGACCATGCCGTAGCTGAGATGATAGAGCTCATCAGCCCACTCATAGCCGAGGACCTTCAGACAGTGGAAGAGGACCTTGAAGTGATACTGCTGCTCGCTCGCGACGACATATATCAGGCTGTCGAAGGGCCAGTCCTCATGCCTGCTGACCGCGGTTCCCAGATCCTGTGTGATGTAGATTGAAGTGCCGTCACGGCGCAGGAGCACCTTCTTGTCCAGACCTATCGATGAGAGGTCAATCTGCACGCTTCCGTCGTCAGCGCGGTAGAAGACACCCATGTCCAGACCCTTCATCACCTGGTCCTTTCCCAGCTTGTAGGTATCTGACTCGTAGTAGTACTTGTCGAAGCTTATGCCCATAGTCCTGTAGCTCTCGGCAAGGCCGCTGAGCGTCCAGTCGTTCATCAGCTTCCACAGGGCGACAGTCTCCTCATCTCCCTCCTCCCACTTGCGCAGCATCTCCTGGGGTTCCCTGTTGGCCTCCTCAACGGCCTTCGCCTTGAGTTCCTCGCGCTCCTTGTCGCTGGCACCGGGATGCTGTGCCAGCAGTCTGTCGACACATTCCTTCTCATACTGGGCATAGCGCACATAATACCGTCCCACGAAGTGATCGCCCTTCTCTCCTGTGGACTCGGGAGTCTCACCGCCTCCGAAGGTCTTGTAGGCCCACATGCTCTTGCAGATATGCACGCCGCGGTTGTTGATCAGATTTACCTTCATCACTTCGGCGCCCTGGCTTTTAAGCAGGGCGGTGACAGCCATGCCGAGGCTGTCATTCCTCATATGTCCCAGATGGAGAGGCTTGTTCGTGTTCGGACAGGAAAACTCGATCATCACCCTGCGTCCGTCCAGTGCCTTTCCGTTTCCATAGTCATCACCCTTGAGCGAGACCTCCTCATAAAGCCCGGAGGCGAGTTTTCCGGTATCGAGTCTGACGTTGAGATAGGGGCCCAGGACAAGAGCTTCCCCATCCGGTCTGACTGCCTTCGCTTTAACCCTCTCAAGCAGCTGCTGGGCAAGCTGTGCCGGCGGCATCCTGAAGTCCCTGGCGTAGATGAACATCGGGAAGGCAAGGTCCCCCTGCTCGGCCTTCGGCGGCTTTCCCACCTGAACGGGAGGAAGATCGCCAAGTCCCCTTTCCGATGCCATGGCGGCAAGCTCGGCGGCAACCAGGCCGCTCCATTCCTTTCTAATTCTCTCGATCATTGCTATTTCCTTTATTGCAAGCGAATACTAGCCAATTGGACGGCGCTGTTCAAGGTGCCTGCCTTATTGACACCTCTCCGCTTGAGAGAGCTTCCTCACTCCCGTCATCGTAACGCACCAGCAGGTGGGCATTATCATCGACGTCAAGCGCAGTCGCCGCCCTTGTGCCGCTGCTGCTGATCACATTGATCCTGCGTCCGAGAATGAAGCACCTTTCACGGTACCTTGAGATATACCCGTCCTCATTCAGGGCCCTCAGGACCGAGTCCACAAGCTCCTTCAGGAAAAGGGACTTCGGCAGCGGTGCTCCGTCCGGATACAGAGAACCTGCGATCCCGTCAAGCTGGGAAGGAAAGAGCGCGGTCTCGTAATTCACTCCGATTCCCAGCACGACTTCCTCAACCCTCATCTCCTCAAGCGACACGACACCCTCGCAGAGAATACCGACGACCTTGCGTCCGTTCACGAAGATGTCGTTGACCCATTTTATCGCACTGTCAAAGCCAAGGGAGCTGAGGGCGTCCGACACACCAAGCGCACAGCGCGTGGTCAGTGTCTCCACATTCCCGTATGAGGACGCAGGCACGACGAGGGACATGTATATGCCTCCATCGGCAGACACGAAAGTCCTTCCACGGCGTCCGCGCCCCCCGCTCTGGGTCCGTGCAGCCACGACAAAAGGAGGCTTCATGCCCTGCCCTGCAAGCCTGCGGGCCTGGCTGTTCGTGCTGTCGATATCATCATAGAAACAGACAGGAACAGGCAGCAGGCAGGAGAGCGCCAGCTGGTTGTAAGGCAGTGTCTTTAGCCTGTAGCCCTGTCCCCTGAGACTCTCGATCTGCGCACCGTCCTCCTCCAGAGACCTGACAGTCTTCCAGATGGCGGCCCTTGTGATTCCGAGCTCTGATGCAAGCACCTCCCCGCTCAGTCCCTGCGGACTGTCAATGAGGAGTCTCAATACTCTTTCCCTTGTTGTCATGACAGGATTCTAGCCGGCGGGCTGGACAAAAGGCAAGGCAAGGAAGTAAACTCAATTCAAATTTGAGGTTTACCATGGACAAAAAAAGACTCATCGAGATCATTCTGACAGCTCTCTTTGCCGCACTCATGGCAGTCGGTGCCTACATCCGCATCCCGCTTCCGCCCGTCCCGATCACGCTGCAGACGCTCTTCGCCCTGCTGTGCGGGCTTCTGCTGCCGCTGCCTCTTGCCCTTTCATCCCTGTTCATCTATCTCTTCCTGGGTCTGGTCGGCCTGCCCGTGTTCACCTCAGGAGGCGGATTCGCCGCCTTCAGCGGCCCCACCGGCGGCTATCTTGCCGGCCTGATCCCCGCCATTCTCATAGAGACACTGATGCTCAGGTTCATCCCTGTAAGACGCTTCGGCTTTTACATCCTCACCTCCACGCTTGCGACAGCCGCCATCTATGCCTGCGGGCTGTCCTGGCTGGCCTGGTCGAGAAACCTGTCACTCCAGGCGACGCTTGCAGGCGGTCTCTATCCCTTCATCATAGGAGATGTGGTCAAGATCCTTGCCTGCTCCTATGCAGCGGTAAGACTCAGAGACAGAGTCACTCAAGTGTTGTCCAAGGACGGCGGAATGTGAATAATCCTCAGTCATGAGAAGTGACAAATACATTGACAGCTATCTGGCCTCCTTTTCAAGGCTCGGCGACTCGAACGGAATCTTCAAGGGCCTGTCCAGTCTGCCCACAATGGCCGAGATAAAGGCACTGGAAGACAGTCTGCTCAATCTCCTTTATCCGGGAAGAAGCCTCTCCTGCCCGAAAGACAGCCTGGAGACGGCAGTCGTCTTCGAGATGGAATACTTCATGTCCCTGCTGGACAAGACTGTCTACTACGCATTCAAGAGCGACGAAATGTACCGCACTCAGCCTGATGATCTGGTGCACAGGAGGACTGATGAAGTCGTTGACTCCCTGATGGGGGAGCTGGGAAAGATAAGGACACTGCTCAAGAAGGACGCCCAGGCAGGCCTTGACGGGGATCCTGCGGCACGTTCGCTGACCGAGGTGATCATCTGCTACCCGGCCTTCCGTGCCCTTGCCGTACACCGGGTGGCGCATCACCTTTTCAGACAGGGAGTACCGCTCATCCCGCGCATGATGTCGGAACTCGTACACAGCCAGAGCGGCATAGACATCCACCCCGGTGCCAGCATAGGAGAGAGCTTCTTCATCGATCACGGAACAGGTGTCGTCATCGGGGAGACGGCCGTGATAGGCAATGGCGTGAAGATCTACCAGGGCGTGACGCTGGGGGCCCTGTCCTTTCCCAAGGACGCCTGCGGCCAGCTGCTCAAGGGAGCCAAGCGGCATCCGACCATCGAGGACAATGTCACGATCTACGCCAATGCGACGGTGCTGGGAGACATCACGATCGGGCACAACTCCACAATCGGATCATCCTGCTGGATCAAGGAGCCGATCCCGCCGAACACCCGGGTCGTGAACCGGGATCCGGAGATGGTGCTCATCTCAAAGCGCTGAGACGGCCCGGTGCGGTCAGCACGCCGCTTATTATCTGACCGCGCGTGCAGAATGCGGGAGCCTCCTCCACCTCTACCTTGAGATAGTTTCCGGTCGTACCCCGCCACAGTCCGTTCCTGCGGCTCTCAAGCAGCACTTCCAGAGTGCGGCCGGTCTGCCGTGCCTGATAGACCGCGCCCAGCTCATCTGACAGCTTTCTCAGCCTGGCGGCCCGCTCATCCCTCACGCGCTCCTCGCAGCGGTCCCTTGCCCCGTAGAGCGCCGTTCCCGGTCTGGGCGAGAAGGGAAAGACATGAAGCGCGGCAAAGCCGTGATCCTTCAGGAAGGAATATGTGATGCGGAATTCCTCCTCTCCCTCCGCGGGAAGTCCTGCTATCACATCACAGGCCAGGAAGGGATCGTCCTTGACCCTCCTCAGACTGTCCAGAACCCACTCAAGGTGCTTTCTGTCGTAGTTCCTGCTGCTTCTTGCCAGCACCCTGTCGCTTGCCGACTGGAGCGGTATGTGGAAGTGAGGATGCACGGCAGATGACGAGACGGCCTCTATCAGACGGCTGTCTATATGATCCGGCTCCATTGAGGACAGCCTCAGCCGCGTGGACGGACTGAGACGAGGAATCAGGTCCAGCATCATTCCGCCCAGCCCCTCTCCCTCATGGTCGTACATCGTCAGGTTCACTCCTGTCAGCACTATCTCGCTGAAACCGGCAGCCTCAAGCTCCAGCGCCCTTCTGATGACTTCATCTCGCCCGAGCGAGACAGACGGGCCGCGGGCGATATGGACCCGGCAGTATCCGCAGTTGTTGTCGCAGCCGTCCTGGACCTTCAGATAGGCACGCGAGTGATAGCTGAAGGAACCGGCACTATAGTCAAAGACTGTCGAATCCGGCTCAACGAAGCTCCTGAGAGCAGAGACGAGGTCCACAGTGCAGCTCATTGCGGCCCTGAGGTGCCCGGCAAGCTTCAGCAGGCTTGCCTTCTTCACCAGAGGAACCACCATGATGTTGCTCCCGAGCGACTCAAGCTCCTGCTGAGCCATCTGGGCATAGCAGCCCGTAACGACGACGGCCTGCGCGCGTGAGGAGAAAAGCCTGATCATGCGCCTGGCCTTCTGCTCCGCCTTGGCGGTCACCGTGCAGGTGTTGACGATATAAAGCTCGGCGCCCTCCTCTTCCCTGACGACATCAAAACCCTCCCGGGCGAATGAATCAGCCAGGGCCTCGCTCTCGCACTGGTTGAGGCGGCAGCCCAGTGTGTATACGCAGATTCTCAAATCAGTCCTCCAAAAGGAAGGCCGGAACCTCACCGGCCAGTATGCGGCTTTCCTCAGACAAGGGTCTGGCCCTCTTCGCTCTCCCTGAGCTGGTTGAGGACCTTTTCGATTGCGACCTGGAGGGAAAGCCTCATCTCCCGGGCATATGGATTATAGTGCTGCAGGTCGAAGAAGAGCTGCAGCGGGTCATTGCATGTCTGGTCCACGATCGTCATCAGCGCCTTGTAGCCCGAGGTGGCGATCTCCGTGTCCTCAAGGCCCATCTGGCGGAGTGTGCGCCCGACGAAGTGGGTCACCCCCTGACTGTAGGCAGCCTCCCTGTCGTGTTCAAGCGGACTCATCCTCAGCACCTTCAGTCCCCAGGAGGAGAAAGTGGCCTCAAGCCTTTCAAGAGTCACGGCATCTACCCTGACCGGGCAGACGACAACTGGCAGTCCGGAAAGCCCCGCCTTGGCGCTGTCCGGACCGAACATCGGATGCGTTGCGACCAGCTGGACATCATCGCGGCCCAGAATCCGCTCCATCCATTTCGCGGGGAAGGCCTTCACGGAACAGGTGTCCATGACCAGGGCACCCTTCCTGATCCTGCCGGAAACACGCTCCAGGACAGATTCGAAAGAAGAGATGGCGACGCAGAAGTAGATCACATCACAGCGGGAGAGGAATTCATCCTCATCCAGCCAGATGACAGAGTCAGGCACATCGTGCCGTCTCCTGCTTGTGGCATAGACGGTATCGCCGGCATCACAGCAGCGTCTCAATACCGAGGCCCAGAACGAGCCGAAGCGGCCCAGACCGTAAACTCCCAGATTCATGGCGCATAGGATATTCAAAAGGTGATCAATTTTCAATCTGCCACCGCTTTGGACTTTCAAAAAACGGGGATGGGTTTTATTATCATGGCTGTGGGCCGCCTCCGGCCCGCAAGGAGAACAGACTATGACATTTGCGGAAAAGATGAAGGGCCTGGCCAAGGCGGCAGGCAAGTCGCTTGTGCTGGCAGAAGGTCTCGAGAAGAGGACGCTGCATGCAGCCAGGATCATCATGGACGAGAAGATCGCATCATCCGTCACACTGGTGGGACCTGTCGACAAGGTCAGGGCGGCAGCCGAGGCCGAGGGGGTCAGCCTTGAGGGCATCAGGATCGAGGATCCCGCCACAGATCCGAAGAAGGCGGAGTTCGCGAATGAATACTATGAGCTGAGAAAGCACAAGGGAATGACGCCTGAGCAGGCGGAGACTGACATTGTAAACCAGCTCAGATGGGGCGCAATGCTCGTGCATCTGGGTTATGCCGACAGCATGGTCGCCGGAGCGGAGAGCACGACTGCCGATGTGCTGCGCGCATCTTTCAACATCATCAAGTGCAAGCCCGGCATCAAGAGCGCCTCAAGCTGCTTCGTGATGGCCACGGACAAGACTGAATACGGAGTCGGAGGCTCATTCATCTTCGCCGACTGCGCCACGATCCCCAACCCGACAGCCGAGCAGCTTGCGTCGATCGCACAGGCCAGTGCGGAAAGCTGCCGCCTCTTCCTCGAGGCAGAGCCTGTGGTTGCAATGCTCAGCTACTCGACAAAGGGCTCAGCAAAGGGCGATCTCGTGGACAAGGTCCAGCAGGCCACCCAGCTTGTCAAGGAGACATGCCCTGATCTGAAAGTCGACGGAGAACTGCAGCTTGACGCCTCAATCGTTCCTTCAGTCGCAGCCCAGAAGGCTCCCGGATCTGATGTCGCCGGAAAGGCAAACGTTCTGGTATTCCCGGACCTTCAGGCAGGAAACATCGGCTACAAGCTGGTGCAGCGCCTTGCGGGAGCCCAGGCCTATGGCCCGATCCTCCAGGGTTTCGCCAAGCCTGTCAGCGACCTGTCACGCGGCTGCTCAGTCGAAGACATTGTCGTGACCGCGGCCATCACCCTGGCCCAGGCAGCAAGGAACTGACCTGATTTCAAACATGAAGGCCTCTGTCTCAGAGGCCTTCAGTCTGTCTTATGGCAGCGGCAAGCTCCCTGAGCTTTTCAAATGAGAGTACCTCAGCCCTCTCCCCGCCGGTCAGGCAGCACAGGCGGAAGACTTCATCCAGTCTTGCCTTCCCAAGTCCGGACAGATTGTTCCTGATCGTCTTCCTCCTCTGTGAGAACAGCTTCCTGACTGTCTCAAGAAACAGCGGTCTGAGACCGGGATCAACAAGAGGCTGCTTCCGCCTGATCATCAGCACTACCGCGCTGTCGACATTTGGCACCGGATAGAAATTACCGCGCCCTATCGTGAAAGCCATTCTGTTCTCATAATCCAGCTGAGTCAGGACCGAGAAAGAGGAATAGGCATCATCGCCGCTGTGCGCGCACATTCTCTCAACGACTTCCTTCTGCAGCGTGAAGACCATCCTCTCCGGCAGCAGCGAGTTCTCCACCAGACGTGCGATCAGCACGGAACCCACGTTGTATGGCAGGTTGCCGCAGATGCGCTCCGGTCTGCCTTCCTGGAGAAACAGGGTCTTCAGCGCGTCTCCCTCCACCAGTGTGAATGCGCCCTCATCCGGGAAGGCCTCAGTCCCGAGTATCCGGCAGAAGCCATGGTCAATCTCAAAGGCCCTCACAGCGGCTCCGCGGGAGAGCATGATGCCTGTAAGCGCACCGATGCCCGGTCCTATCTCCCACACCTCCCCTTCCGGGGGAAGATCCACCAGATCCACGATCCGGTTGCGGACAGATGCCGGCAGAAGGAAGTTCTGGCCGAACTTCTTGCTCATGGCCAGGGACGATGAGCCCAGAACAGAGCTGATCTGTGTTACATTCTCATAATTCAGCGACCACATGAGGCCAGCTTAGAGGAAATCGCAATCACAAGCAACACGATGGAAAGCAGGACCAGCCAGGCCAGAGGAGTCTCTGCCTCCGGAAAGGCTGCGCCCAGCCGCATGAGAAACCTTATCAGAGCCAGGACAGGTGTCTTCAACACAGACGCGGGAGGTACCAGAGAGATGATCATGTAGAGACAGACAAGCAGAGAGACCGGGCTGCTGAAGATGAGCGCTGACAGCTGGTAGGATCCGAACACAAGCCAGCTGAGCGGACTGGAGAAGAGGATGGCAGCGGCTGATGAGCACAGTGAGACGGCCGCCGGACGCGGCAGCAGTACAAGACGGTCAAGATGTTCCTGCAGGAGCGGAGACAGCCACATGATTCCGGCAAGGGAGAGGTAGCTGTAGACGCTTGCCAGACTGGAGACAGTGTGAGGAAAGATCAGCGACTGGATGAGAAAGGTGATGTAGAGCGCCTGCTCCGGTCTGAGGAAAGGTGCTGAGAAAAAGACTGATGACAGTATGAATGCACGCAGTATCGAAGGCTTCGGACCGATGAGGAACACATAGACCGCAATAAGGCCCAGAGACAGAAGCCTTGCCTTACGCGAGCCCAGGACAGGAGAGAAGACCAGCTTGAAGATCATCGAGAAAAGCGAGAGATGCATTCCCGAAAGGGCAAGGACATGGCTTGTGCCGCTCTTTCTGGCAAGTTCCACAAGCGGGGACTGTCCTGTACCCCCGATGCCCAGGATGAGCATGAGCGAGAGTTCCGCTTCCTCCCCACCCTCCTTCGTCAGGGCCTCCGTCAGCTTTTCCAGCAGGCTTCTCCTGGCACTGTTGCCGCTGCCGCGCGCCACAATCCTGTACTCGGTCGAGGCAAAGCCGTAACTGTTGAATGAACCATAAAAGAGGACAAGATCCCCGGCATAGAGGCTGCTGCCCTCAGGATATGTGACATTGATCATCCCGCGGGCGCTGGAGGCTTCCGCCGAGTGAGAGAAGCATTCCAGCAGACTGGCTGTCAGCCTGCGGCTGGACCAGAGTCCGCTGACGCTGTCCTGCTCCACCCTGACGTAAACAGCCCTTATATCCTCACGTGCGAAGCCGCAGCTGGCTGTCGTCTGGAGAAGCACTGAGCATAGGGAGAGGATGAAGACTGCGCTGAAGCCAGATGCTCCCGGCCTGGCCCTTTTCCCCGCCCGGAGTGTCAGGACAAGACAGAACAGCAGCCCTGAGGCAAGCGCACAGTGGCCATTGAGGAAGAAAAGAGAGACAAGTGTCAGTGAGAAAAGCACGGCTTCCATGCCAGTACATGGATGAAAACCAGACTGTATGTGCAGGAAAAGTGTCCTGCCTCTCAGCGGGGAATGAGCTGGCAGAGGATATACAGCAGAAAGAGATCAAGGCCATCACTCAGAGCACTCTGGACCAGAATCGCACCAAGGCGTCTGTCAGGCCTGTTTCCGGCAAGCATCTTCATATAGTGCCAGCAGCGCGGATCGTCCTTGACAGCGTATTGCCTGAGCGCGGCGGAAAGCCCCTCTGTCAGCTCTCCCCGGAACGGGGGAGGATTCTCACCTCCTCTGTGAGCCAGAATGTCAGCCATGGCCTGTATGTCATACCTGCACAGACTCTCGTAATAGTCCTCAAGCCTTCCGATGGCCTCATCCTCATCCTCGCGCAGGATGCCAAGTTCCCTGCGGCAGCTCAGCATGATGTTCCTGTACAGCGCTCCTCCCGCCGCACGGCGGCGTATAAGTGTAAAGCACAGTACGGAGAGCACTGAGGCCGCCAGAAGCTCATCCACCATGGGGACAGGGTCACGCACGGCCAGGGAGAGGAAGAGGTAGACCAGCAGGAAGACCAGCGCTGAAAGCAGCAGCGAAGGAATGTAGCAGCGCTCCTGCACCCGGCGCCGGACAATGTCCTCACAGCGCCCGGCAACCGAAAGCAGAGCCGCATCCCGCTCCTCATCACTCAGTCTTCCTGAGGCATGAAGATGAAACGAGATGCCTTCAAGCACGTCTCCGCCCGCGCTCCGGGAGAACAGGAGGAGAGTGCCTGTGGAAAATCTCAGCAGATAGAAGTCAAAGACTGGCCTTGAACTCTTCGAGGATCTCACCCTTCCTCTCCTCAAGTTCTCTCCTGCCGGCCCTGCCCTCGGTGAGGAAAATGTAGTACTTGATCTTGGGCTCTGTGCCTGAGGGGCGTATGACAAGCTTCTCACCGCCTGTGAAGCGGATGATCACCACATCGGCCTTCGGGAATGATCCGTTTTCCTCAAGCAGGTCCTCGAGACTCTCTATCGTTCTGCCGGCCAGCCCGTCGCCCGGTCTGAGGGCTCTGAGGTTTTTCATGATCTCCTGCATCCTGATCCTGCCCTCCGCGCCCTCGTAGTCGCGGCTGAAGACCAGCTCAGTGTAGTAGCCGTAATGGGCGTAGATGCTGTCGAGTCTCTGCTGCAGCGTGATGCCCTTGCTGGCGTAATAGCACATCATCTCGACGGCGGCCATGGCGGATGAGACGGCATCCTTGTCATGAACCTCATTTACAGTCAGGAAGCCATAGCTCTCCTCGCAGCCGAAGAGGAACCAGTTATCCTTATTGCGGCCCTGGTCTATCTCATTCATCTCCCGGGCGATGTACTTGAAGCCTGTCAGCACGTCACGGCAGTCGGCACCGTTCTCCAGTGCGATCTTGCGCACGAGGTCGGTCGTGACCAGACTCTTGACGACCAGAGGCTTCCTGCTGCCGCATCCGCCCTTCTCCCGGCTCGTGCTGAGCAGATAATCAGCCAGCAGGGTGGCAATCTGGTTGCCGGTCAGCAGCAGATAGTCAGTCTTGTCGGCATTGGTCGGAATTGCAAGCCCCATGCGGTCCGCATCGGGGTCAGTACCCAGCACGATGTCGGCCTTAACGCTCTTGGCGAGCTCGATGACGCGGGTCATGGCCTCATGCGATTCCGGATTCGGCAGGCTTACTGTCGGGAAGGCTCCATCCGGCTCTTCCTGCTCCCTTACGACGCAGGTCCTGATGTTCAGTCTGGACAGCATCTGCCTGACCGGAACATTGCCAGAGCCGTGCAGCGGAGTATAGGCGACCGTGATCGGACTGCCCTTGACGATGTCCGGCCTTCTGAGCGAGGAGAGGACCATGGAGTAATAGGCCTCATCAACGCTGTCAGGAACCCCGGAGAGGATGCCGGATTCCCGGGCCTCCTGCTCTGACATGTCCCTGATGTCGCTGGCTGTGACGGCATTGGCCAGTCTCGCGATCTCGATGTCATGTGGAGGCGTCACCTGCCCGCCATCCGACCAGTAGACCTTGTAGCCGTTGTACTTGGCCGGATTGTGGCTCGCAGTGATCACGATACCGGCCGTGGCCTTGAGGTTGCGTACCGCGAAAGAGAGCATCGGTACCGGGTGAAGGGTGTCATAGAGATATGTCCTGACACCGTTGGCAGCCAGGACCAGGGCTGCTGAGCGGGCAAATTCCGGGGAGTAGTGTCTGGAATCGTATGCAATGACGACCTCAGGCTCCTTCGTGAACGAGTTGCAGTAATCGGCAAGCCCCTGCGTGACCTTGCGCACCATGAAGGTGTTGATCCTGTTCGTTCCTCCTCCGATCACCCCGCGCATTCCGGCGGTGCCGAAGGCCAGCGAGGTGTAGAAGGCATCATAGAGGGCCTCCAAGTCCTTCTTCTCCAGCAGGTCCTCGACCTGGCTGCGGAAAAAGCCGTCAGTCTCGCTGGCGGTATACTCTCCAGCCTTTGCGACAATAGAGTCAATCATCTCCTTCGTCAGTTCCATAAGTTCTTCTCAACCTCCTCCAGACTGTCTGCTATCGGGTTGACGCCCTTTCCGCTGAGCTCCTGCCTTGTTCTGTAGCCTGTAGACAGGATCATGGGACGGCAGCCGGCATTCACAGCGGTCTGCCAGTCAACCTCGCTGTCACCGATGATTGTAACATCGCCGGCCCCGCCATTGCAAAGCTTAATGAAGTCGAAAACCGAATCATTGTCAGGTTTTGGACGGTCTGCATCCCTCAGACCGCGCACGAAATCGAACTGGCCCGGCCTGAAAAGTCTTCCAACTAGCTCCTGCACCAGGCTGTCCGCCTTGTTTGAGAGCACACCCAGGACCAGACCCCTGCCGCGGGCCTTCTCGAGAAACGGAACTACGCCGTCATATACTCTTGAGCTCACACAGACATGCGACGAATAGTATGAGACCAGTTCTGCGTACAGGACATCCAGCTCATCCTCAGGGAATGCGCTGCGGGAAAACCAGAGCGAGTCAACCAGGGCCCGTCTGAGTCCCCGGCCAACCACGGTACGGCACTCCTCCAGGCTGATCGGGCGGCAGTAGCACAGACCCAGCGTGTGGTTGAGTGCTGCGCGGATATCCCCGATCGTGTCCACAAGTGTGCCATCAAGATCAAACAGCAGGCCTTTCATGGTGCAGAGTGTAGCACTTGTGGGCCCCGGTGGGCTATCATCGGAGAGCAGAATGTATGAAATAAGGATCAAACGGAAAAGGGAATCAATCTTTCTCAAGCACAACAGCAGAGTCTATTCAGGCGCGATCGAGTCCTGCACTCCAGGCTTCACGGAGGCAGGACTGGCCAGGGTCATCTCCCATGATGGGATCTTCATCGCCTACGGCTGGTATGATGAGATGTCCTGGACCACTCTCCATCTTCTGAGCTGGGACGAGGAGACAGTGCCGGATGACAGCTGGCTGCGCCTTGCGGTCCTGTCATCGGTCGCCAGGCGCGCTTCGGTCAGCAACACACAGGCCATGCGCCTCGTGCACGGAGAGGCCGACTTCATACCCGGACTGGCCGCGGACATCTACCTGGACACGCTGAGGATCATCATCTCTGCACGCTATGCGAATGACAAGCTTGACGTGCTGCTTCCGGCACTCTTTGAGGCCACGGGGGCCAGAAGGGCCTCGGTCAGTGTTGACGCCGCCTATGCGAGACTTGAGCATCTGGGCCAGAGGAGGCGCTTCTTCACTCCCGGCGGAGAGTGCGGTCCTTTCGATGATGAGAGCGTGCGCTTCAGCGAGAGCGGCATCTGGTACGAAATCGGAGGAGGAATCAGCCAGAAAAGCGGTTTCTACTGCGATCAGCGGGACAACAGGAACATCGTCGAGTCATATGCCGCAGGACGGAGGGTGCTTGATGCCTGCTCCTTCACGGGAGCCTTCAGCCTCCACTGTCTCAGGGGAGGTGCCGCCTCTGTGCTGGCTGCAGACTCCTCCGAGTCCGTGCTGCGCCACCTGCTGTTCCAGGTGAATCTCAACGAGGATCTCGGCGTGCTTGCGCAGGGCAGCCGTGGCAGGATCACGACACGCAGGGATGATGTCTTCTCCCTCCTGCGTTCCATCGATGAAGGCAGCTTTGACCTCATCATACTGGATCCCCCGAAACTGGCACCGAAAAAGAGCGTGCAGGAGAATGCGCTGACGGGATACAAGGATCTGAACCTGCTCGCCATGCGGAAGATCGCACCGGGAGGCATTCTGGCGACATTCTCATGCTCCGGAGCGCTGACAATGGCAGACTTCAGGATGGCAGTGGCCTATGCCGCCGCCGATGCAGGCGTGGATGTCCAGATTCTCCACCAGCTCGGTGCGGGAGAAGACCATCCGGTCAGGCTGTCCCTGCCTGAGACTGAATACCTCAAGGGCCTGGTGCTCAGGATTGTGAAGTGATAAGGGCAAGGGCACTGGACTTCGTCATAATCCCGCTCCTGCTGGCAGCACCCTTTCTGATGCTGCCCTGGTCTGGAGGAAGTTCAGAATCGGTGCGCATCCAGTGTGAGGACGGGATCTATGTCTATCCGCTCTCCCAGGACAGGACTGTCACTGTCAGGGGCCCTGCCGGAAATACTGTCGTAAAAATAGAGTCAGGCAGCGTCTCGATCATCTGGTCTGACTGCCCGAACCGGACCTGCATGTCCGGCAGTGTCAGCAGATACCCAGGCACACTGGTCTGTCTGCCCAACCGGGTCATCGTGACGGTGGAAGGAAACGGAGGTGATGTGGATGCCGCGTCATACTGAGAACGACATCAATCTCATCTCATACCTGGCCGCACTCTGCCTGACCTTCTCCATCATTGAGTCGAGTCTGCCGCACGCCCTGCCCTTCCTCAGGCTCGGGCTCGCCAACATTCCGCTGCTGTGGGCCCTGGACAGACTGGGAAAGAGGGATTACCTGCTGCTGTGCCTGATCAAATGGCTGCTCTCGTCGGTCATCTCAGGACTCATCGCCTCCCCTTTTGCACTCGTCGCGCTCTCAGGAAGCGCGGCCAGCGCGCTTGCGGCACTTGCAGTGTACAGCTGCGCCTCCCGCTGGGTCTCGCTCTACTCGGTCTCCGCTGTCTCTTCTTTCGCATCCGGAGCGGCCCAGCTTGCCGCCTCGTCACTTTTCCTGACGGGACAGGTGATGAGGCTTCTGCCGCTGGTCCTCGCCTTCAACACCGTCTCAGGCCTCATCACGGCCTTCGTGGCACTGCATCTGGAACCGGCTGAAAGCATTGAAATTGATCAGGGCTGCGGAAAGGAGGAAAGAGGAAGAGGATGGATCCTTGCCCTCCATGCACTGGGCCTTCTGGCGATTCTGCTCAATGACAGCCTCATCCTGCTCGCACTCTCATTCCTGCTCTCACTGCTGCTGTGCCGGCTGTCAGGGCGCCGCATAAGGATGTGGTTTTACCTAGCAGGCTTTGTCTGTGTCGTCTTCTTCAACCTGCTGGTTCCCTCAGGCAGAGTCCTCTGGGGGCCTGTGACCAGTCTGGCGCTGTACGAGGGCGTCTCCAGAGGTCTGAGGCTCATCGCGCTCACGGCGCTCTCACAGCCGCTTGCCGGACTTGATCCGGGGGGAAAGGGCCTGCTGGCAAGGACACTTGCGATTCACGGTCAGCTCTCGCAGACCTTCTTCTCCTCAGAGGGCACGCTGCCGCGGAGAGTGAGAGCGGCACTTGAGCAGAGGGTTTTCAGACAGAGCACCGCCGGGGGAAAGAGAGAGAGCCTTGCGGCCGCGCTCCCGGTCAACCTGCTGCTTGCCGCCCTTTGCCTTCTCAGCCTTGCACTCCGGCAGATGTGAGGACTGCCTCCCTGACAATCTGGCTGTCAAGCTCCCTCAGCACCGGACGGCCGAAATCCTCAAGCAGGACGAAGCGTACTGTGCCTGAGATGTTCTTCTTGTCCTTCGACACCGCACTGCTGTAGTCAATCCAGCGGCCCCGCTCTATCCTGCGGTCAATGTCATAGCCGTATAGGCGCAGCAGGGAGTCCACTTTCTCGGCAAGGGAGGGATCTGTGACTCCGGTCCTGACTCCGCACCAGGCAGCCCGTGAAAGCCCCCAGGCGACAGCCATGCCGTGCTTTGTACCGAAGTTGTCCACAGTCTCAAGCGCATGGGCAAAGGTGTGTCCCAGGTTAAGCGCCTGTCTTATGCCCTTCTTTTCCTCAGGATCGCGCTCAATGTATCCGGCCTTGACAGAAAGCGAGAGCCGGAGCATCTCGCACAGGACTGTGCGGTCCCTGCGGAGTATGGCATCATGTTCTGACACGAGGAAGTCGTAAAGATCCATATCAGGAGAGAGGAAGGCGTGCTTGATCACCTCACCCATCCCGCTCATGTACTCAGCCTCCGCAAGCGTTCTCAGACAGGAGGGGGATATCAGCACGTCCATTGCGGGATAGAAAGTTCCCACCAGGTTCTTCACCCCCCTGAAATCGATGGCGCTCTTTCCCCCGAGACTTGCGTCCACCATGCACAGCAGTGTCGTCGGGACCAGCACAAGCCGGCATCCCCTCATATACAGGCTGGCGGCCAGGGCCGTCATGTCGCATATGACGCCGCCGCCGAATCCGATCATGATGCTGTCGCGGCCCAGCCTGGCGTCAAGCGCGGCGGAGATTATCTTTTCCACACTGTCCCAGAGCTTGTACTTCTCGCCGGAAGGCAGAATGACGCAGTGCTCAGGCAGCTGAGAGAGCAGGTTCCTGCTGTTCGTGTCGAATACCCACAGGACTCTCCGTCCATATCCGGAAAGCCTTTCGGACAAGTCCCTGACAGTATCGGGGAAAAAGACTTCAGTGGACTTCCCATTTGCAAGCGTGACTCTGAGATTGTTCAACATGGCATCTGATATTAACCCACTTGTGGGAAATTGTCCAAACCAGCACAATGTGTGCGGATAGAATCAGACATGGAATACCACTATTTCGACAACGCCGCGACCACCCGCATCGCTTCCGGGGCGCTGGAGGCATACAACAGGACCAGTCTGGACTGTTTTGCCAACCCCTCGGCAAGCCACAGCGAGGGGCACAGAAGCGCAGCCCTGCTCTCCAGGTGCAGACAGAGCGCCGCCTCCGCCCTGTGTGCACAGGAGCGCAGCGTCTTCTTCACAAGCGGCGCCACTGAGAGCATAAACATCGTGATGTCCAGCCTGCTGTGCTCAAAACGCCCGGGCAGGATACTCATCTCCGCCATTGAGCATGAGGCCGTCGCAGCCTGGACCGGATTTCTCAGGGAGAAAGGCTGGACAGTAGACACTGTCCCGGCCAGAGGAGGCTTCATCTCTCCATCTGACGTTTATGACATGACCGACAGCCAGACCAGACTCGTGGCCGTGATGGCAGTGAACAATGTCCTAGGGACAATCCAGGACATCAGGTCCATAGCAGAGGCGGTCAGGGCACGCGAGAGGGAATCAGGACGTCCCATACTCTTCTTCTGTGACTGCGTTCAGGCCCTGGGAAAGACAGGACTCAGGCCGGGACAGCTTGACATTGACGCGGCCTCTTTCTCGGGACACAAGATCCATGGCCCCAGGGGCGTCGGCATACTCTACCTGAAAAAAGGCACGATCCAGGTGCCAAGCCACGCAGGAGGACAGGAGTCAGGCATCAGGGGAGGAACCGAGAATCTTCCGGCGATTGCCGCGCTTGCCGCCGCGATGGAGGCACTTGACATCGCAGATCAGCAGAAGGTGACAGTCTGGAACAGGCTCATCCGTAAAACCTGCTCTGAGTGCGGCATTGAGGTGCTGTCTCCCGACAGGGACTGTACGCCGTACATTCTCTCCATTGCGACCAGACTGCCAAGCGAGGTCGCACTGCGGATGCTCCAGGACAGGGGCTGTCTCGTATCGGCTGGCAGCGCCTGTTCGAACAATGCCAGAGGAAAGGCCGAGGCCGTGTACAGGGCCGCCGGCTTCCAGAAGGCAGCAGGCAACGCGATCAGAATATCCTTCTCACAGGACAACACGGATGAGGAGGTTGAGGAACTGGCCGGGGCGCTGAGGAGCCTGGTCAGCTGAGAGGAGGATTCAAATGGCAAAGAAACTGTATCTGGTGAAAGAAGGCGAGATCAGCCTCAAGGGCCTCAACAGAGGATCTTTTGAGAAGAGGCTGAAGAACAACATAAAAGACAAGCTCAGGCCCTACCATTCGACAAGTCAGCGGCAGAAAGGCAGGATCTTCCTCTTCGTGGATGAGGACTGTCCCGATGAGCGCATCGAGAGGGCGCTGTCAACCACCTTCGGAGTCGTCGGCTGGGCAGAGGCCGTGATGTGCGAGAAGGACCCAGATGTCATCAAAGCCAGGGCCAGGGCCCTGCTGGAAAAGATGGACCTGAGCGGCGTGAAGAGCTTCAAGGTCATGGCGAAGAGGGAGGACAAGAGCTTTCCCGTGCACAGCTATGACCTTACCTGCGCTCTTGCTGAGGTGGTGAACACAGTCGCACCGGGACTGAGAGTCGATCTCAGGAATCCGGATCTCATCCTCCATGTCGAGATAAGGAACCAGGCCTTCATCTACACCAGCGACAGCGCCGGGCCTAGAGGACTTCCGACCGGCAGTGCCGGAAGAGGACTGCTCCTGCTCAGCGGAGGCATAGACAGTCCGGTTGCCGCCTACGAGATGGCCAAGCGCGGCCTCAAGCTTGACTGCCTCTATTTTCACGCCTACCCCTACACGAGCGATGAGGCTCTGGAGAAGGTCAAGACACTGGCAAAGACAATCGCGCCCTACCTCAACGGCACCAGGCTCTTCGTCGTTCCCTTCACGGAGGGTCAGCTGAACATCAAGGCCAGGGCCTTTGAGGACGCCACGACTCTGATGTTCCGGGCAAGCATGATGCAGCTTGCCAGCCGCGTCGCCGGCTGCCAGGACATGCAGTGCATTGTGACCGGCGAGGCCCTGAGCCAGGTGGCCAGCCAGACGCTGGCCGCGATGTCTTTCACTGACAGCATGGCAGATCTCCTGGTCCTGCGCCCGCTGGTCGGCCTCGACAAGGAGGAGATCATAAGCAAGGCGAAGAAGATCGGGACTTATGAGACAAGCATCCTGCCCTATGAGGACTGCTGCGTCATCTTCTCGCCGAAGCATCCCATCACCAATCCGGACAGGAAGGCAATGAGGGAACACTACCAGTCGCTGGGCATGGATGAGTACATCACGAAGGCCCTCTCAGAGACGAAGATATATTCCTACAACGCGAATGGTGAGGAGACCGGAGTGTGGGACTTCACTCCACCTTCAGATCAGGCCTGAGGGATGCGGCCCGGCGCAGATAGACCATCTTCGCCTCGCCCTCAGGCGGCCGGCCCACAACGACAAGCATCCTGATCACATGATCAAGCATCCCGTGAATTTCGGCCTCCTGGAGGCAGAAGAGCGGGATGTTGTCGCATTTACCCGTCTTTCTCAGGCTGGTCGCGGCATTGCGGGTCTTCAGGTCAGGAGTCTGGGACAGTATGATATAGGCAATATCGTCAAGCTCCAGGCCGTTGCGCCTTATGAGCTCATCAAAGACCTCGGCGACCGCCTCATCCATTTCCCTGGGGCTGTCCATGTCGACGGTGGTTGCAGCCCTGAGCGCAAAACAGTTCTTCAAATCGAGAGTCCTCCTGTCACTATCATCTCGAGGAAATCCAGCACACTGGCGATCAGGAGGACGGCCAGCCCTCTCAGCAGTGTCAGCAGGACCGGAGAGAAGGCGAAGACATGCGAGTAGAACAGCTGATAGAAGCTCGCAAGTATGATCCACACGCCCTCAAAGACGATCAGCCAGCCAAGCACCGCCATGCAGGTCGAGACAATCCCGATCACCGGGGCCTCAACGCTTGTGAAGAAAGATGCCGTCATCAGCGAGGCGAAAAAGAGATAGAGCACCATCAGGTAGGTGTGTATCCTCGATGAGAAGGCCAGTATCCTGCGAAACTCGAGCATATACTGATGATAACCCTTTCAGCTGAACTTGGCAAAGAGATACGCTGAGAGCGCACTGTCGACACGGATGAACACGGGAGCATCCGCAGTGACGGTGATCTCTTCCTCCACAGTGCGGTTTGACAGGCTCACCCTGTCAGCACAGAGGCGGTAGTCCTCAAGCGGCCAGACCAGAGCACGGCAGTTCACCACTGCGGGGGCAAGCGAGAAAAACGAGATCCCGCTGCCGGGCGGAAGGGAGAGGGACATGCTTCCCTCCACACTGATCAGCGCATTGCAGCCTGTCAGCCACAGCCGCGGCTGACCGAAGCTGCGGAAGGTGGCATAGAGGGCCATGAGATGGTCTATCCTTCCACCGCCTCCTCCCAGCAGATCGTATGTCCACTCACCTGACAGCCGCATCAGGGCAAGCTCCGTGTCAGTCTCGTCCTTGTCATGGCTGCAGGGAATGAAACCGCTGTCCACCAGTTGTTTCCGCCAGGCTGTGGAATCAAGATCGCCCACTACTTCATCAACCTTGAGTGAGAGTCTGAGCGCAGTGTCATAGCCGCTGTCAGCCGCTATGATCCTGTCATAGGCCAGCGGCGGGGCAAGAGACGGCCCCTCCCCTCCGGTTATCACCAGTGCATGCTTCATGCCATACTCTCCACAAAGGCCCTGAACAGGCTCTGCTGTCTGTCGTCACCTGCCATTTTCTCAGGATGCCACTGCACTGCCAGGAAGAAAGGCCTGTCATCAAGCTCCACGGCTTCCACAAGACCATCGTGGCTGTGCGCCGAGGCGGCAAGTCCGCGTCCCAGTTCCCTTACGGCCTGATGATGGAAAGAGTTCACGCCCAGTCTGCCGGGCCCTGTGATCCGGGACAGCAGGCTGCCGCTTTCCACAGTGACAGAGTGTGTCACATCGTCAAGGGCATAGTTGTTCTTGGCATGACAGTCGAATCCGGCTTCCTCAACATCCTGGATCAGGGATCCGCCCAGTGCGACATTGAGAATCTGAAGGCCCCGGCAGATTGCGAAGACGCTCTTTCCTGGATGGGACATGATGTATCTGACCATGGCCAGTTCCTGTCTGTCCCGTCCGGGGACTATGCGAGCGCACTTTCCATGATCCACTTCACCGTAGAACTGCGGATCCACATCATTCCCGCCTGTCAGGAGAAAGCCGTCGCACAGATCCATGAGCCTGTACAGATCATCCTCCTGCAGCATGTTGGGGATGACAAGCGGTACGCCTCCCGCCCTTTCGATGCAGCGCAGATAGCTCTCACTTATATAGTTCCAAAGCGGACAGGTCAGGCCGATGTCCACCCTCTGGGCGAAAATATCTCCGTAGTCATAGGAACAGGACAGTCCCACAAGAGGCTTTCGGTCCATTCTTCACTCCTCCATCCGTGCTGATATTATCACAGAACCGGCAGGGCCTGTCAGCTGCCGGCGAACTAGCCAAGAGCCGGATTGGATGTTAGTCTTTTCCTGATGGAAGAAAGGAAGACAATACTGGTGGTCGATGACGATGTCATGAACAGAATGATCATCTGTTCAATCTTCGACGCTGACCACGATGTCATTGAGGCGGGAAACGGACAGGAGGCGCTTGAGAGGATCAGGAGCATTAACCGGAGGATCAGCGCCATCCTTCTTGACTACATGATGCCGGAGATGGACGGGCTGGAACTGCTGCGCATCCTGCGCATGTCGCATCTGGTGCAGGACTGCCCGGTCTTCCTGATCACCGCGGAGGCCAACAGCGAAGTGACGAGACAGGCCTACGAACTTGGTGTGATGGACGTGATCAGCAAGCCGGTGGTTCCCTTCATCGTGAGACGGAGAATTGAGTCCGTCATCGAGCTGTTCGAGAACAGGAAGAGACTTGAGCTGACCGTCAACGAACAGGCGGAGAGACTCCTCAGCCAGAGCGAGCGTATCATCAGGCTCAACTACGGCATGATAGAGGCGCTGACGACGGCGATAGAATTCCGCTCGGGCGAATCAGGAGCACATGTCAGGCGCATTCACGACATAACGCTCTACATGCTTGAGAACACCATCCTGGGGGACGGTTTCACGGGCGAGGAGAAGACACAGATCGCCCTGGCCAGCATCATGCACGATGTCGGGAAGATAGCAGTCAGCGACACGATACTCAACAAACCCGGCAGGCTAACGGAACAGGAATTCGAGATCATGAAGACGCATACGACAGAGGGCGCCCGGCTGCTTTCCCAGATTCCGCAGCTCAGAGAGCTTGACGCCTTCAAGTACGCATACGACATAGCCCTGCACCATCATGAGAGATGGGATGGCGGCGGCTACCCGGAACACCTGGCCGGAGATGAGATCTCCGTCTGCGCCCAGATCGTCTCGCTAGCCGATGTGTATGACGCGCTTCAGAGCAGACGCTGCTACAAGGAGGCATACTCAAACGACAGGGCGCTGGAAATGATAGTGACGGGACAGTGCGGAGTCTTCAACCCTGTCCTGCTTGAGGAGTTCATGAGGGTTGAGAAGGCATTGCGGCCCCTGGTCGCGGGAGGTGGAGATGAGTGAACAGTTGCTGGAGCTGCTTGAGGCGCATGGAGTGGCGGCTAAGGAGGCAGCAGAAAGGCTCGGAGGAAACTGTGCTCTCTATCTCAGGGTTCTCCGGCGCTTCACAGAAGACAGGAGCTGTGCCCTGCTTTGCGAGGCGGCAGTGTGCGCAGATGCGCACAAGGGCCTGCTTTACAGCCATACGCTAAAGGGCATTGCGGCGAATCTGGGCTTTTCAAGGCTGTCAGAGCTGACACAGGCCCAGTGCGGCCTTTTCAGAAGCGGGGACACACAGGAAGCCTTCGCGCTCACCGGAGATATCGAGGCTGAATGCTCCAGACTCACCGCGCTACTGGAGGAGGTAAATGGTCAGAGTTAAGAACGCCTCCTGGCTGTCATATGTCTTTGTGCTCCTGCTTTATGTTGTACTGTCCACGGTCTGTTCAGTCACGCTCAGAGAGACCCTTGAGGCCAACGCGCTTGATCTGGGACAATCGCTGAGCGTCAACTATGCCTACGAGATGGAGAGCAACAACCGCGTGTACGAGACGCTGCTCTATTACGCGGCGGGAAGCATAGACAGCAAGAAACTCTCCGGCTGGAGCGATGATGAGATCATTGCCTGGGCACTTGACTTCTTCCACCAGACAAATCTCAGCTTCGGAACTGACAGGCTTGAGGCCTACATGATATACGGCGGCACATATATCAGCGAGAACGGAGTCGTCAGCGATGGCGTGGACTACACCGCCCGCCCATGGTGGCATGACGGCGGACAGGTCGGCTTCAGCGGTGTCTACAGCGACATCTCAAGCGGAGAGAGGACCATCACGCTGAGTCTGGGCTGCCAGGAGGCTGATGCCGTGGTCGCCTTCGACATACTGATAGAGGGCATAGACTTCAGCTCCGGACTTGAGAACCTTCCCGAAGGCACCAGCTTCTTCCTTGCGGATCAGTACGGACAACTTATCCTCTTCGAGAGCGCCAGCCCCGCAGCATTCACCGGGAACGAGCTGCAGGACTACACTGACCACATGCTGGAAGTGATAAGCCATGACGGAAACTCCATCACAGGCATTGACGGCGTGGAGAGGACGCTGAACTGCAGCCTGATGGCCAACGGCTGGACAGCAATAGTGACCATGCCCTATCCGGTCATTTTCCAGGACCTCAACCGCCTCTTCATAATCTTCACCTCGGCCTTCGCGATAGCTCTCGCCCTGGTCGTTATCTATCTCTACAAGCAGCACCGCAGCCAGAAGGAGATGAGAACCGCACAGGATGCGATCAAGGTCATCAGCGACCTTTACTATGCCGTCTACGCCGTTGACTGGGAGAAAGGCGAGTACATCATGATTAAGGGCTCTGACGAGCTCAGGTCCCGTCTTGCGCGTAAGGGCCCCTACTCCCGCTTTCTCGATGTACTTGAGGGACTGCTGGAAAAAGAAGGGTTCGAGGAGTTCAGGCATGCCTTCTCCCTTGACAGCATCAGGGACCATGTCCACAGCGGCACGAAGAGCTACGGCGGAGACTTCAGGCGCCTGTTCACGGACCAGTGGCGCACGATCAACGTGATGATGATCTATGATGAGGACGGTCCGACAAGCCAGGCCATCCTCTGCTTCAGGGATGTCGAGGATGAGAGACGCAACGAGGCGGCGAAGAGGGAACTGCTGAATCAGGCGCTCCAGCATGCCAAGGACAGCGCCAGGGCAAGGCAGGCCTTCTTCAGCGCGATGTCCCACGACATGAGGACCCCGCTGAACGCGATCATAGGACTGACAACACTGGCACAGGGAAGCAGTGACGGAGCAAGGACCGCGGACTATCTGGGCAAGATCTCCTCAAGTGCCCGCCAGCTGCTTGAGCTGGTTGACGATATTCTCGAGGTCGGCAAGACAGAACATGAGTCATTCATCCTCGAGAAGAGAGAGACAGACATCGTGGATACCGTCGAGGCAGCCCTCTCTCCTTTCCGGACGATGGCGGAAAGCGATCACAAGGAACTGACATCCGAATACAACGTTGAGGACAGGCTCGTGCTTGCCGATTCATTCAGGCTCACCCAGATACTGAACAACATAGTCTCAAACGCGCTGAAGTTCACCGAAAACGGCGTAGGCCGCATCAGCGTGAGACTGGACCAGCACAAGAACGGGACACCAGTATCCCAGTATGTCTTCAGGATAGAGGACAACGGACTGGGGATGAGCAGCGACTTTCTGGAACATATCTTCGAGCCCTATGCCCGCGAGACACGCTTTGCCAGCCAGCAGATCGCAGGTACAGGACTCGGAATGCCTATCGTGAAGAACCTCGTCACCCAGATGAGCGGTGAGATCAGTGTCGAGAGCCGGCTGTCGGAAGGCAGCGTGTTCACGATACGCATTCCTCTTGAGAAGGCAGGAAGCAGCGCACAGGCGATGACTGAATCCGGCGATAACGGAGAAGTCTCACTTGACGGATGCCGGCTGCTGGTCGCGGAAGACAACATGATCAACATGGAGATCATGACTGAGATGCTCGGACAGTACAACACCGAAATCGTCCAGGCCTGGAACGGACAGGAGGCTCTTGAGGCCTTTGTCGGGCATGAGGCCGGCTACTTCGATGCAATACTGCTGGACATGCAGATGCCAGTCATGGATGGTCTGGAAGCCGCGCGGGCGATCAGGGCATCAGGCACCAGCGACTGTCTGCTTGTGCCTATTGTCGCGGTGACGGCCAACGCCTTCGCACAGGACCTGGCCCGCTGCCGTGAGGCGGGAATGGACGAACATGTGTCCAAACCGATAGACTTCAGGCATCTGGCCTCCACGCTGTCCCGTCTGATCGGCAGGAGACGGCAGGGGAGAACATGAGAAGAACATTTCTGATACTGCTGCTTGTGCTGCTGTGCTGCACGCTTGGCGCCTTCGACCTGGTAGTGCCATCCTCCTCGGACGGCTTCTATCTCCTGCTTGAAGAAGCTGAGGACTTCACTGTTGATGACTCTGTTTTCTACAAGACTGTACTGCCCTCACGCATCCATGTCGAAAGATACAGCGACGGCATCACCACACTCTCATCCGCAGCAGGGGACGTCATAGTGCTGCTCAACGCGGACAGCAGCGAACTGGAATCCAGCCTCTTCTCTCTGGAATACAGCACAGAGGATCCTGTCCTTGTCGCACTGTACAGCCCCGTGGATCCGGACGCGCTCGATGAGCTGGGAGTCTCAGAACTATTCTGTGCAGGAAGCCTGCCCTCCCGGACCAGGGCACTGCTGAGGCGCAACGGACTGCCGTTCACCGAGGCAGGAGAGGGCGACATCATCTCCTTTACAGAGGAAGGAGCTGAGCTTATCAGCGGGGATGCGGAGGAGAGTATGATCTATGTCAGATGCCCCGGCTGCGGGACCATGATCGCCGTACCATTACCTTGAGCGGAAGATGTACAGACGTCCCGCAAGATAGTTGCACAGCCCCACAAGAAGGTTGGATATGAACTTCCACAGCGTGTGGTTCCAGCCCATCAGATCCACTGCGATGAACATGACAATGACATCCAGTCCCCCACTTGCCAGCCGGCAGAGATAGAACCAGGCGAGCTGGGCGGCAAGGCCCTTGTCCTGCCCCTTTCCGTCCTTTTTGTGGAAGACTATGTATTTGTTCGTAAAGAAGGCGAAAGTGACGGCTTGGGCCCAGCTAAGTGCGACAGAAGGCACGTTCGCCAGGCCCATAATCCGGTAGAGGATCTCATATGATCCCATATTCACGGCTGTCGCCATTGCGCCAAAGACGCAGTAGACGAAAAAGTCCGCGTGCCTCTTGAGAAATGAGGCTGACACTACTCGTCCCTTCTTGAGAAGGTTGCCACTCCGTAGGACTTTCTGATCATGTCAAGCACGTCATTTCTGCCAGCCTCCCCTGCCATGATCATGCTGTAGAGATTGGCGAAGCTGGAAGCGAAGAAGCCGGATGACGAGATGACGGTCTTGCCTGTGTGCATTGCTATGAGGCTGTTGAGATAGTAGTCCTTAGACGCCTGGCCCAGGATGTAGACGGCACCGCCATGACGGCCGCCGATCCGGTCAAGGATCATCATCGAACCGACTGTGTAGCGTGCGATGGAATTGTAGAGTACGCCTATGGCAACCTCCCTCTCGGCTTTTTCCTTTCCGTTCTCGTCAAGGATGCTGTTGACCGCATCCACGACATCGCCGGATGAAAGGCGCCCGTCCCTGATGTCAACATATTCAAAGACCTTGTTCTCACGGGCCAGATTCTCAATCGTGTCATAGGTCGTACCTTCGGCACTCTGGCGTCTCACCCGGTCGATGAGGTCATAGCCGGCAAAGGGCAGACAGACGAGGCAGCCCTCACCTGCCCTGATGTTCATCACGCCGTCATCCCATGCGCTTCCGTCAACCTCAGCGCTGCTGTTTCCAAGCACGATCTTTCCGTCCAGATAGCTCGTGACAGCCAGCTCCAGGTCCAGTACCCTCGGGGCAAGCGCCAGCGGGAGTGAGGGGATCATGACGACCTGGGCACTGTAGCCGACCTCCTTCTCCACTTCACCGGTGAAGGAGCCAAGCACGCTGTCCTCCTGTGCGAAGGCAGGAAAGAGATTCTCAAGCTCTGCGGCACTGAAGACCTCATCCAGCCAGGCGCCTGTGGAGTAATCTGCGAGTCCTGCAGCCTGTGCCAGCGTCCGGTCTGTCGCCTTGACGCCGGTCAGCTGGTAGCGCAGATAATCGCCCAGGAACATATATGTGGCGGCCCTTCTGAAGAGGTGTGCATCCTCACTGCGGCTTGCCAGAATCCTGGAGAGCGCTCCGGTCGTGGAGATCAGAGCTCCAGACTTCATGTATGCGGCCCTGGTGTCCACACTGGTCAGATCCACCTGATCAAGGCCAGGGTCACGGCGTGCCAGGACCGGGAAGAGGAGCCTGTCGTCCTCGTCCAGGATCACGACGGCATCCGGCTGGCAGGTTACTGTGACCCGGTCCACTTCGCCGGCGGCCCTGAGACCTTCAAGCGCGGTGGAGAATATCCTGTCACTGTCGATTGAGAAGACGCCCCGGTTGTAAACCTCATCCATCCTGCCCCTGGCCTCAAGGCGCTGGGTCAGCCGTGCATCCTTTCCGCTGGCGCTGTATACCGCCACTTCCCTTGTTCCGATTTCTATGTTCGCGTATTTCATCAACATACCTCGATCAGCATTGTTACGGCACCGGTGTGCCTTTCACACCCATGCAACAAAGTATAGAATACCGACCATGAAAATGGAAAGAGCCAATTTTGACGATATTGATACTCTGATGAACATCTTCGAAAAGGCGCGCCTGATCATGGCCGCCTCGGGTAACCGGGACCAGTGGCCCGCAGGCTACCCGGCCCGTTCACGGATCATTGAGGACATATCGAAAGGAGCCTGCCATATTGTCAGGGGCGATGACGGCCTTGTGCACGGGACATTCTATGCCGCACTCGAGGATGATCCCACATACAGCGTCATAGTGGACGGTGCATGGCACTACAGCGGACAGTACGCCGTAATCCACCGCATAGCCCAGGACGGCAGCCTTTCCGGGCTGCTGAAGCTCGCCCTGGACTATGTAGCCACATTCTCACGCTACATCAGGATAGACACTCACCGCGACAACAGCATAATGCGCCACCTGCTGGCAAAATACGGTTTTGAGGAAAGCGGCACAATATTCACTTCTTCCGGCAGTCCCAGAATAGCCTACGAGAGGATGTCCTGAGAGAGTGCGGCGGCCTCAAGCTCAAGAAGCCGGTGTTTCCTGACTGCTGACACCCTGCCCTTTCTCAGGAAGAAGATCAGTGAGAAAGGAAGTGTCACCAGATCGGCAAGCGGCAGACTGAGCCAGATTCCAGCGTCCCCTATGACTGGCGGAAGGACCAGCAGGAAGAGCGAGACAAGAATGAGTGAGCGCAGCGTGCTTATCACGGCAGAGCGCAGTCCGTCTCCCAGCGCCGTGAAGTAGGATGACATGAAGACATTGAGTCCGCAGGTCAGATAGACCAGACTGGTTAGCTCAAGCCCGTGCACCGTGATCTCCCAGGCGGCGGACGGCTCGAGGAAGACAGAGGCCACCAGCGGTGATGTCAGATAGGCCACAAGTGTCATCACCAAGGCCAGGAAGGCCAGCGTGATGAATGAATACCGCAGGATGCGCCCTATTCTCGGCCAGTCCCCGGCACCGTAGCTGAAACTCACCAGAGGTGCGGCAGAGACAGCAAGACCCATGTAGAAGGCGATGAAGAAATAGTATACGTACATGACGACAGTCACGGCGGCCACACCGTCCTCACCGTAAACGGAGAGGATGATCAGGTTGAAAAGCAGTGTCGTGATGCCGGTACTGAGCTCGCTGAGCATCTCGCTGCTGCCATTGGTGCAGCTCTTGAGCAGGGAGCGGGGCTCTGCATGGAAACGGATGAAGCGCAGGTTGCGTCCGCGCAGGAAGTGCACCAGTCCCACAAGCGCGCTTGCCGTGATCGAGAGCGTGGTACCGAGTCCTGCACCCAGTGTTCCCATATCCAGGACAATGACAAAGAGGAAGTCGAGGATCAGGTTCAGGACCAGTCCGCCGGATGACATCAGCAGCGCGACTTTGGGATGTCCGTCCGTACGTGCGAGGTACTCGAAGTAGAGCTTGAATGCCATTGGCACAGCTCCTGCGAGTATTGCCGCCAGATAGGGCAGCACATGGACATCCAGGCGGGCTGTGGATCCGAGCAGTCTGGCAAGCGGCCTGATCATGACAAGGCAGGCCAGCGTGAAGACCGCCGTGAAGGCAAGCAGGCAGAACGTGATGAATGAGAAGAGGTTGTCAGCCTCCTTCTTCCGCCCCTCACCCAGCCGCTCTCCGATGATGGCACCGGCACCGCAGGCCAGCATCACCGCAAGCCCGAACAGCAGACAGGTGACGGGTATGACGATGTTTATGGCGGCAAGCGCGTCGCTGCCTGCCATGTGTGATACAAACAGTCCGTCCACAGTGGTGTAGAAGGACAGGAAGACCATTGAGAGAATGGACGGCAGGGCATTGCGCAGATACGGGCCAAAGCCGCTTCCACCTCTTTCCAGGCTGTTCATGATTCCTCCTTGATAAACTTGATAAACCAAGGCTAAACTGTATAGTAGCTATACAGTCAAGAGGTGGATGATGAAAACCTGGTTCACAATATCCGAGCTGGCGGCGGCACAGGGGGTCTCCAGACAGTGCCTGATCTGGTACGACAGAATCGGGCTTTTCAGGCCGGAACGCGTTGATCCCGGCAACGGCTACCGCTACTATTCATCCGATCAGCTGGACGCGCTGGACACGATCATGATGATGAAGGCGACAGGAATGCCGCTGGAACAGATAAGGAAGGAACTTGAGGACTATTCCACAAGCTCCTCACAGAGGACGCTGGACGAGAGCATCGTGGAAATCGACAGGAAGATCAGTGCCCTGAAGGCTGTACGCAGGCGCCTCGTCAACCGGCTTGACAGCATCAGGGAGGCGACAAGCCACAGTGCGGGGCAGATCGTAGAGGCAGCAAGAGACAGAATGTATCTCTATACCTACCCCGTGAAGCCGCCGTACTCACTGAATGATGTCTCGCTTGCCACGAAGAAGTGCCTGGCCCGGGCAAAGGCCGAAGGAGCGGATGTTGACTTCATCACAGGCGCCATCCTGCCGCTGGACAGACTGAGGGCAGGACGGTACCTGGAGACTACCGAGGTCTTTCTCCCCTGCTCAGGCCCCAGGAAGGGGCGCACTGTCACGCTTGACGCGGGACATACTGTCTCGATCTACCACGTCGGAGCCTATGAGAGGGCGGGAGAAAGCTACGAGAAGCTCATCGCCTACTGCCGGGAGCACGGGCTTGAGATGACAAGTCCCTCTTATGAGTTTGCGCTGAATGATTACCTGACAACCAGGGACAAGGGAGAATACATGACACGCCTGACTGTATATGTCAGGTCCTGCGGCACCTGATGATCAGCATTATGGGGCGCTCAAGCTCGCATCTGAGCCTCTCGTCAGCCCTGAGGGCCTCCACGCTGGGCCTTGCCTCCACAAGCCGCTCCAGAGAGAAGCCCGCATCCAGCAGGCTGTCCACAATACTGCTCAGGCTGTGATGGTATTTCGTCACACTGTGCCCCAGAAAGGACGTCGTCCTGGCACCTTCTGAGAAATAGCCCCTGACCGGCCAGTAGAGACCTTCCTCATCACTGCGGAACTCCTGCCTCACACCGGCGGTGAAGACAGGGTGCTCGATATTGAAGAGGAAGACCCCGCCCCGGGTGAGCGTCCTGTGGACCTTCGAGAAGGCTGCTGCCAGATCCTCGATGTAATGCAGCGCGAGATTCGAGAAGACAAGGTCCCACTCACCTTCCGGATACTCATAATCCAGAATTGGAAGCTGCCTGAAGGTCACAGGCGGCCTCTCAAAGCGGCGTCTCGCCTCAGACAGCATCAGAGAAGACTCGTCTATTCCAAGAACCCTGGAAGCGCCCTGTCTGGCTGCATAATCGCAGTGCCAGCCATAGCCGCAGCCCAGGTCAAGCACGGACAGACCTTTCAGAGCGGGGAAAAGAGGCTCCAGCTGATACCACTCCCCACTGTGCTCCAGGCCCTGACTGCGCTCCATCTTCGCATAGTCGCAGAAGAAGGACTTGTCATCATATATTCCGCTCATCCTCGCCTCTCCAGCCAGGTCCATGACGCCGGTTTCCCGTCACTGAATCTGATCACGACACCAAGGCCGTTGGGAACGGTCATGCGGAGAAACTCCTCCCTCTCCATTGAGAACAGTCTGACCAGAGAGGCGCGCATGATTCCCGAGTGCATGACGACTGTCGCAGTTGACAGCCCTTTCGCAGAGCACTCCTCCACCATGTCGAGGATCGCCCGTGACCCGCGCTCACTGACCTCGCTGAAGGTCTCCTCGTCCAGATAGCCCTCATCATGCACCCAGCTTTCGAAATAGGCGGAGATTTCCTCAGGCGTGCTCAGAATCCAGCCTTCCAGAGAACGGAAGTCTATCTCGTGGAATGAGTCGCGGATGACCGGTGTACGGCCGGGAAACAGGATATGGAATGTGTCGATGCAGCGCTGCAGCGGTGATGAGAAGAATATGCCGTCTTGCGGGTAGTCGACCTCCTTCCTGAGCGACTCGAGCTCCCTTATGCCATTTTCTGTCAGGGGGACATCCATGCAGCCGGAGAGCATGTGACTGACATTCGCAGAACTCTGGCCATGGCGGATCAGGACAACTGTGAAATCCTTCAAACGATAACCTCCAATAACGTCGATGCGAGCATTACCTTACCATCATAGCGGTTCTTTATGAAGTCCAGTATTTCTGTCCTGTCGCCATAGACTGGCAGGTGCGAGACAACAAGCAGGCCAGGACGTGCCTTACTGGCAAGGGCTGCCACATCTCCGGCATTCATGTGGCCTGCAGAGGCGGCATTGCCCCTGCCGGGATAGAACGAGCACTCGGCGATGAGGATGTCTGCACCAGAACAGAAGCCGGCAAGCTCTCCTGTAAGACTGCCGTCCCCGGTGTAGACAAGCGTCCTGCCGCCTGCAGTGACCTTCATTGCCAGCGCCGGCACCGGATGACATGCGGCAAGGTATGACACATGAAAAGGACCGGCATCATCCCCGCTCTCAAGCCCGGTCCGCCTCCAGACAGAATAAGGCGCACAGGCAAGCTGCCCCTCTTCAAGCGCATGAAAGACCAGAGGCCTGTTGACAAGTCCGAGCTGCGTGGAGATCAGGCGGTGATAGACTGCCGGACCCGCATCAGCCACATGGTCGCTGTGGAAGTGGCTGATGAAAATGTCATCTATCTCATCAAAGTGGACAGCCCGCTCAAGGACAGAAAGAGCCCCGGAGCCGATATCCAGAAGTATCTTCGCTCCATCATACTCAACCAGATAGCAGCTGGTCGCTCCTCCGGCCAGCGGGCGGCCGCTTGACTCACCTATCACCAGCAGTCTCATCTCACTCATATGTGTCCCCCAGAAGCAGTCTCGTGTAGTCGCTTTGCGCATCCTCCCTCAGGCGGTCCGCATCCAGCGTCTCCACGATCCTTCCGTGCAGCATGACGTGAATGCGGTCACAGAAGTAGCGCACGAGCTCGATATCGTGCGAAATGAAGAGGAAGGCGGCGCCTGTGTCCTTCCTGATGTGGCGCAGTATGTTGATTATCTGGGCCTGCACGGAAAGGTCCAGCGCAGAGACACACTCATCTGCGATTATTATCCTGGGCTCCAAGAGGAGAGCCCGGGCTATGACAATGCGCTGTGCCTGCCCTCCGGAAATCTCATCCGCATGGCGTGAGAGCAGATCTGTCTCCAGGCCCAGCCGGCGGACCATGTCCTCAATCAGTCTCCGGCGCTCCTGCCGTCCTAGATCCTTCCTGTTTATGCGCAGCGGTTCCTCAAGTACCCTCATCAGGCTGTAAAACGGGTTCATCGCCTGTTTTGGATCCTGGAAGATATACTGGACTGAAGTCCTGAAGTCCTTTTTCTCCTGCCCCCTGAGCTCTGCGATGTCGCGGCCCTGGTAAAGCACCCGGCCTCCAGTCGGTCTAAGCAGGCCGCCCATGATTGAGGCGAGAGTGCTCTTGCCGCTTCCGGACTCACCGACGATGCCGACGCTCTCCCCTTCCCCAACCCGGATCGAGACCCTGGACAGGGCCTCATAGCCGTTGTCCGGGAAAACCATTGAGATGTCCTTTGCCTCAAGCATGCTCATCTCCAGCACCTCACGTAATGTGTGTCGGACAGTCTGCGGTATTCCACATCTGCCATACAGTCCGCCCTCTCGTATCTGCAGCGGCTTGCGAAGGCACAGGACCGGCTTTCCCTCCCGACAACCGGGACAAAGCCGCCCAGCTGTGCGAGATCCTCGTCCTTGTTCTTGTACTTGACGTTGGCAAGCGCGATGAGTGAGCGGGTGTACGGATGTACGGGAGCTGAGAAAATCTCATCCACCAGCCCCTCCTCCACCATCTTGCCCGCGTACATCACATAGACCCTGTCTGCCATGCGGCGGACAAAGCCCAGGTCATGGCTGACCAGAAGCATGGCCAGGCAAGAGCGTTCAGCCAGAGAGATGTAGACTTCCTCTATCTGTCTTCTGACATGCGCATCCAGAGCGCTTGTCGGCTCGTCTGCCACAAGCAGCAGGATGTCATCCATCAGCGCAATTGCTATGTTGATCCGCTGCCTCATTCCTCCTGACAGCTGGTCCGGCCGGGATGAGAGCACGCGCTCCACATCACGCATTCCGAGTGATCTGAGGATTCCGGCAGCCTTCTCGACTGCCTGACTGCGCCTCACTCCGCGGTGTCTTTCCAGATAGAAGTCAGTCATCTGCGTCGAGATCCGCAGCAGCGGATGCAGGCTCGCACTGGTATTCTGCGCGACAAAGCCGACGCGTGAATAGAGTTCCTGTCTCAGCTGGTGCGACCTGAGGGACAGGACATCGGTTCCGTCGAATGTCAGGGAACCGGAGGTCACGCTGACATCGTCCGGCAGCATATGCAGCAGGGTGCGTATGCTCATGGTCTTCCCGCAGCCGGACTCACCGACGAGAGCGACCTTCTCTCCCCGGCCGACGTGCATTGTCAGCTCTGACAGAATTATATGTCTCGTGTCCCGCACACAAAGCCGGTCCATGTCAAGCAGCTCAGCCATGCACGGCCCTCCTTCTGTCAAATATGAGATCGTTGAGCCCGTCTCCAAGCAGGTTGAAGCCCAGGACCATGACCAGCAGCACCAGTCCGGGTGGAAGCGCCTGATAGGGATGAGTCAGCACGTAGGCCCTTGCCTCGCTGAGCATCATGCCCAGGCTTGATGACGGAGGCTGGATGCCGAGTCCGAGGAAGGACAGAGAGGATTCCAGCAGGACCGCCGAACCCAGACTTGATGTGAGCTGGGTAACGAGGCGGCCCATCAGAGACGGCAGCAGATGACAGAACGCTATGCGGAGAGGACCGGCACCATAACTGCGCGCGGCCCTGACATAGAGGCTTGCCCGTCCTTCACAGACCATGCTGTAAGTCAGGCGGCTGAAGGTGGGGATCATTGCGACACAGATGGCTATGATGCTCGGTGCCGTGCCGCGTCCCAGTATTGCGGCCAGAGCCAGGGCTGTGAGAATGGTGGGAAAGGCCATAAGCGCGTCCGCAAGCCTCATCAGCATTGTCTCAAGCCACTTTGGCCCCAGAGCTGCGGCAATACCGAGGATGATGCCGCCCAGAGCCCCGAGAAACACTGAGAAGAGTCCGCTTGCCAGAGCAAGGCGGCTTGCCTCCATCAGACGGCTGAGAAGGTCGCGCCCGAAATGGTCACATCCGAGCAGGTGCTGTGCGGATGGTGCAGCAAAGCGGCTGTGAAGGTCCATTGCCTGCGGATCATACGGCATGCAGAAGAGTGACACGAGTGCGGGAATCAGTACGATGCACACCAGCGTGATGCCGGCTGCCAGAGAAGGTGTGATCCTCTTCATGCGCCTCCTGCCTCCCTGCTGTCCGCAGCCGGATTCACCAGATGCACCAGAATGTCAAAGACAAGATTCATCAGGACGACGAGAGCGGTGATGAAGATCACTATGCCCTGTACAAGCTGGAGGTCCCTCATCTCCACTGCGGTAAGGAAAAGTCTGCCCAGTCCTGGCAGTGAGAATATGGACTCGACGATCGCGGTGCCTCCCAGCAGTTTCGCCAGCTGGTTTCCACAGAGTGTGAGAGGACCGGAGATGGCATGGCGCAGCGCATAGACGAATATCAGTCTGCCCCTGCCCAGTCCCTTGACCCTGGCACTGGCGTACCAGTCTTCTCCCAGGGAAGTGATCATCGAGCTTCTCACAAGTCTGAGCATGGGGCCGAGCTGTCCGACGGCAAGGACGATCACAGGCAGGAAAACAGCCGTCACATAGCCCCGGATGCTGACAGACGGCGGCACGTAATCACCTATTCCGGCAACAGAGAAGACCGATGAGAACAGGATGAGAAGAAGGAGCGAGAGCCAGAATGACGGTATGCTTCCGGCAAGCTGTACAATTGTGCGGCATATGCCGTCAAGCAGCCCTCCCCGTCTGTATGCTGCAAGACTGCCCAGGATCAGCGCACAGGAGAAAGAGATCGCCGTTGACAGAAGCGCCAGCGGGATGGTCACTCCCAGGCGCTGTTTGATCAGGGACCAGACATCCTGCGCATAATAGCTGGAGGTGCCCAGATCAAGGCTGATAAGCCCCCTGTAGTAGTCGGCAATGCGCTGCGGGAGGCTGCGGTCCAGCCCCAGGCCGGCCTCAAGCCTGGCCAGAGTCTCAGCCGAGCCCTCGACGCCCACAGCCACAATGGCGGCGTTTCCTGGGATCAGGTCAAGGACCAGAAAAGTGAGAATGCTGACCAGCAGCATCACCACCAGAGCAGAGGCGATGCGCCCCAATACGTACTTTCCCATCGCCGCTACATTCTAGCACAGGGACTAGACAAAGTTCATCTCATTGAACTTGAAGATATTGATCGGGAAGACAGAGAAGCCTTCCAGCCGGGATGTGGTCACGTAGATCTGGATCGGATCCTGGATGTACAGTGCGGGAACCTCCCGGGCAAGTATCTCCTGCAGGCGGTGGGCGATCTCCATCCTGGCAGCATCATCGACCGTGGTGTTGTACTGGTCCAGCAGGGCGTCAACTACGTCATTGGAGTAATTGAAATAGTTTTCCGCGGCAGTACTCCTGTAACGGGCAAGCAGGCTGTATGCGTCGAGTCTTCCGGTGTGACCGACAACAGTGAGGTCATACTGGCGTCCGTTGTAGATGTCGCTCAGCCAGGTGGCCCATTCCACAATCTGGATCTCGACATTGATGCCGGCTTCCTCAAGCTGTGCGGCGATGACCTGACCTGCGTTCACATACTCCTGATAGCTTCTGGGAAGATACATGCGCAGTGTCAGCTCCCCCTCACCATAGCCGGCTTCGGCAAGAAGCTGCCTGGCCCGCTGCGGATCATAGGGATAGAGATCATTCATATCGATGTATTCTGAGAGCACGACAGGGAAATGGGAGCCGATCTTCTCTCCATATCCCCACCAGACGGCCTCGATCACGGCATCCTTGTCAACAGCGTAGTTGATTGCCTGGCGCACCCTGACATCGTCAAGTCCGGCTGATGCGTTGTTCATGGCCATCAGCTGCAGTCCGTTGCCGGCAAGCGCGTTGACAGTGAATCTGGCGTCATCTTCGAACTGGCCTACCAGGTCTCCTGTGATGAGTATGATATCCACCTGGCCGTTGCGCAGTGCGGTGACCTGTCCGGTCATGTCCGGCATCATCACGAATTCCACCTGATCTATGCCGCACTCTCCGTTCCAGTTGGGATTCCTTGAAAGGACCAGCGACTGCTGCGGAATCCAGCTTGAGAGCATGTAGGGTCCGCTTCCAACCGGAGATGTTCTGAGATCATCTGCGCAGCTCGTGTCCACGACCGCTGCCCAGGGATAGGCGAAGGTGGACAGCGCGACCACATTCAGCTGTCCGAAATTGAATCTCACTGTGGTGTCATCCACGACTTCCACGGAGCTGATGAACGCATAGTCCTGACTTCTGACTGATTCACTGAGAAGACGCTGGAAAGAGGCTGCGACCGCCCGGGCATCACACTTGTTCCCGTTTGAGAACAAGGCGCCCGGTCTGAGTGAGAAAGTGATGGACATTCCATCCCCGGCGACAGTCCAGCTCTCTGCCAGAGAAGGTATGATATTGCCCTGTTCATCCACAGTGACAAGTGTCTCATATATGCTGCTCGTGACCTGGAAGGTACTGGCAGAGGCGCTCATATGGGGATCGAGCCCGTCAGGGTCGACTGTGACGGCCATTCTTACGCGGCTTTCTGTGCCGCCGGCGGCACCTGTTGCGGCGCCATCGTCCTGTCCACCGGAGCATGATGCCAGCAGGAAAGCTGAAAAAAGAATCAGAAATGTAAGCAATCTTCTAGCCATGGGCCTACTCTAGCCTAAAAGCCCCTCTATTCCAAGCATTGCGCATTTCATACACGGAAGCTTTACACAGAATTTGCCAAATGGCGTCAGAGACGGCACAACCGAATGTCAGGAGGCAGCAAAAGGCAAAACGGGACATCCTGGGGGCGGAGATCTGCTCTCCCGGGCTCGTGCAAGGCGGCTGAAGCTGCCTCAAAAATGTAAATTCCATTTGTCACAGATGCGCAAATGGTTCTAGAATGCAGTTAAGATGGACATAAGAATCGAAGGACTTACAAAGACGTTTACCGGAAAGGAAAACAAGGAGACGATAGCCGTCAACAATCTGACCGTCACAATTCCAAGCGGCCATCTGGTCGGACTCCTTGGCCCCTCCGGCTGCGGAAAGAGCACCACGCTTTTCCTGCTCGCCGGCCTTCACGAGCCGACCAGCGGAAAGATATTTTTCGGAGATGAGGACGTGACTGGTCTTCCTCCGGAAAAGCGCGGCATCGGACTCGTGTTCCAGAACTATGCGCTTTATCCGCACATGAGCGTCTACGACAACATAGCCTTCCCCCTGCGCAACAGCAGGAGCTTCAAGGAAGAGCACAAAGATGCAAAAGAGCGCAGGGCCGCGATCGACCAGATCGTCCAGCACACGGCGAAAATCGTCGCAATCGAGGAGCTGCTTGACCGGAAGCCGGCACAGCTTTCCGGAGGTCAGCAGCAGCGGGTCGCGATCGCCAGGGCCATTGCGAAACAGCCTAAAGTGCTGCTCCTTGACGAGCCGCTGAGCAACCTGGACGCCAGGCTGAGAATCCAGACAAGGGAAGAGATCAGGAGGATCCAGCAGGCGACAGGAATAACAACAGTCTTTGTCACTCACGACCAGGAAGAGGCCATGAGCATCACTGATGAGATAATCGTGATGAGAGACGGCCTTGTACAGCAGGTGGACCACCCGCAGGAAACCTATATTCACCCCGCGAATGTCTTCGTGGCGCAGTTCCTCGGCAATCCGCCGATCAATCTCTTCCAGGCTGAGGCCAGAGGAGGATGGCTGATCGTTAACGGGGACAGGGCCATGGCGACAGTCCTTGCTGACGGACACTACCAGATGGGGATCAGGCCGGAGAGCTTCATCCTGACGGGGGATGAGGGAGACGGCACCTTCAATGCCAGGATAGAGTTCAAGGCAACAATAGGACGCGACTTCCAGGTCCGTTTTGACATCAACGGACATTTCAGCGAGGCCCTGATCGAGAGCGATCAGCACATCAGCGAGGGCGATACCGTCCGTTTCGCGCTGAGAAGGAGCGGAGTCCATCTCTTTGATCAGGACGGCAAGAGGATCGAGGTATGGTAGGGCAGAACCAGAAGAAGACATTTTTCCGCGCCATGCTCTATCTGCTTCCGGCCCTTGTGATCATAGCCGTCTTCGTCGTCTATCCGATGTTCCACACACTGAGGATGAGTGTCTATGAAGACTTCAACATCTTCTCCAAGGAAGGAAGCGGATTCGGCCTGTCAAGCTACATCTGGGTGCTTCAGGATCCGAACTTCCACAAGGCGCTGGCAAACACCTTCATATATGCGATTGTCACCGTCCCGGTATCGATCGCCCTGTCACTTGTAATAGCCATCCTGCTCAACAGCGGGATAAAGGGCTCAAAGTTCTTCCAGACCGCCTACTTCCTGCCCTATGTCACAAACGCGATTGCCATCGGCCTGGCCTTCCGCTTCATTTTCCACAGTGAGTTCGGAATCTTCAACAAGTTCCTCGGCCTCTTCGGCATTGACGCGATACAGTGGCTCAATGATCCTGACTGGGCAATGTTCACACTGTGCATCTTCGGAATCTGGTCCGCCCTGGCCTTCAAGATCGTGATCTTCCTCGCCGGACTGCAGGGAATTGACCCGCAGCTGTACCAGGCAGCCAGAATAGACGAGGCCGGCAAATGGAAGCAGTTTATCAAGATCACGGTCCCGCAGCTCGGCCCGATACTCGCCTACCAGTTCGTCATTGCGACAATCGGAGCTTTCAAGGCCTATGTCGAGGTCGTGGGCCTCTTCGGAGACGACGGACCGCTTCACAGTGCGACCACCATGGTCTACTACATGTACGACAAGTTCTACAACGCGAACCGCTATACTATTGCTGCGGCAAGCGGCGTGATCATGTTCCTCATCATCATGGTCTTCACATTCATCCAGATGCACATGTCCAACAGGCGTGCTGACCAGTAGGAGGAGCGATGGACAACAACCCGAACAGAATCCAGAACAAATACACAAGGGCGCTGGTATTCATTCTTCTGCTGCTGGGAAGCCTGGTGATGCTCTTCCCCTTTTTCTGGATGATCAGCGGCTCACTAAAGACCATCCGCGAGATCACCAGTCCTGAGATCATCTGGTGGCCGGAGGAAGCGCAGTGGTCAAACTACGCGGAAGTCCTGACGATGAAGACAAATCCTTTCGGGATCTACTTCAAGAACAGCATTCTGGTAGCCGTCGCCAACACGGTCTTCACCCTGTTCACGACAATTCTGGCCGCCTTCGCCTTCTCAAGACTGGAGTTCAAGGGACGCGACAAGCTGTTCAGCATCCTGCTTGCGACCATGATGGTTCCCAGTCAGATGTACATCATCACCAACTTCATAACCATCACCAGGATGAACCTGTATGACAGTCTGTGGGCACAGATAATCCCCTACACCGCCAGTGTGTTCTACATTTATCTTCTGCGCCAGTTCTTCAACCAGATACCTGACCAGATTTATCTTGCGGCAAAAGTTGACGGTTGCTCGGACTGGAAATATCTGTGGAAGATGATGGTTCCGAACGCCAAGAGCTCACTCGTGACCATAGGGCTTTTCAACTTCATCGCCAGCTGGAACGCATATCTCTGGCCCCTGATGGTCACTGGCAACATAAACAAGCGGGTGCTCTCCATCGGACTGCAGTATTTCGCCAGTGAATCCGGAACAGCCTACCATCTGATGATGGCCGGTGCGACAATCGTCGTGCTGCCGCTCATCATCATATACCTCCTGTTCCAGAAGTACATCATCCAGGGCATAGCCCGTGGAGGATTGAAAGGATAAAACAGCCGCAAGGCTGGGAAAATAAGGAGAATAAGACATGAAAAAGACTCTTGTCACTCTGTTGTGCATCCTCTGCGCAGCATTCGCCTTCGCAAACGGCGCGGGCGAGAGCGCAGCCGCCAGCACAGTCGACACCTCTGACATCACTGCCGATGATCTGAGGAACGCCAACATCACGCTTGAGCTGTGGCATGCGCAGACAAGCGAGAACGGCATCGCCATGGACATGGTCGTTGATCTCTTCAACAAGACCAATGAGTATGGAATCACAGTCAACGCCACCTGCCAGGGCGGTTACACTGACTGCCACAACAAGATTGTCAGTGCCCTCGCTGCAGGAACAGCACCGAACATCGGACAGGCCTACAACAACAACATGATGACATACATGCCAAGCGGGAAGCTCATGGACCTTACCGGCTATCTCAATGACGGTTTCGGAATCACGGCTGAAGAGCTGGCCACTGTAGTCCCTTCCTACCTCGAGGAGAACAGGGCATTCCCGGATGGAAAGACCTATGCGACAAGCCTGGGCAAGTCCACTGAAGTCCTCTTCTACAACAAGACCTTCTTCGACGAGCACGGTCTTGAGGTCCCCACGACCTATGAGGAGCTTGCTGACGTGGCGAAGCAGATCACTGCCATCACCGGACGCCCCTCAGTCGGATTCGACTCAATGGACAACCTCGGCATTTACGGTCCTGTCAACTTCGGCGCCCAGTATGCCGATCCTCAGGGCAACCTCTACATCTTCGACGAGAACAACATCGATGCGACCATGGACTTCTACCGCTGGTGGCAGGAAGGAATCCAGGGCGGCTACTTCCGCACGGCAGGTGAGGACAGCTACTGCTCAGGTCCCTTCAGCAACGGCACGATCATAGCCTATATCGGATCCAGTGCCGGAACCGCATACATCCTTCCTGACGGCTTTGAGGTAGGCGTCGCCTATGCTCCTGTCGGCAAGAACCCGGCAGTCATCCAGCAGGGCGGAAACTTCTGCGGCTTTGCCACCGGTGATCCTCTCGTGGACCTTGCCACAAGCATCTTCCTGGAGTTCATGTATGATGCCGAGGCCAGCGGACTTTACGCCGCGAACACCGGCTATGCTCCAAGCAACAAGGCCGGCCTTGAGACAGAGGCATACAAGGCTTCCATCGCAGCTGGCGGAATCGGACCTGCAGCCAAGGACATCAGCGCCACCTACCCTGACGGCGTCCTGGCCTATGACCCTGTCTTTGAGAACAGTTATGAGACACGCCTGGCCCTCTCTGACATTGTTGAGGCAATCGCACTCGACAAGAATGCCGATATCGAGAGCCTGATCGCCGAGGCTGAGAGAACAATCGCAGCACTCTGATCCCGAAACAGGAACTGATATGGGGAGCATACCACGAAGGCATGCTCCCTTTTACATACTCTAAGCATTGGGATAGAATCTCCGCATGAATCTTTTTGACATAATAGAAGAGCAGCTGCCAAAGGCGGGAAAGGTCGTGATCATCGGCCACATACAGCCGGACGGAGACTGCATAGGCTCATCATTCGGCCTTTATCATCTGATCAGGGACAACTACAATGTTGAGGCGACTGTCGTGAACCAGCCGATCAGCCGTTTCAGCTTTCTCGGAACATGGAACGCTCCGGGAACTGTTGACTACAGTGACGCTTTTGCAATCCAGGTGGACAATTCCACCCGTGAGCGCAGCGCGGATCCCGGCTTCATGGCATCACGGGCTGTACTGAAGATCGACCACCATATCGTTGTTGACAGCTATGGAATGTGGAATGTCGAAGAACAGCTGTCCTCCTGCTGCCAGATAATAGCGCACCATGCTGTCGAAAAGGGCCTGAAAATCTCCCAGCAGGCCGCCCAGGCACTGTATATGGGCATGGTCACTGATACAGGACGCTTTGCATACAGCGGTGTGGACAGCGAGACGCTGCGCATCGCATCCATACTCCTCTCCACAGGCTTCGATATGCCCCAGCTCATCTCAAGACTCAACAGGAGAAGCACAAACCTGCTGGAATACACTATCTACTGCTACAAGAACCTCTGCTTCAGCCAGAAGGGAGTGATCTGGCTGTATGTGAAGCAGGATGTGATTGACCGTTACAGCCTGACGCCGGACATGGTGTCATGTGCGCTTGAGACGATGAGAGATGTCGAGGGGCATCCGATCTTCGTTCTCTTCGCAGACCTGAATGGCAGAATCCGGGTTGAGTTCAGATCAGACAGGATCAGGATTGTCGAGGCAGCCGTGAAGTTCGGAGGCGGCGGCCATGAGTGTGCATGCGGAGCCCGTCTGGACAGTCCCGACCAGATTCCACTGGTTGTGGCAGAGCTGGAGAAATATCTGTAAGCCAGAAGGTGGACTCGGCCTGAGTTCACCTGAAATTACCTGCCAGAATCACAGTACCGTTATCGGTACTCATTCTTCTCATTTAAATCGCTGGATGGCTTCTCCTCAGCTGTCACCTCATCCCCCACTCTCTCGACTATCTCGATAGGAAGGCTGATGCGCTTGACCTCATTCAGGAAGTTTATCTCGACTGTCACGCGTACGCCTTTATAGACAGACAGAATCCTGCCCTTCAGATCCTTGAGCGGACCGGAAAGGACCGTTATCCTCTGATCAGGACAAAGGCCTCCCCTGTTGTCATATCTGACACTGCTTGTCCTGATAAAGCCCTGATTGTCTTCGATCCACCGGGCAAAATCCATGTCGCCACCGCGCAGTTCATACGATTTGTCCAGATTCCTGAGAAAACCATAACAGGTCTCACTCATCATGAATATGTCTTTCTGAATGCGCCAGAGCTCTGAGTCTGAAATCACGATAATGTAACCGGGCAGAATCGGACGCACTTTCATGCTCCAGGTCTTTGCGCAGAACTCGCGGCTCTCTCTGACAGGGCTGTATGCCTCGATATGACAGCCCGGCATGAACCGTTCAACTGTCTTCTTCAGAAGTGTGATGTTTCTTGATTCGCGTCCTGTTTCACAGGCAAGCACATAATAGTTCATAGACATCTGCCTGCTTATCTTGTTTACTGGCCCCAGCGCGATTCGAACGCGCGACCCCTTCCTTAGGAGGGAAGTGCTCTATCCAGCTGAGCTATGGGACCAAGACTCCATCAGGATGCTTTTGTATATATAGACGATTGTATGGAAAATGTCCATAACCCCAGCTTGATAATTTATCACCGATTTACTACCTTTTTTCTGGAGGTTCCAGGATCAATGAGAGTAACGATCTGTGATTCAAAGAAAGAGCTTGGAGTACTAGCTGCAAGAGAAGGTGCTTCCTGCATCAGGCAGGCCATTGCTGAGAACGGAGAGGCAAACGTCGTCTTTGTGACCGGCAAAAGTCAGGTCGAGACTCTTCTCAATCTTGCAAAGCAGGATGTTGACTGGAGCCAGGTCAATGTTTTTCATCTTGATGAGTTTGTCGGACTGAAAAAAGACTCACTCTCGTCATCGAAATACTTTCTCCAGGAATTCTTCCTGAGTCATATCGGTCAGGTCAAGAGCTACACGCCGATTGATACAGATGAGGCCAGTCTGGAGAAAACCGTGAATAAACTGAACAAGCTCATGGCAAGCCACAAGCTTGATGTCGCCTTCATCTGCATAGGTGAGAACGGGCACCTGGCATTCAATGACCCTCCTGCCGACTTTGACACCCGTGATCCGTATATCGTGGTGGACCTCGAGAAACGCTCACGCCGCCAGCAGGTCAGCGAGGGCTGGTTCAGCTCACTGGATGATGTGCCTGCCAAGGCTGTAACCATGTCTGTTAGCGAGATACTCAGCGCAAGACACATTATCGTGTCGTGCCCTGATCAGCGGAAGGCAAAGGCCGTGGCTTCCTGCCTTTTTGATGATGTCACTGTCCTCAGTCCCTCATCTGCCCTGAGGATGTCATACGACTGCTCACTATACCTTGACAGACTGTCATCGGCACTTGTGTTTGCGGACGGACGGCGGGACTGATAATCTCTGCACTTTTCACTGCACTCTGGCTCATTTTGCCAGTATTCTGCTGCTCAGACGGCTGACATCGACAAGAAGGCAATCGCTGTCATGAGTGTATTTCAGATTGACACTCATACTTGAGTGTCCCAGTGCGGCCATCCGGCCTTCTATCGGGATTCTCTCCTGTAAAAGAAGCGTGTTGAAAGTATGCCGGAGTGAATGGAATGTGAGATTGCGGCTCTTACGCATCTGCTCATCTATTCCCAGTTCTGACAGCAGCCGGTAAAAGCTGTCACGAAGGGCAACAGAAGTCATATGGCAGGATTTCATGCCGGGAAAGACCAGTCCATCATCCCTTGCGGCGGAACAGAGTTCCAGGGCAAATGTATTGTCGATGAACACATCCCTGCTCTTGCCGTTTTTCGGACATTTCACTCCTGTATACGGGGCGATCGACTTACTGATCCTGATTCTGGCAAGCGTAATGCCGTCATCTCTGAGATAATGGTACAGGTCAATATCCTCACATTTCAGCGCCCTGAGTTCACCGCTCCTCATCCCGCTTGCAAGTGCGAGTTTTATGGCTTGAGCAGGTCTGTCTGACTGACCTTTTGAGTCAATCAGTGAGACCAGTGCCGTCACTTCCTGCGCACTCAACACGCCGCGCTCCCTTCCGCTGCGGGGCACAGGCATGATGTAATCAGCAGGATTCATTCTGATCAGCCGCTTTCTGGCAGCCTCCTTCAGAGGGACTGAGAAGGAAAGGACAATCAGCTGCACGGTTCCGGTTGACAGCCCTCTGTCCAGCGCGGTTGATATTACTTTGTCCAGCAGCTCCACTGTGACGGCACAGAGCCTCGTCCTGCCGCCTATCACCGGTGCGACATGCCTTGTGTAGTAAGATGTCATGTTCTTGCAGTACTCACGTCCTATCGCACCGGGTCGCATGCTGTTCCTCAGCTTTACATACTGGCTTGTCTCATAGTCCCAGAATGACAGGCAGTATGAAGTGAACGGAATATGGTTCGGATACACAATTCCCGCCTCCAGTGCCTTTCCGGCTATGATTGCCGCACTGTCCCTGTCTTTAACACGGTAGCCGGATCCAAGGTTAAGTTCCTCTTTCAGGACATCAATGCTCTTTGCATTGCCCTGTCTGCCGTTTACAGGATTAATAAAGCATACATACCAATATGCTCCACCTTTCTTTTTCCTCTTGTACAGATAGAAAGCTTTTCGTTTTGCCATATTGCCTCCAATTCTTTATCAGATAAGTTATTGCATTATTTGTTTGTGCACCTTCCTAATATTTGTCCCGTAGTGAAAAGACCGTTCCAGCCCGGTAATTGTGACAGGCACCAATGCACAGGGGATGAAATAAACCTGATTCCCACAGAGGAATTATGAAAAGGACAATTGCAATTCTTCTGGTTGCAATCATGGCTGTAGGTTCCGCTTTTGCCGCCTTCAGTGGCGAGGCAAGCCTTGGCTTTGGTGGAAACTTTGATAATGGCAATTATGGCTTCATTGACAGCGGTGCCAAGGTCAAGATTGATGCTGATCTCGCTACAGCCACTGCAGAGCAGATCGCTGAAGGTGATGTCTATGCCTCAATTAAGGCAACATTCGGCCTCAAGCTCACAACAGGTGAGAAGACGAGAGGCGAAGTGGAAGATCCAACAGATGTTACCCTCAAGGGAGACAGCGATTACAAGGTTGGAATCATTGCTGACATAACTGAGGCAAAGGTTGCCGGATCCAACTGGGAAGTCAGCATCCTCGGCCTGGCAGATGCTCCCAACTATGCAAAGGGCTTCCAGACATATAAAGTTGAGAAGGGAATTGACAAGTGGGGTCTTGAAAGGGCTGATTTCAATGAGAATTACAACACATCTCTTCCCTTTGAGAAGGCAACAGGCGTACAGGCCACAGTCTTTGGATATAAGGCAGGTTTCGGCCTTCTTGGCGACTATTCAAGTGCTGATACATGGAAGTTCTCCGAGAGCATCAACCTTGCAGCTTTCTTCGAGACTCCTGAGTACAACTTCAATGGCCTGATCGCCCAGATCGGAACAGTGTACAGCTATGAGTCATTCGAAAAGCTCAATAAGGGAGTTCCTGTGAATGAGACAGCAGGATGGGCTCAGACCAACGCCTGGAACCTTTCTGCTAAAGTCGGCTATGTATCTGATGCATTCAGCCTGACAGCAGCCAGTGATCTGTCTCTCAAGTTCCCGAAGAATGATGATGTCAAGTTTGATGCTGATGTGGCCTTCAACTTCGCATATGACTTCCTGACAGTTGATGCATACTATGGCACCAACCCTGTTACAGGAAAGAGCCCGAAGGCAGGTGCTAATGACAGCTACTGGAAGAAGTACTCAGAGAACATGCTCTCTGCACAGGTCAAGGTTGATATGAACAGCTTCAACGTTCCTGTCGCGCTCACAGTCGGCATGAATGATATCATTGCGACTCAGGAGATCAAGGTTTCTGCTGAGATCACAGCTGTTGACAGCCTCAAGCTCACCGCTTCTGCCGGTTACACAATCGACTCAGAGGGAAGAGTTGCAACAGATATCAAGAGCAGCGACGACAATGCCACAATCCTCAAGGATGATGGAAGAAAATATGTCGGCAAGTGGAGTGCTGGTCTTGATGCAGAGTACACAATGGATATCATGAAGATCACAGCTGGCGTTTCCGCAGAGCAGAAGATCAAGGACGGAGCAGAAGTCAAGCTCGGCCTCAATGCCGCAGTTGAGACGGATTCTCTCATTCCTGGTGCGACGCTCAAGCTCGCATGGGCAGATGCTGATGATATCTTCGATTCCGAGAATGACGGAACAGAGGCTCTTGGAAAGGTGACTGCATCCATCAAGATGACATTCTGATCTTTCGATAGCTGACAGAAAAATGGCCTCTGAAAAAATTCGGAGGCCATCATTCTCTATCGCAAGCTTTCCAGCATGCGACCATAATACAAGAACCCTAAGATTTCGGGTCTGAGGGTTCCTGTTTCTTATTGAATTCGGATCAGAACTCAACCTTGATTGAGGCAATGAGCTTTCCGAAGTTCTTCTCGTGATCAGCACTGTTGTTGAGAAGATCCTCAGCATCCTTCCATTCAAGCTTAATTGTTGAGCCTGGAATGATTGTTGTGTTCTCAACAGAGGCACTGGCCTTGAGTTTTGTAGACGGCTTGTCGAATCCAGTCTCGACAGAAACAGAAGCCTTGGCTGTGAAGTACTCATGATCATACTGACCCTTGAGTCCGGCGTTGAACTTCTCTGTGTTGATGACGTAGCCAACAGAAGGAGTCAGCGTGAAGGCGCCAACCTTGAACTCGACAGAAAGGTCAAAGTCCTGGGCATTGATCAGGTCCTTTGCAGATGCTGTGACCTTGATCGGCATATCCATAGCATTGAGGTCTGTGATGACCTGAGCAGAGAGAAGGTTCTCAGTCTTCTTGGGAGCTTTTTCACTTGTCGTCGGGTTGGTTCCGTAATAAGCGTCGACAGTCAGGAAGTCGTATGTGAAGTTTGCAGCGACATCCGCACCGAACTCTTCATTTTCGATGTCATAGCCGATATCTGTAGCAGCGCTGACAGCAAAGGCATCATTTGTGAATCCGACCTTTGCAGATGCTCCGATGGAATTGTAAGCCTTGTTGTCATTCTTATCTGAGAAGGACTTGTCAGAATCTCCGCTTGACAGTGAGTATACAGCACCAGCCTGAAGTGTGAGGCCATTGAGATCATAGCTCGGAGTCATGAAATATGCTGTTGCAGCATACTGGTTGAAGAGATCAAAATCGGGATTGCTCTGTGCATCAGCCCAGAAACCTGCACCGACAACGTAATCAGCAACTCCAAACTCCACGCCAGGAGCTTTCACATATGGGACAGACCAGGAAGCATTGCCTGTGGCCCCATCTTCGTCAGTGACGATGTCATACTTCTTGACAGCCTTGTCGTAGGTGTCGATTGCAGATTTTGCGAAGTCAGGGCCTCCGGGAACGCCAAGGAGGCTGATGTACCAGTTGCTTCCCTCAATCTTGGCTTCATCGACAGAAGCTCCAAGGCCGATGAACATGTTGTCACCCCAGTCGCCGACAATTACATCATTCGGTGCTGTAAGAGGCTTCTTATCAGTTGCGGATTTCTCATAATCATCCGCAGTGAAGACCTCAAGTACGAGAGAACCCTTGATGGATGCTCTGATGTCTCCCTCTCCAACAGCCTCACCGGCCATGTTGGCAAGCTCAAAGTTGACGCCAACACTGTTGCTGTTGTCGATGAAACCGTAATTTCCATTGTCGAAGTTGGCTCCTACTCCAATCTGTGCGCTGCCACTGAAGGCGGCAAAAGCGGAGCCTACAGCCATGATTGCAACCAGAAGAATTGCAATTGTCCTTTTCATAATTCCTCTGTGGCTTCAGGCCCTTCTCTGCAGTGACAGCTTCGGATTCAAAATTCACTATATTGAGAGCAAAAAAAGACCCGGGAACAGATCCCGGGCCTTACTGATGTCATTGTATCTTTAGAATGCCATCTTGATAGAAGCAACAACCTTACCATAGGTGTGGCCATCACTGTCCAGACCGTAGTTGAGGAGGTCGTTACCGTTGGACCATGCGAGCTTGACTGTGGCACCAGGAATGACGGAAGCACTCTCAATGGATGCGCTGGCCTTGAGCTGGGTTGTCCTGTCCTCAAACTGGGTTGTGAGAGAGAAGGCGCCCTTGACTGTGAAGTACTCATGTGCATAAGCAACATCGATACCGGCATTGAACTTCTCTGTGTCGATGACATAGCCGACAGCCGGTGTGAGAGTGAATGCACCGAGACCAATCTCAACCTTGGCATCCAGATCCTGCTTGTTGACCAGATCCTTTGCGGAAACTGTGATAGCAAGAGGCATATCCATTGTGTTGAGGTCAACCTTGACCTGAGTTGAGAGGAGGTTCTCTGTTGTGCTCTTATCCTGGTTTGTCTGAGCCTCTGTTGCATAGAAGGCGTCAACTGTCACGAAATCGTATGTGAAGTTAGCGACAGCATCCATGCCGAACTTCTCGTTCTCGATGTCATAGCCGATATCTGTAGCGGCGCTGACAGCGAAGGCGTCATTTGTGAATCCGACCTTTGCAGATGCACCGATTGCATTGTAGGGGCCGTCATCCTTGTTGGAGAAGTTCTTGCTGTTGTTGTCTGTGGCGGAATAAGCACCGGCAACCTGGAAAGTCAGACCATTGAGGTCGTACTCAGGAGTTGCGACATATGCTGTTACACCATAATCCTCGACGAGCTTGAAGGGATCCTTCTGGGCATTGGCCTTGAAACCGAATCCGATCTTATAATCGAAGATTCCGACCTCAACGCCGGGAGCCTTGATGTAAGGAACTGAATATGTGACATTCTCATCATAGTCAGCCTTCTTGTTGCCGAAGTCGGTCTTGTCATCTTCGACTGTGTATGTGTCGATCGCGGACTTTGCGAAATCGGGGCCTCCGGGAACACCGAGCAGACTGATGTACCAGTTCTCGCCGGCAACCTTGGCCTCGTCAATCTTAGCATAGATACCGAGGGCAAGAGTTCCATCAGTAAAGTTTGTTTCAAGATCAAGAACGTTGGAATCGTCAATGGGTTTGATGTCATCCTCGTCTGTAACGAGAACCAGTCCGAGTGAACCCTTGATTGAAGCGTAGACGTCACCCTCGCTGATGGCCTCAGCAGAGGCTGTTGCGAGATCGATGTTGAAGTCAACCTTTGTGCTGTTGTCGATGAAGCCGTAGTTGCCCTTCTCGAAATCAGCACCAACACCAACCTGTGCGCTGCCACTGAAGGCGGCAAAAGCGGAGCCTACAGCCATGATTGCAACCAGAAGAATTGCAATTGTCCTTTTCATAATTCCTCCATAAAATTCGGGTGTGACTCAAACTGAATCACGAAAGCCCCTTTTTTATCGTAATTTGTACACAATTCTAGATTCAGACTGTGCAACTGTCAAGATAAATCCACAAATACTACAAAGGTTACACATATACGATACAAAAACGATTCAAGTTTTATATTGCTTGTGAATTTACCGCCTTTTGGACATGTTTTCATGACTTATAGCTATAATTTGAATACTATTTGCCGTTTTTGGTGATCAGATCACATGAAAAATGTTCGATACTGATTGTACATTTTATGTTTATTTCACACCGGCTTTGTCTCTGAAAGCAGTTTTGTATGTAGGAACAGTGAAGATAGGTGTCGTTATTGTCAAAATTCCGTGTTGCGCTGCTTTAGCCACTTCACCATCTGCCGCAGTGCAGGAATCAGTGCAGAAAAAAAAGAAGGACAAGCATTTTGCCTGCCCTTCCCTCTCTTTCTGCAACTTGCTGAAGACTACAGGATCCTGAAAGCGTCACGTCCTGCGTACTTTGCCTCATCGCCGAGCATCTCCTCGATGCGGATCAGCTGATTGTATTTTGCAAGTCTGTCTGAGCGGCTCATTGAGCCTGTCTTAATCTCACCGGTCTCAAGTGCGACGACAAGGTCCGCAATCGTGCAGTCCTCGGTCTCTCCAGAACGGTGCGAAACGATGGCTGTGTAACCGTTGCGCTTTGCCAGATCGATCGCCTCGAATGTCTCAGTCAGTGTCCCGATCTGGTTGACTTTGATTAGAATTGAGTTCGCAACCTTTTTCTCAAGGCCCATTTTCAGTCTTTCTGTATTCGTGACAAACAGGTCATCGCCGACCAGCTGAACGCGGTCACCCAGTCTGTCAGTGAGCAGCTTCCAGCCTTCCCAGTCGTCCTCTGCCATTCCGTCTTCTATCGAGATGATCGGATACTTGTCCACCCAGCTCTCCCACAGATCCACCATCTGTTCGCTGGTAAGCTTTTCATGAGTGGTCCACTTGAGTTCGTATGTTCTGGTCTTCTCATCGTACAGCTCTGATGAAGCGGGATCGAGCGCTATCATGAAGTCTCCGTCACGGCCTGTCGTATAGCCGGCTTTGGAGATGGACTCCATGATCACTTCCAGGGCCTCCTCATTTGACTGAAGATCAGGAGCGAAACCGCCCTCGTCTCCGACTGCCGTATTGTAGCCTCTGGCCTTGAGCACGCTCTTGAGATTATGGAAGACCTCTGCGGTCATCCTTATCGCCTCACGTATAGACGGAGCCCCTATCGGCATGACCATGAACTCCTGGAAATCCACTTTGTTGTCACTGTGTGCTCCGCCGTTGAGTATGTTCGCCATCGGCACGGGGAGAACACAGGCGTGATATGCACCGAGATACTTGAACAGAGGCAGCCCGAGATAGTCCGCAGCGGCATGCGCGACAGCCATTGAGACCGCAAGAATGGCATTGGCCCCAAGCCTGCCTTTGTTCGGTGTTCCGTCAAGCTCGATCATCGCCCTGTCAACGGCAACCTGATCAAGGGCATCCATGCCCTCGATAGCCGGTGCGATTATGTCATTCACATTGTCTACGGCCTTCAGTACGCCCTTGCCCATGTAGCGCTTCTTGTCCCCGTCACGGAGCTCGACCGCCTCATGGACACCTGTGGAGGCGCCGCTTGGAACGGCAGCACGGCCGAATGACCCGTCATCCAGAGTCACATCAACCTCGACTGTCGGGTTTCCGCGTGAATCAAGAATCTCGCGCGCGCAGATCGTTTCTATAATGCTCATGTCTTCCTCCTTGGAACTTGGTTTTTCTTATCCAAGTGTGATTACGGCGGAGGCAAAAGTCAACGAAAAATCCTCTGCCGTGATGACAGAGGATTTGTTTAGCCCGGACTGTATGGCTGTCAGATAGCCTTGAGAATGATGTCCAGGATGAAGAGGATGGAAGCACCTGCAATAATCGGGTGGATTTCCTTTGCCCTCTTTGTGCAGATAAGGGTAATGCAGTACATGATGAATCCTGCTGCGATACCGTTTGTGATTCCATAGGTGAAGCTCATCACCGCGACAGTGAAGAATGCAGGCACGGCCTCGCTGAAATCGCTCCACTTGATCTTCGCGAACGGCTCGACCATAAGGATACCGACTACGATGAGAGCCGGACTTGTGGCAGCGCTGGGCACCATTCCGATCAGGCCGGAGAACGGCAGGCAGACGAGGAACATGATGGCGGTGACAAGGCTTGTCAGTCCGGTTCTTCCTCCGGCTGCGATTCCCGCAGAACTCTCGACATATGTTGTGGCGTTGGAAGTTCCGAAGAGAGCACCGATGCTGGTGGCGAAGCTGTCTGCGACCAGGGCCTTGTCAAGGCGGCTCTTGAAACCGCTGCCTTCCAGGGCCTTCTCGTCCTCGGCATCGAAGATTCCGCTCTTCTTTCCGGTTCCGATGAACGTTCCGATCGAGTCGAAAGTATCAGACAGGCACATGGAGAAAATGGTCACGAGAACGAATGGCAGCTTGGAAATATCGGTAAAGAGGCTTACCAGGCCATCAGAGCCGAAGAAGGAGAATGCCACATCCCTGAATCCAGTCCAGGTTCCGCTGTCAGAGAAAATCGACTCCGGGATCTGCGTGACCCCCATCGGAATTCCGATAACGGTCGTTGCGACGATGCCGATCAGGATGGCACCTTTCACCTTCATCACCATGAGAATGACAATGATCAGCACGCCGATGACTGCCAGTACCAGGGCTGGAGTGTTGAGAGGCTGCATGCCCGGCGTCACGCTCGGATAGGCTCCGGTGAACGAAATCAGCGCCGCGTTGTTGAATCCGAGGTATGCGATGAAAAGTCCGATAGCGCCGCCGATTGCGTTCTGAAGGCTCTCAGGTATTGACTTGACGATCGACTTCCTCAGTTTAGTGACTGTTATGATGATGTTGATCAGTCCGCAGATGAACACCATTGAGAGGGCCTGCTTCCAGGTGAAACCGCCCGCAAGGCAGACCGTATAAGCAAACAGGGCGTTCAATCCCATTCCAGGCGCGACTGCATAAGGCACATTAGCAAACAGTGCCATTATGAGGGTTCCCACAGCGGCCGCGAGGCAGGTTGCGACGAAGACACCTTCGAAGCTCATGCCGGTTTCGCTCAACATGCTAGGGTTGACGAAAATGATGTAGGCCATTGTGAAGAACGTCGTCAGACCGGCCACAACTTCACGTCTTACAGTGGTTCCGGCACTTTCCAGTCCGAAGAAATCCTTCATTACGCGATCCTCCTTTTTTGATCGACAAGTGTGTTTACATTTTGTTGCCGCTTGCAACAGCTAAATTGTAGGGCCGAAAACATATGTGCGCAAGTTTTTTTTGTTTTCTGGAAATTTAGCGGCAGTTTTCTTTTATTTCCTTCAAAAAACACTGCAGGTGCAAATAAAATTCCCCAATTCCAAAAAGCAGGTGTATTATGGGGCCATAGGAGTTCCTAATGACAAAAACTCTTGCAAAGAAACTGATTGATGTATGCGAGAAGAGAGCCAGGGCAGACCTGGCAATCAGAAACTGCCGTGTGGTTGACGTTTTCAACAAGACGACTTTCCCGGCAACAGTGTCAATTGTTGACGGACATTTCGCCTCATTCAGCGATGAAGTGGAGGCGGAAACTGAGATTGACGCCGGAGGGCGCTATCTGATACCGGGATTCATAGATGCACACTGCCACATCGAGTCCAGCCACCTCTCACCGGCGGCCTACAGCGACCTCATTGTACCGAAAGGAACGACGACAGTCGTGGCTGATCCTCATGAAATCTGCAATGTTGCCGGCCTTGATGCGATGAGATATATGCTGAAGGCGAGCGAGGATATCCCGCTGACAGTCAATCTCATGTTCCCCAGCTGCGTGCCAGCCACTGACAGCGAACATGCCGGTGCGGTTCTTCTGGCAGACAGCATAGAAGCAATGATTGACAATCCCAGAGTCCTGGGACTGGGAGAGATGATGAACTATCCCGGCATTGCGGCCGCCCTTCCCTTCGTCCTGGACAAACTTGATGTTGCCTACAGCCGCGGCAAGATCATCGACGGGCATGCACCGGACGTGGCCGGACGTGATCTGGATGCATACAGCGCCTGCCAGATCAGGACAGACCATGAATGCGCAACGGCACAGGAGCTTGTCGAGAGAGTGAGACGAGGCATGTATGTCGCACTTCGGCAGGGAACAGCCTGCAAGAATGTACTCGGGCTGCTGCCGGGTGTCAGCCAGGACAACATGTCCCGTGTGATGTTCTGCACAGATGACTGCCAGCCGGAAAGCATCATCGATGACGGGCATATACAATATGCCGTGAATCTGGCGATCAGTGCCGGAATGAGGGCGGAGTGCGCAATCGCAGCCGCGACAGTGAACCCCGCTACCTGTTATTCATTCAAGGACCGCGGAGCCATTGCTCCGGGACTCAGGGCAGACTGCTTCCTCTCCGAGAGTATCGGATCAATCTGTGCTGATGAGGTCTTCATTCAAGGCAAAATGGTCGCAAAGGGAGGAAAGATCCTTGCTCCGGCACACCATGTGAAGCCTGAGGGCGTCAGCGGGAAGGTGAACATAGGAGACTTCTCAAGCGGAAAGCTCGCATTGAGGCTCACTTCCGACAGGGCCAGAGTCATCGGCATCATACCGGGTTCAGTAGTGACAGAGAACCTTGTCATGAATGTGAGACGCGATGCTGAGGGTTGTTTTGTGCGCAGTGCCGATCAGGATATTCTGAAGATCGCCTCTGTGGAGAGGCACAGAGGTCTGGGAACTGTCGGCGTCGGCCTGATCAAAGGCTATGGGATGAAGAGCGGTGCGGTCGCGACCTCGATTTCCCACGATTCGCACAATATCATCTGTGTGGGCACAGACGACGGCGATATGGAAACTGCGATCCGCGAACTGGCACGCACCGGCGGAGGAGTCACAATTGTCCAGAACGGCAAGGTGCTCATGACACACCGCCTTGAGATTGCGGGGCTGATGACAGACGATGATGCGATGTCAGTCTACAGTACACTGAAGGAAATGCACGAAATCGCCTATGAGAAACTCGGAGTGAGCCGGGACATTGATCCGTTCATGACACTCTCGTTCATGGCGCTTCCTGTAATACCGGCGCTGAAGATCACGGACAGCGGACTGTTTGACGTTGAATCCTTCAGTTTCACCGGCATCAATCCGGAATCCTGATTCCCTTTCTGTACAGCACTGACTGTGCCTTTTCCCTGCCCTTGCGGGCCTCCAGAGAGGAGGCATAGTCACGGAATATCTCCATGATTTCCTCTTCGTGCTGGGTAAAATAGGAATCAACCGCAGCAGAAGCGGCTTCAGGAGATACACCCTTCTCCCTCAGACGCATCAGCAGGACGGCACGCCCTTCCGGCTGACGTCTGAGCCGGCTTCTGATATAGCTTTCACAGAACCTCTCATCCGAAAGCCAGCCCTCCTGTTCAAGCTGGTCCAGACATGGGCCCGTCTCATCGGGACTGAAACCCTTTGAAGCAAGTTTCAGCTCCAGTTCCCTTCTGCTGTGTTCACGCATCGCAAGCAGTTTCAGGGCCCTGTCCCTGCACTTGGCGCTGTCCATCTGTCACCTCTTGTGCCAGATCCTATCAGATTGGGCGGATGGACAAAAGAGGAGAAAAGGACTAAAACACTTGATAAATCAATAATTGACAGGTCAATAAATGCAGCCGACACTTCATCAGCTCTTCTTCAGGGCATTTCATGGACAGAACAACAGATTGCAGGCCGTTCGCGACGAACTTGGCCTGGGACGCGGTCAGCCGAGGATACTGAGTTATCTTTCCCGCCACGAACCCTGCACGCAGCGCGAGATCGCGGACTATTTCAGAACAGACCCCGCATCAATCTCCAGAATGGTCGAGCTGCTTTGCCAGAACGGTTTTGTCACGCGCATTGAGGACAGCACCTGCCGGAGGGCAAACAGGCTGTCCCTGACCGAGCGGGGACAGAAGGCGGCTCAGCGGTGGGCAAAGGAATGCGACAGGCTGGACAGTCTCGTGCTCTCAGGCTTCACACCTCAGGAGGCCGGTCAGCTGAAAGACATGCTCGGCCGCATTCTCGACAACCTCGACAGGAGGTGGGAGTGATGGGAGACTTCAGACGTCTGCTCGGACTGCTCGGCCCCTACAGGAAGGACATCATCATCGCCTGTATCCTGATTCTGGTGGAAACGTGTTTCGAGCTTGTCATACCGACAATGATGGCAGATCTCATTGACATCGGGGTTGCGAATCACGACATCCCATACATGCTCGCGAAAGGCGGACAAATGGCCTTATGTGCCCTGCTGGCCCTGGCGACAGGACTTGCATACGCCCGTTTCGCGGCACGCTCCGCATATGGCTGGGGTGCGAGAATCCGCAAGGCACAGTATGAGAAACTTCAGACCTGGGCATTCTCAAACATGGACAACTTTGAGACCTCCTCACTAGTCACGAGACTCACAAGCGACATCACCGTGATGCAGAACGCGATAAACAACGGTCTCAGACCGCTTGTCAGGGCACCTGTGATGTTCATTCTCGGAGTCTTCTTCTCATTCTCGATGAACTCCGAGCTGGCACTTGTCTTCATCATCCTCACCCCTGTTCTCGGAATAGTGCTGTTCTCGATTGTCAGGGCAGTAGCTCCGCTGTACACCAGACTGCAGCAGACAGTGGACTCACTCAACGGCGTCGTTGAGGAGAACCTCAGGGCGATCAGGACCGTCAAGGCCTTTGTAAGGGGTGAATACGAGGAAGAGAAATTCTCTGCCGTCAACGGAAGTCTCTATTCGACTGCGACAAAGACAAACAGCAGGGCCTGTCTCAACCTGCCATTCTTCCAGGCCACAATGTACCTCTGCGTGATCCTGCTTATGTACATAGGAGGATCAATGGTACTCTCAGGACAGCTGCTGGTAGGACAGCTCACAGGCTTCCTGAGCTATGTCATGCAGGTCCTCAACTCGATGATGATGCTGTCAAACGTTTTCCTCCTGCTGACCAGGTCGCTGGCCTCTGCGGGAAGGATCGAGCGCGTGCTGGAAGAGAAGAGCGCGCTTGCTGAAAAGCCCGGTGCGCTGGACGAAGTCCCCTCATCGGGAGTCGAGCTGCGCTCAGTCTGCTTCAAGTATGTTGAGGACGCGCCGGAATACACGCTCAAAGACATCAGCCTCACAATCGAGGAAGGACAGACCATCGGAATACTGGGAGGCACCGGAAGCGGCAAGACAACGCTTGTGCAGCTTATGGACAGACTCTACGACACCACATCAGGCCAGGTGCTAGTCGGGGGACATGATGTAAGGGACTACAGTCTTCACGCCCTCAGGGAGGCAGTCGGAATGGTCCTCCAGAAAAACCTACTGTTCAGCGGGACTGTAAGGGACAATCTGAAGTGGGGAAAGGAGGATGCTGACGATGAGGAACTCTGGCAGGCCTGCGACATGGCCGGTGCCGGAGAATTCCTCAGGCGCTTTCCAAAGGGACTGGATACGGATCTGGGCCAGGGAGGTGTCAATGTCTCTGGCGGACAGAAACAGCGGCTGTGCATCGCACGTGCCCTGCTCAAGCATCCGAAGGTCCTGATCTTCGATGATTCAACAAGCGCGGTCGACACAGCCACCGAGGCGATGATCCGTAAGGAACTCGCCAGACTCAGCGGAGTCACAAAGATCTTCATCGCCCAGAGAATCTCGACCGTGATGGAGGCAGACAGAATCTTCATCCTGGACAACGGGCGGCTTGCCGGACAGGGCACGCACGAAGAACTGATGGCGGGCAGCGCGCTGTACCGTGAAATATATGACTCTCAGATCAAGGGAGGTACGCTCTGATGCCAAGGATAGTCAGTGCTAAGAAACCCAAAAACCTGGGATATACCGTAAGACGGCTGCTGTCATATATGGGCAGACACAAGTTCTCACTGCTGTCTGTCGCGATCCTGGTCATAACAAGCGTCCTGTGCAATCTTGCGGGAACATACATGATATCTCCCGTAATAGACAACCTGGTCTCAGGAGGCGGGATGCCGGCTCTGACGCGCGGCGTCGCAGTCACCGCAGTCATCTATGTCATAGGTGTGATCTCAGCCCTGCTCTACAGCCAGATCATGGCCTACTCCAGCCAGAAGATCGTCTATGACATCAGGAAGGATCTGTTCAACCACATGCAGACCCTTCCGCTGAAATTCTTTGACGGGCATAAAAGCGGCGACGTGATGAGTTACTACACGAATGATGTGGACACGATTTCCGACGCTCTCAACAACAGCTTTTCGGCTGTTGTGAAAAACGGCTTCCAGATCATCGGGACCATGACGATGCTTGTGGTGCTGAACTGGAGACTGTCACTCATTGTCGCCCTGTCCTACGCATGTATGTTCGCCTATGTCCGCTACTCAGCAGGAAGGAGCAAAGAGTATTACAAGAAACAGCAGCGCAGTCTGGGTGAGCTTGACGGATACATCCAGGAAATGGTCGCAGGACAGAAGGTGGTCAAGGTCTTCAATCACGAAAAGGCGAATCTGGCAGGATTTGATGAGAGGAACACGGATCTTCAGGCGATGGGCACCGCCGCACAGGCCTATGCCTCCACCATGATACCTGCAGTGGTCAGCATCTCTTTCCTCACCTACACTATTGTCTCCCTTGCAGGAGGCTTTATGGTCCTTGAGGGGCTGACAAGTCTGGGTGCTCTTGCAAGCTATCTTGTCTTCGTCCGCCAGGCCGCTGCTCCTATCAACCAGTTCACGCAGCAGAGCAACTTCCTGCTCTCCTCGCTCGCGGGCGCAGAGAGGATATTCGAGCTTGTGGACATGAAAAGCGAGACCGATGAGGGGCAGATCACGCTTGAGACGACGGATACAGGCTGGGCATGGAATGACAGCGGCACGCTGATTCCGCTCAGAGGTGATGTACGGTTTGAGAATGTTGACTTTTCCTATGATGAGGGGCATCCAGTGCTCAGATCTGTGAGTCTCTACGCAAAGCCCGGCCAGAAGATCGCATTCGTGGGTTCCACGGGTGCGGGAAAGACGACTGTCACAAACCTGATCAACAGATTCTATGACGTAAATTCCGGAAGAATCCTCTATGACGGCATTGATGTCAGAAGGATAGCCAAGGATGATTTAAGGCGTTCTCTTGGCATGGTCCTCCAGGACACTCATCTTTTCACCGGCACGATCAGGGAGAATATCCGTTACGGAAGGCTGGAAGCAAGCGACAGAGAGGTGGAAGAGGCAGCACACATAGCAAATGCGGACTCTTTCATCAGAAGGCTTCCTCAGGGCTACGACACCATCGTCTATGCAGACGGCGCGAACCTGTCAAGCGGACAGCGACAGCTTCTTTCAATTGCCAGAGCCGCCGTGGCAAATCCGCCTGTCCTTATCCTGGATGAGGCCACAAGCAACATAGACACGAGGACAGAGGACCTGATCGAGAAAGGTATGGACCGCCTTATGGAGGGCCGGACTGTATTCGTCATTGCACACAGGCTGTCAACGGTGAGGAACGCCAATGCAATCATGGTGCTTGAGAATGGAGAGATAGTTGAACGCGGCGATCATGAGGAACTCATGAAACAAAGGGGACGCTACTACAGACTTTACACAGGGATGTTCGAGCTGTCATAAACGTAATTACTTAAACTGAAAGGAAATGTAAAAATTTATAAAAAAATTTTCCATTTCATGTTGACACAAACTCCCCTTCTTGGTAAGTTTATCCTCGCATGTGGGAGTAGCGAAGCTGGTTATCGCGCTGGCCTGTCACGCCGGAGATCGCGGGTTCGAGCCCCGTCTCTCACGAAGAAACTAAGTCCTTACGCTGTAAGGACTTTTTTATTGCCTTCTGAAGCCGATTTTTCGGATTTTGTGCAAATCTTGTGCAAACAGGGACTTATCGATACCCAGGATGAGGCCACATGAAGAACGAAAAACGGAGGAAACGCAATCAATCGGAAGCGACAATCCGAACCGCAGAAATCACACTCCATCCCCAGTTCTTTCCACTGGCGTCTATTCATCAAACACAACATCCCGCACTGTGCCTAGGATGGGCCCATGCGGGATGTCGCGTTTTTCAGAGTGAGCAGCTACAAAGGAATCCTCGATGAGCGTCTTTCTCTTCTCCTCTCTCTTTTAAAAGAGAGAGAGGAAGAAGAAAAGACAGCCTCATGATTAAGATTCCGCCAGTGGAAAAAGCTCTTCAGGGGTTGCGGGATGACCATGCCTTTTCAAGTCGCGGTCCTGCATCCTGAATGATTTGCAGTATAGCCTTGCGAAACTCAACAGGATATGACTTGCCAGTTTTTTCAAAATCCTGTAATTCAGGTGGTGCATATTCCCGTGCCAGAGGTGTCACAAAGCAATTCAGCGTCTTAAGCTCTTCCTCGGAGAGAACCCCATAAGCTGCCAGAAACTCTATCTTAGCAACATCACGTTTCATTCTTCGGCAGGATTTCATTACTTCATAGGAATCGAAGTACATATGCTCTTCTTGCTGGAATACAGTCTCTTTTCGTTTGATATCTGGAATCAGGATGTTAGCAAGGACCTGGAGCATAATAGGCCCACTCAGTTTTGATAGATACATGATTGGATACTCATTTATTCCGGCTGTTGCGGCAAATTCTTTCAAGACAGGAACTGCTGGAAGTATCGAACGATCTTTGCGAAGCTTGTACGAATGCTTTCCTGTTGAACTCCACGCCGGTACTGCCTGATTCATCTGATCGAAACAAAACTCTACCCATTGATAACTCGACCAGAAGTTTCGAATCCATTCACTCTTATCAGCACTGCATTCAGCAACAGCTTTGTTTGTGACAAGATAGGCTGCTTGGTTGAACGTGAGTTCATGGTCGAGAATATTGTAGGTATCTTTATCACAACCAAGTCCATTGCAATATAGAGTATTGACAGCTTGTATTATTTCCTTTGGAGGTTCTTGCGAATACAGATATCGCATATTGTAATCCAGTTTGCTTTTCGTATATCCAAGATCAGGAATCTGACCGTTCAAATCATCACTGATGTCAGCAAAGGATAGATTGCACAAAGCTTTTATTGTGTTCAGGTTCTTCCAAAAGAAAACAGGCATTTCAATCTCCAAAGACAATTTCTATTATACAAAGGAATTCAATACTGTTCAACGAAAACATACTTTTAGTTCGTGATTCAAGGTAAATATACAAACTCATATACGTTATTCGTATGATTACCTTTTAGTACGTATTCGATTGACAAGGAGCTTGATAGGTCATATCCTATCAGCAGGAGGAAAAAAATGGACAACATTTTCAAGGAAATCGACGATGCCAATATTGATGCTTCGCAGCTTCACAAGCTCATCACATCCCCCAATACCGATACTTGGGAGTATGACATTTTCAACCCTCGTCACAGAGGGGTTGTAATCGTTGGCAGCTCCACAGATGCCATGTGTGTCGATATCGCAGGATATACGGTCCTGACGATTTCCAATGCACTTCAGGCTGTGGTGTTCGTTACGACAGTGCTCACTGTCATCGCGAATGAATGGATTGTGCCAGACATCCTTATACTCGCTCATACGCTTGATGGGCTGTCAGAGGTAGAAGAGTTTCTGTTCCATTCGCTTGCAAGGGTCACTCCAACGACTCTTGTCATGGGTGATAGGAACGGGACATCAGTTCTCGATTTCTACCGCAAAGACAAAGGCTCATCAATGAAGGAGGTTTTCGACAATGCTACAAAATAGTTGCCAGTCGGCACAGAAAACTTTGAATACGGAGGACCGTATGGAAATAAAACTTCACACCAGAAAAGAAGTCGCCCAAACGTTGAGAATGGGTCTCACAGCACTCAACGACCTGCTCATGTCGGGTGAACTTCCGTCGTATGTCATCGGTGGCAAAAGACTTGTCAGCGAGGATGATCTCAATGCGTACATTGCATCGAAGCGCGCATAAGGAGGCAAGAATGGACCAGAAGACGCGTGTTGCAGGAACAATCGATGTCCTGCCATTTGACGAATCGATTTCATTGCCATACAAGGCAACGGGAAGACGTCATAAACCAAAGAAACTTGGCGGAGAGAACCTGCAGGTCGTAGCTCCATACCCGGCCAGGGGAATCATGCTCAGGGCATACCTGAACGTCCAGCCAGGTGAGACACTTGACCATGTCGTATCAATCGTGAAGTCCAAGGATTTCGACGACTTCCTATTGAAACTGGAGAAGAACGGACATGATCCTGTTGGGGCCGAGAGGACACTCAGGTCAGTTGTGCCGGAAAATATCTATTCAGACGACGGTCCCTACGTCCAGGAAAGGGATCTCCGAGGCAATCCGATAAACCTCAAGGAACTCCAAGCGATGAACCGGAACCTGCACTTCTTCCTTGACAGGTTCGGTGACACCCCCATGTGGAAATTCAATGATGTGACCTTCATCCGCTCGATGGTGAAAGACCTTCGCATGAATGGAAGGAGAGGTAAGAAGAAGACCTTCTCGGAATACTCAGGGAAACAGCTTTCAAGCAGTACGGTCAAGAACATCCTCCTCGCGGTGTCATGGGTTTTCTCTTATCTCATCGTCATCGGAGAGACCGATTTTAACCCGATACCGATGGCGATGAGGATGCTTCCAGGGAAGTCTGCATCCCGCAGCTTCCAGCCGCTCCCTCACGAAGTGATTGTGAAGATGTTCTCTGATCCTGCCATTTGGACCGACTATCCATCATTCGCGATGAATGTCTTTCTCAACGGGACTGGAACCAGAATCTCCGAAGGTGAGGCTTTGCAGATCAAACATATCGACCTCAAGAACCGAGTCATCCAGATTGAGCAGGCACTGAAGAAGGGTGGTGAAATTGGAGCAACGAAAACCAGATCGACTCGCGAGATCCCGATGTCTGCCCTCGTGGTCAAGGCACTATGCCCCCTGCTTGTCGGGAAGTCTGATGAGGACTTTGTCTTCAGCCTTGACGGAAAGAAGCCATACACCAGAATCAAGTACTCAAGAGCCCTCATCAAGGCTCTCTGCGCAGTAGGAATATCTGAGGAAGTCCAGCAGAAGTCGGGCTACGTCCTTCATAGTTATCGCCATGGCTTCATCTCATGGGCGGTAGCCAAGAACATCTCCGATGCGAACATCAGCCTTATCACAGGGCATGATACAGCAAGGCTGTCCACCATGAATCTTCGGTACACGGCCCAGTTAAGGGAGGCCTATCCAGCAATCATCGAGGCAATCGACAGCTTCTTCACCCCAGAAGAAACCGAATCCATCGAGAAGGCGCTGGACACCCTTTGTCCCCGCTGGTGGAAGAAGGAGGTCAAGCGCAGATGATACTCCTTCTTGTTTTGATTCTTCCTCATCAGGAAGATGAAAAGAGGTCATCCAGACCGCTCGCCAAAGTTGAATGGATGACCGCAACAGATGATAGCACTTCCAATATAAGGCGCTATGCACGCCCGCCTCCTGGCAGATGATGTTTCGGAATATTCAGAGCCTGACAGGCTCTTCAAACATCAAGTCGGAGGCTTGGGAGTTGTATCATTTACCAACAACATTATACCCCAAAAATCACCCCTCCGGCTAGGAGGCAAAATGTATACAGATAACATTCTTGAACCTGCTCCAACCTATGAGTCAGGCAAGTTCATAACGGATGAAGAAACTTCTGACATGGATCTTTTCAAAGGGTTCCATATCACCAAGAACATCATCATGCTCGGCATGGTCACCCTTTTTGTCGCATCAGCAAAGACCTGCAAGACGACTCTGATATCAATCCTTGCGAATCTCATCGCCGCGGGGGCCCCAGACTTCATTGGGAACGCCATACGGCAGGTAAGGATTCTTTATCTGACAAATGAGGCTCCGACAGTTGCAAGGAGACGCTTCCGAGCTACAAAGCGGTTTCTTGGAATTGATCCAATGGTGCAGAATATCCTCTTCTATGGAGGACCTGCATTTCTGATCACCATAGAGAACATTGATCGGGTCTGCAAAGACCTCACAGCTATGGGAGCTTTGATGCCAAAACTGATCATTATTGACCCCATCGCATCAATGTTTTCCGGTGATATGACTAACGCTTCTGACGCTCTTGCATTCAGAAGTTGTCTCGATCGATTCACGGAACTCAACATAGCAGTTCTCTGCGCTCATCACACCAATAGGAGAGCTACAGATGGGCTCGACATGGACTGCATCTTCGGGTCGCAAGTCTTCCAGTCAGCCTTCGACTCTGCTTTCTCCCTTGCTAGGGAACGCATTGAGAATCCTATGAACAGGAAGCAACTGACCTATACAGGGGACATAATCTTCAGCACTCTTTATCAGAAAGATGCGAGGCCAATAGATCCTGTCAAGTTCAAAAAGTCATCGATTACGATGCCGTTTGTCGATGAGGATGGCGACCACCCGACTTCGCCCTTCCTGCTCCCGTACGGATGTCCTCTGACATCCAGCAGGCCAGACCTCAGAGCTGACCGATGAGAAACAAGGTCTCCAGCCTCCTAGCGAGGTCTGGGGGCCTTTGTACTGAGGAGAAGACTATGGAAGACATACACGAAAAGAGAGATAGGATCATCGCGAAAAGCAAGGACATGCTCAGGGACGTCATAACGGCGGAGGGGCTCTGGGACAGGAAGCATGGGAAGAACTCATTCAGGTACAACGGCAACGGTTTTGACGTCTTCAGTCGCCATGGATATCCTGCCTACAAAGACTTCAACGAGCGTGACGGCATAGCCCACGACACCCTCGATCTGATGGAGATGCTGTACCCGGAGAAGCCATTCCTGGAGCGTCTTGAGATGCTGGCCTCAATGATGGGTGAAGGCAGCATCTACAGAGAAAATCAGGGGGCTTTGGCTTCGTCAGACTACGCCAAAGAACCCAGAAGAGACGGTGACTACCATTATCTGGATGACGAGGAAAAAGAGAAGATCCGTAGCGAGAACAAGGTTATCATCCAGTCTCATACACGCTGGTTGCATGAAGGGTCAACAAGAACAGAGAAAGCCCTTCTCGCAAGAGGAATCCAGCCTTACACACTCCCATCAGAGCTGTTGCCAAGGATTGGATACATCGAGGATGTGCGGCTCTTCTCGGTCTCGAATCCTGGCAGGACATATCCCTGTGAAGGAGTCGTCTTTGCCCTTGATGGAGGCTCCTTCCGTATCCGTAACACGAAGTACAGGCTGACTGGAGAAGTGGTCTATGTCTCTGGTGATTTCAAGGCTCAGACAATAGGAAAGAACGCACTCTTCATCCCTGAAAGTCTGGGACAGAGCGTTGATCCTGTCTTCATCACGGAAGGCGAGATCGATGCGCTCAGCATCATCTCGCTGGGGTACAAGGCCACCAGCATTCCTGGAGTGACATCAATGAATCTGGTGAGCGAGAAGCTCAAGGAACGTCATCGCAGAGGTCTGCTCAGTCCTCGGATCATCATTGCTTTCGACAGCGATGAGCCGGGTAAAAATGCGACTGAATCATTCCAGTCCAAGCTTCATGACACCTTCAGAATCACAGCTGGAAAACTGAGTCTTCCAGCCGGAGTGAAGGACATCAACGACCTGCTTCAGAGCGACAGCAATGCGCTTGAAGCACTGCTGAAGAAAGCCTCAGCAACGACAAGAAAATCAATCTCAATCAAGGAGGAAATCGAATATGAGAGATGATAGAAAACATGCAACCAATACCATTGTCAGGATGCCAGTAACCAGCTGGCTCAGCATGGTGAGGACAAACGCTGACTACAGGAAAGAAGATTGGATAGATCTTCTTGAAAGCCCTGTACAGGACATTGTCATTGTCAGTACGGAAATAGAAGCCAGGTTCGCCGAAGAAGCCGGCCATGCAGCTGTGATTGTCGAGGACGAGATCTCAGCGATTGTCTTCGTGGCAACAGTTGAAACGCTGATAAGAGAAGGCTACTTCATCCCTCCTCTCCTGCTTCTCACGCAGTCGGCAACCAGACTCACAGCCACCGAGAAACTCCTCTTCCTCTCACTGGCGAAGAAGACTCCGATGGAACTCGTCCTGGCAGAAACACCAGATTCCTCACTCGCAGATCTGATTGATTTCTACGAGGACACGCTTGGCAAGCTTCTCAATGCTGCCAGCAGGAGAATCATGGAAGAAGAGTATGGGGCGTAACAATCATACTCATAAGGTTCTTGTTTAGGTCTCTAAGCAAGGTAGGGAAAAAGGTGCGCTAAAACCACCCTTTTCCGGTTGCCCTTCTCCGCAGGCCATAGAGCCATGCGGAGGAAAGGGCAATCCTGGCGCCCTTCGGTTGCCGGGAAGGAGGTGAAACGATGAAAAAGAAGACAGTTGTCAGACGTGCCAGGAAGGGCCGTCCAGCCATATCAGAAGAAGCAAGACGCTCTCACAGAGTGACCGTCGGCTTCAATGATGTCGAGTACAAAGCACTCGAATCAATGCACAGAAAATGCCCCGACGAGACCCGTCAGGGAATCATCAGGAAGGCTGTCCAGGGCATACGTCCTGTCAGTGCCGTTGGCAAGGCCCAGTGGGAATCTCTCTCGCGTCCTCTATCGAATTTGAACCAGCTCACACATCATCTGAACAGCGGTAAGCTGGCAGATTCTGATGAGCTCAGGTCCTGTCTCAAGGACACTGAGAAGAGCATCAGGGAGGTCAGGGAAGCTCTCAGAAAAGGAGACGAAAATGATACCGAAGATAAGTAAGGGATCAGGCTTCCCTCCAACGCTCCGATACGTTTTCAGGATGAGAGCCCAGGACAAGGATGTAGACAGGAGCCTTGTAAAACAGATTGCAGGAAGCGTCTGGGAAGAGGATATCAGGGAGATCATAAAGCAGTTCGAATCCACGCGTGTGGACAAGCCAAACATCGAAAAACCAGTCTGGCACTGCTCCCTTTCCGTGCGCAAGGAGGAAGGCCGTCTGGGACAACAGAAGTGGCAGGAGATAGCTGAATCCTTCATGAAAAGCAGGGAGCTCAAGTTTTCTGAAGGACTGTCCTGGGTGGCCGTCTGGCATGGAGACAAGGCCCATGATCACATCCACATCGTCGCTTCCAGAATCGCTTTTGGAAAGGTCTGGGACGACAAGAGGGATATGCTGAGAGTGAACAAGGTGACAGCAAGACTGGAAAAGGAATTCAACCTTCTGCCGACAGTGAAGAAAAGGAGCAACTGTACAAAGAAGGTATCGGACGAAGACTATCAGAAAGCTGTGAGACGAGAGGAATATCCCGAAAGAAGAAGGCTCCAGATCATCATTGACAAGGCTCTTGAGAGGCCGACATCATATGCCGATTTTCTTAGCTTCCTTGCACTGAATGGAGTCAAAGTCATGGAAAACCGGGCATCGACCGGGAAGCTCAACGGATTGTCGTTCGACATCAATGGCCTCCACTTCAAGGGAAGTCAACTCGGTAAAACCGAGTACTCGCTATCACAGCTTATACGACGCGGAGGACTATATGGATACGAAAACCACATTGGAGGAAATGGACAGGAAAGCCCAGCAAGAGATCAGGATGCCACAGCACCAGGCGGAGCCTCAGAAGAAAGAGGAGCGTCTCTTTCCAGCCCTCTTCATCACAGAGGATCTGAAAGCGGTGGTTGGTATGGACGAGACCTTGAAGGGGTACATGAAGGACTTGGAAAAGACCGATTCGACATTGTCTCAGACGATGGAGAAAACGGAGAAGCTGCGAGCAGATTACACAAGCTTGTACGGGGATATGAAGAAACAGATTACCTCGATGCAGGAATGGGAAGCGGCCTTCAACAAAGCACTGGAAACCAACTCTCAGAGAGTTGTGACGAAGCTGAGTCAGGTGCACAGCTGTCTTCAGGACAGAGAGGAAAGAATCATTCGTCAGACAGAGATGACAGAGCAAGCAGCCTCATCGGTGACAAAGGAACTCATCAAGATGGGAAGGTTCCTGACTCAACTGGAAAAGAGGCAAAAGAAACTTCTTCGGGTCGTATTGATTCCGGCTTCTCTTCTCGCCCTTCTGATGGTGGCAGACATCGTCCTGAGGCTCATATTCCGCTGAGTGGATCGGACGGAAAACAGCCTTTGAAACAGCTCGGAGGCAAAGACCCATGCCGCGGATGCCCTACACCTGATGACTGCGAATTCTGCAGTTTCAAACACCTGAGAAAGAAATTCCTGGCTCTTCAGAAAGGTGGACATACCCGCTAATCAGAACTCCTGTCGGATTCATCTCTGGCAGGAGTTCTCATATCTGGGAAGCCATCTTCTCAGAGGAAGAATGGAAGAGCCTTCGGCTCCCTGAGTTCTGCTCGTAGTCAGATGAACAGAGCAAGATACCCAACAGGATTCCGATGAGATTCAGTTCTCATCTTTCAGACCAGGATTGGATATAGCTCAGGCCAGCTATTCACCATTTACAGCTCCCATCACGGAGCAAGGAACATGACATGACAGAAACCAAAGAACCAGAAAAAGACGGGACAGTTATCCTCAGTCTCAAAGCGACGATTGAGGAGCTTATCGCCTATCTTGGCGACATGGAGATATCAGGTGCAGCTTTCTTTATCGGAGTTGATAACAAGACTGGAAGGCTCTTCACATCGCTCGCGAGAGTCGATATCCCTGCAGGCAAGGACATGAAGAAATCGGCCAGCATCAGGATGTATGACACCGACTACCTCATGTCACATGAGGAGGTGGAGATGCTCAAATACAGGGGAGCGGAAATCTATCTCGGCCATGATGAAGGCGACATAGTCGTACGCGTCAGAGACAACGAGCAAAAGGAGGAAGATGATGTTCAGGTTTGATGGTTTTGACATATCTGCAACCCTCTTCTCGAACGTCTTCCCATCCGCCCCAAACTCACAGGCGATTCTTCTGAAAGGAAAGAAACCTGATGCCGAGATGGAAAAGCTCATCTTCGCCATAATCCTGCAAGAGGAGGAAAACGGATTCTCAATCTGGGACGAAGCCGTGCTTCCTCTTCCCGCAGACTGTCCGGAATCTTCGAGAATGGCAGAAGTGACCATTGGAGGGGACTGGCTATATGCCACGGTGAGCTTTCACTTGGAGACGAAAGAGATATCCATCACACTGGAAAACACAGCTCTCGATCACTTCAAGGAGAGCTATACCTTCACTCCAGCACCGAACATGATTGAACTGTGAATCATAGAAGGAGAGGGTTGCATCAGCCCTCTCCTTTCATTCAAATCAGTGTCTGATTCTCCGGTATCTCTGCTTGCTGCTGTTAGGCTTATCGGGGATTGTACGTTCTATGAGATTCGCTTCAAGGGCCGGATCAAGATAATTCTTGCGGAATGTAGGACGATGGGAAAGTCCCAACCGCTTCATGATCTCGGATGCAGAAAGAGTCTCCTCTCCAATAGCTGCCAGCAATCTTTTTACGGAATCATCAACTTGGTCGGTATCTTGGTCGCTGACTTGATCGGTGACGCTTCCAGCAACAGCCATTTCCTTCAGGCTGTCCCTTATGATTTCAAGCATCAAGGAGACAAAGCAGGAGCTTTCTCCAACCGAATTAGCCTGATTGAACGCTTCGTAATAGTCCTTCTGCCGAGACTGGATGAGCTCTTCAACTGGAAGCCAGAAGAAAAGTTCTTTCCATTTCCCAAGAAGCATGGTATGCCACATCCTGCCCATTCTCCCATTCCCGTCAGCGAAGGGATGGATGAACTCGAACTCATAGTGGAAAACAGAGCTTTTGATTAGAGGATGGAGTCTGGAGTCCTTGTACCATGCAATAAGATCTTTAATCTGCCCAGGTACAAACTCTGCCGGAGGAGCCATGTGTATGACCTTCTGGCCATTGAACACTCCGACACCACTGGTGCGGAAAACCCCATTCTCAGGAATGAGGCCGGCCATCATCAGCCCATGAGCCTTCAGCAAGTCATCAACAGAAAGAGGATCCAGCTCCAGCATGAGCTCGTATGCATCATATGCGTTCCTGACCTCCCTGATTTCATTCGGATTTCCAAGGACACGTTTTCCATCAATGATGGCAGTCACCTGGTCTATTGAGAGAGTGTTGTTCTCGATTGCGAGGGACGAGTGGATTGTACGGATGCGGTTCTTCCGCCTCAGATGAGGTGTGACATGACCTTCCTGCAGAACAGAGATTCTTCCCACTTCCTCACTGATTTCAGAGACAAGGACGGTCATCTCATCTGTAATTGTCAATGGTGGTTTATATGTACTCATAACCATCTCTCCATATCATCAGCCACTTTCTTCTGAACAGTATCATTTGCAGTATCATTATCAGTCTCATTATCAGTCTTGTTTCTATGATCATTCTCATTCGGAGACTCGGCAAACGGGAATGCGACACGGATGAAGCAATCCGAGATTCTGAAGATATCCTTGTTTATGCTTTATACTGTTGTCTCCAATCATCCTTATTCAATCCTTTCATGAACAGCGCACGATGCTGCCTCAGATAGTAAATGTTTTCCGGATACAGCTTCCGTAGCTTCATTCCATGTCTGATTCCCAGCCTCTCCCGATTCTCCTGAGAGATGGATGTGGAAATCATGATTGCACCATTATCAGCAAACGTAATCAGATGCCTGTCGAAGAGCTTGTCTATCCTGGCTTCAAAGAGGAAGCCGTTGTATTTGTCGAGCCTGTCCTGATTATCCGCATCGCTCCATGGAACGATATGGCTTGCTACAAGAAGGTCCGGGACATCGATACCTGTAAGGGCGCATGTCCCATCCCAGAGTTCAAAGAGATCCTTGCGGTACTTGTCCTGTCCGATTCTTCTCCTGATCTCCGCAGTCGCCTCCGTCTTGCCGGCAGGGAGCTCGTTCCAGGATGAGACAATCAGAGGCAGGACTACATTCTTGAGGTCTTCAAGACTATCGGCCTTGTATCCACTCAGAAGTGTAGGTTCTGATGGCATATCATCTCCCATGGACCTGCTCATGGAAAGATAGACGACACCATCCTTCAGGAAGCAGTCGAGGATCCGTTGGTTGTTCGCTCTTCTCAGCGGAAAGAGCCGGCCACCATAGATATCCTTCTCTTCAGCACCAGCTGAATCCGTGAATCCGAAGCTGCCAGCGATATATGTGAGGTCACTGCCTGTCAATCCTGCCATAAGCCGTCCCTCATGAGCTCATCATATGCTTCCATGACGAGCCTCTTTGTCCGATACTCCCCGAATTTTGCGATATCATTAGCCTTCACCTGCGGGAATGTCTGCGTCGGATATCCTTTACCCATAACAGCCTCTGGGTCGAGTATGAACTCCAGCTCATCACGCTCCAAACCGTACTTCATGGCGTAGAACGCATCAAGACGAGCCATCAGCACAGCACGTTCATCATCATTCCAGATTGTCACAGGGCATGACAGGATTTCTGCCATCTTCTTGGTTGTAGCAAGCAATCTCTTGGAATATCTAATAACATATTCTTTTTCTTCATCACTATAACCCCCGTTATGCTTTGTGGATATTACTGGAAGTTGCTTAAAATAAAACTGATTAAGATTTGTTCCTCCAATCTTATTCCTTGCTGCATAATCAAGTACCAATGATGACAAATTGGAAGATAAGAGAATAATACCAACTAAAGAACTGCTCCTACCAACTGACATTGAATTTCCTACACCAGACAACGGAAATATAGTAGATATAACAGTACGGGTATTGGTTACATTTGTTATTGCCCTATACCCAAAACACCACTTTGGAGTCATCTCCTTCACAATCTCTGCAATATTCTTATCGGCGGAAGTGCCAGAGAGATCCAATCCCAGCTGTCCTTTGTCATCGACAATCACATCGCTTCCATTCGCATATCTCTTCTTGGTATCGTCATCGGCATTTGAATACCTGAAGTACACTTCCTTCTCGTCGATCCAGTACTGTGGGGTTATCTCGAAGTCTGGATTGGCTTTCTCATCTGATGTGACCAACGATTCGACTGGATTGCCCTTGCTGTCAGCATCTCCCTTGTACGAGTTGAAACGGTAGTCATACTGCGAGATGAACTTTCCCTCATATAACGGCATACGCCCTGGTGCATATTCCGTGTAGAAGAGATCAGAATCATTGGACATGTCAAACATGCGCATGAAGGTGAGGTCAAACGTATTACCATCATCTCTGTTCTCATCCCACACGACAGTCGAATTCCTGTAGATCTTCCTCAGGACCTCATAGTCCTTCTCGCTCCGTATGAGTGGCAACGTCTTCGTGTTCGGGTTTATCAGCTTGATATCCTCACTAGACAGCGGATAATGCCTTCTCTGATCCTCCAGTTCCTTTACCGTATGGAGGAAGAAGCAGAAGTCAGGCTTGTCGGAACGACGAAGCGTCAGCAATGAGAACTTATACGAAGCATGAACAGCAGGGAAAATCCTAGTCTGCTCTCGTTTCACTTTTCCGCCATTTCCTGTAATCTCTATCGTATTACCATTCTCGAAATCGTAAATTGACTGGACGATATTCTTCTCGACAAAGCTTCCGAAGAGGTATTGGGTACCAGCATCCGTGCAGATGCCTGTCGGAACGACGAAACCGACTGATCCAGTCTCCTTCCTCAGCTTTGAGGCAAGCTCAGTGAAGACTGCATAGAGATTCACATCGCCTTTTCCCGAGAGCGGATATGCCTCACCGTTGTCTCCCTTGACATGGAGGAAACGGTTCTGGGACTCATAGAACCTTAGAAGATCCTTGTATTCACGATATACGGCTCTCTCGTATTCTGCCCCCTGGGGAAGCCTGCTTATCATGGCCTTGCGCTGTGATGCGTTCTGGGCCTTTGCGATGCTGCCTATGCGGGAAGCGAAGAACTCCTCATCCTTGACCTTCACCTTGTCCCAAGGTGGATTTCCAAGAACCACATCGAATCCACCGTCAGCGAATACTTCAGGAAATTCCAGAGGCCAATGGAAATATCTGTTCTCCTCGGCAAGCTTCTCGACATAGTCGATGACCGTCTCATCCTCTCTCTGGACATTGCCATCAAGGATGTGTAGAACGGTGAATGTTGTCGGAACAGGATCTTCAAGAGTGCGTTTAGGCGCATAGAATGCAGCAATGTATGCATCGCATGCACGGTTGAGGGCTGAATCAGCTATCTTCTGAAGGTACTTCCGGTACTCGATATCCTTGTTCTGGATATCATCAATCGTATCCTCAGGCATGTTGCTGACAGTAATCACATCCTCTGTCTGCTCCGAAGAGAAAAGCTCCTGGTCTTCAGAATCCTTGTTCCTCAGCCTCGTCTTCAGACTCTTCAAGCCTCTTGTATTGTCTGCCTTCAGGTCTGCGGCATACTTCTTGTCATCGTCATCGAACGGCTTGAAGGCATCCTGCGGGATTCCCTTCTCCGTCAGCACGGAGGTGTCGAAGACTCCCACGATTGAGTTGCCGCATTTGATGTGGGCATCGAGGAAGGAAAGGGGCTTTCCCGGCTCGTAGCCTTCAATCCAGAGCGACATCTTCGTCAGCTCGACTGCCATAGGGTTGATATCCACACCATAGATGCATCGGGATATGACATCGCGGAATGCGCTCCTGAATCCTTCAGGCTTTCCTGCATCATCCCTGACTGCCGCAAGCCTTGTGGCGATTGCCGAGGCTGCCGCAATGAGGAAGTGACCGCTTCCACATGCAGGGTCGATGACAGTCATCGACAGGAGCGCATCTTCTGCAGTCTTGTACGATGTATCTTTCAGCTTGTCCTCGATGACAGGCATCAGAGCTGTACGGATGAGCTGGTCCACCATGAAGTCCGGTGTGTAGTAGCTTCCTGTCGTCTTTCGCTTGTTACCGGCACTGGTCTCCTCATCACTGCCTTCAAGGAAACGGAATTCCAGAGTCGTCTGGTCAATCATAGGAACCAGCTCAAGAAGGCTCTCATATACGGAGCCAAGCTCGATGCTTCCAAGATTGCGGTAGTCTATCCAGTAGAGTCCGCCATCATGTTCACTCCATCTGAGTGAGTAGATGCCGTCAAGGAAGTCCCTGTTGATGAGGTAAAGACCATCAAGATGAGGACATGAGGATGATGAGAATATCCCTCCGAGGGCTGGGAGACCAAGAAGAGGCTGTCCCTTCTCCAGAGACTGGAAGACGATGAGCATGGCCTCCCAGAGGTCGTGATGGCTGCCTGTCCTGTACTTGGTGCTTCTCATGATTCTTCTCAGGTGGAAGAGGCTGTATCCCTTCTCGTAGCTCTCTCTGGCCTCAGGTGTCGAATCAGGGGCGAAGATCATCCGCATTCCATCAGGGCTGTAACGTTCCTCAAGAACCGATAGGAAGAGAAGCCTGTAGCAGAGCCTGAGAAGCTCATGGTAGTAGTCCGTGGCAGAGAGCCGTCCATTCGTTATATCATCTCTCAAACTTTCATTCGCATGGATAAAGCCATTGCCGAAAGCAATGATAGCACTTTGCACTCCATCGCGAAGCCTGTCTCTGACACGCTCTCCATCAGAGATGGAGGTGTTCCTCCACTCCTCCCATATATCCAGGTCTGTGCCTGTCTCGACATCCCTTACGCGGGATGAATGAAGAATTCTGTAGAGGAGCACGAACTCGTTGTAGAAGTCTCCTGAGAGTATCGCTCCAAGATCGAACTCGAGGAACTCCGGTCTTGAGAGTGCAGTTGCAGACCTCATCAGCCTCAGCTTCTCACCGCTTGCGAGGATTCCCCATCTGGTCTCACCTGAAGCCGACAGATACTGCTGAAGCATGTTGAACGGAGATATCACACGCTGTCCGTTGGTTATGGCATAGAGCTTGTCAGCCTTGTCGAAGCTGCTGTCTCCGGCGATTGTCAGGACAGGGATCCTGCCATATGCCATACGTCTAATCGGATAGCTGTATGAACCGACATCGAGCTTCGTTATGGTCTCCAGCGACCAGCTGAAGCAGTATGAGAGGATTCGCGAGATGAAGTCCCTTGTGATATCCCTGGCATCCTGACCGTCCTTTCCTCTGATCTTGTCCTGGTAGTCCTTGTAATACGCACAGGCATTTGAATAGGCCTGACCAGCAGCATCCATGACACTCATGCCTGAAGGAAGCGAATACGATGCCGGATCTGTTGCAGGGGCGTTCTCCTTCGAGATCAGCTCTATGATGTCCCATGAGAGGATATTCCCTTCAAGATGTATGTGCTGCCATTCTGTTATTCTGTTTCTCGCCATATCAGATATCCTCCGCTGATGGTATGAAGGCATAGATGCCGAGAAGGTCGGCAGGCATGCATGGCCTGACTTCTATACGTCCTGTCGTCGAGGCGGCAGCCCTTGTCGCTCTTGTATCATCAAGGAGCTTCTGTCGTCTTGCTTCGACTATCCGCTGTATGTCGGCAGGATGCCTCCTGTACTCTTCAATCCCGTCTGCAAGAACCGAGTGGACATATCCCTGATTGAGATTCGCCTCGGGTCTTGCATAGAGCAGCTTCTTCATCTCATCGTGGTCAAGAATCTCAAGACTGTCATCGGCAAGCTTCACAAGCAGCGTCTCCTCTGCCATCGAGCTCTTTATGACAGCTGCCTTGTCAGACGAGATCTGCAACCTGATTCTCATCAGATACAGATATGTCAGCTCATCCACCTCCGACGTCTCGATTGCAGAGCATCTGACGCCCAGTGAATACTTCTTGTCCTTGTAGTCGGAAAGCACGAACTCGAATGCATAGGATGAGAGCATCTGTACAAGGGGATGACTGCGGTGGATATATGTGTATCCAGGAGGAGATGGGAAGCGGAATGAGGCTTTCAACGTTCCCGTGAGGCCTCTGTCAGATGCATCCTTCTTCAGTGACTCATCAAGGATGTGGTCAAAGTCGAGAAGATATGTGTGCCTGTCATTGGGATGGATCTCGCTCCTCGTGACTGTGGACATGGCGGTGATTACAAAGCGCTCCGTATCCTCGTCACTGCCGAGGATGTCCTTCTCATCACTGAGGACCTTCATGACCTCATCAGGATGGATTGAGCGCTGGGCGAATATCGTCCTGTTCCTCTTCGCCTTGTCAGCGGCATCCTGCCATGGCTTTTCAAGTTCCTCCTCGACGCTTTCTACTTCACCGAAATCGAAGTAGAGCTGGCCGTCATCCTCCTTGAGTGATTTCTTCAGCATCGTCGCCTCGATGAGGGCCTGCTGGATTGCCTTTCCATCCTCCGGGACGGGAACAAGGATTCCCAGACTCTCCCTGATCTTCTTCGCCTTGTTGAGGATGACCTTCATTATGAGGCCATCGACGGGATTGTCCTTTCCATAGAGCATTATGCACTTCACATAAGGAGCACTCTGCCCGAAGCGGTCTATTCTTCCCTCTCTCTGCTCATGCCGTGTCGGATTCCATGCCAGGTCGTAATGGATGACTGCAGTGAACTGGTTCTGAAGGTTGATGCCTTCAGAAAGGCAGTCCGTGGCGACAAGGATTGGAGCATCGAAATCCGAGAGCTCCATGACGCGGGCCTCTCTTTCCTCTGGTGGCTGTTCTCCTGTAATCACCTCAACATGCTTCTTCGGGAAGGCTTCCTTCAGCTTCTCGCCGACGTATTTCGCCGTGGAGATGTAGCGGCAGAAGACAATCGGAGTGTATCCAGACGAGGAATACTCATCAGCCTTGAAGATCTGTTTCTTCAGAACATCAACCAGACAGTTGAACTTCGGGTCTACACATGTCCTGAGAGCCTTTGCAAGCTCTAGAAGGTCATTGGTGCGCTTCCTGTCGGCCCTGTCCTCTGCGAGCGTGACATCGAGGTCCTTTATGCTGTCTGCAGAGTCCTGGTCGAAGAGGTCCGCTGTATCGTCGAAATCATCCGAGTCTGATGTCTTTCTGAGACGTGTCTCAAGTGCATGTATTGCCGACTCTGGGCTGGATGCGATGCACCTGTAAAGGGCAAGGATTGCATACCATATCGCCCCTGACGGATTCCTGGGGTCTCCAAGCCGTGCACAGTAATCACGTGCGGACTCGAAGAACTCCTTCCAGTTCCCGTCAAATGTGTAGCTGAATTCATTCGTAAGCCGATGTGCGAAATTCGGACTGTCCTTGTACTGGATCAGGTCAGCTCTCTGTCTTTGTACGAAATGTGAGCTGAGCTCGTTTCTCAGCACCGAGTTCTTCGCCATCTCATAGTCTGCCAGGGCAGAGAACTGCGGATCGAGGAGCGAGAGGAGATTACCGAATGCAATGCTGTCTCCTGAATGCGGCGTCGCAGTCAGGAATATCATGTGGCGGCTGCTGTCTGCAGCAAGCTTCTTCAGAAGCTCGAAGCGCTGATGGGAGTCATTGCCTCCTTTCTCGGTGCATGTATGAGCCTCATCGACAATGATCATCTCAGGAGCCTTGTGGATGAAGTTGTCACGTCGTTTCGGGTTCTTGATGTAATCGAGTGATATGACTGTTACGGGATAACACTCGGTGATGTCCATATCCTTGGGAACCTTCTTCTCAAGCGAATAGACGGAAGATGCGGTCAGGGCCACAGCCGGCAGATTGAAGTGCTCCCTCAGCTCAGACACCCACTGGGACACCAGGTGCGATGGGCATAAAACGGAAAGCCTCTCGATCTCGAACCTGTCCAGCATCTCCTTCGCGATAAGTCCCGCCTCGATCGTCTTTCCAATTCCGACATCATCAGCTATCAGAAGCCTGATCGTATCGAGCTTCAATGCCATGAGAAGCGGTGTCAGCTGGTAGCTTCTCGGCTCGACTGCGATATTGCCCATGCATCTGAGCGGGCCTGTGCCATTGCGAAGGCGCAGCATTGCCGATGACCTGAAGAGGTTTCCTTCTTCAGTGTTGCCGTTCTTCTCAGGATCCGGTTCAGGGAACACGGCATCTTTTATCTCTTCCCTCTCAAGTGAAGGGACGATGTAGACAGCCTCGTCGTCCGAGCCTGTGAGAGGTCTCAGACACAGCAGGTTCTCAGTGGATCCAGACTGGATGACCCAGTCACGACCTCGTGCGTTTATCAGGAATCCTGGACTTGTATTCATAGATCCTCCAGCGTACTGGCAGCTTCCGCTACGGTCTCAGCCCATTCCTTTTCCGGGCCGATAATGATTGAGCGTATGCCTTTCCTCTTCAAAGAGGAAACAGCATACTCAGGTGGCTCATCCACGAAGAATGCCGTACGTGCATATTTTGAATAATATGTTATGTCGATGCCATCCTTCGTCACCTTGTGCGATTCGAGGTCCGGGATGTTCACACCATGCTGTCGCATGATGTTCTTGAAGTGTTCCATCGAATCATCATCCGCGCTTTTCTCTTCCACTTCCTGATATGAGCCGTTTGAAAGCGCTGTGAGCATATTGAGCATCGCCACATCATGTCTGTCGATGAGATTGTGTTCGGTCTGGTTCCGGTAGGAAAGGAGGCAGTGGTAGCAGCCGTTGATGCACTGGCCCTTTTCCGTGTCGATGAGCTTCTGAGGAGTTATCACAGCCTCGTTCTCATCGAAATCGTAATGCATCACCTTGAGTGCCGCACGGCATACGGTCTTCAATGCCTCGCTGTCATCGACAATCCTGGAAAGCACGCCGGCTCCCCCCTCAGAGGCTTCATAGAAAAGAATTGACTGCCTGTTATCCCTGTCAGGGAGGCTCTCGATGGCGAGCTCTGACTCCTCAATCTGGAAGACACGGCAGATGCCACGTGCTATGGCTGCCTGAAGCGTCGGTATGGTGCTCTCGGTCTTGAGGGCATCTTCCGGTGTAAGCAGCAGGACGTTCTTCATGTCCTCTGCATAGGGAACTATCCACTGGTAGTGCACATGCGGTCTTGCACCAGTATCCTCTCCGTCCGTGGACGGTGTGTCGTCATTGTTGTCACGGACCCATTCGCCGGTCTGCGGATTGATCTTGAAGCCGTTGACGCTCTTGTTTGCCCTGTTGTTCCAGCCTTTGTTGACCTTGTAGATTGTTGCATTCTGGATGTAGCGGATGGATGCAATCTTCTCCTCATCACTGTTCACGACAGAGCGTTCTGCAGACAGGTGTGTCGACTCATCGAAATAGAAGGATGTCTCGATCTCATAACCTTTCCGCTGCCTCTCCTCATCCATGCTTGTGATGGCATTGGCCAGCTTCGTCTCCACGGTCTCTATGCGGTATATGCTGTCGATGATGCCGGTCTTGGACATCTCATGACCGCAGTTCGGACAGATGTCCTTCTGAAGAGGCTCCCCTCGGTTGATGATGTATCCATAGCCGCAATGCTGGCATTTCACGAGCTGTTTCGTGGTCAATAGGACATTGTTCGCCTCGTCACGACCAGACTCGCTCATGTCGATCTTGATCTTGTAGACCTTGAATGCATTGCCTTCATGATAGATCAGCGACATGGGGCCGAACTCGGAAAGCGCCATGAACCGGGCACGTGTTATGGATGTCAGTGCCGGCTGATTACCGTCATCCTCCATCTTCCCGCTCCGGCTGTTTATCGCCGGAATCCACGCCCTGATCGGAAGACGCGGGAAGTTGTATCCTGGCAGGACACCCTGTCCTGCGAGATAGCGGTAGATATAGAAGTCTGAAGAGGAGGAGTTCATTGAAGCAGACTGGTTTGTAAGGAGCGCTATCTGTCTGGAAGAATCCTGCAGAATCTTCTCATATGTCTCCCTGTCAGCCTTTGAAAGCAGCTTCTGAAGCTTCTCGTTGGCATCCTTCATGATTTCCTTGATGCTCTTGTACAGGCTTCTCCAGCTCTTGAAGGCATTGTCGAACCTGGCTTTCGCCTCCGAAGCAAGGACATCCTCGTACCCATCATGATACCAGGGGGCATTCTCCTTGGTCAGGGATTCTATGGACGAGGTGATTGCCTTCATCTCAGTCGCAGCCCTTGCAGGCAGAGACGGATCTGAAAGCACATGGTCGACTTCTTTCTTGAGAGGACAGTCGATGGTATCTATGTCGAGGACGGAAGAGACGGATGAGCCGATGTTGCACTTCGCTTCTGCAAGCCATACAGCCATCAGGTGGCTGTCGATAAGCTCCCTGTTCGTGAGGTCGAGCTGTGGAGTGACGACAGAACCGCTCACCATCTCGTTCTGGTGGGCAAAGTACCACTGGTCATGCGGTGATTGCGATGCGGCATAGGAGATGACGAGGGCCGCCTGCCCGGAACGACCGGCACGGCCTGCGCGCTGAGCATAGTTCGCTGGAGTCGGTGGAATGTTCCTGAGATACACCGTGTTGAGTGATGATATGTCGATTCCGAGCTCCATCGTCGGAGAACAGTAGAGAACAGGAAGCCTCTTCCCATATTCGCCGCGGAAGCGCTTTTCCAGCGTTATCCTCTCATCAGCCGGTACCTGTGCCGTATGCTCATGTGACTCGTACTGGAAGAACGTCCTGTTGTTCTGGTCGAACTGTACAGCGACGGCATTATAGAGGGCCGAGTAGTACTCGTTCCTCCATTTCTCCTTCTCAGGATTTCCGTTTCCGAGCACCCACAGAATGGAATTGGCATCGATTTGATAGTAGTACGCCTCATTGCGAGGCACTTTCTCCTTGATGAGGATTCCATAGGCCCTTGCCAGCTCCAAAAGCTCTGATATGAGCGTCTGACAGGCTTCTCCCTGCTTCTTTGAAGGCGCGCTGGCATACTTCGTGTTCTTCCAGGCAGGGTCCTTTCTGATGCGTCTGCCCACGCGGGAGACATTGGATGACGAGAGATATGAAACTCCTGCACCGCTTTCCGGAATCAGCTTCTTTGTGCCTGTAGTGCTGAGACGGGTACCTGCTCTGAGATCTCTCATTTCTCCAATCTGCCATCGTCTGTTCAGACGTCCATCAGTGCGCCCCTTGAGTGTTGACAGATGCTGATTGTCCAGGATGCTTGAGCTCACGCAGTAGCTTCCAGCCATTTCGCGGAGAAGTGCATCCATGAGATGGCGACGGTCTTTGTCCGAGAACTCTGTAAGGACTTCGCATTTCGAGATTCTCTTCTCGTCGCTCATCATATCGTCGAAGAGGTCGAACGAGATGTCCATCAGACCAAGATGCTGCAACGTCGGATTGGTGTAGACCCATGACCTGTTCAGGTCTCTGAGAATCCGGTATTGCAGTATCTCGAGGACATCGATCTCGGCCTTTCTCTTCATCGGGATTGCCAGGTCCGGATCCTGATAGAGGTCGCTCTGCGCCTCCTCATCATCGTAGTCGGAGAATCCGAGTGCATCGAATATCCCCTTTGCAAGTTCATCTATCTTCCATCGCCTGTCAGGCTGCTTCTTCAGAGCGGCAAGCATCGCGGATCGCATGATCACACGTGAGACGAAGTCGTTGAAGTGGCCTGACTGCATTGCCGCATCCTGCCTGTTGTCGACAAAACCGAGAATCTTCTTCTGCGCTTCACTCATGCCTGAGTCTGAGAACATCTGCGATAGAAGATTTATCGTCATTATCGTCGTTGCACTGGAACGGCCTTCTCCTGAGAGTCCTGCAAGATTTGTCCTCTCTCTTGAATGCGGATCGAACTCGCCAAGGCAATTGGGACAGAATGAAGGTTTTCCCGGCATGAAGTAGAACGGCGTGCCGTTTGCATCTTCTTTCCCGTTTGGAGCGATTCTGACTCTTTCAGGACATCTGTCCCTCTTGTCCTTGTTCACTATCACAGTCTCTTCATCCACGGACTCGATCCATGATGATGGAAGAGAGCTGTCTGTCCCGTCGTATGAGAATTCGTCTGAAACAGGTACAAGGAAGCCGAATTCCAGGCCAGAATCCTTTTCAGGAATCTCATCAAGCAGTCGTGGTGTGTATATGTCCTTGTCTTTTATGACAGGAATGAACTCCTGACCGCAGTCGCGGCAGAAATACGTTCTGAACAGTAGGGCTCCGTCCGTACGTCCCGGAGCCAGCTTCTGTTCTTCTGTCGTGACGATCCTTCCCCCTTCCGGTTCGAGTGTCGTCAGAAGATGGCCTGGACCGCTGATGAACTGATGAAGCTTGAACGCGAAGAGAGGAGCCTTCCCGTCTCTGCTCTCCGATGACCTGATAAGGAATCGTGTTATGATATCCTCCGCTTCCTTCGTGGAGCATCCGGAATCTTCCGAGAACTTTCTGAACACGTCTCCAAGTTTCATTGGAGTGGCCCGTACGTAGTTCATGTCAGAAGAGCCCTGTTCCTTGTGGATGCTCAGATTGAGTTCAACCCATACTGCTATCGGATCCCTGCGCAGCTCATCATCGTCATCACTGAACGTGACTGTTTTCGCAACACGGTCATGCAGGTCGGATGAAAGCAGGTCATCCCTGCCTGAGTCGGTCATTCGCATCAGCTTCTCACCGAAGACTGAATCCGGGGATATCTTCGTGCTGAAGATCTTGGAAGCCACTGTAGCTACTGCGCGGTTCCTGTCCTCTGTGGTTCCGATTGACGTCATCGTTGCCGAGGTGCCGATGCATATGAGATTGTCCGCATTCAGCCTCCGTCGCATACGTCTCACGAGCATCGCGACATCAGCACCCTGTCTTCCCCGGTATGTGTGAAGCTCATCAAGAACGAGGAACCTCAGGTCCTTTGAATGTTCAATGACCTTCTGGTCCACATCCTGATAGCGTGTGAGAATGAGCTCCATCATCATGTAGTTCGTCAGGAGGATGTCTGGAGGATTCTGAGTCAAAGCGGTTCTTTCCTCAGAACTTTCCTGTCCCGTGTACCTGCCGACGGTCACAGGGCATTCCGGATCGTTTGAAAGATACCCTCCTATCTCCTCCAGCTGGCTGTTAGCCAGAGCGTTCATCGGATACATGATGATTGCATATGTGCGTTTTGCGTTCGGATACTGCTGCTTCTGCCTGATGACATAATCCACTATCGGGATGAAGAAGCTGAGCGACTTGCCGGAACCGGTTCCTGTCGTCAGCACATAGCTCTCTTTTCTGGCTGCCGCGCTTATTGCTCTTCCCTGGTGGTTATACAGCTGCATGGGATGGCCATTTCGCTGGAATATCCTTCTGCATGGCTCTGAAAGCACTCCAGCATCGACGAGAGAATCGATGCTGTCCCCAGTCGCATAATGAGGATTAATCTGGAGCAGTGGGTCCGGCCAGTATTTCTTCTGGTATGATTCATCAGAGAGATAGCTGGAGATATCAGAAGCTTTCGGCGATACAAAGCTTTCTGAAAAGGATCTGAAATCATCTATCATTCGGTTACGGATATCGAACACATTCGGCATAACTGTAATGATAGCTTAAAATAACAATGTCTTGAATATGACAGCCTTGCATTCTCGATGCAATTCCGTTCAAATGGATGCAAATTGGACCAGTATCAATTGACCTTTACTATATTTTTTTGATTAGTAGTCCGAGAAAGGAATTATATTATCATATTTTATTGGTCAAAAGAATTATGAAATCAGCCGAAAATCCTGTAGACTACAAAGCATTTGAACGATTTACCACATCCATCAAAATTGCACAGGAAAGGAATAAACTCTTCTGTCAATCTGGAAACACCCCGTATGCGCGGGGAATAACATTGATGCCTGCATTTTCGGCATCTTCAGTTGAATCATCCCCGCATGCGCGGGGAATAACGTTGATGCCTGCACTTTCGGCACCTTCAGTTGAATCATCCCCGCATGCGCGGGGAATAACGTTGATGCCTGCACTTTCGGCACCTTCAGTTGAACCATCCCCGCATGCGCGGGGAATAAC